>JARLJI010000116.1 GCA_031291295.1 Rhodoferax sp. | reverse complement strand
GTTGATGGCCACGAACTCGGCGAAGTCCAGCATGTCGATTTTTTCCAGCTGGCTGGCGGCGCCGAACTCGGGCGTCATCACGTACATGGGCACGTCCACATGCGGCACGATGGCGGCGTCGCCCTGGCCGATGCCCGAGGTTTCCACCACGATCAAATCAAAACCGGCCACCTTGCAGGCGGCGATCACGTCGGGCAGCGCGGCGCTGATCTCGGAGCCGAAGTCGCGCGTGGCCAGGCTGCGCATAAATACCCGTTGGCCGTTGTCTTGACTCCCTCCCCCGCTGGGGGAGGGCAGGGGTGGGGGCATTTTGGCGGTCACCGTGGCACGCCGGCCCCCATCCCTGCCTTCCCCCAGCGGGGGAAGGGGTGAAGGCCTGCGCCACGGACCAATCGCATTCATGCGAATGCGGTCGCCCAGCAGCGCGCCGCCACTCTTGCGCCGTGACGGGTCGATTGAGATCACCGCCACGCGCAGGCTGTCGTTCTGGTCGAGGCGCAGGCGCCGGATCAGCTCGTCGGTGAGCGATGACTTGCCGGCGCCGCCGGTGCCGGTGATGCCGAGCACGGGCACCTTCTTCGTCGCGGCCTGGGTGCGCAGGGTTTGGACCAGCGCTGCCAATTTGGCGTCGGGGCTTTTATCGGCCGCCGGCGCTCCGTCGTTTTCAAGCGCCGTGATCAACTGGGCCAGCGCGCGCCAGGCCATCTCGCCGTGGCCCTGGATGGCCTGAATGTCCCTGGGCGCGAAGCCGCTCAGGTCCTTGTCGCAGCGCATCACCATCTCGCCGATCATGCCGGCCAGACCCATCTTTTGGCCGTCTTCGGGACTGAAGATGCGTGCCACGCCATAGGCCTGCAGCTCGCGGATCTCGGGCGGCACGATCACGCCGCCGCCGCCGCCAAAGACCTGGATGTGTTCGCCGCCACGGCTTTTGAGCAGGTCGACCATGTACTTGAAGTACTCGACGTGACCGCCCTGGTAGGAGCTGATGGCGATGCCCTGCGCGTCTTCCTGCAGCGCGGCGGTCACGACCTCGTCCACGCTGCGGTTGTGGCCCAGGTGGATGACTTCGGCGCCCATGCCCTGCAGGATGCGCCGCATGATGTTGATGGCCGCGTCGTGCCCGTCGAACAGGCTCGCGGCCGTGACGAAGCGCACCTTGTGCGTGGGGCGGTAGTTGGCAAGAGCCTTGTATTCAGCGGACAGGTCGGTCATGGGGTCTTCGTTTTTTTGAGTCAAGCAGGCGATTGGAATACCTATTCCGGCTGGATGCCGGCGGCCTTGATCTTGTCGCCCCAAACAACGTATTGGCGGCTCATGTAGGACTGAAGCTCGGCAGCTGTTCCGGGGGAAACATCCGCACCAAGAGACGTCAACTTGTCTACCACTTCTTTGCGCCTCAGGATGCGATTGATCGATGCACTGAGCTTGTTCGTAATATCGCCGGGTAGCGCTGCCGGGCCCACAACGCCAACCCACGCCGCGAGGTCGAAGCCTGGCAGATCTGCACTGGAGGCCAGCGTAGGCAGTTCTGGCGCGAGTGGGCTTTTATTTTCGGTCGTGATCGCCAAAGCGCGCACCCGCCCAGCCTTTTCCAAGGATTGGCTTGACGCTAAATCGACGAACAGATAGGTCACTTCACCGCCCACCAGCGCACTCAACGCCTGTGGCGTACTCTTGTAGGGAACAGCCAACGCGTTCAGGCCCGCCAACGCATTGAACGCAGCCCCCGCAACCTGGCCCGTGCTATTGCCGTAGGCAAAGCTCACCTTGTTCGGATGAGCTTTGGCGAACGACTCCAAGTCCGACACGGTCTTGATGGGCTGGTCCGCCGAAACTACAAGAATGAACAGGAAGTTGCAAACCCGTGCCACAGGCGTGAAGTCCCTGATTGGATCGTAGGGAAGCTTTTTGAACAAATGCGGATTACCCGAATTGATCGTGTTGGTGGTCAGGAGAAGCGTGTACCCGTCCGCAGTCGACCTGGCGACGAATTCCGCCGCAATGATCCCTGATGCACCTGGCTTGTTTTCCACGATGAAGGGTTGGCCATATTCTGACTGCAGCTCCCGGGCCAATAGCCTGGCGACAATATCGCTGGCACTCCCAGGTCCGAACGCTGTGACGATCTTCACCGGCTTGGCGGGCCACGCTTGAGAAAACGAGGGGCCGCATGCGAACGCCGCCAGGGCCAGCGCCGAACAACGCCACAAATGCATCAAACGCATATTAATCTCCTATCGTATGCTACTGTACTTTATACTACAATCCTATCCTGAGCGTCAACGCCTTCTGGCGACGCCGGCGACCGCAATATGAGGAGATGAAGCGATGAGTGCATTACCCCTGCCTGGGCTTCGCGTCCTGGATCTTTCCAAGGTGCTGGCCGGCCCATTGTGTGCACAGTACCTGGGCGACATGGGAGCGGACGTCATTAAGGTCGAAACGCCCGGCCAGGGCGATGAAACGCGGCACTGGCCGCCCTTCCGCGAAGCCGGCCAGGACAGGACAGGGGCCGTCTTCATCAGCGCCAACCGCAACAAGCGAAGCCTGGCCCTGGACCTGAACAGTGAGCAAGGCCGAGGTGTGGTCTACCGGCTGGCCAAGTGGGCGGACATCGCCATCGCGAGCTTCGGCCCCGGGGTCGCGGAGCGGCTCGGCGTCGATGCCGCGACATTGCGGACCTGCAACCCGCGCCTGATCTGTTGCGACATCTCTGGTTTCGGCAGCGTCGGCCCTATGCGCAACGGCAAGGGTTACGACGTGATTCTGCAATCCTTCACGGGCATGCTGTCCATCACCGGCGAACGCAACGGCCCACCGGTCCGCAGCCCGTTCTCGCCAGTGGATCAAGCCACCGGCCTGCATGCCCTCATTGGAATCCTGGCGGCGCTCTACCGACGAGAGCGTACCGGCCAGGGCGGCATCGTCGAAGCCTCGCTCTTTGACACGGCCACGGGATTCCTTGGCTATTTCCTCCAAAGCTTCTGGGAGCGGGGAACCGAGCCGGAGAAGCCGGGGTCGGGCCATGAGTCGCTTTGCCCTTACCAGGTGTTCGACACCGCGGACAAGCCTTTGATCTTGGGCGTGGCCAACGATTCGCTCTGGAAGCGTTTCTGCGTCCTAGCCGGCTTAAACCATGTCGCAGACGATCCAAGCTATCGCACCAATGCTGACCGGGTCCTTCACCGCGAGAACACTGTCGCCTTGGTGTCTGCAGCTCTGGCCACCCGACCGCGCGACGTCTGGTTGCGCGAGTTAGATCAGGCCGGCATCCCGAGCTCGCCCCTGCACACGCTGGGCGAGTTTTCCGAGCATCCCCACACCCGCGCCAGCGGCATGACGTTCGACTACGTGCATCCCGCCTTGGGAACGCTGCGGGGCGTCGCCCAACCCTTGCGCTTCGACGGGGAACGCACCGCCCTGCGCCGGCCACCGCCTTTGCATGGCGAGCACAGCGAGGAAATCCTCGCCGAACTTGGCTACAGCCGGGACGAGATCGAGACGCTCGAGCACTCGGGCGCTATCACACCGCACAGTACCGGCGGAATCAGGTCCCGACCTTAGCCGGCTCGCCGCTCAAGCCTTGCGCCCGCGCAGGCGCGCCAGCCGGGCGTCGATTTCGGTACGGCCCACTGGTGTGTTGTTGGCCAGGGATGCCGCTCGTTCCAGGCGCAGCGCCTCTTCCAGCGTGACACCGGCCTCGTCATCGAGCAACTGTTTGTACGCTGTCAACGCCTCAGGCACGCCGGCGAGCATCTGCCGCGCCATCGCCTCGGCCTCGGCGTCGGGGCGCAGTTGCTCGGGATCTACCACACGGTTGACGAAGCCCAGGCGGCAGCCTGCTCGGCGTCGAGGAAGCGGCCGGTCAGCGCCAACTCCTTCGCGCGGTGCAGGCCGATGCGGCGTGCCATGCGCACCGAACCACCCCAACCCGACAGCAGGCCGACCTTTACGTGGGTGTCAGCAAAGCGCGCCTCGGTGGAAGCGATCAGCACATCGCAGGCGAGCAAGATTTCCACGCCGCCGGTGATCGCCAGGCCGTTGATGGCGCCGATCACCGGGCCCGAGAAACGCTGCAACGCCGCCACCGCGTCGTGCTCATAGGCGCCAGCGGCCACCACGCCCGGCGCCGGTGAGGATCAGCACGCGCACCGCCGGGTCTGCCTCCAGTGGATCGACCGCCGCCGCCATCTCCTGGCGCATGCGGATCGACAGCGTGTTGAGCTTGCCAGGCCGGTTCAGCACCAGCGTGGCGAAGCCCTCCTGAGAGCACTCGACAATGATTGTTTCGTAGATCATGTGCGTCAGCAGCCGCGGAACACCGGCTTGCGGCGTTCGGTCATCGCGGCAATGCCCTCCTGTGCATCGGCGCTGGCGGACACGCACGCCAGCGTCAGCGCCTCGTCCTGCAGCTTGTCGTCGGCCACTACGCGATCCACCAGACTGGCCTGCAGCGCCTCCTGGCTCTTCAGCACCTCGGCCAGCAGCACAAAGCGGCGCGCGGGGGCGGAGCCCATGCGCGCGGTCAGCGTGGCACTCGAGCCCGAGTCGCAACTGAAGCCGAGCTGCGCGAAGGCCGAGCCGATACGCGTGGACTCACCGGCCAGGACGACATCGCAGCCGGTCAGCAGCGCCACGCCGCCGCCCATGGCGAAACCCTGCACCGCCGCCACGATGGGGACGGGCAGCTGCCACGCACGCTGCAAGCCCATGTGCAGATCGACCATCCAGCGGCGCCAGCTTGTCGCGCACGGGGTGAAAGGCCTTCAGGTCGCCGCTGAAGCTGAAGTTGGCGCCGTCGGCGCGCAGCAGCACGGCACGCAGGCCGTTCGCGTCCCACAGGTCGGAAAACACTTGCTCGAAGTCGCGCGTGAAGTCGCCATCAAACGGGTTGCCGCGCGCTGGCTGCGCCAGGCTCACAACGGCCAGGCCGCCCTGCATTTCGATGCGGATGGAAGAAGTGGAATTCATGGAACAGGGTCTCCTCGTGGGGTGGTCGGCTGGATTCGCCCTCCGGTGGTAACGGCCCGACACACCGTCATTGAAAGCAAATCATGGAAAGTACCATAGCAGATGGTACGCTACTGTAATATTATTGAAAACCCTCAAACTGGACCTGCATCATGCTCACTCCTCAGGATGACCTTATCGGCCACCAGCTGCCCACCACCTTCGATCAGATCGACAACAGCGACCCGGCCTGGATGGAGCGCCTGTGGTACACCGGCCACCCGGTTCCGGGCGGCGACATCATTTTCGACATCGGCCTGGGCTACCACCCCAACCGCAACGTGATGGACGCTTTCGCCGGCGTGGCAGTACCCGGGCGGCAATGGAACTTCCGCGCCTCGCGCCGCCTGCGGCCCGACCCGCTGACCACCACCGTGGGCCCGCTATCGATCACCGTGCTCGAAGGCCTGCGCCGGCACCGCTTGGCGCTAGGCGACAACAATTCGGGCATCCGCTTCGAGATCGAGTTCCACGGCACGATGAACCCGCACGAGGAAAAGGCGCACCTGCGCCGGCGCGACGGCCGCGTCACCGAGAACATGGCGCGGGCGCAGCAACTCGGCCGCTACAGCGGCTGGATCGAGTTCGACGGCCGCCGCGTCGAGGTCGACCAGTGGCTCGGCCAGCGAGACCACTCCTGGGGCGTGCGCGCCGAGATGCGCTCCGACGAGACAAGCCCGCCGCTGACTTTCTACCCGCCCTTCCTTTACTGCTGGGCCACCGCACAGTTCAAGAACCGCGGGCTGCACATCTTCTTCAAGGAGCGTGCTCCTGGCGACAAGATCTACCTCTCTGGCGAGGAAGTGCTCACTCTGGGCAACAAGGTCTCGGGCCGCAACCAACTGGTGGACGTGCAGCACGAGGCACAGTGGCATGACGACCCGCATGGCCAGTCCATGGCCTCGGCAACCTTTCAGCTGCGCTTTGCCGACGGCAGCGAGCGGCCCGTGTCAGTGCGGGTGCTGCCGACCAAGTATTTCCTCAAGGGCGGCCTCTACGGCGGCCTGGACGGCTGGTTCCACGGGGACGACAAGGGCAAGCTATTCACGGCCCACGACACCTGGAACCTGACCGACCCCGCCACGCGCCAGAAAGTGCGTACCCTAGCCGATCAGGTGATCGAGGTGCGCGACGGCGACGAGCTGGGCTACGGCATTGTCGAATATGGCGTCGGCAAAGGATATGCGAAGTACCAGGCGGTGCAGGGGCACCCGCCCATCTGACGCACTGCAAGTCAGACCATCGGCTCGCTTCCGTCAGCTTCCGGTACCGGCCTCACTCTTCCCGTCCACTTGACATCTCCGCGAACAGTGGCCGCGGAGAATTCTTCAGTTCGATGTCGACTTCGGCGCGCATCGCCGCGCGCAGCAGCTTTTCGACCTGGTTCGCAACCTCAGGGGCCAGCCGGGAACGCTCGGCATCGAGCCATCCGAGAAGCGCGCTGATGGCGCGGTTACCCTCGTCACGCAGCGCCAGGAGCTCAGCGATCGGCGTGACCACCGGCAACGAACCTTGAGGCAGCGCGGGCAGCGACACCGACGCGGGCTGGCCCTGCAGCAGTTCAGTCACGCCATCGAGCGCGGTGCGCTGGGCCGCGAGTTGCTGGAGCAGAAAGCCTGCCGACCAGTCCGCGCGGAACTTGAAGGTATTCAGCAGGTTGATCACACCGAACACCTGGCCACGCGCAAACTCGTCGTCTAGGCGGCTCAGTACCTCGGTGCGCAGCGTTGCGCACATGCCATCGATCAGTCGGGGGAAGGAGTTGTTCATGAAACACTTTCGATCGTTTTTTCCATCTGGCGCAGGCAAGTGGCGATCTGGCTGCCCATCGCCGGCATGCGCATGTCATTGAAGCGTCCTTCCTCGAAGCAGCGTGCCGCCGCCATGTGCGTGGCCGCCAGCTTCAGCAGCGACAGCACCTGGTAGTAGCGCACGGAGGGCATCGAGACCTGGAAGGCCGCCTTCTCGCTGTAGCGCGCGTAGAACCAGTCGGGCTCGGCCAGGCGGCTGATGAGCTTGCTGCCGCCCATGTACATCGGCAGGCTGGCCCAACCCAGATCTTCGTGCGGGTCGCCCAGGTGCACGAGTTCCCAATCCAGAATGGCGGTGATACGCCCGCTCTCTTCAAGGAAGTTGCCGGTGCGGTAGTCGCCGTGCACTATGGCCACGCGCGGTGCCACCGGCGCATGGGCCTTGAGCCAGCGGATGCCCCACTCGGCCAGCGGATAGGGGCGCATGGCCCAGCGCGCGATTTGTGCCTCCCAGTACACCACGTTCTGCCGTGCGGCGTTGTCGACGGTGATGCCATGCGCCATGTCGGCGATCGGCTTGTCCTGCCATGGCACGCGATGCAGCGCCGCCAGCGCGTCGATGAACTGTTCGCCCAGACGCCGCCGGTAGCTCTCCTCCAGGCCCGGCTCGTTGGCGGACACCCAGGGCACTACGGCCGCGCCTGACACCTTCTCGCAGAACAGGAAGGGCGCGCCGAAGATGCTTGCGTCGTCGCTGCTCCAGTAGGCGCGCGGCAGGGGTACGGTGCTGCCTTCGAGCGATCGCATGGACAGCACCTGCGGCGCGGCGCTGTAGGGCGCGAACAGGCCGTAGTCCGGGCCCAGGCGCAGGATCAGTTCCTGCGTGTCACCGTTGCCCTGCAGTCCGGTCACTGGCACCGCGTAGGTCAACCACGAGAAGCCGACAGGAAAGCGGCGGATCGTGCCGACCTGGATCGGGTGCCCAACCTGCTGCGCTAGATAGGCGGAAATCTTGCGTGCCAGTGTGGCGTCGTCACCGATGGTGTTCATCTGATTCATTCATTGCGGCCAGCATGATGGCCATTTTCGTTGATGCTGAAGATCCCGATCGCGTCGGGCCCACGCGCGCGCAGCCGCGTGATCGAGCCATAGCCTGGCGCAAAGTGGGTGATGCGCTCCAACCCGAGCACGTGCGATAGCACGACGTTGATCGGAAGACCGTGGGTGAATACGGCTACGTGGTCGGTTCCGTCGGCGCCGCCGAGCACGGCCGCCAGCGCGCCCAGCACGTCGGCGTGGAATTGCTGCGGGTCGCCGCCCAGGTAGCACACCGGGTCTTGCAGAAAGCGCCCCCACTCCTCATGGCCCTGCTGGCGCAGCGTCTCGGTGGAGCGGTAACGCGCGACGTGGCGGTCGGCCTCGGCCCAGCCGTCGATGATGTCGTTTGCCAGCCCCAGCCGCTCTGCTAGCGGGGCGGCAGTCTGCCGCGCGCGCAGCAGCGGGCTGCTGACGATGCGCGTGATGCCTTCGGTGGCCAGTTGGCTCGCTACCGCCCGCGCCTGCTGCCAGCCGTCGGCGCGCAGCGGCGGGTCGTGCGGCCGCTCGATGTCGTCTTCGTCAGGTCGGCCATGGCGAATCAGTACCAGCTTCATGGCCGGCAGCGGTGCAGCGCCCGCCCCTCCAGCGACATGACCACCTCGCCGTCCTGGTTGATGGCCTCCTGGCGCAGCGTGACGGCGCCGCGATCGGGCTTGCTTTGAGAGTGCCGGGTCTCGACCACCGTCACCCGCGCATGCAGCCGGTCGTCCGGGCGCACCGGCCGCAGCCAGCGCAGTTGGTCCACGCCGGGCGAGCCCATCGCCGAGACCGTTGAAATGAAGTGGTCGCACATCATGCGCATCAGCACCGCGCTGGTCATCCAGCCGCTGGCCACCAGGCCACCGAAGCTTGACTGCGCTGCTGCGGTTGGATCGACGTGGAAGGCTTGTGGGTCGTAGCGGCGCGCGAACGCGATGATTTCATCCTCGGTGACCAGGTAGTCGCCAAACTCGAAGCTCTCGCCTGGCACGTAGTCCTCGAACCAGCGTTGCTTGAGCGGTAGGGTCATTGTCACGTACCGTTCAGCAAAGCCGCCTCACCCCTGCTCGGTGAGCAGCTTCGGCAGCGTGGCGCGATGAAAACCCATGAAGGGCTGGCTGCGCGTGTGTGGCTCCAGCTTCCAGGTGCCGCGCGCGTTGGGCGTCCCGCCGTCCACGCGGATACACGAACCCGTAATGTATGCCGCCGCCGGAGAGAGCAGGAAGACAATAGCGGCCGACAGCTCCGCCTCGGTGCCATAGCGCTGCAGTGGCACCGTGGGCGGGTACTGGAGGATCTTGGCCTTCGCCTCGGGGGTGTAGGTGTCAAAGCCGCTGGAAGCAATACCGCCGGGTGCGACGGTGTTCACGCGCACGCCAGAGGCCGCCCATTCGCAGGCGGCGGTTTCGCTGAGGTTGTGCATACCCGCCCGCGCGGCACCGGAGTGCGCATAGTCGGGCCAGCCGTTCCACATGTCAGCAATGATGTTCACAATGGCACCACCGTTCGCCTCCATCCAGCGCAGGTAGGCTTCGCGCATGAAGATGAAGCCACCGGTGAGGTTGTTGCGCACCACGGCCTCGAAGCCCTTGGTAGAGATCGTTTTCATCGCCGTGCGGTACTGGCCGCCGGCATTGTTGACGAGGCCGTCCAGGCGCCCGCGCAGCTGCAGCACCGCGTCGATGGTGGCACCGACGGCGGTTTCGTCGCGGATGTCGCAGGGGTGCACGCTGGCGCTGCCGCCGTCCTCGGCGATCTCGGCCTTCACGGCCTCCAGCTTCTCGGGCGTGCGGCCCACCAGCGCCACGTGGGCACCGAGGGCGGCGAGCTCATGGGCCGTGCAGCGGCCGATGCCGCTGCCACCGCCGGTGACAATGAAGGTCCGGTCGGCAAACAGGCCGGCATGAAACACAGATTGATAAGGCATGTTTGGTTCTCCCTGAGTTCAGTACTGCACGGCCGCGCGGCCGATGCGCTCACGCGCGATGATGAGCTTCATTACCTGAGCGGTCCCGTCACCAATTTCCAGCCCCATCACGTCGCGCATGCGCTGCTGATGCGGCAGGTCCTTGCTCCAACCGTAGTGACCAAAGGTCAGCAGACACTGGTGGATGACGTCGAACGCATTCCTGGGGCCCATCCACTTGCACATCGCCGCCTCGGCGGTGTGCTGCAGGCCGGCATCGCGCAGCGAGAGTGCGTGGTAACACAACTGGCGCACTGCGGCGATCTGCGATTCGCCCTCGGCCAGCGGAAAACTCACGCCTTGGAACTGCCCGATCGGCCGGCCGAAGGCCTCGCGCTCCTTCGAGTAGGCCCAAGCCTCGTCGAGCGAGGCCTGCGCGGCGCCGCAGCACTGCAGGCCGATGAGCGCGCGGCTGTAGTCGAAGCCCTGCATCACCTGGGTGAAGCCCTTACCCTCGTCGCCGAGTCTGTGGCTCGCGGGAATGCGCACGTCATCGAAGAACACAGACCCACGACCGATAATGGTACTGCCCACGTCATCGAAATGCGTTCGTGAGATACCCGGTGTGTCGCCCGGAATGAAGAAGGCTGAGACGCCCTTGGCGCCTTCGTCGGGTTTGCCGGTGCGAGCGAAGATCAGGTAGGCGTCAGCACGGTCGGCAAAAGTGATTGAGGTCTTCTCTCCGTTGATGACGTAATGGTCGCCGTCGCGCCGCGCCTTGAGCTGCAGGTTGCTGGCGTCCGAGCCGCCACGTGGTTCCGTCAGGCAGATGGCGACGATGGCCTCGCCACGCGTCATGCGCGGCACCCACTCCCGCACGATGTCGGGCTGCGCATGGCGAATCAGGATGGCAGCGTTGAGCGAGATGCCCACCGGCACGGCGCTGACATTAAAATCGCCGTAGGCTAACTCTTCGGCGATCAGGCCGGTGGTGACGGCATCGACGCCGAGGCCACCAAGCTCCTCGGGCAGGTCGGTGCCGAGCAGGCCCAGGCGGCCCATCTCGGCGATCAAATTCCGGTCGAGCACGCCGAGCTTCTCGCGCTTCTGGTAGTCGGGCAACAGGCGCTCTCGCGCAAAGCGGCGCGCGGTTTCCTGCAAGGCTTTCTGGTCGTCGGTGAGTACCATTGGAAGTGTCTCCTGGAAATTGTCTCTGGCACGTGGCAAAAGTTCGCGTGCCTCATAAATATATTACACTAGCTTATCATATTTATCTAATACCGTCTGGCACTGCCGGTTGTTGCTTTGCCACAGCTTCCTCTCACTGAGGCGGGAAGGTTGGGGATTGCTGCCCGCGAGCGCATGACTAGGACGCGGCGCTCGCCTGCTGCATCGCGCCGGTCGCCTCGAGCGCGCTGACCTGCGCTCCCTCAAAGCCCCACTCGGCCAACACCTCATGGCTGTGCTGACCTGGTGACGGTGGCGGGCGGCGTAGCGTTCCGGGCGTGCGGCCGAAGCGCGGCGCCGGGCTCGGGTGCAGCACGTTGTCGAAGCGCGTGAAGACGTTTCGCGCGCGCATCTGCGGGTGTTGCGAGGCTTCGTCGATGTCGAGCACCGGCGCGAAGCAGGCGTCGCGTCCTTCCATGGCCTGAACCCACTCGTCGCGCGTCTTCTTGCGAAAGACTGCAGCGAAGCGCTCGCGCATCGTCGGCCAGGAAGTGCGGTCGTTCTGCTCAGGCAGCGGCTCGCCACTCATGCCTAGGACGTCGAGCAGCGCGGCATAAAAATGCGGCTCGATAGCGCCCACCGCGATGAACTTGCCGTCTCGCGTTTCGTAGGTGCCGTAGAATGGCGCACCTCCGTCGACGATGTTCTCGCGGCGATTCGCGGTCCAGCTGCCGAACTGGCGAAAGGCCTGGAAGGCCGACATCAGGTGGCTCACGCCGTCGATCATGGCCGCATCGACCACTTGGCCGTGGCCGGAACTGCGCGCCTCCATCGCCGCCGCGAGCACACCCACCGCGAGGTACATCGCGCCGCCTCCGAGGTCGGCCACCAGGTTCAGCGGCGGCACCGGCTGGTCGGGCGAGCCGATGCAGTGCAATGCACCGGTCAGCGCGAGGTAATTTATGTCGTGACCGACGGCTTGAGACAGCGGACCCTCCTGGCCCCAACCCGTCATGCGGCCGTAGACCAACCGCGGATTCGCTTCGAGACATGGCGCCGGGCCGAAGCCCAGGCGTTCGGTGACGCCGGGGCGGTAACCCTCGAGCAGCACATCGGCCTCGCGGACCATGCGCAGCACCGTCTGTACGGCTTGCGGGCGCTTCAGATCCAGCGCCAACGAGCGTTTGTTACGGTTGTAGAAGTCGAAACATGGCGGCAACTCCGGCTTCGCACCTGGCACCGGCAACCGGTCAATGCGCACGACATCGGCCCCCATGTCGGCCAGTAGCGCGCCGGCAAAAGGCACCGGCCCGATCGCCGTCAGCTCCAGCACTCGAAACCCGCTCAACGGTCCAGACATCACATCACTCCTCTTGATTGACCCATTCGCCACGCCGCCAGCCCGTTGCCGCAGCGCGTCACTTCGCGCAGCCATGACGATGGCTCAAAGCGCGGTCCGTGTTCCACGGCCATGGCGTCGCATGCCTCGGTGAAACGAGCGAGGCCGTGCTCTTCAACCCAGCGCAACACACCGCCCGTGGCAGCGGGGAAGCCCAAGCCGAGCATCGACCCAGTGTCCGCCTCATCGGCATTCGCCAGCACACCCTCTTCCAGACAACGCAGCGCCTGCATGACCTCGACATGGCGCAGGCGTCGCTCAACGACTTCTGGCAGCGGCTGCTCACCGAGTAGCACAAACGCTTCGGCCAAGCCCGGCCACAGCCGCCTGGCGCCATCGGCCGGGTGGTCGTAGAAGCCGCCGCCCTGGCGCCGGCCGCCGCGTCCGAGGCTCAGCATGCGATTGAGTACTGGCCACGCGAGCGGCCGGCAAAAGCGCTCTTCCAACCCGTCCACCCTCGCCTGCTGGGCCTGCTGCCAGTTGAGTTGCAGCGAGACCTCGTCCAGCACGGCCAATGGGCCCATGGCACGCCCGCCGGCCAGCGCCGCCTGCTCGATCAGCGCAGGCGACACGCCTTCGCCGACCATTGCGATCGCTTCGTCGAGGTAGGCGGCGAACACGCGCGAGGTGAAGAAGCCCGGCCCGTCGCGCACGACGATCGGTCGATGGCCGACCCGCTCCACGAAGGTCAGCGCCTCAAGGACGGTCGCGTGCGCGGTCGCTTCACCCTTGATCACCTCCACCAGCGCCATACGCTCGACCGGCGAGAAGAAGTGCAACCCGATGAAGCGATGGGGCCGAGCCAACGCGGCTCCTAGCCCCGTGACCGGCAAGCCCGACGTATTGGTTGCGATCAGCGTGCCGGGCGGCAGTGCCTGCTGCATGCGCCGCAGCACGTCGTTTTTGATCGCGCGGTCCTCGGGCACGGCTTCGATGGCAAGATCACAATCGCACAGAGCCGCAAAGTCGGCCACCGGTGTCACCCGCGCCAAAATCGATTCCGCTGCCGACGTATCGAGGCGTCCACGAGTCACCTGCCGCTGCAGAAGGTCCGCCAGCCGCCGGTGTCCGGCCCGTGCCGACGCGGCGTCGCGCCCGAGCAGCACGACACCGATGCCCGCAGCCGCCGCCACCTGCGCGATGCCCAGACCCATCAAGCCCGGTCCCGCCACACCGATGCGCCGGAACATGCTGTCAGGCGCCGTAGCGGGGATGATCGGATCGACCATCGTGGCCCGCCGCAAAGCGCAAAGTGTGCTGTCTTCCATGGACGTTCAGCGATGAAAGCGCACCGCCTCATGCAAGGGCGCCCGGCCCACACGTGCGATGTTGGCCTTCACCGTCCGGTCTTCGTAGCCGAACGAGACGCCAAACAGCAACCGATGCTGCGCAGACAGACCGAGCTGCTCGCGCACGATGCTTGGATACAGGCCGAGCGCGCCTTGCGCACAGGAAGCGATCCCGCGTGCGGTCAACGCCAGCATCAGCGTCTGCGCGTACATGCCGATGTCGGTTGCCTCGCGCGTGTCGAACGGGTGCGGCATGAAGACGAACACGGCGTGCGGCGCGTCGAAGAACGCAAGGTTGCGCACGTAGGCGGCTTGTCGGCCCACCAGGTCGCGGCGATCGACACCCATCGCGCCATAGAGTTGAACGGCAGCGTCGACCTGACGCTCGCGATAGACCCCTTCGAATTTACCGTCCGCAGGCCAGTCTGGGTCGTGCGGCTGGCTTTTGCCGATGGCGTCGACCAAGGCCGCGCGCACGCGCTGCAAGGCCGTGCCCGACACCACATGCGGAACCCACGGCTGCACGTTGCAGTTCGAGGGTGCAAGCTGCGCCAGGTCGAACACCTCGTGCAGTGTGACCTGCGGCACTTCAGTGGGCAGATATCCGCGCACGGAGCGGCGCAGGCGGATCGCATCGTCAAGGTTCATCGTCAGGGTCTTCTTGTCATTCATGGCGCGCCACGCGCGAGCTCTGCGCCGCGCTTGGCATAGGCGCGCGCCAGCTTGCGGCCCACCCGGGCCGCGTCGGGAAGAAAGGCGTTGCCGGCCTCGCCACGCATCGCCACGCCGGCGCTGCCGACCGAGCCGCGAAACATCGCGAAGACCTGGTGAAAGGTCGTCATGCGCTCGCTCAAGCCGGCGAGCCGGTAGTAGCGCTCAAGGTACTCCTCTTCGGTCGGGATGCCGAGCTCGGCGAGCGGCAGGCCAAGCAGCCCGCCGTTCTCGTCGGTCGCCATGCGCCAGGCCTGGCTGTTGAACGCCACGTCGACGAGCGGATGCCCGAGTGTCGACAATTCCCAGTCGAGCACGCCGACGACCCGCGGTTCGGTCGGGTGGAACATCATGTTGGTGATGCGGAAGTCGCCATGGCACAACGCGATCGAGTCGCTGTCGGGGACGCGCTCCGAGAGCCAGGCCACGATGCGGTCGAGGTCCGGGTTGTCGTCGTCACCGCGGCGAAACTGCGTCCACTGCTGCGACCACCGGCCGAGCTGGCGCGCGAAGTAGTTGCCTGGCCGGCCATAGTCGGCCAGGCCGAGCGCACGGAAGTCCAGGCGATGAAGCGCGGCCATCGTGGCGCACATCGACTCGTACATCGCGCGCCTGTCAGTCGGAGGCACCCCGGGCATGGCGAACCCATCGAACACCCGGCCGTCGATCCGTTCCATCAGGTAGAACGGCGTCCCGACGACGCCCCGGTCGGTGCAATACAGAAGCGGCGTAGGCACCGGGACGGCACTGCCCCGCAGCGCGTTCAGCACGCGGTATTCCCGGTCGATCGCGTGAGCCGACGCCATCAGCACCGAGTTCGGCTGCTTGCGCAGCACAGCCTGCCAATCTCCGCGTCGCAGGAAGTAGGTCGGGTTGGACATGCCCCCGAGAGTGCGCTCAACGACCAGCTCGCCTGACAGGTCGGGGAGGGCCTGACGCAGGTATGCGTCCAGCCGGCCGATCTCGAAATCGATGCCGCGATCGGCCGACGTCTCCGTCACTGCGCTCATGACGTCGCGCGCTTGCCTGCGAAACCAAACAGGTACTGCGCGACACGGCGCATCTGCACCTCTTCGGAGCCCTCGGTGATGCGGTAGCGGCGATGGTGGCGATAGATGTGCTCGAACGGCAGTGCGCGGGTGTAGCCGATGCCGCCGTGGACCTGGATCGCACGGTCGGCGGCCTCGCAGGCCAGGCGATTCGCGCGGAAGTTGCAGATCGAAACCAGATCGCTGATCTCGAGCGGGTCCTGCTGGTCCATGCGGGCGGCGACCTGGAAGATGAAGTTGCGCACCATCTCGCACTCGGCGTACAGCTCGACCAGCGGAAACTGGATCGCCTGCTTCTTCGACAGCGGCTCGCCGAAGGCGATTCGGTTCACCGCGTACTTGGCCGACTCGGCAATGCAGTAGCGCGCCGCGCCGGCGCTCGCCGCCGCCTGGCGGATGCGGTTCTCATGGATGAAGCGCTGCGCCAGCACCAACCCCTGGCCTTCCTCGTGCAGGATCGCGCTGTTCGGCACGCGCACGTTCTTCAGCTCGACCTCGGCGTGGTCGCTGGGCATATTGAAGGTCCAGTGGTTGTACGCGATGCGGTGGCCGGGCGTGTCGGTAGGCACGATGAACGCGGTGATGCCGAGCGCGTCGCCAGGCGCGCCCGAGCTGCGCGCGAACACGAGGTTCCCGTGCGCACGCTGTACCTGGCTGTTGAAGCGCTTCATGCCGTTGATGATCCAGTCATCGCCGTCGCGCACCGCGGTGGTCTCGAGCCAGGTCGCGTCGCTGCCGTGGTTCGGCTCGGTCAGACCGAATGACAGGTGGCGGTCACGCTTGATGATGCCCTCGATGTAACGCTTCTGCTCGGTCGTGCCGTAGGCATTGAGCACCGGGACGATCGGAAAATTGCCGACGATCGACGATTCGTCCTGGAGATCGTTGTGCAGGCCCAGCCCCTTGGCCGCGAGGTGTTCGCGGATCGCGGCGATCGCCAGGTTCGGCGCCGCCTGGCCACCGCACGCCTTCGGCAGGCCGTAGCGCAGGTGGCCGGCCCGGTCGGCGCGGCGCTCCATCTCGGCGATCAGCGCATGCCATTCTTCGCGCGGGAAGCCGTCGTTCTCCCAGTCCGTGCGCGCATACTCTCGGCGGTGATCGAAGAACTGCATGTTCTCGCGCTCGAGCGGCTTGATCTCAGCCTCGATGAAGGCGTCGAGCTCGGCGAGCTTCGCGGTGATCTCGGGGGGAAACTGATAATCCATGGGGCGAAGCTCCTGAAAAAAGTAAGGCGATTCGGTCGCCGGGCTGTTAATTCCGTATGCCTTCTGTACCATACGCATATGTACAATACTTGTCAATTGGGCTTAACGCGGTTTCACACGATTCTGCACATCCCGCCGCCCGGACAACTACGGGTGCTCCACACCAGTCACCGGGCCGCAGGCGAGGTTCAATGAACTCGAGAACGCCGTCGGAACACGGTCGGCCAGTGGATGCCGTAAGTTGACTTTACAAACCTTACATATCCCGGCCGCGCGCAGCGCCAACGACCACAAAATGTCGATGGTGCATGCCCCGGAAGGCGGCCGGTCGCTGGAGCTGGAAGTACTAATCAACTCGATGCGCAAGCTGCCTGAAGCGAGCCGGACTCAGGCAGGACGCTTCTTGCGTCTAGACAGCAGCGCCTGAGCGGCGCGCTGAAGATCGCCTGTCGTGCGCGCCAAGATTTGCGTGCGGTTTTCGAGTTCGATGGCCGCAGCCAAGCTCCCGCTTTCGGCGTTGGCCCAAGTGCCGCGCTTGGTCATCCAGACACCGAAGGCATTGTTAGCCACGATTGAACGGGCAGTCTCCAGCACGCGCGGCATCAGCTGTCCGTCATCGACCGTTGCGGATACCAGCCCAATGCGCTCGGCCTCCGCCGCATCGACCATGCGGCCCGTGAGCATGATCTCGAACGCACGCGACAGGCCCACGCAACGCGGCAGTAGCCAGCTCACACCAATATCGCAACTGGACATTCCCACACGCACGAAGGCGGCGTTGAACACGGCCGAACGCGCGGCGATGCGGATCTCGGCTGCCAGCGCCAAGCCCAGCCCAGCGCCGTTGGCCGGGCCATTGACGGCAGCGATCACCGGCTGACGCAGCGCGCGCAGCCGGGTGACAAGCGACGCGAAGGCCTCCTGACGCATCATCCAGGCCGGTGTTTCGCCCAGTTCGGCGCTGCCGGGCGCGTCGGACGCAAGGCCTAGATCGAAGCCGGCGCAAAAACCCCGGCCCTCGCCGGTAATCACGAGCACACGGATCTTCGAATCGGCCGCCAGGGTATCGAGCAACCGGCCGATCTCGGTCACTGTGTCATCGGTCAGCGAATTGAGGTGCCGCGGCCGATCCAGCCGTAGCAGCGCGATGCCATCCTCAGGGTGCTCCAGCCGGACGCCGGGGCCCTGACCGAGAGCGTCAGACATAGAGTTCCTCGATCACTTGCGCGTATTTCTCGGCGATGCTCTTGCGCCGTACCTTCATCGTCGCGGTGACTTCGCCATCGTCGTGGTCGAGTTCCTTGGTCAGCAAATGAAACTTGCGCACGTGCTGCACCTGCGGCATCTTTGCATTGGCGTTATTCACCTCGTGCTCGATCAGATCGCGCACCGGCCCTTGTTCGACAAGGCTGCGGAAGTGTGTGTAGATCAGGCCCTGCTCCTCAGCCCATCTGCCCACGCTCTCGAAATCGATCTGGAGTAAGGCCGAGACGAAGCGCCGGCGGTCGGCTATCACAATCGCCTCCTTGATATAGGACGAGAACCGCAGCGCGTTCTCGATCTCCGAGGGTGTGATGTTCTTGCCGCCTGCGGTGATCATGATGTCCTTCTTGCGGTCGATGATGCGCAATTCGCGGCCAGTCGGACCGTCTTCCCAGCGCGCCACGTCGCCGGTGTGCAGCCAGCCTTCGGCGTCGATGGCCTCACGCGTGGCCTCCTCGTTCTTGAAGTAGCCTCGGAACACGACGTCCCCCTTGATCAGGATCTCGCCATCCTCGGCCAGCCTGACCTCGACGCCCGGGTACGGCACCCCCACGGTGCCCACGGGCGACGCGTCGCTCGGCTGCATCGTTGAGGCGCCGGAGGCCTCGGTCAACCCATAGGCTTCGCGAATCGGCACGCCGAGCACGCGGAAAAACTTCAGGATTTCCGGGGCGATTGGCGCGCCGGAGGAGATCGCCACGCGACAGAGGCGCAGACCCACGAAATTCAGCAAGGCACGCAGGATCAGCACGTACCAGAACGCCCAGCGCGCCCGGTCCAGCGAGGTCCAGCGGGCGCGTGGAGTGGCCGCTATGCCTTCGAGCGATGCCATTGCCTGCCGGTACAGCCACAGGCGCAAGCCGCCGGCCTCGCGCAGCTTGGTCTGGATCGAGGCATGGAACTTCTCCCAGATGCGTGGCACACCGAAGAATATCTGTGGCGACAGCTCGCGCAGGTCCTCCTGCACGGTGCGCAGGCTCTCGGCGAAATTGACCACCGCGCCGGTGGCCAGCGGGATGTGGATGGAGAACATCTGTTCCGCCACGTGGCACAGCGGCAGGTACGACACCAGAGAATCTTTCTGGCCACAGCCCAGCACAGAGTTCAGGCCGCGCGCCGCGCAGCCGAGGCCGCGCCAGTTCATCATGGCGGCCTTCGGTCGGCCCGTCGAGCCTGAGGTGAATACCATCAAGCCGACGTCGTCGAGCTTCGGCCCTGCCGTGGCAGCGGCGGCTGCCGCGGCATTCTCGGTCTCGAAACGCTGGCCGAGCGTGACGACGTCGGCGAAATCGTGCATGCCGTCGCGGTCATAGCGCCGCAGGCCGCGCGGATCGATGACGACGATGGACCGCAGGTGGGGCAGCCGTTCGCGCACCGACAGGACCTTGTCGAGTTGCTCCTGGTCCTCACAGACGATAATCGGCGCCTCTGACAATGCCAGCAAATACTCCACCTCGGGCGCTGGCGACGTCGGATACACACCAGCGGTGATACCTCCGACCATGGCTGTGCCGAGTTCGGCAAATACCCATTCCTTGCAATTCTCGCCAAGCACCGCCACGCTCTGGCCCGGCTGCAGGCCCAGCTTCAGCAGTCCAAGGCCGAACCAGCGCGACTGCTCGGCGTATTGTGTCCAAGTAATCGGCTGCCAGACGCCGTACTCTTTCTGGCGCAAAGCCACCTCATGAGGGCGTTGCCCTGCCCAGTACAGCAGCTGCTGCGGGAGCGGCAGATCCTTCAGATCGTCGATGGATCGGGCCATAGTATGAAAAAGAGTCATGACAGCCAGCGCTTGCGCCGCTTATAGTGCTTGACGTCACGGAAGTTGACGTGGCCCTCGCCGCCGTCGCCGCTGCCGAGGTAGAAGCGCTGCACATCGGGGTCGCCCAGCAGTTTCTCGGTGGAGCCGTTGATGACGATGCGGCCGGTTTCCATGATGTAGCCGTAGTGCGCCACGCCTAGCGCGACGTGCGCGTTCTGTTCAACCAGCAACATGGTCACGCCCTGTTCCCGGTTGATGCGCTCGATGATCGAGAAGATGTCGGCCACGACCAGCGGGGCCAAGCCTAGCGAGGGTTCGTCGAGCAGGATGAGCCGCGGCTGGCCGACGATGGCGCGGCCAATCGCCAGCATCTGCTGCTCGCCGCCCGACAGGTAACCCGCCAACTGCTTACGCCGCTCCCGCAGGCGCGGAAAATAGCCGAACACCATCTCTGCGTCGACGTCGCCGCGCTTACGGCCTGACAGTGCGTTGCCTGCAGCTACCAGATTTTCCTCGACCGTGAGATCTCCAAAGATGTGACGACCTTCGCGTACGTGGGCCAAACCCTTGCGCGCGAGTTGGTAGGATTCACGGCCGGCGATGTCGTCGCCGAAAAACCGGATCCGGCCCGCTGCGACACGCCCTTTTTCGTACGGCAACACGCCCGATGCTGCTTTCAGCGTCGTGGTTTTGCCGGCCCCGTTGGAGCCCAGCAAGGCCACGATCTGGCCCTGCGGCACCTCGATCGACAGCCCGCGCAGCGCTTGCACACTGTGGTTGTAGACTACCTCAATGTTCTCGATCGTCAGAGCCGAATGGCTCATACCTTGATCCAGCCGCTTGCCGGCTCCATCGTCTTCTTGTCCGGTTCGTAGCTGTACATGCGCCCGACAGGAATTTGGTGGCCACTCAAGTCGGCCAGCAGGCCAGTGATGCCTCCTGTGTCCCAGCTTGTCATCGACTCTAGCGCCGATTTCATGTGCGGCAGCTGCAGCGGCTTGTTGGCCTTGATGCAGCGCTCGGCGACTTCGGCGAAGATCATGCCGCTAAGCCAGGCGGAGATGTAGAACGGCGAGATGTGCTTGACCTCTGGCCGCGCCTTGGCCAGGTAATCGCGCATCGCGTTGATCATCAACGAATCGGTTTCGTGCCCATAGCGGTAGGGGCTGACACCCGTCAGCCGTACGCCGAGCGCACCTAGCGCGTCGTAGGCAGGCTTGTCCAGGCCCCACGCTGTACCCATGATTTGCGGATTCAGGCCGGCTTCGCGCAGCTGGCGCACGAACTCGGGCATGGGTGCAAGAATATAGCCTTGGAAGATCACGATATCAGGCTTGGCGCGACGCAGTTTGGCCACTTCGGTCGTGACATCGATGCCGGACTGCTTGGTTACGATTTCGGCCACGATCGGCAAGCCCAGCTTCTCGGCGCGCGCCTTGCCGCCGGGAATTCCGTCTAGACCGAACTCGGTATCGGAGTAGACATAGGCAATTCTCGGCTTGCTCGCGGCACCACGTGAGGTGCGCGCGATGTATTCCATCAGGATTTCGTGCAGCCGCGGATAGGTGGGCCCGGGCACTACATGCTGTGGCATTTTCACCGGATTCGCGACCACGGAGGCGAGCGAGGTTGAGGAGGTCATGATCGAGTTCGATGCGATCGCGTCCTGTGCTACGGCCGTGGCCCACTGCGTACTGTCGCCATAGAAGAACGACGGTTTCTCGGCGGCCATGATTTTCTTGAAGATCGCCACGCCCTGGTCGAGCTTGAAGCCACTGTCCTCCGACACATAGCGCAGCTTATGACCAAGCACGCCGCCAGTGGTGTTCTTCCACTGCACGAAGTCGTTGAGGCCGTTGTTCATCGCGGCTCCGGCAAATGAGAAGACCCCGGTGATCGGCTGAGAGGCACCGATCACGATGTCGCCCTTATGCGCCTGCGCGAACGACGAGCCGATGGCGAACGGCCCGAGCGATGCAGCGGCACCAATGGCTTTCACCAGTTTGCGCCTATTGATATCGGTCATGATTTTCTCCTTGGGTGGATGGGTGGATGGGCACGGGATGGGTGGCCTGGACTTAGGTCCGGAAGGGCCAAAGGTGAAAAACGCGCCGGACGCGGGACCATATGGCGGCCAGTCCGCGTGGTTCAAAGACCAGGAACACGATGATCAACAGACCGAACACCACTTGCCCCATCGGCAACAGCAGTCCGGCGATGCCCGGGAACCACTGCGAGCTGGCGTTCGCCACCAAGCGCAGCACCTCGGGCACGAAAGTCATAAAAACGGCACCGAGGATGCTGCCGAGCACGGTGCCGAGGCCACCGACGATTACAGCCGCCAGATAGAACACCGACAGCGTTAGTACGAAGTACTCCGGCGAAATGGCGCCATAGAAGTATCCGAGCAGTCCGCCGGCCACACCGGCGTAGAAGGCGCCGATGGCGAACGCCAGCAACTTCGTGCGCAGCAGGTGAACACCCAAAATTTCGGCCGAAATATCGCGGTCGCGCACGGCCACGAAGGCACGCCCGATGTGGGTGCGCGCCAGGTTGCGTGCAGACACGGCCATCGCGAACGCGCAGACGAAGATCAAGTAGAAATTACGCCGGTCGCCTGCGAACACGAAGCCGAACAGGTTGGCATGCGGAATCGACGTACCGGGTACGCCGCCGGTGACCGGCTCCCATTCGCGAAAAATAAAGGTCAGAATGAAGTGCGCCGCCAGCGTGGCGATAGCCAGGTACAGCCCCTTTACACGCAAGCTGGGCATCCCGACGATGACGCCGAACAAGGCGGTCAAAAAGCCGGCCGCCGGCAGCGCCACGTAAAAGGGCACTCCGTGCTTACCGAGCCAGGCTACTGTGTAGCAGCCCACACCGAGAAAGGCGCCATGACAGAGGGAGATCAGCCCTGCGTTGCCGGTGGTGAGGTTGAGCCCTAGCGTGGCGATCACATGGATGCCGACGATGCAGGCCATCGCCAGCATGTAGTCGCTGCCCCACAGCGGCAGCGCGAACAGCGCCAGCGTGAAGACGAGCATCCAACTGCGCGCCGTGGGGGAATCCCACAGCCGCTCTTCGGAAGCGAAGGTTTCGTGAAAGACGCCAGTACGCACTTCAAAGCCTTTCGATGGTGCGGGTGCCGAAGATGCCGTAGGGCTTCACGACCAGGATGGCCAGCACCACGATGTAAGGCACAACGTCACGCGTCTTGCCACCCAGATAGCCCGCCGCCACCGCCTCGACCCAGCCGATGATGAGGCTGGCAACAATCGCACCGAGGATGCTGTCCAGCCCACCCAGGATGATGGCAGCGAACACGCTCAGTGCCGCCGCGGCCAGCTGCGGGGATAAACCCGCGGAACTTGCGATCAGCACACCGGCCACCGTACCCACCAGACCCGAGAGCACCCAGGTCAGGCGCTGCGAGTAGTTGATGTTGATACCCAGAGTGGCCGCCGTGACGGGATCGCTGGCGGTGGCGCGCAGCGCGATGCCTGTTTTCGAATAGCGGAAGAAGGCAAGGAATGCCGCGATCAGCAGCGCGGCAACTGCGAAGTTACCGAGCACGGTGCCGGGGATGAGGATCTCACCCATCATCAATGGCGTGCGCGGCAGCAAGGTGGGGGGAGAATAAGTGTCCCCGCCCCACACCGCCTCCACACCGCCGTGGATGATGTTGGCCATGCCGATGGTGGCCATCAGCACCGCCACTGCCGGCTGGCCCGACAGCGGCCGCAGTACAGCACGCTCGACCAAAATAGCCAATACACCGATGATGGCCAGCGACAGCACAAAGGCCAGCCAAGGCGCCAAGCCGAAAGTGACGGCGCCGGCGTAGTAGAGGTAGGCACCGAGCATCATGACCTCGCCGACTGCGAAGTTCACGACCCCGGTGCCCTTGTAGATCAACACGAAGCTCAGCGCGATCAGGGCCATCACGCCGCCGGACAGCAGGCCAAGCAGGCTGTACTCCAGGAATTCACTCATGCCAGAGCCTCACTTTGCGCACCCAGATAGGCCTCAATTACCTGCGGGTGTTGGCGCACTTCGGCGGGTGTACCGCTGGCGATGACCTCGCCAAAATTCAGCACGACTACATGGCTCGAAATATCCATCACCATACCCATATCGTGTTCAACCAGCAGCACGGTCACACCCCATTCCTCCTGCACGTCGAGGATGAAGCGCGCCATGTCCTCGGTTTCTTCGCGGTTCATGCCGGCCACCGGCTCGTCGAGCATGAGCACGCGCGGGCGCATCGCCAGCGCGCGCGCCAATTCCACCCGTTTCTGCAGGCCGTAGGGCAGCACATCGACTGACAGGTGGCGTATGTGGTCGATCTCAAGGAAGTCAATGACATCGCGCTCGACCTCCTCGCGCAAGGCCATTTCCTCGTCGCGCGCTGCGCGCCCGTAGGTCAAGGCCGAGAAGATGCCGGTTTTCATCGTGTGGTGGCCGCCGAGCTTGATGTTCTCCAGCACCGTCATGCCGTGAAACAGCGCGATGTTCTGGAAGGTGCGAGCCAAGCCACGGGCAGCGCGGGCATGCACCGGAACTTGCGTGATGTCCTCTTTCCCCAGTCGGATGCGGCCGGCCGTCGGCGGGTAGAAGCCTGAAATCGTGTTGAAGACGCTGGTCTTGCCGGCGCCGTTGGGACCGATGATCGCCGTGACCTGCCCGGGTGCCGCTGAGAACGACACGCCCCGCAGCGCATTGATCCCGCCAAAGCGAAGGTCGACCCCTTCGACCGAAAGAGCCAAGCCTGTAGCCATGGAAGGGGTCGGGAGCATCGTGGATGATGCAGAGATATTCATTCGCTGCCAGGTCAAAAGGTTGTGGTTAGCGCGCTACCTCCCCGGTCGTGGATTGAGGAAGTGATGTCACTGAAATACGTACACTACCATATAATATTGGTGCGTACCTCAGTGTTTTCCCGTGTGTTGTCGCGCCGCAGAATGTGGTGACCGGCCGATCAGCCGAGACGGGGCTCTTTGGCAGCCATTTCGCGCAACTTGAACTTCTGAATCTTGCCGCTGGGCGTGCGCGGCAGATCCTCGAGAATCTCGACCCGTTCCGGCCAGTACTGTTTAGCCACCTTGGATTCAGCCATCCAGGCCTGCACACCCGTCAGGTCCAGTGCACCCCCCGGCCGCAGCACGACGCAGGCACAGGCGCGCTCGCCAAGCCGCACGTCCGGGTAGCCAACGATCGCCGCCGCCGCCACGGCAGGGTGCTTGTGCAGCAAGCTTTCGATCTCGAACACCGGCACGTTTTCCCCGCCGCGGATCAGTACGTCCTTGGTGCGGCCATTGACGCGGATATAGCCTTCGGCGTCCATGTAGGCAAGGTCGCCAGTGTCGAACCAGCCTTCGGCATCGAAGGTCTGGATGTCCGGCCGTTTGTAGTACCCCATAAACATCTGTGCGCCGCGAACCAGCAGCCTGCCCGTCTCGCCAACCGGCAACGGTTTGCCGTCGATATTGGCAATTCGGATCTCCATGCCTTCAAGGGCGCGTCCATCCGTCTTCGAAGACTTCTCGGCGGCACGGGACGGCTCAGTCAGCGTACCCGACAGCGCCTCGGTCATACCCCAGAGGGAGCAGACCTTGAGATTGAGCTCGCGCGCGGCCCGCTCAATCAGCACCGGCGGAATCGGCGCACCACCGCAGAGGAAAGAGCGCAGATCTCCCGGTCGCGGTGCTCCAGAGGCGACCGCCTCGCAGATATCGGACAGGAAGGGCGTCGACGCGGCGGTGTAGGTTACTCCCTCGGCAGCCATCAGCGCCACCCCCCGCTTGGCTTCCCAAAGGTCCTGCAACACAACCGTCGCCCCAAGGCGAATACCGATCACCACCACAGCCGCATAACCTGTCATATGGCCCACCGGCGAACACGCCAGCAGCACATCATCGTCGCCGAGGCCGAAGCGGCCGGCCAGCGCAATGGTACAAGCTACCAGGGTGTTCGACGTGTGCATCACACCCTTGGGCGAGCCGGTAGTGCCCGAGGTAAACATCATCACCGCCACATCGTCCGGCTGCAATGCTGATTTTGTGCGGCTGCGCGCTGGCTCGACGCGCATTCCTCCCTGCAGCAGCTTGCGCTCGAACCCGTTGTCGCCGTCACCGTCGACAACGATGACGTGCTGCAACGCTGGCAGCTGCGCCTTCAGATTCTCTGCCATCGCCGCATAGTCGAAACCGCGAAACACTTTGGGCACTACAAACACCTTGGCTTCGGCGAAGTCGAGCATGTAGCTCAGTTCCCGCTCGCGAAAGATCGGCATCAAGGGATTGAAAACAGCGCCGAGGCGGCCGCAGGCCAGCGCGGTGACGACGAATTCCCACCAGTTCGGAAGCTGCGCCGCGACGACGTCGCCGTGGCCGACACCGAGCGCGTGCAACGAACCGGCGGCGCGCGATACCATATCGCCCAACTCGCGGTAGGTAAAGCGCTGCAGCTCGGTGCGGTCGGCGCGGTCGGCCACCAACGCGAGCTTGTCAGGTGTTCTTGCGATCGCCTCGGCGAGATATTCGTCGATTGTCCTGTCGAGCCAGAATCCGCCCGAGCGCATCGCACGCCCATGCGCGATAGGGTCGAAAGCTTGAGTCGTCATGCCTATGTCTCCTGCTGAAGAGCCAGATGCCGGCAAGCCGGGTGGCGGTTAATTAGTTCACTACTGTACGGTAATGAATTATGACAATACAGCAGGCATAAGTCAACGAAAGTATCCGCGCAAAGGCGGCGTGAGTGCGATTCCCGAATCCGTCCTCGTCAGACCTCTTCCAACTGCAAGTAGTTGAGCAGATTGCGTTTCATCCTGTCGAGCGTCTTCGCCGCCCCGCCGAGGTTCTCGTCAGGCAGACCATCAAGGATCTGCTGGTTCAGCCGATGGCTGACCTTGCGCATACGGGCGATCAGCTGCTTGCTCTTCGGCTCCAGAAAGATGCGCTTAACACGCCGATCGGCGGCATCGGCATCGCGCCGCACCAAGCCCGACTTCTCAAGCCGGTCGATCAGCCCCCCAATCGCAACCTTGCCCAGGTCGAGTTCTTCAGCCAACTGCGTCTGGGTCATTCCGTCCTCGCGCGACAGGTAGGCCAGTACCCACCACTGCGAGCGTGTCACGCTCAGCGGTTTGAGACAACGGTCGAAGGCGCTGCGGCGCAAACGAGAAACGTCGTGGATTAGAAACCCGAGCCGAAGCTCCCAGTCGATCTGATGTGTGTCGGTTGCCATAATGTCGCCGCCCACCTTCAAGGGGTGGGCCTTTACTGTAATGATGCGTACATTCTAGCAATTACCCGGCGCAACTCCCTCACGAGTCAAAACGCCACCGCGTCCTTGCCCTTCAAGGCCAGTATCTCGCGCGCCTCGGCAGGGGTCGCAACCTCCAGTCCCAACCCTTCAATGATCTCGCGCACCTTGCGCACTTGCTGCGCATTCGATTCGGCGAGCTTTCCCGCCCCGATCCACAAGCTGTCTTCGAGCCCCACGCGCACATTGCCACCCATGGCCGCCGACATGGCCGCGATGGGCATTTGGCTGCGCCCCGCCCCCAGCACCGACCAGCGGTAATCGGCGCCAAACAGCCGGTCGGCGGTGCGCTTCATGTGCATCACGTCGTCCGGATGGCTGCCGATGCCGCCCAGGATGCCGAATACCGTTTGGACGAAGAACGGCGCCTGTACCAGACCCCGGTCGACAAAGTGCGCCAGGTTATATAGGTGCGAAGTGTCGTAGCACTCGAATTCGTAACGCGTCTGATTCGCCGAGAGCTCGATGAGCACGGTTTCGAGGTCGCCGTATGTGTTCCGAAAAATCAGATCCTTGCTGCCCTCCAAGTATGGGCGCTCCCAGTCGTGCTTGAACTCCTTGAAGCGCTGTAGCATCGGGAACAAGCCGAAATTCATCGTACCCATGTTCATCGATGCCACCTCGGGCTTGAGCACCTTGGCGGGTTGCATGCGTTCCTGCACCGTCATGTACGGCGAGCCGCCGGTGGTGAGGTTGATCACCGCATCGGAACGCGCCTTGATGTCCTTGAGAAAGGGCACGAAGGCTTCCGGACGCTGGTCCGGCTTGCCCGTGACCGGGTCGCGCGCGTGCAGGTGAATGATGGCGGCGCCTGCCTCGACCGCGCCGACCGCCGCATCGGCGATCTCCTTGGCGGTGATCGGCAAGTGCGGAGACATCGACGGGGTATGGATCGCGCCGGTGACGGCGCAGGTGATGATGACCTTCTTCTGTGCGGACATGCAAGTCTCCTTGGTGGGTTGTTCCTGGGTGGTTGGCTTAGACTGGGTCCCAGGTGAACACGTCCCCCGAGCGCTCCAATGGGAAGAAGCTTGCGCGCAGCATCGGCAGCGCGGTCTCGACCACGCCTTCGGGCGTCCAGCCCTCGCCGCAGTGGGCGCTGCGGATCGGGCGCGGCTGGCTGAAAAGATAGATCTCGTTGTTGCGTACCCCGAAGATCTGGCCAGTGACGTCCTTGGCGTCGTCGGCGCACAGGCCCACGACGAATGGCGCCACGCGCTCGGGCACCAGCTTGCGGAGTCCCTCCACGCGCTTCTTCTGCTCGGGCGTCTCGCTCGGTATCGAATCGATCATGCGGGTCCAGGCGAAGGGCGCGACCGCGTTGGAGCGCACGCCGAACTTCTGCATGTCCAGCGCGATCGACTTGGACAGGGCCACGATGCCCAGCTTGGCCGCGCTGTAGTTGGCCTGGCCGAAGTTGCCGATGAGGCCCGAGGTCGAGGTCATGTGCACGTAGCTGCCGCTGCCCTGCGCCTTGAAATGCGGCGCTGCGGCGCGGCTGACATTGAAACTGCCCTTCAGGTGCACCGCGATCACTTGGTCGAACTCGGGCTCGCTCATCCGGTGGAACATCACGTCGCGCAGGATGCCGGCGTTGTTGACGACGATGTCGATGCGGCCAAAGGCATTCACCGCCGCCTCGACCATCCGGTTCGCAGCGTTCCAGTCGGCCACCGAGCCACCGTCGGCGATGGCTTCGCCGCCCATCGCCCGGATTGCAGCGACCACTTCGTCGGCGGGCTGCTGATGGTCAAGTTGCCCGTCCAGCGACGCGCCCAGGTCATTGACAACCACCTTGGCGCCCGCGGCGGCCATACCCAGCGCAATGGCACGGCCGAGGCCGCGGCCACCACCTGTAATGAGGGCTACCTTGCCTTCCAACAATCTATTCATGGGTTCTCTCCTTGGGGTTTCATTCATTCTGCGTGTTCGCGCTGAGCGGCGTATGCGACGAATCCGTCGAATGCCGCTGGATTGGCACACGCGTCCTTGTTCACCGCCTCGGCGAACGCGCGGCCGGGCATCAGCTTCTTGACCCGCAGTGACTGAAGCGAGACTGCCAGCGCAGCCGTCTGATAGAAAGCCGACACATGCTCGGCCAACCAACGGTGCAAGGTCTTGTAAGCTGCAAGATCCGCACCGAGGTGTTGGCGCAACCGATCATGCAGCCTGACGGTATTCACATCCACTCTTCGTCTCCTCGATCATCAGCGGGCTCATCCCACCCTGGAAATTTCGGGAAAACCCTCGGCCAAATCAAGCTACCGGGTCTTGCGTAATTATCGTGCGCTAGTGTATCATGCATCACATCATGTTTTATGACAAGCCATGCTAATTCGAGGCATTGTGAACGACATCAACTCCGAACACGGCCTGCTGGCCACCACGCGCTACGTGCCGCGCCTACGGCTCGAGCGCAGCGAAATACTGGCGCAACACCGCTGGATGGCGCCCGGCCTGCGCGGGTTGGCCAAGGGCCAACGCGCGATTGCCAGTTGGGATGAAGACAGCGTGACGATGGCCGTCGAAGCCGGGCGCCTGCTCCAGCAGGCGCTACCGGCTACGGCTCCCGCTGGACTGACCCTGGCCTCTACCACATTGCCGTTCGCAGAACGGCTGAACGCCGGCATCGTGGCCTCGGCCCTCGGCCTGGCGCCCGAGGCTGTGCTGCGCGACGTGGCCTCGAGCAACCGCGCCGCGCTCACGGAACTGGCCGCTGCGCTGCAGCGCCCGGCCGGCAGTGCGCCGCAGATGCTGCTGGCCGCCGAGCGCCGCATCGCCCGACCCGCCAGCCCGCAGGAAATGCTCTTCAGTGACGGCGCTGCCGGCGCACTGGTAGGCTTGGGCAAACCGATCGCCACACTCGTGGCCAGCCACAGCACCTACGCCGACCTTGTCGACCGTTTTCGCCTGACCGGCGAGGAACACGACTACGGCTGGGAAGAGCGCTGGGTACGCGACGAGGGCTACATGAAGATCGCCACCGCCACGATCCGTCTATGCCTGGCCGATGCCGGCGTAGCCACCGCCGACGTGGCGCACTTTGCGATGCCGGCGCCACTCGCGCGCGTCAACGACGCGGTTGCCAAACGTTTGGGAATACCCGCCTCGGCCGTGGTGTCGGCCGAGCACGAAACCGTCGGCGATCTCGGAAGCGCGCAGCCGCTCGCCATGCTCGACATCGCACTGCGCGCCGCTGCGCCGGGCGCACTGATCCTCGTCGTCGCGTTCGGCAGCGGCTGCGACGCGCTTCTCTTGCGCCGCACCTCAGTGCCCTGCCCCGGCCCGACTCCTGACACTGGCCGGTCCGAGACCAGTTACATGAAATACCTGTCGTTCACCGGACAAATCGACCTCGAATGGGGCATGCGCGCCGAGATGGACAACAAGACCGCGTTGACCGCCGCCTGGCGCGACCACGCGCGCGCCTCTCGTTTCGAAGGTGGCCGTTGCAGCCGCTGTGGCACTGTGCAATTCCCGCGCTCGCAGCTGTGCGTGAATCCGGACTGCCGGGCGCAGGACACCCAGGAGCCCACGAGTCTGGCCGACGTGCCGGCGCGAGTGCTGTCGCACACCAGTGATTTCCTGGCCTACACGCCGAATCCGCCTTTCCAGTTCGGCCACATCGACTTCGAAGGTGGCGGCCGCGTGCTGATGGAGTTTGCCGACACCGACCCCGCCGAACTGCGGGTCGGCCTGCCGTTGCGCATGGTTTACCGTGTGAAGGACTTCGACCGCAACCGCGGCTTCCGCCGCTACTTCTGGAAGGCCACGCCGATGCGCGGCGCGATCGATCCCATCAAAACCCCCGAGGAGAACTGAATGGCCACTGGTATTCGCGACAAGGTCGCCATCCTCGGCATGGGCTGTTCGCGTTTCGGCGAGCGCTGGGACTGCGGCGCCGACGAGCTGATGCTCGAAGCGTTCAACGAAGCGTTGGCCGATGCTGGCATCGGGCTCAAGCAGATCGAAGCCGCATGGTTCGGCGTATGCCTGGAAGAGAATAACGTCGGCAAGACCGCCGGTCCACTCGCGCAGGCGCTGCGCCTGCCGCGCATCGCCGCCACGCGCGTCGAAAACGCCTGCGCGACCGGCACCGAGGCGCTGCGCGGAGCCGCCTATGCAGTGGCTTCCGGTGCCTATGACATCGTGCTCGCGCTCGGTGTCGAGAAGCTCAAGGACACTGGCTACGGCGGATTGCCGGTTCGCACACGCGGCGTGGCCAACGACCTGTGGCTGCCCAATGCCACGGCGCCTGGTGCTTTCGCACAACTGGCCTCGGCCTATGCCGCCAAGCACGGCGTGGCCATGGCCGACCTCAAGCGCGCCATGGCCCATATCTCGGTGAAAAGCCACGCCAACGCCGTACACAACCCCAAGGCGCACCTGCGCAACCCGATCACCGAGGAAGACGTGCTCAAAGCGACAACGATTGCGGCGCCGCTCGGCCTCTACGACTGCTGCGGCGTCAGCGACGGCGCAGCCTGCGCCATCCTGACCACGCCGGAAATCGCTCGCGCGCTGCGGCCCGACGCCGAGGTGGTGACGATCAAGGCGCTCGAAGTCTCGGTCAGCAACGGCGAGGAAGCCAGCTTCAACCGCTGGGACGGCGCGCACATCGCCACGGCCCGCGAGGCCGGCGCTCGCGCCTACGCCGCTGCCGGCATCACCGACCCGCGCACCCAGCTCCAGATGGCCGAGGTTCACGACTGCTTCTCGATCGCCGAGGCCGTGACGATGGAAGACCTCGGCTTCAGCGCGCCCGGCCGCGTGATCCATGACGTGTTAGATGGCATATTTGACCGCGACGGCGCGCTGCCCGTGCAGCCCGACGGCGGCCTCAAGTGTTTCGGCCACCCGATCGGTGCGTCCGGCCTGCGTATGGCCTACGAGATCTACCTGCAGATCCACGGTCGCGCTGACGGTCGGCAGCTGAAGAACGTCGACCGCGGCCTGACGGAAAACCTGGGCGGCCACCCGCACCAGAATGTGTGCGCCGTCTCCATCATCGGACGCCAAGGCGCCTGAGACCTGTTTCACCCAAATTTAAACCATCCATAGGAGATTCCGCATGAGAGGACTGAAGGACAAAACCGCCATCGTCACCGGTGCCGGCAGCGGCATTGGCCGCGCCATCGCACTGCGCCTGGGCACTGAAGGCGTGACGGTCGGCGTGTTCGACATCAACCCTGGCGGTGCCGGCGAAACCGTCGCCGCCATCGAAGCCGCTGGAGGCAAGGCTATCGCCGTCACTTGTGATATCACTGACTATGCAGCCGTAACCACCGCCGTGGCCAGCTTCGAGGGTCAAACCAGCCGCGGCACCGATATCCTCGTCAACAACGCCGGATGGGATACGCCGATGCCTTTCCTGAAAACCGAGGAAGCATTCTGGAAAAAGGTGACCGCCATCAATTGGTTCGGCCCGCTGCACATGACGCACGCGGTGGCAAAGGGCATGGCCGCTCGCAAGGGTGGCCGCATCGTCAACATCGCGTCCGACGCCGGCCGCGTCGGCTCGTCCGGCGAAGTGGTGTACTCCGGCTGCAAGGGCGCCACGATCGCCTTCGCCAAGGCGCTGGCGCGGGAAGTGGCACGCAGCAACGTCACCATCAACACCGTCTGCCCGGGGCCGACCGACACGCCGGCGATGGATGCCTTTGTCGGCACAGGCGAGCAGGGCCAGAAGATTCGTGACGCGATGGTGCGCGGCGTGCCGCTGGGCCGCATCGGCGTACCCGACGATTACCCCGGAGTCGTGGCCTTCCTGGCCAGCGACGACGCCGCTTTCATCACCGGCCAGACGATCAGCGTCTCGGGCGGTCTCACCATGCACGGTTAATTTTTTAATAGGAGCAATCACATGAGCAAGCAATACAAGGACATCCTCTACGAAGTGCGCGACGGTGTCGTGCGCGTGACCATCAACCGCGCCGAGGTTTACAACGCGTTTCGCTTGCAAACCCTAGAGGAACTGATCGATGCCTTGCGTCGCGCCGACGAGGAGAAAAGCGCCAACGTCATGGTGCTCTCTGGCGCCGGTGACAAGGCGTTCTGCACTGGGGGCGACCAGAAGGTGCACCTGAGCGAAGACGGACTCTACGGCCCGCGCGGCACCGTCGGTATGCCGATCGAAGAAATGCAGACCGCCCTGCGCGATTTGCGCAAGGTTTCGATCGCCAAGGTGCAGGGCTTTGCCATCGGCGGTGGCCATGTGTTCGCAACCATGTGCGACCTGACGATCGCCAGCGAGAAGGCCACCTTCGGCCAAGCCGGCCCCAGGGTCGGTTCAGCGGATCCGGGCTGGGGCACGGCGTATCTTGCACGCATCGTCGGCGAGAAAAAGGCCCGCGAAATCTGGTTTCTTTGCCGCCGCTACAAGGCGCAGGAAGCGTGCGAGATGGGCCTGGTCAATAAGGTGGTGCCGCATGACCAGCTCGACGCCGAGGTCGACCAATGGTGCAAGGAGATCAACGAAATGAGCCCGACAGCGCTCACCATTGTGAAGCGCTCCTTCAACGCCGACAGCGAGAATATCCGCGGCATCGGCTTCCTGGGCATCCAGACGGTGAAGCACTTCTACCAGACAGAGGAGTCCAAGGAAGGTGTGCGCGCGTTCAACGAGAAGCGCAAGCCCGACTTCAAGAAGTTTGCGAGCTGAGCCGACGCCCCGGTTGGATGAATCACGTGACACTCTTGATCCAAACCACCCTCGAGCCCGATGGCGTGCTCGTGGCCACCATCGACATGGCCGGCCGGACGATGAACGTCTTCTCGGCGGGCCTGATGGACGCGCTCGATGCGCTGATGGACCGCGTCGACAGCGATGCGGCTGTACAGAGCGTGGTCCTCACCTCCGGCAAATCCAGCTTCCTCGCCGGCGCCGACCTGGTGATGGTGCGCGGCTTCTGCGACTCCGCGCGCAGCTCGACGCACGACCAGATGTTTGAGATGTGCGGGCGCCTGGGCAGACAGCTCGTGCGGCTCGAAGCCTCGGCCAAGCCCTGGGTCGCAGCCGTCAACGGCCTGGCGCTCGGCGGCGGCCTGGAGCTGGCGCTAGCTTGCCGCGTTCGGTTAGTAGCCGATGACCCGCGTATCCAGCTCGGCGTGCCCGAGGTGCGCTGGGGTCTGCTGCCCGGTGCCGGCGGCACGCAGCGGCTGCCACGCCTCGCGGGATTCGAGGCCGCCATGGACCTGCTGACCAGCGGCCGCTCGCTGACGCCAGCTGACGCCGTGCATCTGGGCATCGTTGCCCGCGCCGTGCCCGCCGGGGAGCTGCTGGAAGAAGCCAGGGCCGCGGCCCGCGCTCTGCACGGCCAGCCCTACGACGCCAACGCCAAGTTTCCGCAGATCGCGCAAGCCGATGTCCCAGCACACAGTGACGCCACGGCGCGCGCCGTGGCGTCCCGCCATGGCATCAGCCAAGAGAACTTCGACCTCTACCCGGCCTACAGTTCCATCGTCGACAGCGTGCTCAAGGGCGCGCACCTGCCGTTGGACCAGGCCACAGCGGTGGAGATGAACCAGTTCCTGCGCCTGATGTTCAGCCCGGTCGCAGGCCGCATGGTGCGCACGCTGTTCCTCGAACGCCTGCGTGCCGAGCGCGAACTGGCGGCTCCGGCGGGTGTGCGCATCGAGCGCCTTGGCGTCGGGACAATCAGCGCCGCGCACAACGCGTGGACCCAGGCACTGGTCAGGCTCAAGCTGCCGCAGTCGCCGGACGACAGCCTGCCGGCCGACACGCTGGAACTTTTCGACGCTCAGGGCGGACGCCATCGCGTGGCACCGCGCGTGCTGGGTGTTGCACCGGACACTGCGACCCCGGGCCTGCCTCTTGCGGTGCTCGCGCCTGCTGGCCCCTACGGCCGCGTGCTCGAGATCGTCGGAGCCGACGACGCCTGCGCCGCAGCGTTGGCCGCGCTGGCCGCGCGCCTGTGGTCCCTGCCCTGGCGCACACCCGGCCCTGTGAGCGTGTTGCAGCGCCTGCGAGGCCTTCCTCTGCCAGAGCAGGCACAAGTAGCACTACAGTGCGCTGCGCAGCCCGGCGCAGGCGACGCGGCCTTCCTCGACGTGGCGGCCTGCCTGGCCGGCCTGACACCGGCCTGGACTGGCGGGCCGCTGACCTGGGCCGCCGCAGAAAACGAGGCCAGCCCTGCATGACCGACCGCAGCCGTATCGGCTTTCGCACCGAACCGACGACGGCCATCGTCGACGGCTGGCGCGTCAAGCTGTTTTGCCAGGCGATCGGCGAGACCGACCCGGTCTACCAGGACCCGGCCGCCGCCCGTGCGGCCGGCCATCCGGCCTGCCCAGTGCCGCCGACCTTCCTTAAGGCGATTGAGGGCGAACATTTCAGCAGCGCAGCGCTGATGAAGCTGCTGGACGTGCCGCTGCGAGGCGTGCTGCATGCCGAACAGGCCTTTGAGCACCTGGCACCAGTCCACGTCGGCGACGCGGTCGAGGTCTGCCGCACGGTGACCGACATCTACGACAAGAAGGACGGCGCGTTCACCTTCATCGTGGTCGACACGCACTACCACGTCGATGCGCGTCCGGTGGCGACGAGCCGCCAGACCATCCTCGTGCGCAGCCCGGTGGCCGCAGCATGAACCCGACGACTTTCCCTCCCCAACTGGACCTGAACTGCGGCCCGGTCACCGCGATCGACCTCGCGCTGTTCGCCGCCGCCTCGGGCGACCATAACCCCCTGCACCTTGATGTCGAGGTGGCACGCGCAGCCGGCTTCGACCGGCCCGTGGTTCACGGCATGTTGACAATGGCCTACGCCGCGCGCCTGTTCACGCGCCACTTCGGCGCCGGTAGCGTTCGCGCACTGCAAACGCGCTTCACCGGGGTGGCGAAGCTCGGCGACACGGTAACGCTGAGCGCGACGCTGGTCACGGTCGAAAAGGGCCTCGGTCACTACGAGCTGCGTGCACGCACCGCGACCGGCACTGAGCTGGTCGCCGGCAGCGCCCGCGTCGCCCCTGTGGCGGAGGTCGCGGCGTGAAGCGCCTGGTCGATGCGCTGCAGCCCGGGGCGCGGGTCTTCGTCTCGACGCTGAGCACCGAGTCGGCCCTGCTGCAGGATGAACTGCATGCCGATCCCGAACGGGCGCGCGGCGTCACCTTCATGGGCGTGCAGTTCCCGGGTATCGACCGCGCCGACTACCTCGCCGTACACCCCGAGGCGCGGCTGGACGCGTTCTTCATGTCGCCGTCGGTGCGCGCCGGCCTCACCCAGGGCCGCGCCAACCTGTTGAGCCTGGATTACCTGGGCATAGCTCGCCACCTGCGCGATGAAACTCCGGTGGACGTGGCGATCGCGCAGCTCACGCTGCCGGATGCCGAGGGCTGGTGCAGCCCGGGCCTGGCCTGCGACTTCATGCCGCTGGTCTGGTCGCGGGCCCTTCGCCGCGTTGCCCACCTCAACCCGCGCCTGCTGCGCACGCGCGGCAGCTTTCGTGTGCATGTGTCGGAACTGGACTTTGCTGTCAAGGCCGACACGCCGCTGATCAATTTTGCCGAACCCGGCTGCGGCGAGGTGGAAACCCGCATTGGGGCCCACGTCGCGGCGCTGGTGCACGATGGCGACACACTGCAGTTCGGTATCGGCTCGGTGCCGCTGGCGTTGTCCGCCTCGCTGACCGCGCACCGGCAGCTGCGCGTGCACGCCGGCATGGTTCCGGCGGCGTTGCGCACGTTGTGGGAAGCTGGCGCGCTAGACCGCGACGCGCGCATCACCACCGGCGTGGTGCTGGGCGACCACGACTTCCAGGACTTTGCCGCGCGACTCGAGCCGCTGTGGTTGACCGACGTGTCGCACACACACAATGTGAACGCCATCGGCACAATCCCGCGCTTCGTGGCGGTCAACACCGCGGTCGAGGTCGACCTGTTCGGCCAGGTCAATTCCGAACGTGCCAATGGCCTCATCCAAGCCGGCGCCGGCGGTCTGCCGGCCTTCGCGCAAGGCGCGCTGGCCTCGCCCGGCGGCCGGCTCCTCATTTGCCTGGGCTCGACCGCGCGCAAGGGCAGCGTCTCGCGCATCGTGCCGGCGCTCGGCGCCCAGGCGCTGTGCACGCTGCCACGCTACCTGGCCGATGCCGTCGTCACCGAGCATGGCGTGGCCGAGCTGCGCGGCCTGTCACTCGACGCGCGGGCCCAGGCGCTGATCGGCATCGCCGCCCCCGAACACCGCAACACCCTGGCGCAAGCCTGGGACGATATCCGCCGCCACGCATGAAACACACGTCCGAGGACGCCTTCGCGCCGCCGCCGACCGGCTTCGAGCCGGTGCAAATAGGCGGCGCTTTCGCCACGCACAACGGCCCGCTGTACGCGCGCTGGCACGACGAGCGGCTGCAACTCGGTTTCCGCGTCGGCCCGCAGCATGTGAACCCTGGGCAGAGCTGCCACGGCGGCATGCTCGGCATGTTCGCTGACATCCTGATCTCCACCGCCGCGCAGTACCAGGCCGACATCCCGCGCCAATTCCTGCCCACCATCAGCCTGCAAATGGACTTCATGGCCAACGCGCCACTGGGTAGCTGGGTACAGGGCCGTGCCGACATCCTCAAGGTGACGCGCAACCTCGTGTTCTCGCAAGGCCTGGTGCAGGCCGACGGCCAGACCGTGCTGCGTGCCAGCGGCGTGTTCAAGCGCGGGCCGCTATTGCCCGACACCGCGAGCGACCATGGGCTGCGGCTGCCGGGCATGCCGCAGCGCGCTAGCTAGCGCACAACCAAGAAGCCCCTCGGCACAAACACCAGAAACGGACAACGCTTCGAGGATTTTGACGACAGGATCGTGCGCATGCCTGCACGAACAAGGATGACCTGAAAGGCATATCGATGCTGCAAGGCTCAGTGGGTGGCGACCGTCCAGCCACCATCGGCAACCAGCGCAGCGCCCTGCACGTAACGGCTGTCATCGCTCGCCAGAAAGGCCGCGACCGCCGCGATCTCGTGCGGCTCGCCAAAGCGCCCCATGGGCATCGTTGACAGGCGCGCGCTCATGGTCGCGTCGTCGAACTGTGCGATCGAGGCCGGCGTGCCGATCATGCCGGGAATGATGGTGTTCACGCGGATACGATGCGGGCTCAGCTCGACGGCGGCCGCGCGCGTGATCCCGAGCACGCCGGCTTTCATCGCGGCATAGCCGATGGCATTGGGCATGGCCTGCAGGGCCGACGTGGAACTGAGATTGATGATCGCGCCCGATCCGCGACGCTTCATCTGGGGCACGGCCGCCTGCATGGTCCAGATCAGGGCCTTGAGGCCGACGTCGAACATGCGCCCCACACACTCCTCGTCCACCTCAGCTAGCGGCTGGAAACGTGCCCATACGGCGTTGTTGACCAGCACGCCCACGGGCGCGCCGAAATCACGCTCCACTGCCTCGAACGCCTTGGCCACCGCGTCGCGGCGCGAGACATCGGCGGTGTAGCCGCGCGCATCGATGCCACGCGCGACCAGCTCGGCGACAGCCGGCTCCAGGCGCCTGTCGCTCACGTCAAAGCAGGCGATGCGTCCACCCTCGGCGGCGAAGCGTTCGGCAATTGCCATACCAATGCCGCGTGCGGCCCCAGTGACGACGCACACCGTGCCGGCCAGGCGTTGGGCCACTGGATATTCATGGTTCGAGTTCATGGATGATTCGTCCTTGGTAAGGCTGTAGGCTGATGATCTCTCGCGCTTCAGATGAGTCCGTGATTGCCCGCCTGAGCGGCGTTGACGCGGCACCAGGCGGATGGCGCTGCGGGCGCGATGTCCGCGGGCAGCAAGCCGGCCCCACGGCCAAGTCTCGCGAACCCAAGAACACCTCACGCCCTACCAACAGGTCAGCGCGGCTCAGAAAGTTGTGCGACCGCCACGCTGGCCGGTTTCATCGGCCCGAAGACTTCCCCACTCGCGGCCCAGGCGATCAGGCCGGCCACGGGCGTCAATCGTGCCGTAAATCGCCAGTCTAAATCACCGACTACTGAGTAAGATGCGATCTCATGTGCGTGCGCAGCTGGAGTCGTCTCCGTGCGCCTTGGCGCGCTCCCTGAGCACGAACTTCTGGATCTTGCCGCTAGCCGTGCGTGGCAAGTCGTCGATGACCTCAACCTGCTCCGGCCAATACTGCTTCGCGACCTTGCATTCGGCCATGTAGGCCTGCACCGCGGCGAGGTCGAGAGCGGCGCCCGGCCGCAGCACGACGAAGGCACAGGCGCGCTCGCCGAGTCGTACATCGGGGTAGCCAACGATTGCCGCCATGCTTACCGCAGGGTGCTTGTAGAGCAAGCTCTCAATCTCGAACACTGGCACATTCTCGCCGCCGCGAATCAGTACGTCCTTGGTGCGGCCATTGACACGGATGTAACCCTCGTCATCCATGTAGGCGAGATCGCCAGTGTCGAACCAGCCTTCGGCATCGAAGGTCTTGATATCCATCCGCTTGTAGTAGCCGAGGAACATCTGCGCGCCGCGCACCTCGAGATGCCCGGTCTGGTCCGCAGGCACCGGCCGCCCGCCATCGTCGACGACACGAACCTGCATGCCTTCGACCGCCCGACCGTCGGTCTTGGACGACTTCTCAGCCGCCCGCTCGGGCTCGGTCAGCGTGCCCCCGAGCGATTCGGTCATACCCCATAGTGACGACACCAGCAGACCGAGCTCGCGTGCGGCTCGGCCGATCTGCACCGGTGGGATCGGTGCACCCCCGCACAGGAAGGTGCGCAGGCGATTAGGCCGCGGGCTGCCTGCAACCACGGCTTCGGTGATGTCGGCGAGAAAGGGCGTCGATGCCGCAGTGTGCGTCACGCCTTCGTTGGCCATGATGGCCACGCCGCGCTTGGGCTCCCATACATCCTGCAACACTAGCGTGGCCGAGAGTCGAATGGCCTCAAGCATGACGGCCGCATAGCCGGTCATGTGGCCCAAAGGCGAGCAGCACAGCAGCACGTCGTCGGCCGTCAGATGAAAGCGATCGGCAAGCGAGTTCGTGCAGGCCACCAGCGTGTTGCTGCTGTGCATAACGCCCTTGGGTTCACCGGTGGTCCCAGACGTGAACATCAGCACTGCGAGCTCGTCTGGTTTTAATGCGAACGACGGCTCAACCGCCATGTCGCTGCCATCGCCGTTCATTAGTGCGCGCTCGAACGAGTTTGTCCCCGGACCGTCAACTACGATGACACACCGCAATGTCGCCGACTGCGCCTTCAGGCTCTCGGCCATCGCCGAATGGTCGAACCCTCGAAAGACATGTGGCACTACCAACACCTTGGCTTCAGAGAAGGCCAACATAAAGCCCAATTCACGCTCACGGAAGATAGGCATCAGCGGGTTGACCACGGCGCCTAGTCGCCCGCAAGCTAACACGGTGACGACGAACTCCCACCAGTTGGGTAGCTGTACCGCGACGACATCGCGAGGCCCGACACCGAGCGCGCGTAGCGAGCCTGCAACGCGAGCAACCTTGGCCTCAAGTTCGGCAAAAGTCATTCGCTCTGGCGCTACTCGATCGGTCCGGTAGGCCACCACTGCGGCCTTGTCGGGAAAACGCTCAACCGCGTCAACCAAGAATTCATCGATGGTTCGGTCAACCCAAAAACCCGCACCGCGCATGCTGCGGGCATGAGCCACAGCGTCGAATCGAGAGTTTGCCATTCATTCATCTCCTGTCACTGCACCTAAGACCTGCGCCCGACATCGGTCATGTAGTACACTACTGTACGAGTAATTATGCATGCCGTTGGCGCTGACTGTCAAGGTCATGTCGACAACAAAGTCCCCAGGGGGTAGGGCCTGGTTAGCTTGTGCATGATGGCATTTTCATTGCAAACCCTGCCAAAGATTTGCATTCCCAGCAAGACATGGATAGGCTTGTTCCGGTTCTTTCGCGGGTCGGCAAAAGTGATGCCGTTGTCGGTCAGAACGGTGTGAATCTTGTAGGGTAAAGCAGCGACCACGCCGTGCAGAAAGTCTGCGCCATTCATCTTGCCGCCATCGTTCCGAAACTCTACATAAGTGAATTTCGAGACCCGGTCAATAACCAAGAACATGTTGAGCTTGCCTTGCGCCAAGCGCAGCTCAGCACTGTCGATGTGCACGTAACCGATCTGAGTCGGAGCAAACTTTTCCCTGCCAGTTGTTTTTATATCGCTGGCTGGCAGACGAGAAATGCCATGCCGGTGAAAGCAGCGATGCAGGCTTGAGCAGGTGAGTTTGGGAACGCTCTCGCGCAGGCAACCCATCACGTCATCCAGAGGCAGCAGTGTTCTTCACCTGAACTCCACGACTACGGCCTCCTCGGCAGGAGACAGCACTGTGCCTTGGGGTTGACTCGGGCCCATGCGCGTATCTGCGGTCGTGGGGCGAGATCGCCATTTCGTGACGGTCGTGCGGCTCAACCCGTAGCGCCGGGCCAGGACACTGGTCTTTTCTTTCGGCCTTTGGAGCTTGACTCGAACTCGCGGCGTTGTTCGGGCGCTGCCGTGAAGCATAGTTGCCATAACGCTTTTTCCGCCTCAATGGACAGAATAACGTTACGACTCTCCGGGACCATGCACCTAGGGAAAACACTAGAAAAATACAACCGCGCTTTCGTATATGTCACGTATCATACACATCTATACGATTTGTTCTGACTCTGGCGTGGTCATGCCGCAGTTGGCCAAATGCTAGGCGCTGCACTGGCTCGGCGCGCAATGAGCCATCACCGAAATGGGGGCCAGACTTATGAATACGTTAAACGTTAACAGTCCCAACCATGGCGTCTCGCGCCGCACCGTGCTGTCTGCCGCTGCGGCCTCGTTGACAGGCACTTCTTTGCTGATCGCCGCGCAGAGCGTCTTCGCCCAACGCGGCGACACCATCAAGATCGGCTCGGCACGAGCCATGACCGGCCTCACCTCATCGTCTTTTGCGCCGCTTTATATCTCGGTCAAAATCGCGGTCGGCGAGATCAACGCATCTGGCGGTATGCTCGGCCGGCCAATCGAAATTATCGAGGCCGACGACGAGAGCTCCCCGGCCAAGGAGCCGGCGGTGATGCGGAAGCTAGTCGACGACGGGGCACAAGCGCTGCTCGGGCCGGTCGGCAGTTCGCAGACGCTGGCCGCGGTCGCAACAACGACTGCGATGAAGATAGTCCAAGCCGGTGGCGGCTGGGCCGAGGAACTGGCCGACGGAAGAAAATATCCGTATCAATACCAGTTCACCTACAACACTGGCCAGCAGGGCGAGGCGATCGCCCGCCATATCGTCGAGAAACTGAAGCTAAAAAAGGTCGGTATTCTGCAAGAGAACAGCGCCCTGGGCGAATCCGGTGGCGCCGCTACGGCGCGCTCACTGAAGAAATACGGGATCGAACCAGCTTCTGTTCAAGTGTACCCCGTCACTGCAACCGACTTGAAGGTCTACCTCAGCAAGCTCCGCGCCTCCGGTGTCGAGGCCTTGGTGCTATGGAACTCGCCAGCCCAGGGCATGCTGCTCACTGCCGCCGGCCTGCAGGCGATGAAGTGGTATCCGGCAATCCTCGGCGGCAACTCATTGTTCTCGAACGCCGTGCTCGAGAACACCGACCCCGAGGTGCTGAAAAACGCGTATGGCACGCTTATCAAGACCATGACCTACACCGCTACCGAGCCGCCCGGTGCCCGGCAGGTCGCTTATGCGAAGCGCGTTGTCACCTTCCCCGAATCGAAAGAGTGGGAGATCAACGCGGTCATCAGCCCGTTCTATGACTACCTCCATCTGCTGCGGCAAGTGGTGGACACCGAAAAGAAGTTCGACACCGAGCGCATCAAGCATGCGTTTGATTCGACCAAAGGATACTCGGGGATGATCGGCAGCATCAGCTTCAGCCCAGAGAACCACTGCGCGCTGACAAGCGACCAGATGGTGATGGCAACGCTTCTCTCAGGCAAGGATCCGAAGGCGATGCACGTGTTCCGCGAACGCGCCTAAGGCTTCCCTCGCGATATGTGGCTAGACGCGATCGTGTCCGGGCTCACCGCCGGGAGCCTCTACTGCTTGGTGGCCATGGGATTCAACATCCTGTATCGGCCGACCAAGGTGTTCAACTTCGCGCAGGGCGATCTCGTCATGCTCGGCTCGATGGCCAGCGCGCTGCTGATCACGCAACAGTCGTGGCCATGGTACGCGGCGCTGGCGGCCGCAATGGTGGCGATCGCGTTGCTCGCACTGCTTGAGGAGCGAATCGCCGTCGCACCGGTGCTTAAGCGCAGCGCGAACGGCACTGCGTGGATCATCACCACACTGGCGGTCTCGATGATCATCACCAACGCCGTCGGCAAGGTGTGGGGCCCGGACCCGATCGTCGTACACGCGCCGCCGCCGTTCTCTGTTGGCGTGCTGCCGCTGAACGGCGTCAGCGTGTCGAGCTACCAGATCGCGCTGATCGCGCTGACGCTGCTGCTGGTCTTCGGCATCGATCAGCTCTACCGCAGCCTCTGGGGCAAGGCCACACTCGCCGTCGCGGAGGACCGCGACGCGGCGCTACTGCGCGGCATCGATCCGGGCTCCATCAGCCGCTGGTCGTTCGCGCTCGGCGGCATGCTCGCGGGCGCGACCGGCTACCTCGCCTCGCCCGTTCTCAGCGCATCGACCACCCTCGGGGGCGTGCTGTTGCTCAAGGGCTTTGCCGCGGCCGCGATCGGCGGCCTCGGCAGCAATCGCGGCGCACTGATCGCCGGCTACATGATTGGTCTGGTCGAGGCCATGAGCGCATTGCTGCTCTCACCGGGTTATGACAATGCGGTCATGCTGGCGCTCGTGTTAATCGTGCTACTGGCGAGACCGGGAGGTCTGTTCAGTACCCTCGAGGCCAGAACCGTATGATCCCAATGACTGAACACAGTCCGCCGGCAGCGGCCGCCTCGTCCGCAAACGTAGCCCTGCGTCTGCCACCGGCCGTGTGGGCCGTGGCGGTGCTTGCCGCGTTGTCCTTGCCGCTGTGGTTTCGTGGCGAGTTCATCCTGTTCCTCGCAACCCGGGCCGGCGTGATGATGTTGGTCGCGGTCGGCCTGAACGTGCTCACCGGCTATGCCGGACAAGTGTCGCTCGGTCACGGCGCGCTGGTCGCGATCGGCAGCTACACGACCGCACTGTTGATGGTCGATGCGCACTGGTCGTTCTGGCTTGCCGCGCTCGCCGGTATGGCCGCCGCCGCACTGGCCGGCCTCGTGATGGCGCTGCCGGCGCTTCGCCTATCGACCTGGTATTTCGCACTCGTCACGCTAACCTTCGCCCAGGTCGTGACCGACCTGCTGGTCGAAATGCGCGGATTGACGGGCGGCTTCTCCGGCGTCGTCGGTATCCCGGCGCCGACGATCGGCGGGCAGCCGTTGAGCGCCGCGCAGCTCTACGTCGCGGTGGCCGCGTGCGTAGTTCTGGCGTTCTGGGGCACGCGCAATCTCGTTCGCTCGCGGCTCGGTCGCGGCATGGTCGCGGCGCGAGACAACCCGCTCGCTGCCACCGCTTCGGGCATCTCGCTGCTTCGCATCAAACTGTTTGCGTTTGCGATCAGCGCGGCGCTTGCGGGCCTAGCCGGCGGGTTCTACGCGGTGCAGAACACCGTCATCACGCCGGAAGACTTCAGCGTTGACTTCTCGATCTTCTTCCTGCTGGTGATCGTGATCGGCGGCCTTGGCAAGCTATGGGGCCCGGTGATCGGCACACTGATCTTCTTCCTCCTGCCCGAATTGCTCGGCGCGCTGCAGAGCTGGCGACTGATGGTCTACGGCGTCATGCTGCTGGTGTTGATGCTCTTCGCACCGAACGGTATTATGGGCATGAAGATCTGGCGGCGCTGGAACATCCGCAGCACAGACGTCGACCTAGACGAATCGCACGATGTACACAACGCACCCGTGGCGCGTTTGACGCTTACCGTGTGCGGCCTGCAGAAGCACTTCGGCGGCGTCAAGGCGCTCAACGGTTGCGCGCTCACGGCGGAGGCCGGTCACACGCATGCGCTGGTCGGACCGAACGGCTCGGGCAAAACGACGACGCTAAACGTGATCAGCGGCTTCATCCGCAGCGACCAGGGCAACGTGCTGCTCGGCGAGACCGACGTCTCGGGGCTTGCGCCGCACGAGATCGCGCGGCTCGGCGTCGGGCGCACCTTCCAGACGCCGAAGCTGCTCAACGAAATGACGGTGCTCGACAACGTTCGCCTCGGCGGTTTCGTCAGCGAGCAGGCCACGGCCGCCGAGATCGTGCTCGGCCTGCCGCGCGCCCACCGCGATCAGCGCCAGAGCGCGGCCGCGGCGATGACGCTGCTGCGCTTCGTCGGCCTGGCCGGCCTCGCACACGCGCTTGCCGGCGACCTGCCGCACGGCCAGCAGCGTCTTGTCGAGATCGCACGCGCGCTGGCCGGACGTCCGTCGCTGCTGCTGCTGGACGAACCGGCAGCCGGCCTGTCGATGGACGAACTTGACCGGCTCGGCGCGTTGATCGAGGCCATCGCCGCCCAGGGCACGACGGTCCTGATCGTCGAACACCATCTCGAGCTGATCGCCCGCGTCAGCCGCTCGGTCACCGTCCTCGACCGCGGCATGGTGCTGGCCGCCGGTACGCCGGGCGAGGTGTTCAGCAATCTGGAAGTCGAACGCGCGTACATGGGCCGCGAGGGTACTGGAGGCTCCCGATGAGCGCCTCGCTGGAAGTGCGTGACCTACACGCCGGCTATGGGCATGTCGGTGTGCTCGAAGGCGTATCGCTCGAACTCCCCGAGGGCGGCCTCGTCGCGCTGGTCGGCAGCAATGGGACTGGCAAGTCGACGCTGCTGCGAGCGCTGTCGGGCCTGCTGCGACCGAGCTCGGGCAGTATCGCCTTCGACGGCGCGTCGCTGGTCGGCGCGAACCCGGCGGCGATCGTCGCTCAAGGCCTGCTGCACGTGGCTGAGGGTCGGCGCCTCTTCCGTGCGCAGTCGGTGCGCGACAATCTCGAGCTCGGCCTGTGGGCCACCCGGCTTGCGAAGGGCGAGGCGGCAGCGCGCTTCGAGCGCGTGTTCACGCTGTTTCCCGTGCTCCAAGAGCGGCAGCGGGTGCGCGCCGGCATCCTCTCGGGTGGCCAGCAGCAGATGCTCGCCATTGCGCAGGCACTGATGCACAAGCCCCGGCTGCTGATGCTCGACGAGCCCTCGCTTGGCCTGGCGCCGGCCGTCATCGACCAGGTGTTCGACGCGATCGTACAACTGCGCGCCGAGGGCACAACCATCCTACTAGTCGAGCAGATGGTCGAGCGCGCGTTGCAGATCGCTGACACCGCCTACGTGCTCCAGAACGGTCGCGTCATCGGTCACGGGCCAGCGCACGAGCTGCGCAACGGTGACCTGATCCGTCAGGCCTATCTCGGCGCGAGCGCGTCCCGCAAGGTTGCCTCTCATCCCATCGACACTGAAAGGAATCCATCATGAAGCTTCTCGGCAAGACCGCCGTCGTCACCGGCGCGGCACGCGGTCTAGGTCGCGCGTATGCGCTGCGTCTCGCATCTCTCGGAGCCGATGTCGTCGTCGCCGACATCAAGCTCGATGGTGCGGCCGAGTTCGGCGAGAGACTGAACGCATCGAGCGTGTCGAAGGAGATCGAACAGCTCGGCCGGCGCAGCCTAGGGATCGAGGTCGATCTCGCGCAACGCGACGAGGCGTTTAGGGCGATAGACGCAGTGCTGCGGGCCTTCGGCCGGATCGACATCCTGGTCAACAACGCAGGCGGCGCACTGACTCCGGCCGAGCGCAGCCGCGCGTCGGAGTCGCCCGAAGAGGACATGCGCTTCTTGCTCGACGTGAACTACATGAGCGCCGTCCACTGCTGTCAGGCGGCGACGCCGATCATGAAACGCCAGGGCTCCGGCGTGATCGTCAACATCTCGTCGCAGTCGGCGATCACTACGTACAAGCAGGGCTTGCTGGCGGGCTACGGCGCGGCGAAGGCCGCCGTGACCCACTACACGCGCTACCTTGCCGCCGAACTCGGGCCGCACGGCATCCGGGCCAACTGCCTCGCGCCCGGCGTGATGATGACCGCACGCGTGGCAGCGCAAGCTGCCCAGCGCGGCGTCGGTACCGACGACGAGGCAGCGCAAATACCGCTGCGCCGCTTCGGCAAGGTCGAGGATTGCGCGGGGGTGCTCGAGTTCCTTGTGACCGATCTTTCGCAGTACGTCACCGGCCAAGTGATCTCGGTCTGCGGCGGCGCCGTGCTGACGCCCAACTGAGGCGAGGCGCCCATGAAAGCTGCCATCCTTGAACAACGCGGCCGTGCCGGGCTCTTCGTGCGCGACATCGCTGTGCCGAAGCCTCGCCCGGGCGAGGCTTTGATGCGCGTGCATGCCGCGGGGCTGAACCGGGTCGACCTGTACATGCGCGACAACGGCAGCGGGATCACTCACAGCCTGCCGCAGACCATGGGTGTGGAGGCGGCCGGCGTGGTGGTCGAAGCCGATGCGGACAGCGGGCTGCGACCGGGGCAGAAGGCCGTTCTCTACTCCAACGCCTTCTGCGGCCGATGCCGCTATTGCATGGCTGGCGAGCAGCCGCTGTGCCTGCGGGCCCACATCATGGGCGAGCATCGCGACGGGGGCTTCGCCGAGTACGTGGTGATGCCCAACCGGTGCTTCTTCCCTTTGCCCGACGCGGTGGACCTGGTCGATGCCGGGGCACTGATGACGGGCCACCTCACCGCCTGGCGCATGTTGTTCGGCAAGCGGGCGCTGCAGCCCGGCGAGACGGTGCTGGTCGTCGGCATCGGCGGCGGCGTCGCTGTCGCCAGCCTGCAACTGGCATTGCGGGCCGGTGCGCGGGTACTCGTCACCTCATCGAGCGACGCGAAAATAGAACGTGCGCTGGCGCTCGGCGCGAGCAGCGGCGTCAACTACCGGACTGAACAGGTGGCCGAGCGCGTGCTCGCGCTGACCGGCGGCGAAGGTGTCGACATGGTCATTGACAGCGTTGGCCAGGCGAGCTGGGGCGACTCGCTGCGTTGCCTGAGGCGCGGTGGCCGGCTGGTCACCTGCGGCGCTACGACAGGCTCCAATCCGCCGGCGGAAATCCAGCGCCTGTTTATTCGCCAGCTCGAGATCTACGGCTCCACAGGCGGCAGCGTCGACGAGTTCCGCCAGCTGGTCAGTTTGTTCGCCAGCGGCGCCATCAAGCCGGTGATCGATCGCCGCTTCGCCCTTGATGATGTGCACGCGGCCTTCGACTGCCTGGAACGTGGCGAGCAGTTCGGCAAGGTCGTCGTCCTGATGGCCTGATGAAGATCCCTCGGTGACCATGAAGCAGCTCTTGCTCGTTCGACACGGCCAGCCCGATGAAGGTCACGCGCTGCGACCCGGCAATCCGCCGCTGCATGCAGCGGGCCAAGTGCAGGCGCGTGTGCTTGCGCTTCGCCGGCTCGCCTTCGAGCCGATCGATCGCATCGTCTGCAGTCCGCAGCAGCGGGCACTGGATACGGCGGCGCCGCTGTCGCGCCTGCTCGGCATCGATATCGAGGTGATCAACGGCCTGGCCGAATGCGACCTTTACACCGATCGCTATCGCTCGCCCGACACCATCCGGCGAGAAGAGCCGCACCGCTGGGCCGAGTTCCTGGCGTCGCCGCCGGGCTTCCTGGGCGTTGATCCAGATGTCTTTCACAAGACAGTGATGGACGCGTTCGCCGCGCTGCTGGCCGATTCGCGCGGGAGCGTGGTCGCCGTGTTCTCGCACGGCATGCCGATCAAGACGCTGGTTGCCCACGCGATGCGCATGCCGGGCACCGAGACCTTCTCGCTCGATCACTGCTCGGTGACACGGATGGTCGGCAGCTCGCTGGACGACATGCGCGTGAGAACGCTGAACGAATCGACGCCCTAGCGCCGAGCGCCCGTGCGCTCCGGGTGTTCGGACTCATACTAAATTGCGTTCAATGAAATAGAAGTTATCCAATCGAACCCGGTCAGTGACTGGGTTCGGTGCTGGTTCTGCTCCATGTCGCGCAGGCCGCTGACCAAGGCGCTCTCCACGGCATCCATGCTGGCGACCACCGTGTTGGCAAAGCAGGCCTCGCGCAGCGCCTTCCACAGGTGCTCGGCCGGGTTGAGTTCGGGGCTATAGGGGGGAAGGAACAACAGGCGCATGTTCTCGGGCACCACCAAATCACCCGCGACATGCCAACCCGCCCGATCCATGACCATGACGATGAACTCATGGGCATGGCGCCGTGCCACCGTGTCCAGGAACAAAGACATGGTCTGCGCGTTCACCCACGGCAGGATCAGGGTGTCCATGACGCCGTCGTGTGGGCTGACCGCAGCAAAGGCATAGGTGAATTGACGAACCAGACGTGCGCCGACGACAGGGCGCATGCCCCGGGGTGCCCAGCACCGCCTGGGACTGCCCAACAGGCCGAAGCGGCCTTCGTCCTGGAACATCAGCCGCACCGCTCGGCCCAGCCGAGCCTGGCGCTCAACCTCGCGGCGCAGCGCGGGGCGCAGTTTTTTTAAAGGCGGCCTGTGCCGCGACATCTGCCTTGGGGTGCCTCGGGCGCGGCACGACTTTGCGCCAGCCGTGGCGATCCAGTAGCCGGTAGATGGTGCTTGCAGCCACCGGTTGGCCTACGCGCTGCTCGTAGGCGCTGCGCACTTGTGCCACCTGCAGCATGCCGCCGGCGCGGGCCTGCCCGATGAAGGGGGCAAGCAGCCCGGCCTCGTCCTCGGGCGTGAGGTGCTGGTGATTGCGCCCACCCTTGGGCTTGAGATCGAAGATGGCCTCGTGCTCGCGAGCAAAGCGCGAGTGAATGTTGTGCACCGTGGTGGTGGCCCAGCCCAGCACCTTGGCGATCTCGGCGGCTGAACTGCCCAGCGTGGCGCGTAGCAGAACGCACTGGATGCGCTGGTATTCGGGGCGCCCTCGCGCGCTCTTGAGCCGCTCGGCCAGGCTCTCGATGATCGAGGGGTCCGCATTGATCAAGGCCTTCATCCGCTTCATCCTATCAGGTCAGGATGAAGTTGATTATCAACCTTATTGAAGGCTATTTGGTATCAGGCTGTGCCGAACGCGCCTTCTCTGCGCAGTGCCTGCACCTCTTGTGAAGTGAAACCCCACGAGGCCAGCACATCGGTGTTGTCCTGGCTCACCCGCTTGGGCAGGGTGGGACGATCGGGCACGGTGCGGCTAAAGCGCGGCGCCGGCGCCGGCTGCACCACGCCGTCGACTTCGACGAAAATGCCGCGCGCCTGGTTGTGCGGATGCACCATAGCTTCGCCCAATGTCAGCACCGGCGCGAAGCAGACGTCGCTGCCTTCCATAACGGCGCACCACTCGGCGCGCGTCCTCCCCTTGAACAGCGTGGCCAAGCGCGCGCGAAATGCAGGCCAGCTGGTGCGATCGAGCTGATTGGGCAACGCGGCACGATCGGCGGCGTCGGCAAGTCCGGTCAGCCGCAGCAGCTCCGCATAGAACTGCGGTTCGGCCGAGGCGATGCTGATGTAGCTGCAATCCGAAGTTTCATACACGCCGTACCAGGGCGCGGTGTCGCCATCGAGCACGTTTTCGCCGCGCGTGTCGCTCCAGGCGTCGACCGCGTGCGAGGCGAACATGTAGGTCATCAGCGAGGCCGCGCCATCGACCATCGCCGCATCGACGGCCTGCCCCTTGCCCGAGCGTCGCGCCTCGAGCAGCGCGCAGACTATGCCGAACGCGAGGTACATGCCGCCGCCGCCGAAGTCGCCGACCAGGTTCAGCGGCACCGTCGGCGGCTGTCCCTTGCGGCCGATCGAATGCAGCGCGCCGGTGAGCGCGATGTAGTTGATGTCGTGGCCGGCCGCCTTGGCGAGCGGGCCGTCTTGCCCCCAGCCTGTCATGCGGCCGTAGACCAGCTTCGGGTTGGTGGCCAGGCAAGCGTCGGGCCCGAGGCCGAGCCGCTCCATCACCCCCGGCCGGAAGCCTTCGATGAATGCATCGGCGCCGTCGAGCAACCGCCGCAAGGTGCCGAGCCCGGCCGGCGACTTCAGATCGAGCGCGACCACGCCGCGGCTGCGATTGAGCAGCTCCACGGTCGGATGACCGGGCGGTGAAACCTGCCCCGGCCGCTCGATGCGCAGCACCTGCGCGCTCATGTCGGCCAGCATCATCGCGGCGAACGGCCCGGGCGCGAGCCCCGCCATCTCCACGACCTTGACTCCCTCGAGTGGTCCCATCGCTGTATCCTTCCTTGGTTGTGATCAGGGCGCGGGCACGGCGCCCCAGGTCGCGCGCAATTCGCGCTTGAGGATCTTGCCGATGTCGCTGCGCGGCAGGCTCGCGACGAGCTTCACCGCGGCCAGGCGCTGCGCCTTGGCCAACTGCCCGTTGGCCCAGGCCATCAGCGCATCGGCCGTGGTCGTCGATCCGGCGCGCAGCACGACGCAGGCCATCGGCGACTCGCCCCAGCGCTCCGAAGGCACCCCGAATACGGCCGCGTCGGCCACGTCTTGATGCCTGCGCAGCACGTTCTCGAGGTCGATCGGGTAGACGTTGAAGCCGCCCGAAATGACCATGTCCTTCTTGCGGTCGAGGAGGACCAGATAGCCGTCTTCATCGAAACGGCCGATATCACCACTGCGGATGAAGCGACGCCCTTCGGCATCGAACCATTCGACCTCGGCGGTCTTGGCCGGCAGGTTGTGGTAGCCGACCATCATGGTGCCGGAGCGGCCGACGATCTCGCCGATCTCGCCGCGCGGCAGCTCACGGCCTTCCTCATCGATCACGCGCATGTCGTGGCCGGCCGCCGGCTTGCCGACGGTGTGCAGCTTGTCGGGCCGTTCGTGCGCCGGCAGCGCGCACACGCCGCCGCCTTCAGTCATGCCGTAGTACTCGACCAGTCCGCCGGGCCAGCGCGTCACGACGTCAGCCTTCAGTGCCGCCGGGAACGGTGCGCTGCCGCACGACTTGACGCAGAACGACGACAGGTCATAGCTGTCGAAGTCTGGCCGCGCCATAATCCGCTGGAACTGCACCGGCACCATCATGCTGTGCGTGACACGGTGCTCTTGCGACAGCGCGAGGTAATGGCCGGCATCGAACTTCGCCATCAGCACGACGGTCGCGCCGAGCGACAGCGCCGGCAGGAAGCTCGACAAGGTCATGTTCGAGTACAGCGGGATCGACACCAGTACCACCGCGCCGGGGCCGTAGCCGAGCACACGGAAAAGCTTGACCTGCGCCCAGCGGAACGCGTAAGGCATCACGATGCCCTTGGGCATTCCCGTGGTGCCGGACGAATAGATGATGTTGAACGGCCATTGTGGCTCGATCTCGACCGCTTGCGGCACGAAGCCGGGCGCAGCCAGCCACGTCGACAGCGCCGCGCCGGCCGTCGAGTCGTCGAGCGCGATGCGGCGCGCGCCGATCATTGTGGCGACGTCGCCGAGCGAGCCGGCCACCCCGTCGCTCAGGAAGAAGAGCTTGGCGCCGGCGTCGGCCACCATGGCGGCAAGCCCGACGGGCGTCGAATCGGGCGCAAGTGGCGCGACGGTCACGCCGGCCCGCACGCTGCCCAGGAACACGACGGCGTATTCCAGCGAGGTCGCGCTGCAGATGGCGATAACGTCGCGTGGTGCAATACCATCGCGCTGCAGTGCAGCGGCCACCCGATCCATCGCGGCATCGAGGTCGCGGTAGTTGAGCGTGCGCCCCTCCTGCACCAACGCGGGTTGCGCGGGGTGCGCCTCAGCGTGCGCGCGGATCAGCGTCGAGATGGTGCTGAAGTCCTGCTCCAGCAAGTTGGCTATCTGCATCGAGCTATCGTTCGCAGGCATGTCACATCTTGCATTCCGGGCTGAGCGCTGGCGCGATCTGCGCCCTCGTTTCGATCGACCTCATCGTAATCTCCCCCTTGCCCTCGCCGGCCTTGGTGGCCTGCACCACCACCAGCGGACGCAGCAGCTGATGGTCGGCCGCGCGCATCTCGACCTCGCCCACCACGGTCTCGGCCTTGAGGCCGGCCAGCGCGTTGCGCACAGCCGTGACATCGGTCGACTTGGCTTTCAGGATTGCCTGATGCAGCAGTTCAAACGACATGTAGGCGTCCGCGTCAATATAGGTCGGCTTGCGCTTGTAGCGCTGCTCAAAAGCTTTCACGAATGCCGCATTGCGCTCGCCGGGCATGGTCCAAAAGTAGCTTTGAGCCGACCACAGTCCAACGCTGGCGTCGCCCTGCGCGCCGATCAGGATCTCGTTGACCATCGAGGCTGACAACACCGTCTTGTACTTCTCGAACAGCCTGAAGGCCCGCTGCTGCTTGATCAAGGCGATGCCGCCCGACGACGGGTAGTACATCAACAGGCCTTCGGCCGGCTTGTCGAGCAGTTGGTCGATATAGCTGCCGAGGTCGGAAGCCGTGATCGGCGCGAACAGCGTCTTGTTGATCTTGCCACCGCTTTCCTGTATCGCGGCGGCGAAGCGCCTTGCGGTGTCGTGGCCGACCGCGATGTCAGCCATCAGCAGATCCCAAGTCTTGACACCACTCTTGGCCGCGAGTTCGCGGAAGCTGTTAACCTGCATGCCGTCGGTGATGCCGATACGAAAGTAGTTCGGTCCGCAGTTCTTCCCAGTGAGGTCGTCCGAGGCTGCCGTCGCATCGAGGAACAACGCGTTCAGCCCCGACATCTTGGACGCGATGGCCAGCGAGGTACCGGACGGGTTGAGGCCGGTGAAGAACGAAACGCCCTGTTGCTCAACCAGCCGGTTAGCGGCGGCGATGGCCGACGCCGGGGTGCCCGCATGGTTCTGTGTGATAAGTTCGTACTTGCGCCCAAGCGCCCCGCCCTGAGCATTGAGCGTCTCCACTGCGAACGCCGCGCCGTCGTTGACGTAGGCGCCGCTGACCGCGAAGGGTCCGGTGTCGATGTTCACCACACCGAGTTTGATCGTGTTTTGGGCTAAGGCGCCGCCCTGGAATGCCACGATGGCGGCCATGATGGCCAGTAGTTTCTTCAGCATACAAGTCTCCATTTCTGTGGTCAAAAAGCCAACGCGGCGCGATGCTGCTCCGAATCGATATCCTCAGTGCGCCCGCAGTCGATGATTTCGCCCTTGGCCATCACGACAAAGCGTTGGCTGACGCGGCGCACCAGGTTCAGGTGCTGCTCGACCATCAGCACACCAGTGCCGGCGGCGCGGATCTCGTTGAACACGCGTGCCAGGTCGTCCACCAGCACCGGTGACAGCCCTTCCGACGGTTCGTCGAGCAGGAGCACGCGCGGGTTGCCCAGCAGCGCCCTGCCGACCGCCAGCATCTGCTGCTGCCCGCCGCTCAGTTCGTTGCCCATGCGGTCGCGGCGCTCGCGCAGGACCGGAAACAGCTTGTGGACCAAATCGACCGTCCAGTGCCCCTTGCGCTTGCTGGCGGCGCCCAGCAGCAGGTTCTCACCGACCGTCAGGTGCGGCAGGATCATCCGGCCCTGCGGCGACAGCGTGACCCCCTGCATGGCGGCGCGGTAGGCCGGCAGCTTCTGCAACGCGACGCCGCCGACTTCGATGCTGCCGCCGCTGATTGTGGTCCCGCCGAAGAAGGATTGCAGCAAGGTCGACTTGCCGGCGCCGTTCTTGCCGACCACAGCGACCGCTTCGCCCTCCTCGACCTCGAGGTCGACCTCGCGCAGTACCACCGATTTACCGTAGCCTGCGCGCAGGCCCTTGACGTGAATGAAGCTCATGCCGCTGTCCCCAGGTAGGCGGCGATCACCTTCGGATTGCTGCGCACTTCGGCCGGCGAGCCATTGGCCAGCAACCGTCCGAGATCGAGCGCGATGATGGTGTCGCAGAAGCGAAACACCGCATCGACATCGTGCTCGACCACCAGCGCGGTGACGTTGCGCTTGCGCACCACGGTGGACAGATGTTCGAACAGGCCGATGGTCTCGGTGGTCGACAGGCCGGCGGCGGGTTCGTCCAAAAGCATCAATGTCGGCCGGCCGACCAGCGCCAGCGCGATGTCCACGCGCCGCTGGTCGCCATAGGCAATGCTGTCGGCGATCTCGTGGTACACGGGCCCGAGTTCCAGCGTGTCGACGATGCCTTGCAGATCGGCCTCACCGAGCTGCGAGGCCACCAGTTCCAACTGTTCGCCCACGCTGATGCCGGGGAAGATACTGGTGCGCTGGAACGATCGCGACATACCGAGCCGGCGCCGTTGCACGACCGACTGGTGGGTGATGTCCTGGCCGTTGATAAAGACGCGCCCGCGGGTCGGCTTGCGCCGGCCGGTGATGGCATCCATTAAGGTCGATTTCCCGGCGCCGTTCGGGCCGATCACGCCGTGCAGTACGCCGCGCTCGGCTACCTCGAGAGTGATGCCCTCGAGTGCCTTGACACTGCCGTAGGAAACGCTCAAGTCTTCAATGCGCAGCATCGTTGCCCCCATTGGCTGGTAAGCGCGTGCCGAAGCGGGCGATGGTATTGCGGATGGCGCCCATGGCGCCCTCGGGAAATGTGACGATCACCAGCACGACGGCTACGCCCGTCAGCAGTTCGAGGTTCCCGGTGGCGCCGAACTGGTCTTGTCCGATTACATACAGCAGCGCGCCCAGCACCGGGCCGCTGACGCTGCCGACGCCGCCGACCAGCGTCGACACCAGCGCATTTCCGCCGGTCACGAAATCCAGCAACTCGGGCGACGCGAACGCGGTGTACAACCCGGTCAGCACACCGGAAACGGCGGCGATGAAGCCGGCCAGAGTGAATGCAATGATGCGTGGCACGTAGGTATTAAAGCCGGAAAAGCGCATACGCTCCTCGTTCGCGCGAATGGCGCGCAGCACGCGGCCGGTGCGCGAACGCCCGACGCCCCAGGCTAGCAGCATCACACCGCACAGCGCCAGCCATGCGACCGGCCAGAACATCTCGGGCTTGGATAATTGCGCCTGCGTCAGACCGAAGAAGGTGCCGCCGAAGCTGAGCGCCAGTCCGTCGTCGCCGCCGGTCACCGGCCGGAACTCGGTGATCATCACCAGCGAGCGCAGCATCTGCGCCAATGCCAGCGTCAGCATGGCAAACGGCAAGGGCCGGGTACGCACGACCAGCGCACCGATCAGGGCCGCCAGCAGCGTGGCCGCCAGCAGCGCGAAGGCGGCGGCCGTCATCGCATTCCAGCCGAACCGCGTGACCGAGATGGCGAACAGGTAGGTGGCGCCGCCGGTGAAGGCCGCTGCGCCGAACATCATAAGCCCGCTCTGGTGCGCCAGAAAGCCGATCGAGACAGCCGCGATCCCCAGCAAGATAGCATTGACCAGCAGCCCAAGATAGAAGCTGCTCTTGAGCACTGTCGGCACGAACAAGCCCAGCGCGATGAGCACAGCAACCACGAGCGCAGGCTTTAGGAGGTCGGGCGCCTTGCTACTGGCCGCGCCGGACATTGTGCGCGCCTGCGCCGTCAATTCTTGCATAGCAGACATCAATCCACCCTCCCGCGGCCGAACCCTTGCGGCCGCCATAACAGCACAAAGAACAACAACAGGTACGGCGCCGTCACAGCCAATGTGGGCGACAGGAGTGTGCCAATCACCTGGATCAGGCCATACACCACGGCCGCGGCGATGGCCCCGCCGATGCTGCCCAGGCCGCCGATGACGACCACGATCAAACAGCTAATCAAGATGCCGGCGCCCATTCCGGGGTCGACGGAAAGATAGGGCCCCGCCAATACACCGGCGAATCCGGCGAAGCCCGTGCCCATGCAAACGACAAGCAGGCTCAGACGATCGGTGTTGACGCCCATCATGCGCGCGACCATGGGCTGCTGGCTGACGGCGCGCACATGCATGCCGGAACGTGTGAATTTCAACCACGCGGCGAGCGCCATGCAGGTGCCGAAGCCCACAGCGATCAGGAAAATCCGGTAGGTGGGATATCGCTGGCCAAACAAGTCGATGGAACCGGCCAGCGATTCCGGCGCCTCCACCGACAAGGGCGCGGTGCCCCAGATCTTGATCACCACCTGGCTGAGCACCATCGCCAGGCCGAAGGTGACGAGCGCCACGTCCATTTGCGAGCGCTTCTGCAGCGGCCTGATCGCCGCGTACTCAAAGACGACCCCCAGCAGCGCCAGTAACAAGGGTACGATCACTAGCGCCATCCAGAAATTGAGTAGACCCGAGAAGGTGTAGCCCAAGTAGGCACCTAGCATGAACAACGCACCGTGACCAAAATTCATCACGTCGCGCAAGCCGAAAATAAGCGCCAGTCCACTGGCCAGGATCGTAAGCAGCGACGCCAGCGCAAGCGCATTGGCCAGCTGAGGTATGGTGAGGATATCTGAAAACTCCATGTGGAATCCGTTCAGTGTTCGCCAAGCTGGCACAGGCCGCGGTCGAGCACAATTACATTCCGCTCGACAGCCAGCGCACGAAAACGCACATCGACGCCCTCGTCGAACAAATCGACGCGGATGGTCTCGCCAGGATACGCCGGCTGGGCGAAGCGCACGAACATCGATCGCAGCCGATCGGGCCGGCCCAGGCCGAAGTGCTTCAGGATTGCGCGGCACGCCAAGCCCATCGTGTTGAGCCCGTGCGAGATCGGCCGCTCGAAGCCGGCGCGCCGCGCGACGACAGGGTCGGCGTGAATCGGCATGTAGTCGCGGCTGACCAAGCGGTACAGCAGCGCGGCCTGCGGCGCGGTGCGGTATTCGGCGACGGCGCTCGGCGTGGCGCCATCGCGCAGTGCGGGCACGACTGGCGGCGCCTCGCCATGGTTGCCGCAACCGCCATCGCCGCGCAGGAACTGTGTTGCGCGCAAGGTGGCCAGCGCATCGCCGGTTTGCGCATCGGCGATCTCGGTGTCGAAATAGATCAGGGCGCCACGTCCGACACCCTTGTCGACGACGGCACGGATGTGGTGCGTGGCGCGGATCAACGCAGTAAGCGGCAGTGGCTTGTGCAGCTCGAAGCTTTCTTCGCCATGCAGGATATTCACCCAGTCGATGCCGGCGGCTGGATCGGCATGCCAGAACTCGGGCCAGCCGAGCACCATGCACTGGCTGGGCACGACGGACTGTTCGCGGCCCTCGTAAACGTAAGACAGTTCGTCTTCGTCCACCGGATCGGAGCCCATGCCCAAGCCCAGTGCGTACAGCGCCGAGTCGCGCCAGTCGTAGCGCTGCAAGATAGGTTCGAAACTTCGTCCAATTACATTCGGCAGGTTCATGCGTATCGCTGGCCTGTGCAGGAGGCCCGCGCTGCGTTCAATCGAGTCATGGCTTGCCCAGGATGGGTGACGCGGGTAGCGGCCCCACGCCGCCCCCAGAACATAAGCATACATCATCATATGCATGTGTACTACCTATGGTAAATACGGGGGTCTTCGCCGCAATGACCCGCATGCAGGTTTAGGGCTACACCTGTGGCCAGGGGTTGAGTTTGATATGCCTCAAAGACCTTATATATCCGTATGACATGCGTCAATCGGGTTCGCCCTCGCCGGTGCCGACGGGGCCAGCTGTGCCGGCGCTTCACACCTAATATTCTGCCGCGCCTACTTCCGTCGCGCCGCATGCGCCGGCAGCATCAGCCTCTATGGAACCACTTACCGAACTTCAAGCCGCCCTGCTCGACAGCCTGCAACGCGTCGTCGACAAGGAAATCGCCCCGATCGCCCAGGAAATGGACGAGACGGAGACTTTCCCGAAGCACTTGATCTCCATCTTCGGCGAGCTCGGCCTCATGCAGGCCCGGGTGCCCGAGCAGTACGGCGGCCCGGGCCTGGACCTAACCACCACCTGCATGGCCAAAGAGCTGGTGGCGCGCACCTCGATGACCGGCGCGCAGTTGATCAACCAGAACACCATCTCCTTCACGCTGCCGCTGCTGCATTTCGGCACCGAAGAACAGCGCCGCAAGTGGCTGCCGATCGTCGCGAAGGGCGGCATCGTCAGCTCCGTGGCCATCACCGAGCCGCATGCGGGCTCCGACGTGGGCGCGATGCGCACCAAGGCCGTCCGCGACGGCGACCACTACGTGATCAATGGCCAGAAGTGCTTCATCACGATGGCGCCGCTAGCCTCCTACATCACCCTCTTCGCCAGGACCGACAGCGGCGGCAAGCGCGGCGTGGACAACATCAGCTGCTTCATCGTCGACATGAAGAGACCCGGCATCACGCTCGGCAAGACCGAGAAGATGATGGGCCAGCGCGGCACGCCGCACAGCGACATCCATTTCGACAACGTGCGCGTGCCGATCGACAACCGCATGGGCGAGGAAGGCAAGGGCTTCACCTCGTGCATGCACATCCTCGACCTGAACCGGCCGACCGTGGCGGCGAGCGCCTGCGGCGTGGCGCAGGGCGCCTTCGACATCGCGGTGGCCTACGCGAAGGAGCGCAAGGCCTTCGGCAAGGCGATCGGCGAGTTCCAGGGCATGCAGTTTATGCTGGCCGATATGCACATGCAGATCGAGGCCGGCCGCGCCCTGCTCTATCAGTGCACCCGCGCCATCGACGCCGGACGGCTCGAACGGCTGACCGAGATGGCCTCGATGGTGAAGTGCTTCTGCACCGACATGGCGATGAAGGTGACGACCGATGCGGTGCAGATCCTGGGCGGCCACGGCTATGTGCGCGGAAACCACGTCGAGCGCATGATGCGCGACGCCAAGGTGCTGCAGATCTACGAGGGCACGAACCAGATCCAGCGTATGGTGATCGCGCGCCGCGCGCTCGGCCTGCACTGAGACCGCCATGCCCGTCTTCTCTCCCGGCACGCCGGGCGCGCTCAGCGGCATCCGCGTGCTCGACTTCACCTTCGTGATGTCGGGCCCCTACTGCACGCGCCTGATGGCCGACCTGGGTGCCGACGTGATCAAGATCGAGTCGAAGCACGGCGACCTGACGCGCAACCGGCCGCCGTTTCGCGACGGCAGGAGCAGCTACTACGCCGCACTGAACTGCGGCAAGCGCAGCCTGGTGCTCGACCTGAAGTCGCCGGGCGCGCGTGCCGTGCTCCATGAACTGGTGAAACAGGTCGACGTGGTGGTCGAGAACTTTCGCCCCGGCGTGATGAAGCGGCTGGGCCTCGACCACCCCACACTGTCGGCCATCAACCCGCGGCTCGTGTACTGCGCCATCTCGGGCTTCGGCCAGGGCGCCAGCGGCAACGGAAAAGGCGCCTACGCGCCGACACTGCATGCACTTTCGGGCTTCGACCGGGCCACGGCCAGCTATCAGCCCGGCCGCGAGCGCCCACCCAATACCGGCATCTTCGTGGCCGACGTGCTCGGCGGCTCGCTGGCCTTCGGCGCGATCCAGTCCGCGCTGCTGCAGCGCCAGCGCACGGGGCGCGGCGATCTGGTCGATGTCTCGCTGCTCGACGCCATGCTGAGCCTACTGGTGTGCGAGCTGCAGGAGTCGCAGTTTCCCGAGCAGCCGCGCCACTTCGTCTACGAGCCGACGCGCGCGCGCGACGGCTGGCTGATGGTGGCGCCTACTACGCAGGACAACTTCGCCGCGCTGTGCGAGGCGACCGGGCACCGCGAGTGGTTGGCCGACCCGCGCTTTGCCACGGGCGGTGGCCGCCAGCAGTACTGGAGCGCCTTCCTGGCCGAGCTCGACGGGTGGGCCGGGCAATTCAGCGTGACCGAATGCGAACGCCTGCTGGATGCGCACAAAGTGCCCTGCTCCCGCTACCTCGACGTGGCCGAAGCCTCGCGCCTCCCCTCGGTGACGGAGCGCGGCACGCGCTGCGAGGTGGACGACGGCGCCGGCCGCTTCAGCATCGCAGGCGCGCCGTTCCGCATGAACGAGGGCAACGCCGGCCCGCGCGCGCACCTGCCGGCGCTCGGTGCCGATGCGCATGCCATCCTCGGGGAGCTGTTAAAAATGAGCCCGGCGCAAATCGCGGACCTGCAGGACGCGGGTGCCGTCGGCCGCGCTCAGGCCGATGGCTGAGCAGGCGGCACCGGGCTGAGCTTCTCTTCCAAGAAATCAAGGAAGGCCTTGAGCCGCGGGCTGATGTTGCGCTTGCTCGCATACACCGCGAAAACCGGCTCCTCGGCGCCGTCCTGCAGGTCGGCGAGCACCGGCACCAGCGCGCCAGTGGCCAGGTCGTGGCCCACCACAAACTCCGACAGCCGCACGATGCCCAGGCCCTGGCACGCCAGCAGCCGCAGCAGCTCGGAAGAATTGGAATCGACGCTGCCGCGCAGCTGCAGCCCGGCCTTGCCGGCCCCGCCCTGCAGCGGCCAACTGCTGCGATAGGAGCCCGGGAGGAAGTTCAAGCATTGGTGGCGCTCCAAGTCGACCGGCTCGCGCGGCGTGCCGGCGCGCGCCAGGTAGGCCGGCGAGGCACAGATGAACCAGCGGCTGGTCGCGATGCGCCGTGCCACCAGCGACGAGTCGGGGATGTAGCCGCTGCGCAAGGAGATGTCGATCTGGTGCTCGAACAGGTCGACGGGCGCGGCCGTGAGCATGAACTCCAGGCGCAGCTTCGGATGGCGCTCGACGAACTCCGCCACCCACGGCGCGAGGTGGAACTGCGCGAACGCGAGCGTACTGTTGATGCGCAGCAGGCCGCCCAACTCGGCGCCGCGCTCGCCCAGCACATGCTCGGCGTCTTCGATCGCCTCGACCACGCGGCGGGCCGCCTCGAGAAAGCGCTCGCCCTCCTGCGTCAGGTGCATGGTGCGCGAGGTGCGGTCGAACAGGCGCGCGCCCAGCCGGTCTTCCAGCCGCTGGATCACCTTGCTGACCGTCGAGGGGTTGCAGTCGAGGCTGCGCGCCGCGGCCGAGAAGCTCACCGCCTCGGTGACGCGCAGGAACACGTCGAGCTCGTGGATGCGATCGTTCACGGCCGGCGGCGCATCAGTCGGTCTTGATCCACACCGCCTTGGTCTGCAGGTACTCCTGCATGTGCTCGGCGCCCGACTCGCGGCCGTAGCCGCTCATCTTGTAGCCGCCGAAGGGCACGGCCGGGTCCATCACCTGGTAGCAGTTGACCCACACGGTGCCGGTGCGCAGGCCGCGGGCCACGCGATGCGCGGTGTTGACGTTACGCGTCCACACGCCGCTGCCCAGGCCGTAGGTGGTGTCGTTGCCGCGGCGGATGGCGTCATCGACGTCGTCGAAGGGCAGCGCCGAGATCACCGGGCCGAAGATCTCCTCGCGGGCGATGCGCATGTCGTCGTTCACGCCGGCAAACACGGTCGGCGGCACGAAGTAGCCCTGCGCCAGCGCGCCCTCGGTCAGGCGCTCGCCGCCCGCCGCGGCGCGCGCGCCCTGCGACTTGCCCAACGCCATGTAGCTGGTCACGCGTTCGAGCTGCGCGGCCGACACCAGCGGGCCGAGCTGCGTCTCGGGATCGAGTGCATTACCTACGCGCAGCGTCTTCGCGTAGGCCGCCACGCGCTCGACAAACTCTTCGTAGACCGGCCGCTGCACGTAGAGCCGCGTGCCCGCGCTGCAGATCTGGCCCGAGTTCGCGAACACCGCCATGGCGGCACCGGGCACCGCGGCGTCGAGGTCGGCGTCCGCGAACACGATGTTGGGCGATTTACCGCCGAGCTCGAGGGACACGCGCTTCACGTTGGACGCTGAGGCGCGGATGATCTTCTGGCCGACCTCGGTCGAGCCGGTGAATGCGATCTTGTCGACGCCCGGATGCTCGGCCAGCGCGGCGCCGGCGACGCCCTGCCCGGTGACGACGTTGAACACCCCGGGCGGCAGGCCCGCCTCCATGCACAGCTCGGCCAGCCGCAGGGGCGACAACGGCGCCTGCTCGGCCGGTTTCAGCACCAGCGTGCACCCCGAAGCGAGCACCGGGCACAGCTTCCAGATCGCGAGGCCGATCGGCCCGTTCCACGGGTTGATGGCGCCAACCACGCCGACCGGCTCCTTTAGCGTGTACGAGAAGACCTCGCCAGCCGCGGAGTTGTCGATGGTTTCGCCGTGGCCCGAGGTGGCCAGCCCGGCATAGAAGCGCAGCAGCCCGACGGCCCGCCGCCGGCCGAGCACGGTGCGCGAGATCGGTCCGCCCATGTCGAGCGAATCCAGCATTGCGAGTTCGTCGTAGTGGCGCTCGACGATGTCGGCCAGCTTAAGCATCAGCTGCTGACGGTCGAAGGGCTTGAAGCGGGACCACGGCCCATCCTGGAAGGCGCGACGCGCCGCGGCGACAGCGCGGTCGATATCGTGTGCATCGCCCTCGGCCACTTCGGCAAGCAGCTCGCCGGTCGACGGGTTGAGCGTACGGAAGGTCTTGCCGGATGCGGCGGGCGTGGCGGCGCCATCGATGAAGAGGCCCTTGGGGCTGCCTTCGAGAAACGCGGGGCGCAGGCTCGGTGTCGTGGTCATGTTCGGTTCCTTGGGGTGTGGGGGAGGTCGCGGGCGCGCTCAGGCCAGCGCCGGCTCGGCGTTCTGCAGCGGCACCGGGGCGTTCGCCGGCGCCGATGCCGATGCCGATGCCGGCAAGGAATGACGCCCGAGGATGAAGTCGGCCGCGCGCTCGCCGATCATGGTGGCCGGCGCGCTCGTGTTACCGCCGATGATGTTCGGCATGACCGAGGCGTCAGCCACGCGCAGGCCTTCGATGCCGTGCACGCGCAATTGCGCATCGACCACCGCCATCGCGTCGTGCGCCGGCCCCATCCTGCAGGTGCCCGCCGGGTGGTAGGCGGTGGTCACCTGCGCGCGGATCGCGGCTTCGAGCTGCGCATCGCTGGACGCATGCAGGCCCGGCTCGATCTCGCCGCTGGCGTAGCGCGCGAGCGCGGCCGCACCGAAAATGCGCCGCGCCTCGCGCAAGCCGCGCACCAGCGTCGCCACGTCGGCCGGGTCGTCGAGGAAACAAGGGTGCATCACCGGCCGGCCCTGCGGATTCGCCGAGGCCAGCTCGATATGGCCGCGCGTGCGCGGCCTCAGCAGTTGTACCAGCACGAGAAAGCCGTGCTCGCGCGGAATGGTACGGGCGGTACCCTTGAGGCCGACCAAAAAGGTCATCTGCACGTCGGGGCGCTCCAGCCCCGGCAGCGTGCGCATGAACCCGCCGGCCTCGGCCGCGTTCGATGCCAGCATGCCGCGCCGACCGAACAGGTAGCGCAGCGGGCTTGCCGCGATGCGCGGTAGCGCGCGCATCGACAAGGCGTACGACTCGGCGCCGGGGTTGCGCGTGGAGACGAACACGGTCGGGTGGTCCTGCAGGTTGCGCCCGACGCCCGGCAGCGCGGCGGCCACGTCGATGCCATGCCGGCGCAACTGCGCCTCGGGTCCGATGCCCGAGAGCATCAGCAGCTGCGGCGAGTTGACCGCGCCGCCGGAGACGATCACCTCGTTCGCTGCGGTGAGCAGCTGGCGCTGCCCGTTGTGCACGACGGTGATGCCGACAGCGCGCGTGCCGCGCAGCTCGATGCGTTCCACCAGCGTGTCCGCGAACACCTGCAGGTTGGGGCGCGCGAGCACGGGATGCAGGAAAGCGCGCGCGTTCGACAGTCGCATGCCGTCGCGCTGGTTCAGCTCGTAGGCGCCGTAGCCGTCTTGCACGGCGCCGTTGAAGTCGTCGTTGCGACGATGGCCACACTCGGCCGCAGCATCCACGAAGGCGAGCGACAGCGGATTAAGCGAGGCCGGCAGCTGCACGTCGAGCTCGCCGCCCACGCCGTGGTACGCGCTCGCACTGGTGCGCCGGTTCTCGTGCTGCATGTAGGCCTCGAGCACGCTCGCGTAGTCCCAGCCGTCGTTGCCGAGCGCCGCCCATTCGTCGTAATCGCTGCGGTGGCCGCGGATGTAGACCGAGCCATTGACGGCGCTGCAGCCCCCGAACAATTTGCCACGCGGGCAGCTGATGGTGCGGCCGCCGACGCCCTCGCCGCCGGTGAACTGGTGCTGCCAGTTGTAGCGCGCGTGCGGCAGCAGCAGGATGTTGCCGATGGGCAGCCGCGTCTTAATGTTGACCGGGAACTGCAGGTCCGAAGGGCCCGCCTCCACAAGTGCCACCCGCACCGACGGATCGGCCGACAGCCGATTGGCGACGACGCAGCCGGCCGAGCCCGCGCCGATCACGATGTAGTCGAATCCCGAGAAAATTCCGGACACACTGTCTCCTTGTTCTTGCGCCGCGCACGGCGACCAGTCAGGATCGCCGCCGCCGCGTTCGCAGGCAAGACGCCGGGCGGCACATCATCTGTGACCGTGCGGCACAGCCTGCGCCGCCGGGCTCAGATGCCACCCGGCGTCGTCAGACTCTCTTGCGTCGCGCTGGCCACCAGCACGCCGTCGACGTCGTACACCGACGCGACCGACAGACCGCGACCGCGCGCCGCGCACGGGCTCTGCACATCGAAATAAAGCCAGCGGTCCGCACGCAGCGGTCGGTGGAACCAGATCGCATGGTTCAGGCTTGCCACATGCAGGCGCTCGCCGTCGCGGTCGAGCTGCGGCACGTGGATGCCGACGGCCGCGAAGTTGAGCCACCAGTCTGATAGGTAGGCGAAGGCGGCGGCCTGCAGCGCGGGATCGTCGGGCAGCGGATCGCGCGTGCGCAGCCAGAAGCGCAGCGTGGGCGTCGGCGACGACAGGCCCAGGCCGTAGGCCGGATCGGCCACGCGCAGATCCAGTGCGGTCGAGTCGAACGGATAACCGAGCGTGCGCCAGACAGCATCGGCGAGCTCCGCCGGCAGGTCTTCCAGGCGCGGCAAGGCTTGCGGGTCGACGTCGTCGACGCGCGACGGCGTGGCGTGCTCCGGCCCGGGCAGCGCCACGGCGAAGGTCACCTGCGCGTCGAGCACGACGCGCAGGCACGCCGACGTGTCGCTCGCCTGCGTGCCGCGAACGTGGCGCGATGCGAAACGCTTGCCGTCCTGCAGCGTCGTCACCTCGTAATCAATCGGCCGCTCGGGCGTGGCGCTCTGCAGGAACATGAACTGCATCGCGGTCACATCGCGGCCCGGCGGTGCGGTCATCGACGCCGCCATCAGCGCATGGGCCAGCAACTGGCCACCGAACACGGTGCCGCGCGCGTTCGGGCTCGCGTAACGGCTGCGAAAGGTCGAAGAGCCGATCGGCTGCAGCCTCAGCAGCGCGGCCAGATCGCGGTTGTCCCAGGGCGAGAGCGCACGAGGGCTTGCTTCACCGCTCATCGTTCATCGGCCCTGAAACATGGGCTTGCGGCGCTCGACCTGCGCAGCGATGCCTTCCTGCGCATCGAGCGTGGCGGACACGCGCGCGAGCGTGAGAGCCTCGTCTTCCAGCTGCGCTTCGAGCTGCGCCGCACCCACGCGCATGAACAAACGCTTGGTCTCGCCAAACGCGACGGTCGGCCCGGCGGCGAATTGGCGCGCGAGCGCCAGCGCTTCGTCCTGCAGCCGGTCATCGGCGACCACTTGGTCGACCAGGCCGGCGCGTTGCGCGTCGTCGCTGCTCAGCCTTTCGGCGAGCAGCACGAAGCGGCGGGCGCGCGAAACCCCCATGCGGCAGGTCAGCGTTACGGTGGAGCCCGAGTCGCAGCTGAAGCCGAGCTGGGAGAATGCCGAACCGAAGCGAGCCGACGTGCCGGCGAGTACCACGTCGCACCCGGCCAGCAGCGCCACGCCGCCGCCCATCGCAAAACCCTGCACTGCGGTAACGACCGGCACCGGCAGGCGCCAGAAGCGTTGCAGGCCCATGTGCAGTTCGGCGGTCCAGTCGCGCACCAGCGGCGCGAGACGATCGCGGGCCGGATAGAAAAGCTTGAGATCGCCGCCGAAGCTGAAGTTCGCGCCGTCGGCGCGCAGCAGCACGGCGCGCAACTCCACGCAGTTCAGCAGGTCGGAGGCGACCTGCTTGAAGTCGCGCCCGAAACCGCCATCGATCGGGTTGCCGCGCGCGGGTTGCGCGAGTGTGAGAATGGCGAGGCCGTCCTGCAGTTCGACCCGGATGGAATCGGTGGATTTCATGGAATTCTGTCTCCTGGTTCGAGGTCTCGTTTCGCCCGAATCGCCCGAAGGTTGCGGGCAAACCCGACTACCGTATTGTAGTAGATTATACGCTACCGTATTAGAATTGCGCAACCATCGAAGCGACCTCGCGGGGCCTCGTGAACCCTATGTTGACCCCTCAAGACGACCTGATCGGCCACCAGTTGCCGACCACCTTCGACCAGATCGGCAACAGCGAACCGGTTCGGATGGAACGGCTCTGGTACACCGGCCACCTGTCCCCGGCCGGCGACATCATCTTCGACATCGGCCTGGGCTACCACCCGAACCGCAACGTGATGGACGCGTTCGCCGGCGTCGCGGTTCCCGGCCGACAATGGAACTTTCGCGCCGCGCGCAAATTGCGCCCCGACCCACTGACGGCCCGCTGTCGATCCAGGTCATCGAAGGCCTGCGCGGCCACCGACTGGCACTCGGCGACAACGATTCCAGCATCCGCTTCGACATCGAATTCGTCGCCAGCATGAACGCGCACGAGGAAAAGGCGCACCTGCGCCGCCGCGACGGGCGCGTCACCGAGAACATGGCGCGAGCCCAGCAGCTCGGACGCTGCCGCGGCTGGCTCGAATTCGGCGGCCGGCGCGTCGCGATCGATGGCGCGAGCTGGATGGGCCAGCGCGACCATTCCTGGGGCGTGCGCGCCGAGATGCGCACCGACGAGAACGCACCACCGCTCACCTACTACCCGCCATTCTTCTACTGCTGGACGACGGCGCAGTTCGCCAACGCGGCCCGCACATCTTCTTCAAGGGACGCACGGCAGGCGAGAAGAACTATCTCTCCGGCGAAGAGGTGTTCGCCGCCGGCACGAAGGCGTCGGGCCGCAACCAGCTCGTCGACGTGCGCCACGAAGCGCGCTGGCTCGACGACCCCCACGGCCAGTCGATGGAGTCCGCGGTGTTCCACCTGCGCTTTGCCGATGGCAGCGAACGGCCGGTGTCGGTCCGGGTGCTACCGACCAAGTACTTCCTGAAGGGTGGCCTGTACGGCGGACTGAACGGCCGGTTCCACGGCGACGACCGCGGCAAGCTGTATTTCGAGCACGACGTATGGGACCTGACCGAGCCGGCCACGCGCGAGAAAGTGCGCACGCTGGCCGACCAGGTCGTCGAGGTGCACGACGGCGACGAGGTCGGCTACGGCACCATCGAATACGGCGTCGGCAAGGGCTACGCCCAGTACGAGTGCAGGGGCACCCGCCGATCTGACTGGCGATCGCCGACATCGCACAGCGGTTCAGTGCAGCTTGCAGTCGGTGCTCGGCGGCCCGAACAGCGCCGAGCCGGGCTCTAGCGAGCGCATTGCGAACATCGTCTTGCCGTTCGGCGCTTTCAGGCCCGCAAGCGCCGCGCGTACCGCCGGCACGTCGGTCGGGTTCGCCTTGACGATTGCCGTGCGCAGCATTTCCATCGCGACCATGGTGTCACCGTCGGCGAAGATCGACTTGCGCTTGTTGCGGGCTTCGAAGGCTTTGACGTACTGCGCGTTGCGTGCGCCCGGCAGCGAGTAATGGTACGACAGCCCCGCCAGCACACCGAGCACACTGTCGCCCTGCGTGTCGAGCCGAAACTCGGTTGCGAAACCGTTGCCCAGCACGATCTTGTATTTGTCGAACAGGCCGAACTGCTTCTGCTGCTTGGCGAACACATTGGCGTCAGACATGTTCAGCGTCACAATCAGCCCGTCGGTCGGCTTGCCGAGCTGCGAGATGAAACTGCCGTAGTCGCTGGTGCCCTGGGGCGCAAAAAGATTCTGTTGCACGATGTCGCCGGTTTCCTGCACCATCTCGATGAACTTCTTCGAGAACGAGTGCCCGAGTGCGTAGTCGGCCGAGATCAGGTTCCAGGTCTTGGCACCGGATTTCTCCACATAGCTGCGCATTATCGCGGCGGCACGCTGTCGGGCGTCGTCACGCGGAAGAAGTTCGGCTGGCAGCCGGCGGTTATCAAGTCTTCGCTCGATGAGTAGACGTCGATCAGCAGCGCATTGAGCCCATCCAGCTTGGGTGCGATTGCGAGCGGATGAGAGGACAGTGTCTGGCCGGTGATGAAGCTCACCCCACCCTGCTGAACCAGCCGCATGACCGCGGCCAGGGCACTGGCCGGCGTGCCGGAATGCACCTGCGCGACGACCTAGAACTTGCGACCGAGCGCTCCACCTTCGGCGGTCAGGATGTCGATGGCTGAGCGCGCCCCATAGTTGACCAAGCTGGCGTAAGTGGCGAACGGGCCGCCGTCGATCAACAGTACGCCGATTTTAATCGGTGGTGGAGTCTGGGCCATCGCGCCCATGGGCACGCCTTATGCCGACGTTGCAGCTGTCAGGAAAGCAATGTTTCTGCGGATCTTGTTGCAAACCATCGTTCTGTCTTCTCAAGTTGGGTCGGTGTCGGCCGGCGATGTGGCCGTTGCGTGTTGCACCGTCACCACGCGGGCACGCTCTCTCAGAACGAACTTCTGGAGCTTGCCGGCTGGTGTGCGCGGCAACCCGTCGACGACCTCGGCACGCCCCGGCCAGTACTGCTTCGCGACCTTGCAGTCGCGCATCCAGGCCTGCACGTCCGACAGGTTCAACGCAGCACCCGGCCGCAGTTCGACGAAGGCGCAGGCGCGCTCGCCGAGCCGGTTATCGAGATAGCCGACGATGGCAGCGGCGGCAATGTCCGGGCGCTGGTACAGCAGCCCTTCGATCTCGACGACCGGCACGTTCTCGCCGCCGCGGATCAACACGTCTTTGGTTCGCCCGTTGATACGGATGTAGCCCTTGTCGTCCATGTATGCCAGGTCGCCGGTGTCGAACCAACCTCCGGCATCGAAGACTTCGATGTCCGGACGCTTGTGGTAGCCGATGCACATCTGCGCGCCGCGCACCATCAGCCGGCCGGTTTCACCCGTTGGCAATGGGCGGCCATCTGCGCCGACCACGCGCACGTCGACGCCCGGCAGTGCGCGGCCGTCGGTCGTGGAAGATTTTTGAGCCGACCGCTCAGGCTCGGTCAGCGTGCTGGCCAGCGTGTCGGTCATGCCGTACTGCGACGACACCAACAAGCCCAGGTCGCGTGCCGCGCGTTCGATCAGCACCTGAGCTATCGGCGCCCCACCGGAAAGAAAGGTACGAAGCCGCTCGGGTCGAGGTTCGCCAGCGCTCACCGCATCGCAGATGTCCGATAGGAACGGCGTCGACGCGACGATATGGGGCACGCCTTCGGCCACCATCATGGGCACGCCGTGGCGCGGCTCCCAGACGTCCTGCAGCACCAGCGTCGCCACGAGGCGCTGCGAGGCGCTGCGCCTGCAGCATCAGCGCGGCGTAGCCGGCCATGTGGCCCATCGGTGTCGAGCACAACAGCACGTCGTCGGCGCTCAGTTGGAAACCTTCGGCCAACGAGTCGGTGCATGCCAGCAGCGCCTTGCAACAGTGCATCACGCCCTTGGGCTCGCCCATGGTGCCAGAGGTGAACATCAGCAACGCCAGAGCGTCGGGCCGGATCGCATGGTCCGCCGGCACGGCCGGTGCGCCGACGGGTCCGTCGTCGAGCGGCCGCTCGAATGCATTCGCCCCGTCGTCGTCGACGACCACCACGTGCCGCAGCCGCGGCAACTGCAGGCGGAGCGCCTCGGCCATCGCCGCATGGTCGAACCCGCGGAACACGCTCAGCACGACCAGCGCCTTGGCTTCGCTCAGCGCGAGCATGAAGCCGAGCTCGCGCTCACGGAAGATCGGCATCAGCGGGTTGACGACCGCCCCGATGCGCGCACACGCGTGCACGGTGACGACGAATTCCCACCAGTTCGGCAACTGCACGGCGACAACGTCGGCGCGGCCCACGCCGAGTGCGTGCAGCGAAGCCGCTACACGCTCGACCCGGCGACCAAGTTCGCGGAACGTGATGCGCGTCGGCGCGTCGCCATCAGCGCGGTACGCGTCGATCGCCGGCTTGTCCGGAAAGCGGGCGATCGCGTCGTCGAGCAGTGCGGTGATCGTCAGATCGGACCAGAAGGCCTGCCAGTTCGTCGCGGGCGTATCGTTCGTCGCAGTGAGGTGGCCGGGGCCCATGTTCGACGTTCCCCGTTTCAGTCAGGCGGCGGCCTTTGCCTTCTTGCGTCGGGCCACCATCGCTGCCACCCGTGCATCGATCGCCTCACTCTTGACCTGCGCGTTGTTGGCGAGCGAGGTGCGGCGCTCCAATGCTAGCGCCTCGTCGAGCGGCAACGCCGATTCCTCGTCGAGCAGGCGCTTGTAAGCGATCAACGTTTTCGGCACCGCCGCCGCCATCTGGCGCGCGATGGATTCGGCCTTGGCCATCAACTCCGCGGGGGCCACGACATGGTTGACGAAGCCCCAGGCGAGTGCTTCCTCGGCGCCCAGAAAGCGGCCGGTCAATGCCAGTTCCTTGGTACGATTCAGGCCGATCAAGCGCGCCATGCGCACGGAGCCGCCCCAGCCCGGCAGCAGCCCGACGAGCGAATGCGTGTCGGCAAACCGCGCCTCGGTCGAGGCGACCAGCAGGTCGCATACCACCGCGATCTCGAGCCCGCCGGTCACCGCCATGCCGTTAATCGCACCAATCACCGGGCCGGAGAAAGCGCGTAGCGCCTTGACCGGATCGTTTTCGTACGCGCCGGCGGCAAGTTTGTCGGACGTTCGCCACTCTTCGAGATCCATGCCGGCGCTGAAAGCGCGACCGGCGCCGGTCAGGATCAGAACGCGGATCCCCGAATCGCTTTCGAGCGCCGCAACCGCGGCGATCAACTCGCCGCGCAACTCGTTGGACAAGGTATTGAGCTTGTCCGGCCGGTTCAGCACGATGGTCGCAAAACCCTCTTCGCTGCGAATGACCTGGATGGTTCGGTAGCTCGTGTTCATGATGAGGCAGACTCCTCGGGCTCGGTGAATGAAGTGGAGGGCGCGCTCATTGCGCCTTGCACTCAAGACTTGGTGGCGGAAACACCGTCGGGCCCGGTTCGATCGAGCGCATCGCGAACGTCGTTCCCTTGCCATCGGCCGTCTTGACGACTTGCGCCATGCCATTCTGGCGGATCAAGGTGTGGTCCGCCGCGCGCATCTCGACCTCTCCGAAGATCGTCGGCGCCTTCAGCCCTGCCAGCGCGGCCCGCACCGCCGGCACGTCGGTCGATTTGGCCTTCACGATCGCGGCGCGCAGCATCTCCAGCGCGACCATCATGTCGGCATCGGTGTAGATCGGCTTGCGCTTGGTGCGTGCCTCGAACGCCTTGACGAAGGCGGCATTGCGGTCGCCCGGCATCGTATAGTGGTATGACAAGCCATTCAGAACACCAAGCACGCTGTCGCCCTGCGCCGCCATCTGGAACTCCGTGGCGAATCCGTTACCGAGAACCGTGTGGTACTTTTCGAACAGCCCGAACTGCTTCTGCTGCTTCGCGAACGAATTGCCGTCCGACATGTAGAGCTGCACCAACAACGCATCGGCGGGTTTGGCGCCCAGTTGCGAGATATAGCTGCCGAAGTCGTTGGTGCCTACCGGCGCATAAAGGGTCTGCTGCACCGAGCCGCCCAGTTCCTGGACCATTTCAGAGAACTTCTTGGCAAACGTGTGGCCGACTGCGTAGTCCGGCGAGATCACGTTCCAAGTCTTGGCGCCGGACTTTTTGACGAACGCGCGCATCGTTGCGGTCACGACGCTGTCGGGGGTGGTGACGCGGAAGAAGTTCGGCTGACAGTTCTTCGTCATCAGATCGTCTCCTGACGAATAGACGTCGATCTCCAGCGCGTTCAGGCTGTCCAGGCGCGGCGCAATGGCGAGCGAATGCGACGTCGGCGTCTGACCGGTGAGGAAGCTGACACCGCCCTGCTGCACCAGCTTGTTCGCCGCGGCGATCGCGCTGGCCGGCGTGCCGGCATGCGCCTGGACGACGACCTCGAATTTCCGACCCAGCGCGCCGCCTTCGGTATTGAGAATGTCGACGACCGCACGCGCCGATTCCTCGACCAGGCTCGCGTAGGTGGCGAACGGCCCGCTGTCGATCGTGAGCACGCCGATTTTGATGGGGCCCTGCGCTTGCGCGTATGCGGCCAAAGGCAGCGTCAACGCTAGGCCGCCGGCCGCAGCCGCGAATGCAACGAATCTACGGGAAAGATATATCATCGGTCTGTCTCCAGTGTGCCGGTCAAAACCGGAAAAGTGTTGTGAATGGAAGAGTCATACGGTGGAGGCTTAGCCAGCTACGTCGGCCTCGAGTCATGCGCGCTGCGGCTCCCGGCGATGCCCATCGGACCCGAGACAAGAGCGGCGACGGTCAGAAGGAAAGGAATCATCGGCGCTGCCCTGGGCTGATGGGCGACACCAAAGTTGTGGATCTGACCGATCACCAGGGCGGCCACGAAGGCGCCCGAGAAGTGTCCAGGCCGCCAACCATCACGACGATGAAGGACTCGACCAGGACGTAACCCCCACATCGAGGGAGACAGCCCCAGCACCGACGCCGCGATGATGCCTGACAGCCCGGCGGCCGCTGCTCCGAGCGCCACCACGGACATGCTGACGCGATCGATGTTGACGCCCTGCACCGCCTTGGTGATCGGCTCGATGGCGGATGCGCGCACGAACAGGCCGAGGCGGCTGTAGCGCAGACACAGGGACAGGCCGACGGCAACCAGCGCCGCGACGACCACAACCATGAGCCGGTAGACCGGAAAGCCCTGCCCGCTGATCTTGACCGCGCCGGACAGCAGATCGGGCACGGGCAGGCTGCGAAAGGCATTCCTCCAGATGGTCCGGGCTAAGTTAACCACGCGCCGCAACCCGAAGATCAGCGCCAAGCCAACCGCCACGATGTACAGCAGGTTGCCATACACCAGGCCACTCAACGTCTGGACCAGCATTCCGTTTCCTTTCCCTGCGAAGCTCCGTCGGGCGTTGACTCGCACGGCGACCGACCAAATCAGCGGCTCGCAATCACGAAGACAGGCACGGAACATATCCTGCTTGTCTTTTCCTAAGGCTATCTTAGTAATTTGCGCGCCGGAAAAATATACGGGTTTTCATCAGGTCGCTAGCACACTATACGCATGTGTAGTGTTCTTTACAGATCAACACATGACATTGACCGGTGCGGCCAGAAATCGTCATAATATACATCGTATGGTAGTGTACTATTAGGGCAAACCGGCCATAACAGGAGATAAGGCGATGACGGTAGGACGCGATTTTGATGTCGGCGCTCGTTCGCCAGCCACTCACGCGGGCACGCGTTCCGGCGCCACCACGCTCGACGTCCCGGCCGCGGATTCGCTACGTCGCGCGCCCGCCAGAACGGCTCTGGTCACCCATCGCGCCGGCAGCCAGGCCCGGCGCTTCACCTATGCGGAATTCGGCAACAAGGTGTTGCGAGCCGCCGCGGAGCTGCGCGCGCTGGGCGTGTCGCGCACAGACATCGTCTCCATCCAATTGTCCAACTGGTGGGAATTCGCGATTGCGGCCCTGGCCTGCAGGCGCATCGGCGCGGCGGTCAATCCGCTGTTGCCGATCTTTCGCGAGCGCGAACTGCGCTACATGCCGGCCTTCAGCGAGGCGCGCGTGCTGATCGTGCCCAGGATGTTCCGCCGCTTCGATCATAAAGCCATGGCGCAGCGCCTGAAGCCGGAACGGCCCCGCCTGGCGCACGTGATCGTGGTCGACGGAGAGGGCGCGAACGCGTTTGACAGCGCCCTGCTGGGCGGCCGGGCCCGCGTGCAGCCAGCCGAAGGCGCAGCCATGACGGCGGCGGGCGCCGAACACCTCTCGGTGCTGATGTTCACCTCGGGCATCACTGGTGAGCCCAAGGGTGCGATCCACAGCAACCACAGCCTGGTGGTGTCCATCGATGCGTTGGCGGGTGGGGCTCCGCGCCCGCCCCGGCTGTGCACTTTCGTGTGCGTCGGTGCGCCGATCCCGCCGGTACTCATCGAACGCGCGGCGCGCAAGATGGATCTGTCCGTTTCGTCCCAGTGGGGTATGACCGAGGCCCTGGCCTGCACACTCGTCGAGCCCGCACGGGCGCGAGGGAACTTCGTCCACCGAGTGCCGGACCTTCGAGGGCATCGAGATCCGCCTCGCCAATGCGGAAGGCTATATCCGCATCAGCGGGCGCACCAAGGACTTGCTGATCCGTGGCGGCGAAAACATCCCCAGGCCTTCGGTGACACATGAACACAAGCATGAACACCCAACAGGAGAAACAGATGAACAGACTGACAGGCAAACGCACAGTCATCACCGGCGCGGGCAGCGGCATCGGCCGCGCGAGTGCCCAGCGCTTCGCTCAGGAAGGCGCATCGGTGCTGGTGGTGGGCCGGCGCGCCGCCAACACCGAAGAGACCGTGGAGCTGGTCCGCGCCGAGGGCGGCGTGGCATCGGCCATGGTGACCGACGCTTCGGTGGAGGCCAATGTGGAGGCCATCGTCGCACGCTGCATTGCCGAGTTCGGCGGGCTGGACGTGTTCTTTGCCAACATCGCGACCCCCGGCACCAACACGCCCCTGCTGGAGCAGACCGTGGACGAGTGGAACGACGTCTGGCAGACCAATGTGATCAGCTGCTTCTTGGCCGCGAAATACGCCGGCCGCCACATGACGGCGCAGGGCGGCGGCTCGATCATCCTCACCTCATCGGCCGCGTCGCTGCGCGCCAACGCAGGCGCAATCTCCTATAGCGCAAGCAAGGCGGCGGTGAACAGTCTCACCCAGTGCGCGGCCAATGCCTTCGCAGGCACCGGCGTGCGCGTCAACGCGATCCTGCCGGGTCTGGTGAAGACGCAGATGACTGAAACGGTCTTCGAGTACGCGCGCCAACGCGGCTCGGAAAACCGCATCGGCCACATGACGCCGATGAAGCGCGCCGGACAGCCGCACGAGATCGCCGCGATGGCGGCCTTCCTGGCCAGTGAGGACAGCTCCTTCGTCGATGGCCAACTCTTCTCCGTGGATGGCGGCGTGAGCAGCACACATCCCTTTGGCCGCATCGCGCTGTGACGGCATCGGCAATCAACACGGACATGACAAGAATCATATGAATCAGATCGATCTAGGCGGACGCGTGGCAGTGGTCACTGGAGGCGGCAGCGGCATCGGATACGCCAGCGCCGAGCGCTTCCTGCGCTCGGGTGCCACGGTGGAGCTCTGGGGCCGCAACCCCACGAAGCTGGAGGAAGCCCGCGCCGCTCTCGCGCCGCTTGGGACAGTCACGACCCAGGTCGTCGACATCTCGCAATGGGACACAGTCGATGCCGCCGCGAAGCGAACGCTGGCGCGGCACGGCAAAGTGGACATCCTCTTCAACTGTGCGGGCACGACCGAGACCGGCCCGGCCCTGAAGATGCCGATCGAGGCTTGGCGCGAGAGCATCGCGGTGAACCTCGATGGCGTATTCTTCTGCTGCCGTGCCTTCGGGCCCGGCATGGTCGACAAGGGTTACGGGCGCATCATCAACGCGTCCTCCATGGCCGGCAAGGACGGCAACGCATCGCAGGCGGCCTATTCATCGGCCAAGGCCGGCGTAATCGCCTTCACCAAGGCCCTGGCCAAGGAACTCGTCGCCAACGGCGTCATCGTCAATGCGATCGCACCCACGCTCTTCGACACGCCGCTAGCCCAGGCCACGCTCAAGGGCGCGCCCGAGGCGATGAAGATCGCCTTTGACAAGATCCCCATGCGCCGCATGGGCCGCCCCGAGGAGGCCGCCGCCATGGTGGCTTGGCTCGCATCCGAGGAATGCTCCTTCACCACCGGCTTCACCTTCGACCTGTCCGGTGGCCGGGCCACCTATTGAACCTGCTCCCATACACGGGACCCAGCCATGACCAAGATCTGTGTATTCGGCGCCGGCGCGATCGGCGGCTACCTGGCGGTGCACCTGGCCCAGGTCGAGGGCGTTGAAGTCAGCGTCGTCGGCCGCGGAGAGCACCTCGCCGCGATCCGGCGCGACGGCCTGCGTCTGGACTCGCCGCTGGGCGAGAAGCGCGCCCGCGTGCGCGCCACCGACCGCGCGCAAGAACTCGGACCTCAAGACTATGTGATCGTCGCGCTGAAGTCGCACCAAGTCACCGCGGCACTCGATGACGTGGGCGCCCTGCTCGGCCCTGAGACTGTCGTGCTGCCGCCGACCACCGGGATTCCCTACTGGTATTTCCATGGTCTACCGGGGCCGCTGCGCAATCACCAGATCGAGCGGCTGGACCCGAAGGGCCTGCAGTGGTGCGCAGTCGCGCCGCAGCGCGTCATCGGCTGCGTCTACTGGGTCGCCAGCGAGGTGACCGCCCCCGGGGTGATCCACCACGACGGCAAGCTCTCGCGCTTTCCGATCGGCGAGCCCGATGGCACGAACAGCGAGCGCATCATGCGGCTTGCCAAGATCTTCGCCGCTAGCGGACTCGACGCGCCGATCGTGCCCGACATCCGCGCCTGGATCTGGGCCAAGATGATCAGTAGCCTGTGCTGGAACCCGGTGGCGGTGCTGACCACCGCGACACTGTCGGAGATGAACGCCACGCCAGAAGTCGTCGCGCTGGTGCAGCGCATGATGATCGAGGCCGACGCCATGGCGTTGAAGCTGGGCGTGGACCGGATGCCGATCCCGATCGACCAGCGCATCGAGGCCGCCCGCAATGCCGGCAACCACAAGATGTCGATGCTTCAGGACCTGGAGCGCGGCCGGTCGCTGGAGATCGATGTGCTAATCGATTCAGCGGTCGCGATGCGTGAGCTCGCTCAGTCGCCCACGCCAACGATCGACGACGTTTACACTCTGCTGCGCATGCGGGCCGCCGCGGCCCGCCGTTGAGTCAGCGCGGCGCAGTGACGCTTAGGACTACTACAAGGGCTTCCCCATTTATCAAGCAATTTCAGGCCCTGATTTGGAGGCCACCGATACAGTGCGAGGTGCGCTGAATTCAGGTAAAGGGTGCGGACTGGAGAAACCGCAACCGGTCATCTTGCAAGCAGCCTTGGACTGCGGACCCTGATGAAAGACGCGCGCAGGAGACCCTTTCGCTGATCGAGCTTGTTATGCAGTTACCAGCCACGCCATTTGCTCCTAGCCCTAATCGGTCACTTCCTGCGCAGGTCCAACCTTTACTCATCAACGCTTTTGCACTTCACGCGGTGGTGGAAACAGGTTCGGTCGCGGTGGAGCGGTGATCCGGTTCATCGAGATCCGGTAGGCAAGCTGCAGGTTGCTGAGCATGCAGAACCCCTAACGCCGGCAGCTTGAACGCTTCGCCCATGGTCAGCCAGATGCTCGCACGCCTCGCGGCGCACCACCTCGGCCCTCAGCGGCAGCACCACGCCGAACTCACTGAGCAAGCCTCGTATGCGGTTGATGCAGGCGGTGCATGCTTCAACATAGTCTTGGCGCGCCCGGTGCACCATCAGCCGCGACTGCTGCTCCTCGGTCTTGACCGGCACGAAGCGCATGTTCGGGCGCTGTACGGCCTGCGCAATGCCGACGGCGTCTCCCCCGAATCGCGGCGCCGGTTGCGGGTGGCGCACATCGTCAAATCTGGTGTTCGTCCAGTGCGCCTTCATGTGCCGATGCTCCGGCGCCTCTCAATGGACAGAACTGGCGCAAGACATGCATCGCGGTCATTCTGATCGGGCAAGGTATCCCCCGGTCAGTCCCATCACGTCCAGCAGTCGCGCGTAAAAATGCGGCTCGATCGCACCAACCGTCACAAATTTGCCGCCGCTCGTCTCATACATGCCATAGTAGGGCGCGCCGCCATTCACGATGTTGCGTCCGCGATCGTCAACCCACGTGCCCTGCTGGCGAAATGCCTGGAATGCGAACATCAGATGGGTCACTCCATCTACCATGGCCACGTCAACCACCGGACCCGTATCCGGTCACATGCATGCCTGGCCGCGGACAGCACGCCCACGGCCAGGTACATGGCGCCACCGCCAAGGTCAGCGACCAGATTCAGGGGCGGAACGGCCAGACATCTGAACTCTCCAATGGCATGCAACGCACCCGTCAGCGCAAGATGGTTGATGCCGTGCTCGGCCTCCCGCGCCAGCGGGCCGTCTTGCCCCCACCCGGTCACGCGCGCGAGCACGAGCTTCGGATTGGCCGCCAGGCATCGCTCGGGCCCCAGTCCCAAGCGCTCAATCACGCCGGGGCGAAAACCCTCGACGAGCACATCGACTTTGGACACAAGGTCCATCGCGACCGCCACCGCTTGGGGCTGCTTGAGGTCCAGCGCTGGCGAACGCTTATTGCGGTTGTAGAAGTCGTAGCGTGGCGGCAGGTCCGGCGGAACACCTGGCGTCGGGACCTTGTCCACCCGAACCACGTCAGCGCCCAGGTCGACCAGCAGAGCGCCCGCAAACGGTACCGGCCCGACGGCCGCGAGCTCCAAAACATGAACTCCGTTCTACGGACCACCCATCAGAGCATTCCTCTCAGACGTGTGGTAGGAAGCGCCGATTCGCGCGGTGACTTGAAGGTCGCGGGAAATCCCTTGTTGTGCACCCCTATATAATACATTAACGTACCATCTTGATTTTTACCAGAATTGAGGAGATATCAGATGCAAGGCGTCCAAATGCTGAAGCAGGCCATAGCCTGCCAGCCCCATCGCGTGGCCACGATCTGCGGTCAGAGGCGCCGCACCTGGCGCGAAGTCGGCGAGCGTGTCCCGCGGCTGGCGTCGGCGCTGCGCGCACTGGGCATTGCCGACGGCCGCTTCGTCGCCGCGCTGGCGATGAACTCCGACCGTTACATCGAACTTTTCTTCGCCGTGCCCTGGGCGGGCGGAGCGTTCGCGCCGCTGAACATCCGCTGGTCGGTGCCCGAGAACGAGTACGCGCTCACCGACTCGAAAGCATCCGTACTCTTCGTTGACGAAAGCTTCATCGACCAGGCCCGTGAACTTCAGGACCGCCTTGAATGGGTGAAGACGCTAGTCTACATGGGCGAAGGCCCCACGCCCGAGGGCATGTTGTCTTATGAGGCATTGATCGCAGACAGCACACCCATGGAGGCGGCCAATCGCGGCGGCGAGGACCTGTGGGTCGTCTTCTACACCGGCGGCACGACGGCGCACCCCAAGGGCGTGATGATGTCGCATCGCGGCCTGTTCGTGGCCACGATCACCTACCTGGCGATGCTGCCGTCGATCGAGGACCTGAGCTTCCTCTATGTGGCGGGCTTTTTCCACTTCGCCGGTGCGAGCGCACTGCTGTACATCACCATGGCGGGTGGAACCCACGTGACACTGCCCAAGTTTGACCCGCTGCTGGTGATGCAGGCGATCAGCGAGCACAAGGTCACTAATGCCGTACTGGTGCCGACAATGATCAACATGCTACTCAACCATCCGGATCTGGATCGGTACGACCTGAGCAGCCTGCAGACTTGCATCTACGGCGGCTCGCCCATGCCCGAGGCCCTGATGATGCAGGCGATGAAGAAACTGCCAAGCTGGCGCTTCTACCAGATCTTCGGCATGACCGAGACTGGCGGCTTCGCGAGCATGCTGCGCTGGCGCGACCACATCATCTCGAGCCCTAAGGCCAAGCGCTTGCGCTCGGCGGGGCAGGCCGCGCCCGGCATTGAGGTCAAGGTGGTGCTGCCCGATGGCAGCATGGCGCCGCCCGACACGCTCGGCGAGATCATCGTACGAGGCGACACGCTGATGTCGGGCTACCTGAACAATCCGCAGGCCACCGCCGACGTTCTGATCGATGGCTGGATGCACACCGGTGACGCCGGCACGATCGACGAAGATGGCTTCCTCTATGTGGCTGACCGTGTGAAGGACATGATCGTCACCGGAGGCGAGAACGTCTATTCAATCGAGGTCGAGCGTGCACTCTTCATGCATCCCGCCGTGCGCGAGGCGGCAGTGATCGGCATTCCCAGCGAGCAATGGGGTGAGAGCGTGCACGCGGTCGTCGTACTCAAGGACGGCGCCTCGGCCACGGCCGAGGATCTGATCGCTTTCTGCCGCAAACACATCGGCGGCTACAAGTGCCCGCGCAGCGTGGAGTTCCGCGCCGAGCCGCTGCCCGTCACACCGGTGGGCAAGGTGCGGAAGAATGTTCTGCGCGACCCTTACTGGGTCGGTCAGAACCGCAAACTTTGAATCTTTTTCAGTATGAATCAAGAGGAGATTTGCCGTTGAAGAGTTGGGACAAGTCCAAGAAATCACTCCTTGAAGGCCAAGAATGGCGACAGGAAAAGCGATAGGAAAACCGATGAGCCCGTCAGCGTGGGCTCATTGCATGTCAAAGTATCTGTGGAAATGGCAATCTACTAGAGCTTGCACTCGGGGCTGACCGGCGCAGTCACCTTGGCAAGGGGCTCAACCCCCCGCAATGCCATCTCTGCCTTGCCTTCGCCTGCCTTGACCGCCTGCATGAAAAGCAGGGGACGCAGCAATTGATGATCTGCAGCCCGCATCTCGACATCACCCACGACGGTCCTCGCTTTGAGTCCAGCCAAAGCCGAGCGCACCGCATCAACATCCGTGGACTTCGCCTTAAGGATGGCGTTGTGCAGCAATTCGAACGCCAGGTATGCGTCCACGTCCAGGTACGTCGGCTTGCGCTTGAAGCGGCCCTCAAATGCTTTCACGAATGCGGCGTTTTGCTCCCCGGGCATCGACCAGAAGTAGCTCTGTGTGCCGTACACACCGACCGTGCTGTCGCCTTGTCCGCTCAGCAGCACTTCGTTGACCGTGCTGGCCGATAAAACGGTCTTGTACTTTGCGAACAGGCCGAACGCCCGCTGCTGCTTGGCGAACGCATTGCCGGCGGAACTCGGGTACAGCATCGCCAGTCCCTCCGCGGGCTTGGCGTTCAACTGTGAGATGTAGGAGCCGAGATCGGTGGCGGACATCGAAGCGAAGATCGTCTTCTCAATCGTACCTCCATTGTCCTGGACCAGTGCGGCAAACTTCTTGGCGTAGTCATGGCCGACCGCATAGTCCGCCATGAGCAGGTCCCAGGACTTGATCCCGCTCGCCTGGAGCTGCGCGCGCAGGCCGTTCATGACCATGCTGTCGCTCGTGTCGATTCGGAAGTAGTTCTTGTTGCAGTTCTTACCGGTGAGGTCGTCACTGGTGGCAGTAGCATCCAGAAACAGGGCATTCATCCCCGCCACCTTGGCGGTGATGGCAAGTGCGGTGCTCGAAGCGTTCAAGCCTGTGAAGAACGAGACGCCCCCCTGCTCAACCAACTTGGCCGCGGCTGCCATGGCAGTGGCCGGCGTCCCGGCATGATTCTGAATAACAAGCTCGTACTTGCGACCCAGCGCACCGCCCTGGGCATTCAACGATTCGACGGCGAACGTCGCGCCGTCATTGATATACGCCCCGTTCAAGGCAAACGGGCCCGAGTCGATGTTCACGACACCTAACTTGATCGGACCCTGGCCCTGCGCCAGGGCGAACGAGGTCATAAAAGCCAGGGTGCTGGCGGCTACACCGAGCGCCAGGCGGCGGCGAGTTTGACTGGTCATCATTGCTTATCTCCTGTTATTGCCTGTTAGTGGGTTAGCGCTACGAAGTGTGCCCAAAGTAGATGGGGGGGGGCGAAGACCCGAAAGTCGAATCATTTCAATCTCCTCTTGCGCATGAATTCAGGTTCTCACCATCTATGGGAAAGTGGTTGGGTCAGGAAGAAGGAGTTGCGTCTGACCTCCTTTCGCATGGGTTTCGTGAGCTCCCTGCCGCTTCGTTTGGCATATGTTCATGACTAGTTGCGAAGAGTCAAGAGGTCTGTTCCGATCAGATCGGCGCGTGCGCGCTCGGCGCAGGCTTGGCCAGCAACGTCTCCACGTCGGGCAGTTGGTCCGCATTCGACTCCCAAGCCTGTGGTGCAAACCAGGAGCGCTGGAACTCGATGAGCGGGCGACTGCAGGCGACTACGACCGCATGAACCGCCTTGCGCAGGGCCTGACAACCGCCGGCCAAGGTGCGAAGGATGCGACTGACTTCCGTTCGCAGGACAGACGAGACCGCCTCCAGCTCCACCTGCCTTGCTCCGGCCAAAGCCAACGATCCCTTGCCCCGGTCGCACAGGTCCACCAACTCCGACGTGTCCTGTCCGAAGCGCTGCATCGCCTCGGCGACGCCTGTGCCCATCTCGACATACCACCCCAGTTCGAATCGGACGCGGTCACCGATCAGATTCACGCGTTTCGAAACAAAGGTCAGGTACTTCATCATCAGCGCGACCTGCTCGCGCGCCAGCGAGTTGCTTGCCTGCTCCACGCAGGGGCCAACGGTCATGTCGAGCGAGTTGATGCAGCCCCTAATCCCATTCACGGTTCGATCAGCCATCAGTAGTTCTCCAGTGACGTCAGCAACTCGTCTCCCAGCGAGCAGACGGCCCCCTCGACAAATGCCAGCAGCACGTCCTGGTGCGACTTACCCAGGCGCACTACCCGGTAGGATGACGCCATGCTCGACACCATGAGTTGGTATGTGTTGAAGACGCGGTAGTAGTGGAGTTTGCGGGGATCGACGGACAGCCCCGACAGGCGCGCGTAATCCTCGAAGAACTGTTCCAGTGGAACCAGACCGCTCACCAGAAAGGTCTTGCCGTCCTCGGCGAGGTTGCCAAACAGCCGTGTGGCTGTATAGGCCAGATCGCGGTGGCGGTCACCGAGGTAGCCGCGCTCCCAATCCAGCCAGCCGGTGATCCGACCCGCCTTTTCGTCGAACAGGAAGTTGCCGCTGCGGTAGTCTCCATGAAGGACGCTGACCTTGTCCGTCTCCGGCAAGTTATCCTCCAGCCAGTTGGCGGCGTACTCGATCAGCGGATAGTCCTCGCCGCGGTCCTCCTCCCAGACACGCCGCACGCGGTTGAGCTGCCAAAGAGCTGACTGCGTCGTGCCGACCGCTGGGACGTCGAAGGCGTCGAGCTGTGCGTCCGACCAGTCGAAGGTGTGGATCGCGGCAAGGTGTTGCATGAACTGGGGCGCCAGTTGCGCGCGCAGTTCGGGCCCAAACCGGGTGCCGGTCCCGCTGACTCTTTGTCTGTCGTCCGACGGTTTCGCAGTCCCTTGGATGAACCCGTAGACGATGGCTGGTTCAGGGAACCATTTACCGTCGGGGTCCACCCAGTAAGTCCTCGGCACCGGCACGACCTTGGCGACAGCTGTGATGATCTGGTGCTCGCGCCGGCGGCTTGTGGCGTTGAGTGATTCTGCCGGCTCCATCCGCACCACCAAGGACGTGGAGGTCTGACCTACCTCGGGGTCATTCCAGTGCAGCGTGAAGCCGAACTGGAGCTTCGATGCGCCCCCTGTCAGCCAGCGTTCGTCGGACAGGGTGAAGCCGCCCTTGACGTGATCCGAGAGAAAGCTGCGGACGTAGCCGGACATCTCTTCAGGAGTCGGTATCCGGTATCGGCCACTGGCCCGACGGCGCATCTTTCGGGTCAGCATGAGGTCGTACTCAGCCTCGGTCGGGTATGCAGCCCGCACGGTCGCGCTGAACTCCTCCGTTGGCGTATCGCGCATCCGATCAGCTGCATCGTCGGCTGCCGGCACGAACAGACCGCCAGACCGCAAGTCTTGTCGCCGCGGTGTTTCGAGAACTTGCATGGTTCCTCCTTCCAGGTGCATGAATTTACGGCTCGAGGCCATCCGTAACCGAGGGAGCCTCGAGTCGCTGCCTATCGACAGTCGGCTCAGGCCGTCAGGGCAGGGATGGGGTCCGTCCAGCGGCGACCCCTCAGCTTGCTTTCGACCGGCAACGAGTGGTTCTCCTGGAGCGATCCATGACCGATCATCCCCGCGTGCTCCCAGCGGATCAGGCCAATCCAGCAGATGCAGGTCGAGTAGGCCCGCCAAGGGGCGCCGGCCAGCGGCGTGCCGCGCAACTGGTACTTGTTGCCGCGCTCGTCGGTGGCGACGACGTCGATCGAGAACGGAACGATGCCGACCCGGGTGGTTGTCATCTGCAGGTCCACGAGCCCATAGACCTTGCCCTTGTCCAGCAGGTAGCCGTGGGCGAACTTCTGGTCCTGGCCTGCCGGCTTGCTGGGATCAAGGTGCATGTGGAAGCGGAAGCCAAGTTCTTCGCCGAACTGGGCCCAGACCGAATTCATCGGCGGGATGTCCATCTCGGGTCGCGGGCCCCAGCTGTGGTTCATGCGGTCGACGATGTCGACCTTGTATTCCTTGCCGCGCACCTTCAAGGTTCCCTTGACCCGTGCGTGCATGTCGTAGTGGCCCTTGTAGCCGCTGCCCATCGAGGTGCTCGCGAGTTGCTCCGCCTCGGTCTTGCCCGCGAGAGGGTTCTCGTCGCGGTCATGGATGTCGAAGGGCTGCATGATCCCGATGTAGTCAACATGAATTTCGGTGCCGTCGCTACCGACATAGTCGATGCGGTAGTCACGCGGTGCGTTCACCGCCTTCACGCTCAGGCCATTGGGCGCATGAATGTGAGAGAAGCGCTCGGGAAGCGGCAGGTGGTACCGGGTGTCGACGGAGAGCAGTTCGAACTCGGTATTGCTGACCGCACCCATGACCCGGATGTCGTTGGACATGGTGCCCAGCACGGGGCGGGTGACAACGTAGACATGCGCAAACAGGCGCTCCTCTGGAACCGAGATGGGGATGTAGTAGGTCTCGGCCCAAGTGTAGTCGTCGGTCTCGGTGTGGTGGTATTCCAGGTCTTGTGCAGTGATCATTTTTCGGTGCTCAGGTTCGGTTTGATGGGTCTGGCCTTCGTCAACCGTCACAACTGCGATGACGACGCTTGTGCGTGTCGTCAACCGGCATAAAGGACAGGAACGAGGTCAACTGGATCTCGAAAGGTGCATGCCCCCGGGCCTCTCTCAAGGCACTTAAGGCACCACCCATCAACACACCTCAGTTCTCGCCCTGCATGGCCAGCCCGACGGGAGCGGGGCCTTCCAAACAGCGCTTGAATCAAGGCATGGCTCTATGTTATTTCCAAACCATGGATATATGCAATAGTTCCATATATAGGGATTACTATCGTTTTCCCTATACAGAGGATAAATCCATTTTCTTCTGTTGTGGATTCATCTCGACCTACAGGAGTGATAATTCGGTGGGCCGACAGGCAAAGCTGACCCTTTTTCGCCACCCTACCCCTATCACATTCACCATATGGCGACCAAGACCACAAACCGGCCAGAGGCCGACGAAATCCAGCCAGCGACGACGCAGAGCAGTTCCGAGCGTGTGCTCGGGGTGATGGATCTCTTCACGGAGACAGCGCCAAGCTGGACTGTCGAAGGCATCGCGAAAAAGCTCGGCTTGGCGCGCACGACCGCTTACCGCTATGCCAAGACCCTGACGGACGCTGGCTTCCTGGCGTCACTCAATGCGGGGGCCTACGTGCTTGGTCCGCGGATCATCCAACTGGACCGGCAGATTCGGCTCAATGACCCGCTGCTGCAGGCCGGTCCACCGCTGATGAATGCGATCCGCAAGCAGGCAGCAGGCATACAACTGCTATGCAGCTTCTATGGTGACCACGTGCTCTGCCTCCATGACGTGCGAGTCGACAAGGACATTCCTTCGGGCTACGACCGTGGGCGACCGTTTCCTCTGTTTCGTGGCGGGCCATCGCGCATCATCCTGGCACATCTGCCCCAACGTCAATTGAAGGAGCTGATGCTCGATCATGGCGCCGACATCGTCCGAGCCGGCCTGGGACAGGACTGGCAGGATTTCAACCGCAAGATGAAGCTAATCCGTCAGGCGGGATACTTTGCCGCACCGGGTGAAATCAACCCCGACACCTACGGGATCTCGGCGCCCATCATGCACACCAAGGGCGTCGCTGGCAGCTTTACTATCGGTCGCCGCCTCTCCAGCCTCAAGGAGCGAGAAATTGCTCCCCTGATCGAGCTAACCGTCGACACCGCAGCCAAGATCAGCAAGGCCATCCAGGGAGATGGCCACCATTGAAACAGGTGCCAAACGAATAGTGATCTTGCCCCCGAAAAGTGGGGTTCTTGGGGCTGGCCCGCTCAAAATATGACCAAGGAGTCAAAAATATCAGAAAAGCAAGCGCGTGCGTAGTACACGCTGGAATACAAACTGGAGGCGGTTCAGCAGGTCAAGGCTGGGCAGGCGATGTCGGTTGTTGCCAACGTGCTCGGTATGCCCAAGGCCATGCTGCTCATCCCCGGAGGTTGGCAACACTCATCGGCAGGATAACGCCGCCCCTTCGCTCCACCTCCATTACAGAGGCTTCCACGCTACTGCGGGCGACTCCGCCCCTCGTTCCAGCATCGGTATGCTTCCCCATGGTGTCTGCCACTTGTCATTTTCCGTCACATCTGGAACAAGGTTCTCACGTTCCGTACCAAAGCCTGTATTGAGATCATGCCGCCTATTCACCGGCTGCCATCGGGTCCGTAACCAGGTGGCGCCCCGATTCGTCCTGAAGCCAATGGTCTACCTCAGTTTCGACAGCGCCTTTGGGCATAACGATGCGTCGTCGGACGGTTTGCTTTCGCTCATCTTCTCAATACGTACCTGCCACCCTCAGCGGGTGACTTTTCCACAGTCGCTCACCACCGCGCCTTTTGAACGCAGCAGCACCGGGCGGTTTGCAGCCTGCTCCTGCAAGCCGGCTTCGGGAGGCCTACTCCCATCTTCGGTACAGCACCACAGGTCTGCCGCCTGTGTTCGTGACACACCCCATTGATTTTCCTTCTTGGTCTGGTGCATCTCGGGGTCACGCTCGCCGCTGCTGTTCTTGGTGGAACTGGGCGCGGCAATCAAGGTAGCGTCCACCACGGTGCCCGTCTTGAGCAGCAGTCCTTTAGCGGCCAGGGTGGCGTTGATGGTAGCCAGCAGCTGCACGCTGAGGTTGTTCTCCTCCAGCAGGTGGCGGAATCTCAGAATGGTGGACTCGTCGGGCAAGCGGCTGATGCCTGCGTCCAGCTGCGCAAATTCACAGTAAAGCGGCACGTCGTGCAGGGCTTCTTCCATGGCCGGGTCGGACAGACCGAACCACTGCTGCAGGAAGTGGATGCGCAGCATGGTGGCAACGGCAAAGGGCGGGCGTCCGGTCTTGCCTGCGGGCGCATGCGGCTCAATCAACGCCACCAGCTCAGTCCGAAGCGTGGCAGGGCGCGCATTGAAAGGGATCTTGAAACAACCGTTTTGAAGGAGAGCAAGTGGCCACGCGTGTGATGGGCCAGACAGGTCGGACCGGGATGAGGACACTCCGATAGGGCAAATGAGCGTCAAGCTCGATGTTCAGATGGGAACCTCGTCAGCGAATGCCATCAGGGCCAGCAGGCTTGACCGCCTGCACGACAGGCCGAATATAAGACTGCAGCCCTGCCTCCTGATTCTTCACGCACACGAGTTACTTGTAATCCGGGAGGCGCCCATACAAGCATTGCCTTAACGTTCGTACGCCTGGCTGGGATGACTTGTGCAGAGAATCCCCAGGGGTATTCCCTAGTTTCAGGGCTCGATCTTCGGGTTAACATACAAACAAATCAGTCGGTATGTTAATACTGTTAATCAAAATCGGATGCCTACGGAGAAAACATGAATGACGCCCCCTTTGCCAATCTCCTGCACGTAGATCAGAACGCAGGCGTGTTCCGCGTGGCTCGCAAATCCTTTACCGACCTCAGCGTATTTGAGGCGGAGCGTTCACAGATCTTCGATCGCTGTTGGCTTTACATCGGCCACGCTTCGGAGCTACCCAAAAAGGGCTCCTTTGTTACGCGACCCGTTGGTGGTCGAAACCTGATCTTCAATCGAGACGCTGCCGGCGAAGTTCACGCGTTCCTGAATGCATGTCCCCATCGGGGCTCCACCGTATGCCGCGAGTCTTCAGGCACAGCGAAGAACTTCACTTGCAGCTATCACGGGTGGGTTTTCGGTGCAGACGGCAAGCTCCGCGACCTGCCGGGAATCGAATCGTATGCCGAGGGCTTCAATGCCAACGGCTGCACGGACCTCGTCCCGGTTCCTCGCCTCGAGCAATACCGCGGCTTGTGGTTCGTTTGCTTCGACGTGGCGGCGATTCCGCTTGTCGACTATCTGGCAGGCGCCACCGAGTACTTGGACCTAATCGCCGATCAGTCGGAGGCGGGCCTCGAGATCGTAAGCGGTCGACAGGAGTACGCAATCCGCGCCAATTGGAAGCTGTTGGTCGAGAACAGCTTCGACGGTTACCACGCCTTATCGACGCATGCGACCTACTTCGACTACTTGAAGAACATGAATGGCGTGCTCTCGCAGAGCAACGTCGTCGGCTTCGCGAAGAACCTCGGCAACGGCCACGCCGTCGTCGAGTACAGCGCCCCATGGGGACGGCCCGTGGCGAACTGGGTACCGGCCTGGGGCGAGGAGCGCAGGGGCGAGGTCGACGCCGTCTACGGAAAACTGGTCGCGAAGCACGGAGAAGAGCGTGCGACCCGGATCGCGAAGAACAGCCGCAACCTGCTGATCTTCCCGAATCTCGTGATCGTCGATGTCATGGCCCTCACGTTCCGGACGTTTTTCCCGAAGACGCCAGATTACATGGAAGTGACGGCCTGGGCTGTCGGGCCGTCCGAAGAAGAAGGCTGGCTGCGACAGAACCGATTGCACAGTTTCCTCGAGTTCCTGGGGCCGGGTGGCTTCGCAACGCCTGACGACGTGGAGATGTTGGAGTCATGCCAGCGCGGATATACGAACGCGCGCGAAGCCGGTTGGAACGACATCTCGCGAGGGATGAAGAAAACGGAGCCGGCGACGGTGGACGAATATCAGATCCGCGTGTTTTGGGAACGCTGGAACTCACTGCTGGGCGACAAGCCACGCGTTGTCCCGCTGAAGGTGGCCTGATGGAAAAGAACACTGCATTGAAAGAGAACATGGCACCCTTTCGCTACCGCAAGCCCGGATACGTCGCGCTCAATGTCACCGATCTGAACCGGTCGGTCCATTTCTATCGGGATCTGGTCGGCCTGCAACTGGAGGAACAAGTCGGAAGCGACATGGCGTTCCTGCGGTGCAGTGGCGATCATCACAACTTGGCGCTCTACCGCTCGGAAACTCCCGGGATCAAGCGCATGGCGTTCGAGCTCGAGTCCCCCGCAGACCTCGATCGGGCACGGTCGTACGTGGAACGGCAGGGTTGGTCCCCTCAGGAAGTCCCCGAAGAAGAGCGGCGTCAACTGAAGCAGGGGCGGACATTCCGGTTCCGCGTACCTGAGCACAGCATCACGTTTGAGTTCTACGCGCAGATGGACCGCGCCTCAGGATCGTTCGTGCCCACTGTGGCCAAGATTCAGAGACTGGGCCATGTCGTGCTGCACTGTGCGAACCGCGACGAATTCCTGCGGACCCTCACCGAAAAGCTCAACTTTCGCGTCTCTGACTACTTCGGCGAACAGGTTGCTTTTCTTCGCTGCTTCCCGAACCCGTTCCATCACAGCTTTGGCGTCAGTCGCGGAGAGAAGGATGCCCTGCATCACATCAACTTCATGGTGACCGACGTTGATGACGTTGGGCGCGCGAACAACCGGATGCGCAACAACGACGTACCCATCGTGTACGGGCCCGGTCGTCACGACATCTCCAACTCGATCTTCCTTTACTACCTCGATCCGGACCGACTGACCGCCGAGTACAGCTTCGGGATGGAAGAGTTTCCCGAAGAAGCCTCCCGCGCCCCGCGCCAACTACCGCTGCGGCCAGAGATTCTCGACAGCTGGGGTGGAATTCCTGCCCCCGCATTCGGGAAGGTTGGCGCTGTTGAGTCGTCGTCCTGATCCCTCTAGGCATCCATGAAATTCATCCGATTTGCAAGTGATAAAGGCCCCACGCTGGGCGTTCGCCAGGGCGAAGAGATTGTTGACCTTGGTATCGCGGCCCGCGGATCGAAACTCGACCTGGCGACCTTGCTGGCAGCTGGCCAAGACGGCCTCAGTTGGGTCGAAAGTCTGATACGTCATGCATCGACGAAGGCGGTTCATCACTTCGCAGAGATCAGGCCACTGGTGCCTTTTGCGCGACCCGAGAAGATCATCTGCGTCGGCCTGAACTATGCGAATCACATCAAGGAGGCTCCGACGCCTCAGGAGGTGCCGAAGTATCCGGTGATCTTCCTTCGTCAGGCGCGAACGTTGATCGCTCATCGCGAAGCACTGCGTCGGCCGCACTGTTCCGATCAATTCGACTTCGAAGGTGAGTTGGCCTGCATCATCGGCCGCCCTGCCAAGAACGTCACGCGGGAGACGGCACTGCACTACGTCGGGGGATATGCACTGTTCAACGAAGCCTCGGTCCGCGACTTCCAGTTCAAGAGCCATCAGTGGACGATGGGCAAGAACTTCGATGCAACCGGCGCGTTCGGACCCGAGCTGATCACCGCTGACGAGCTGCCACCCGGTGCGCGTGACCTGACGTTGAGCACTGTACTCAATGGTGAAACGGTTCAGTCGGCTTCGACGAACGACATGATCTTCGACATCGCGACGCTGATCAGCGAGTTGTCGGTCGCGATGACGCTCCTCCCTGGCGACGTGATCGTCACCGGAACACCGTCAGGGGTCGGGATCGGGCGAACCCCGCCGCTCTGGATGAAGCACGGTGATACCTGCACCGTTCGGGTGGACGGCTTTGAACCGCTCGTGAACCCGGTCCTCGACGGGGAGAACACCTCGGCGTCTAGCACATCGTCCGAAAACATTCGAAAAGGGACAGCACCATGAGCTCAACCATCACCAGAAACGATGTCGAAGAATTCCTTTACCGCGAGGCGGCCATGCTCGACCGCTGGCAACTCGATGAATGGCTTGCCTTGTTCACCGACGACGCGGTCTACCACGTACCCACGATCGGAACTGCGCCGGACGTCGGTCCCGAGAACACATTGTTTTACGTCGCAGACGATCGCGTCCGCCTGCGCGAGCGCGTCGTGCGCCTGAAGAAGAAAGGTGCCCACGTCGAGTGGCCACGTTCGCGCACGCGGCACATGGTGACCAACGTGCTGATCGATGAGCGGGATGAGAACGAATTGCAGGTATCTGCCGCATTCGCGGTGCACCGCTTCAAGAACACAGCCGCCGATGTCTACGTCGGCAGCTACCGCTATCGCCTGGCAATCGTCGGCGGCGCGCTGCGAATTCGGGAGAAACGCTCGATGCTCGATATGGATGCCCTTCGTCCGCACGGGCGCGTCAGCATCCTTCTGTGAACAAAGGAACGACTCGATGAGCACTCAAGCCCAACATCAAGCAAGCCGTTTCTCCGAGCAGGTCGTGATTGTCACCGGTGCGGCACGCGGTATCGGCGCGGCGATCGCCGAAGCGTTCGTACGGGAAGGCGCCGCTGTCGTCCTCGCAGACGTTTCGGACGCCGAGTTGCAGCCGGAGGTCGCCCGACTGTCCAAGATTGGTCCCGGCAAGGTCCTTGGCGTGTCAGGCGATCTGTCCGTCGAGGCGGGCGCCCTTGCGCTTCTCGAACGCACCACCAGTGCATTTGGCGCGGCCTCGGTGCTCGTGAACAACGCCGGCGGCGGCGTGATCCTGCCGTTTCTCTCGCATACACCCGACACGTTGCGAGCAACGATCGATCGGAACCTCTGGACCACCTTGTGGTGTACCCGCGCGTTTCTGCCGCAAATGTTGGAACATGGCTACGGGCGAATCGTGAACCTTGGCGCCGACTCGGTACGCAACGGCCTCGCCGATCATGCCGCCTACAACGCCGCCAAGGGCGGAGTTCACGGGTTGACGACGGGGTTGGCGCGGGAATTCGCCACGTCAGGGGTGACGATCAATACGGTCGCACCCTGCGCCGTGAATGGCGAGCCGCTCCGGGCATTCGTGCGCGACAAGCCGGAAGCGGCCAAACGCTTCATGAGTGTCATCCCGATGGGGCGTGCCGCGGAACTCGAGGAAGTGGCATCGATGGTTGCCTATCTCGCTTCGCGCGAGGCCGCCTTCATCACGGGCCAAGTCATCAGCGTGAACGGTGGCAGCACCATGCTGTGAAATCATGGGAGAATTGCAATCCTTTCCACTCCGCCGCGTACCTTCCTGTCCGCCGCGCGCACGCCTCGAAAATGTCTTTGGCTACCTCGAAACCCGCCTGCAACACTACTTCGATCGAGTCGAACGAGGCACCCCCTTTGAAACGAGCCAGGCGCACGCAAGCCGAGAGGACCGAGGACACGCGGCGACGCATCCTGGATGCGGCCGTCGACCTGCTGGCGCAGAAGGGTTACGCGGGATTTCGCACAGCCGACGTGGCGGAGATCGCGGGCGTGTCACGTGGCGCGCAGACGCACCACTTTCCCTCGAAGGACGATCTGGTCGTTGCGGTCGTGGAACACGTGTTCGCACGAGCCAGCGAACAGGGGCGCAAACGTGCGCGGCGCGTTCACTCGGTGGACGAGGCGTTCAAGGCCCTGTTGTCGGACAGTCAGGAGTTCTTCTTCAGCGAACTGTTCTTTATTGCCTTGGATCTGGCGATACAGGGACGAGCACAGGGCGGCGAAGGAAATATTCTCGGCGCCATCTCGGCAGCTTCGCGTTTGCCCGTCGAGGCCAACTGGCTCAACGCCCTCATCGAGGCGGGCGTGCCGCGGGAGGTCGCGGAAGACCTCCTGTGGCTGACCATCAGTATCGTGCGCGGTCTGGCGATCCGCGGGCTCTGGCAGCACGACGCGCCCCGCTTCAACCGCCTTTACAAGCTCTGGCGACGCATGGTCGCGCAGTATCTGGAGGGGTTGCCGCACCGCGCGACAACAGACTGACCTCGCCTCGCCGGCGCGGTCGACCGCGCTGGCCCCTCCCGCCGTTTGCACCACGCGAATGCCTATGCGGCACGTCGAGGGATGCGTTCGTCCCGAACAAACCGTTCACCCACCGTTCCATCACCGAAGGAGTAACTCCATGAGCCTCTGGCTTGACTTTCTGGGCACCGAAATCCGTTACGTCGATACGCCGACCTATGGCCGCATCCGAATTGCCGAAGCGGGCCGCGGCAACAAAGAGACGATCCTGTTCCAGCACGGCCTGAATGGGCACCTGGAGGCCTATGCCAAGAACCTCATTGCACTGTCCCAGCAGTTCCACGTGATCGCCTTCGACTACGTCGGTCACGGCCTGTCCGACAAGAAGCTGGACGATTACAACCCGGTCATCTTCGCTGAACAGCTGCGGGAACTGATGGACGCGCTCAAGATCGACGCGGCACACCTGTCGGGCGAGTCGCTGGGCGGCTGGGTGTCGGGGACCTTCGCAGCGAAGTACCCCGCCCGTGTCAAACGACTGATGCTCAACACGGCAGGCGGAATTCCCGTGGTCTCGGCGAAGGGCAAGCAAGACATGGCGAACTTCATGGCGCTGAACAAGGCCAATGTCGACGCTGTGCCGAACCGCGACACCGTGCTCGCCCGGATGAAGTGGCTGATGCATCCGAACAATCATCAATTGCTCGCCGAGGAAATTGTTGACCTGCGGTTGAAGATTTACCTTGCGCCCGATACGCGCCGGGTCGCACCGAAGATCAACGCTGTGATCCGGCGTCATGACGACTTCCTGATCCCCCTCGAATCTCTGCGCTGCGAGACGCTCTTCCTGTGGACACTGGACAATCCGATCCACGATCTCGAAGCGGCTCGCGCTGCTGCAGCGAAGGTCCCCGGCAGCGTGTTATATGTCATGCAAGGTGACGCTGCTCACTGGCCGCAGTACGAGGCGCCGGCCGAGTTCAATGAGGTCGCCACGAGCTTCTTCTCGACCGGCAAGCTTCCGCCTGCGTCGAAGGGTTGACCGACATGCCTGCCCGCCCCTTGGACGCCATCGACGTTCACACGCACGTCGTTCCGGAGTCATTTCCTCCGTACCTGGGACGACGGATGGACGCTGGCTGGCCGTCGATGGCGCCGGCACATGCCTGCCATCGGCACGTCATGGTGTCGGGCTCGGTTTACCGCACCGTGTCGCATCAGTGCTGGGACTGCTCGGTTCGGTTGGCCGACATGGCGACACGGCGAATCGGTCGGCAAGTTCTTTCGCCGATGCCCGAGCTCCTGTCGTACTGGATGGATCCGGACGACGGCGCCGCGATGTGCCGATACCTCAATGACATGATCGCCAAGATGGTCGTGGAGGCGCCCAGAAGCTTCTTTGGGCTCGGCGCGGTCCCGCTCCAGGACATCCCGCTTGCGATTCGCGAACTTGACAGGCTCGTCCATGAACTGGGACTGGCCGGCGTCGAGATTGCCGGCAACGTCAATGGCAAGGTCATCGGGCATCCGGACTTCCTGGCTTTCTTCGAGGCCGCTGCGGGTTGGGGGGCCTCGGTGTTCGTGCACCCCCTGCGCCCCGCAGGCATGGACCGGCTCATCGGGCCGGCCGCACTCGAGCAGGTGCTCGCCTTCCCTGGCGAGACGGGTCTGGCTGCCGCGTCACTGATCACCGGCGGAACGCTCGCGCGCCTCCCGGGGCTCCGCATAGCATTCAGTCATGGCGGCGGCACGCTGAGCGCGCTGTTGCCGCGGCTGCAGCATGCCTGGAACACGCTGTCACCCGTGCGTTCGTCGTTGGAAGACGAACCCGATCGCATGGCGCGCCGTCTGTTCTTCGACGACCTGGTTTACGACGCTCCAACGATCCACCGGTTGATGGATGTCTTCGGCAGCACCCAGATCCTCATCGGGTCCGACTATCCATTCGCCATCATGGATGAAGAGCCGGTGGCGCGACTCGAATCCCTCGGACTCTCCGGCGACACCCTGGCACTGCTCGGCTCGGGCAACGCCCTTCGATGGCTCGGACAGGAGCCGGCATGAACACCACGGTCCACACGATCCGCATCGCCGGGAGCGAAGTGAGCTATCCGGCCGGCGAGGGCGACAACCTCCTTCGAGCGGGGCTGCGCGCCGGCATAGGGCTGCCCTACGAATGCAACGCAGGGGGCTGCGGTTCGTGCAAGTTCGACCTGCTGTCCGGCGAGGTCGAGGAGCTGTGGGCCCAAGCGCCCGGCTTGAGCGCAAAGGACCGGGCGCGGGGGCGTCGTCTCGCGTGCCAGTGCCGACCGTTGACCGATTGCGAGATCAAGATCAGGCCCGCCCCTGCGTACCTGACGCCAACACCGCCCGGTCTGTTCGAGGCCGAGTTCGTTGGCTCGCGGATCGTCACGCCGGACATCCGCGAATTCCGCTTCCGCGCCCCGCCGCCGGCGAGCTTCGTGCCCGGGCAGTACGCGCTGCTCGAACTGCCCGGGGCGGACCAGTTGCGCGCCTACTCGATGTCGAACCTGCCGAACGCAGCCGGCGATTGGGACTTCATGGTCCGCAAGGTGCCGAACGGCCGTGTCAGCACCCTCCTCTTCGACGCCTTGCGACCTGGCGACCGCGTTCGTATCGACGGTCCGCTCGGCTTGGCGCACTGGCGCGATGACACAGACCGCGATGTCGTGTGCATCGCTGGGGGGTCGGGGCTGGCGCCCATTGTCTCCATCGCGAATGCGGCTGCCTTGCAGTCGTCCACTCGACGGCCGATCTGGCTGTTCTACGGCGGCCGCGGACCGGCGGACCTGCCGTCATTCGACGAATGCCTGCACGCCGCCTCGCGGGTCCGGGTCCAGGCCGCCGTCTCGGACCCCCAACTCGCCGATGCGCACGGTTGGTCCGGCGAGCGCGGCTTCGTGCACGAGCTCGTGGCCCGCAACCTGGCCGGTGACCTGGCCGCACACCGCTACTACCTGGCCGGGCCGCCACCGATGATCGAGACCCTCGTGCGCATGCTGATGGTCGAGCACAGGGTACCGGCCACACAGATTCACTACGACCGCTTCTTTTGATGCGGCAGGAGCACCACTCATGGAACGGCAATCGGTGACTGACTCGAGCGTGGAGCTGCGGCTCTGCCGCGTCGACGCCGTCGAGGAAGGCGAGGCGCTTCGCGTCGAGATTGACGGTCGCCCACCCCTCGCGGTCTACCACGTCGACGGTGAGTTCTTCGTCAGCGACGACACCTGCTCGCACGGCGAAGCATCGCTTGCCGAAGGCAGCGTCGACGGCGCGGAAGTCGAATGCCCCTGGCACAGCGGCAAGTTCTGTCTGCGCACCGGCAATGCGGTGAACTTCCCTGCCGTCACGCCCATTCGCGTCTACCCCACCATCGTCCGCGACGGTGAGGTCTTTATCAAATCCAATCAGGAGCAATCATGAGTCAAGCCACTGCGCCGGCAGGCAACGCGACACAGGAAGCGGCGTTCGCACTCCGCGACGCGCGCGCCAACCGTCGGACGATTCCACGGATCTCCGAGACCCACGCCATCGTCGGCCTGGAAGCTGCCTACGCTGTCGCCGAGGTCAATACCCGCGCGCATCTCGATGCCGGCCACCGTATCACCGGCAAGAAGGTGGGGCTGACGTCTAAAGCCGTGCAGGCCCAGCTCGGGGTTGAGCAGCCCGACTTCGGCATCCTCTTCGACGACATGGAGGTCCTGAGCGGTGACAGCGCAGACACGTCGCGCCTGATCCAGCCCAAAGTCGAGGCCGAGGTCGCCTTCATTGTCGGGCGGGATGTCACGGGCAAGACACCGAGTTGGTCCGAGTTTCTCTCGTGCATCGCGTACGCGCTGCCGGCGATCGAGATTGTCGACAGCGTGATCACGGACTGGAAGATCACGCTCGTGGATACGGTGGCCGACAACGCGTCCAGCGGCCTGTACGTACTCGGTGACCAACCGGTCGCACTTGGCAATCTGTCGCTCGGCGACATCGGCATGCAGATGAGCAAGAACGGCCAGACCGTCTCGGTCGGGACGGGTGCGGCGTGCCTCGGGCATCCGTTGCGAGCGGCCTACTGGCTCGCTCGAACGATGGCGGAACGAGGGCACGGGCTGCGGGCCGGAGAAGTGATCCTGTCGGGCGCGCTGGGGCCGATGGTTCCCGTGAGCTCCGGTGATCTTGTGCATGCGCAGATCGGCGCGCTCGGCACCGTGTCGTGTCGGATGGCCTGAGGACCGGTCATGACCCGACAACTCAAGGCAGCCATTATCGGCAGCGGCAACATCGGCACCGACCTGATGATCAAGATCCTGCGCCACGGCAAACACATCGCGATGGGCGCCATGGTCGGCATCGATGCCGGCTCGGACGGGTTGGCCAGAGCCGCGCGCATGAACGTCGCGGTGACTCACGAGGGCGTAGAGGGACTCGCCCGACTTCCCGTTTTTGACGAAATCGACATCGTCTTCGATGCCACGTCCGCAGCGGCACACGTCGCCAACGACGCATTCCTGCGCCGACTGAGACCGCAGATTCGCCTGGTCGACTTGACGCCGGCGGCCATAGGACCCTATTGCGTTCCGGTGGTCAACGGCGAGGACCACCTCGGCGCATTGAACGTCAACATGGTGACCTGCGGCGGCCAGGCGACGATCCCGATGGTCGCCGCCGTCGCCCGCGTTACCAAGGTGCACTACGGCGAGATCGTGGCGAGCATCGCGAGCAAGAGCGCCGGACCCGGCACGCGTGCAAACATCGATGAGTTCACCGAGACCACGTCGAAGGCGATCGAGACCGTCGGCGGGGCCACCAAAGGCAAGGCCATCATCGTGATGAACCCGGCCGAACCGCCGCCGATCATGCGGGACACCGTCTACACGCTCAGTGAGTTCGCCGACCCTGAAGCGATCGCCGCCTCGATCGAGCGGATGGTGGTTGCGGTGCGGCGATATGTGCCGGGATACCGGTTGAAGCAGAAGGTGCAATTCGACCGCATCGAAGCAGACCGCCCGCTCAACATCCCAGGTGTCGGCCCACGCATGAGCGGTCTGAAGACCTCGGTCTTCCTCGAGGTCGAAGGCGCCGCGCACTATCTGCCGGCCTATGCCGGCAACCTGGACATCATGACGAGTGCGGCACTGGCCACCGCCGAGCGCATGGCCGAACGCATGCTGCGCGCCCCGGTGGGCGCCTGAGGAGATCCGCATGAAGAAGAAAATCTACATCTCCGATGTCACGCTGCGCGACGGCAGCCACGCCATTCGGCATCAGTACAGCGTCGCTCAGGCGCGGCAGATCGCACGCGCACTGGACGATGCCAAGGTCGACTCGATCGAAGTCGCCCACGGCGACGGCTTGCAAGGCGGGAGCTTCAACTATGGTTTCGGCGCTCACACCGACGTGGAGTGGATCGAGGCCGTGGCAAGCGAAGTCAGGCACGCCAAGATCGCGACCCTGCTGCTGCCGGGCATCGGCACGGTTCACGACCTGAAGGATGCGTACACGGCCGGCGCGCGAATTGTGCGGGTCGCCACGCACTGCACCGAAGCCGACGTCTCCAGGCAGCACATCGAGTACGCGCGCAAGCTCGGCATGGAGGCCGTCGGCTTCCTGATGATGAGCCACATGCAAACGCCTCAAGGGCTGGCGCAGCAGGCCAAGCTGATGGAGAGCTACGGCGCCACGTGCTGCTATGTGGTGGATTCCGGTGGAGCGCTCAGCATGAACGAAGTCCGGGACCGCTTTCGTGCCTTCAAGGACGTTCTCAAGCCCGAGACGCAAACCGGCATGCACGCTCACCACAACCTGAGTCTTGGGGTCGCGAACAGCATCGTCGCAGTGGAGGAGGGTTGCGACCGTGTCGACGCGAGCCTGGCGGGCATGGGCGCCGGCGCCGGCAACGCGCCGCTCGAGGTTTTTGTGGCGGCGGCTGCGCGGATGGGTTGGGATCATGGCTGCGATCTCTACAGACTGATGGATGCCGCAGATGACATCGTGCGACCGTTGCAGGACCGACCTGTCCGCGTCGACCGGGAGACACTCGCCCTCGGATACGCGGGCGTCTATTCGAGTTTCCTTCGCCACGCCGAGGTTGCGGCAAAGAAGTACGATTTGAAGACAGTTGACATCCTTGTTGAACTCGGTAAGCGCCGGATGGTCGGCGGGCAGGAAGACATGATCGTCGACGTCGCGCTCGACCTCCTGGAGCGCAGCGTGGCTTCGCCCGCATAGCCACCTCCATTCTGACTCGACGGGATCAACATGAGTACCGCCTTAGTAGCTAGCTGGGCTCTTGACGTGAAACGTCAGCGGCCCGCAATCGACTTGATGAAGGCCGCCGTCCGTTGGCAAATAAGGTCCTTGTCATTGTGTCGATCGTGGCGACGTGGTACGAGTTCTCCAGCCATAACAGTTCCACCCGGTTGGTACCGATCAACCGCACGATACGGGGGCCATTGGTCGGATCCACCACGTGATCATCGCGCGACTGGATGACAAGCGTCGGGCACTTGATGCGGGGCAGCAGGTCTCGCGTCACTGCTGTCAAGACATAGATCTGTCTGATGGCGGCCACCGGCAGTTCCAGATAGGCCAGCTCCTTGGTGCTCGAATCCTTGGTGTCAGAGCCGACACCGGGAATCATCTCCGGTGCGGCGGGATCGAGGGCCAGCCCGGCCAGATCGGGCGAGCCAATCTGCACGGGGGCGTTGATCGAAATCGCGTCTTTGATCACATCAGCGTGCTTGGCTGCGCCTTAGAGCGTCAAGGTGCCCCCCATCGACAGGTCGGACATGTAGATCTGCGAGCACGTCTTGCGCAGTTCGGTCAGCACCTCGTCCACCGACGCGATCCAGTCGCTGGCGGTGGTCTTGGCCATCGCCTGAAGCGATATGCCATGGCCGTTCAGCTGCGGCCCGATCACTGTGTAGCCGGCGCCATGCAGATGCTGGCCCAGATAGCGCATGCTCTGGGTTGTGCCGGTAACGCCGTGGCACGCAAGCACGCCGATGTCATTACCGGGGAAGAAAGAGGGCTCGGCGCCCGGCATGATGGTTTCTGTGGTCATTTGCTTCTCCTTGTTGAACTTGAGATGTTGCGGGCGGCTCCTCGGACTGCCGTATTCGAGGTAATTCATTTGTTTCTCTATGGTTGGCTTGGTGCAAGCACTTCGTCCTGCGCGGCCGTGAAGCCGGCCATCAGCTTCGTGACCGCCTCCATCGGCAGCCGCATAATCACCGCCTTCTGGCGGGTCATCACGTCCTTCGCGTTGCGCTTGCGAGAGTGCAGCGTCGAACGCACAGCCTTCATCATGTGAAGACCCCTTGAGCGGCGGCATCGACCGGGCCCGTCACGCCAAGAATGTTGGCAGTGACCCGCCCCGGATCGTCGTACATCGGCACATGGCCGACGCCTGGGACTGTCCTCGCATTGGCGCCGGGAATCCGTTCGACGGACGGCTCACTGTTGATTTCCACTGAATCTTGACCCCGGGTTTTCATGTTGGCTTGACCCCACCCTTATGGCAGTAGCTGGGCTACTCGGTTGCCGTGATCGGGATCCCGAGCGATCAATGGGGTGAGAGTGTGCATACCGTCGTCGTACTCAAGGACGACGCCACGGTGACTGCCGAGGAACTGATCGCTCACTGCCGCACGCAGATCGGAAGCTACAAATGCCCGCGCAGTGTCGAATTCCGGACCGAGGCCCTGCCTGTCACGCCGGTGGGCAAGGTACGCAAGAACGTGCTGCGCGATCCGTACTGGATCAACCACAGCCGCAAGATCTGAGCCCTTCAGCCAACCACTCACGGGAGCCCCACAATGCGAAAACTATTGACCCGGCTGACCGCCCCGCCCGTTGCTGCGCAGACCGTGCTGCGTTATTCAAACTGGCTGCAAGCTGGCTATCCGGTGCGCGCGCAGATCCTCGATGTCTGGATGGTCGAGGTCGAAAAAACCGCCGAGGGTCGCGGCAAGATTGAGATCGCCCCAAGGTGATCGGCACCTTGGCCGGCCAGTTCGACGTCGTTCGCGACGGCCTGGTCAATCTCGCCTTCATCGCCCCCGCGAAGTCGAAAGACTGTTCCGGCGGCTCAAGGGCTAGCGCCGGATCCTCTCAAGATTCGAGAAGCTCGATGTGATGTTCCTAGGATTTATCAGCTTTGCGCCGATCGCCGATGGATGGCGAATGTGTTAGCAGGCCCTAATCGCGCGCAAGGCGGATCAGCCGCTTGCCAAGGTTGTCGCCCCGGTACAGCCCGGCAATAGCGTCGGGCGCGTGTTCGATGCCGTCGAGCACCTCTTCCACGTACTGCAGCTTGCCGTCGCGCAACCACTGCGCCAAGTCGGCGCGCGCCGTAGCGTGGTACTCCGGCACATCGAAGATCACAAAACCCTGCATGCGCGCACGCTTGACGAGCAGATGACGCTCGACGCGCGGACCCTGCGGCGGCGGATCCCAGGTGGCGACCGACGCGGTGCCGCAGATCACGACGCGCGCGCCGACGTTCAGATGCGTCATCACGGCGTCGCTGATGGCTCCGGCCGTGTTGTCGTAGTAGACGTCGACGCCACCCGCACAGGCCTCGGCCAACCGCTGCGTAAAATCAGGGGCCTTGTAATCCACCGCCGCGTCAAACCCGAAGCGTTCCAGACAGAGCTGGCGCTTGGCCGCGCCGCCGGTGATGCCCACCGTGCGGCAACCGTGCAAGCGGGCGATCTGCCCCACGCACGAGCCCACGGCACCGGCGGCGGTAGAGACCACCACGGTCTCGCCGGCCTTCGGCTGACCCAGCTGCAACAGGCCGTAGTGGGCGGTGACACCGTTGATGCCCAGCACGCCGAGCGCGGTGGACAGCGGCAGGTCGGTCTCGTCGACACGGCGCTGGATGGCCCCGCCATCGACCACGACATAGTCCTGCCAGCCGAACAGGCCCGTGACCGGCGTTCCCACCGGCCACGCCGGGTCGTTGGACACGACGACCCGGCCAGCGGCAAACGAGCGCATCACCGCGCCGATGGCCACCGGCTCGGCGTAGTTGGCCACCGCATTGACCCAGCCGCGCATGGCCGGCTCGACCGACAGCCATATATTGCGCACCAGCACCTGGCCTGGACCGGGCACCGGCACCGGGGTTTCAACGATCCGGAAATGATAGGCCTGCGGGATGCCCTCAGGGCGGCTGGTCAGCAGCACCTGGCGATTCATGGGTCGATTCATATCGTGGTCTCCATCAAGGTTTCACCTGAGTTGCAAATCACCGAGTTTTGATATAGTACACATGCGTATAATGTACATCCATACGCTGATACATAATTATTTTCTAGGAAAACACCGATGGCAGGCTGCTGGTTTGAGGAATTCAGTGTCGGACAGACATTCGACCACGAGATCCGCCGTACCGTGACGGAGGCGGACAACATGTGGTTCAGCAATGCCACATACAACCCCGCGGCGATCCACATCGACGCCGAGTACTGCAAAGGTACCGAGTTCGGTCGCCCGCTCGTCAACAGCATCTTCACGCTCGGACTCGTTATCGGACTGTCGGTACAGGATACAACACTCGGCACCACGGTGGCCAACCTCGGCATGACCGACACGCGCTTCCCGGGCCCGGTGTTCCACGGCGACACGATCCGTTCGCGCACGACGGTGAAGGAGGTCCGCGAGAGCAAGTCGCGCCCCAACGCAGGCATCGTGACCTTCCTGCACCAGGGTTTCAACCAGCGAGGCGAGGAAGTCTGCACCTGCCTGCGCCAGGCGCTGATGCTGAGGAAGCCGGCATGAGCACCATGAAACTGCGCTCCATGCTGTTCGTGCCGGCCGACAACGAGCGCAAGCTCGCCAAGTCAGTGGGCAGCCCGGCCGACGTGTTGATTCTCGATCTGGAAGACTCGGTCGCCGAGGCGCGCAAGGTCGGAGCGCGCAGCACGGCGGCCGAATTCATCACCACGCAGGCAGCGCAACTCAGCGCGCGACTGTTCGTGCGCATCAACCCGCTCGACACCGCACTGGCCATGGGCGACCTTGCCGCCGTCGTGGTGCCTGGCCTCGCTGGCATCCTGCTGCCCAAGACGCACAGCGCCGCCGACATCGTGCGTTTGGGCTATTGCCTCGACGCGCTCGAACCGCGTGCCGGCATCGAAGGGGGCACTGTGCGCATCATTCCGGTCGCCACCGAAACCGCGCAGGCCATGCTCAATATGCAGACCTTCGCCGGGCCCATACCGCGGCTCGCCGGCGTGACTTGGGGAGCCGAGGACCTGTCGGCCGCGATCGGTGCGGTCTCGAACCGGGAGGAAGACGGCAACTGGTCGCCGCTGTACACATGGGCGAACTCGCTGTGCCTGTGCGCTGCCGCGTCCGCCGGGATGCCTGCGATTGATACGCTGTATGCCGACTTCCGCGATGCCGCCGGCCTGGCCGCCGCGTGCCGAGCCTCGCGCCGGCGCGGCTTCCGTGGCCGCATCGCGATCCACCCCGATCAGGTGGCCATCATCAACGAGGCTTACTCGCCGAGTGAGGCCGAGCTGGCCCATGCGCGCCGCATCGTCGACGCCTTCGCGGCCCAACCCGAGGCCGGCACGCTCAGCATCGACGGCGTGATGGTCGACAAGCCGCACCTCACCCAGGCGCTGCGCACACTCGGCCTGGCCGGTTGAGTCACGGTAGCAACACACACGGAGAACCCATGGACTTTTCAATCAGCGAAGACCACCGCGCGATCCGCGATGGCGTAAGCGCCGTCGTACGCTCGTTCGACGATGAATACTGGCTCGCACGCGACGACGACGGCCAGTTCCCGCGCGAGTTCCACCGCGCGATGGCCGACGCCGGATGGCTGGGCATCACGATGCCGCCTGAATACGGCGGCGCCGGCCTCGGCGTCACCGAGGCCGTGATCATGCTTCACGAAGTGGCCAGCCACGGAGGAGGTATGGCTGCCGCCTCGACGGTGCACATCAACCTGTTCGGACCGCACCCGATCGTGGTGTTCGGCACGCCTGAGCAGCGCCAGCGTTGGTTGCCGCGGCTGGTGGAAGGCAAGGATCAATGTTGCTTCGGCTTCACCGAGCCCGACGCCGGCTTGAACACGACCGCGATAAAGACCTTTGCACAAAAGGTGCCCGGGGGCTACGTGGTCCATGGCCAGAAGGTCTGGACATCCACCGCCCAAGTGGCCAACAAGATCATGCTGCTGACACGCACGACCAAGCTGGAGGACTGCAAACGTCCGACCGACGGCATCACGATCTTCTACACGGACCTCGACCGCAGCAAGATCGACGTACACCGCATCCCGAAGATGGGGCGCAAGGCCGTGGACTCGAACGCCATCTTCATCGACGGCCTGTTCATTCCCGAGAGTGACCGTGTCGGCGAAGAAGGCAAGGGCTTTTCCTACATCCTGCACAGCCTGAACCCCGAGCGCCTGCTTGTGGCCGCGGAGGCCATCGGCATCGGCCAGGACGCCCTGCGGCGCGCCACGAAGTATGCGCGTGATCGGGTTGTGTTCAACCGCCCGATTGGCCAAAACCAAGGCATCCAGCACCCGCTCGCTGAGCGCTGGATGGCATTGGAGGCCGCCTGGGCGATGGTGATGAAGGGCGCCTGGCTGTATGACCAGCACCAGCCCTGTGGGGCCGAAGCCAACGCGGCCAAATTCCTGGGCGCGCGCGCCGGTTTCGATTCCTGCCTGCAGTCGGTGTTAACGCACGGTGGCTTCGGCTATGCCAAGGAGTACCACGTCGAGCGACTACTGCGCGAAGTGACGATCACGCGCATCGCGCCGGTCACTGAACAGCTGATCCTGTCGTTCATCGCCGAGAAGGTGCTCGACCTACCCAAGTCCTATTGAGAGGAACACCAAGATGATCAAGAGAAACCTGTTCAGCGAGGACCATGAGGCCTTCCGTGACACCGTGCGGAAGTTTATCGACCGGGAGATCGCCCCGCATCATGCACAGTGGGAGGCCGACGGCGTCGTGCCGCGCGAACTGTGGCTGAAAGCCGGCGCCGCCGGGATGCTGTGCTGCACGATTCCCGAGGAATATGGCGGCATCGGCGCCGACTACCTGTTCGATGTCGTCGTCTTCGAGGAGATGGCCCGCTCGGGCTACACGGGACCGGGCTTCCTGATTCATTGCGACCTGGTGGCCACCTATGTCAAATCTTTCGGTAGCGAAGCGCAGAAGAAGCGCTGGCTCCCCCAGATGGTCTCGGGCAAAGCCATCGGCGCGCTGGGCATGACTGAGCCGCACGCCGGTTCCGACCTCAAGGCCATTCGCACGAAAGCCGTGCGCGACGGTGACGATTTCGTGATCTCGGGCCAGAAGGTCTTTATCTCCAACGGCCAAACCTGCGATGTCATCGTACTGGCCACCAAGACCGACTCGGCGGCGGGCGCCAAGGGCGTCACGCTGTTCCTCGTCGATACCAGTCTGCCAGGCTTCCGGCGCGGCAAGAACCTGCACAAGCTCGGCATGAAGGCGCAGGATACGTCGGAGCTGTTTTTCGACGAGGTGCGCGTGCCGGCTTCGGCGATGCTCGGTGAGGAAGGCAAAGGGTTCGAGCTGATGATGACCAAGCTCGCACAGGAGCGCCTGGCGCAAGCGATACGCTCAGCGACGGTGGCCGAGACGGTGATCGACTACACCGTCGAGTACACGGCCAACCGCAAGGCATTCGGCAAAACGATTGCTGATTTCCAGAACACGCAGTTCAAGCTGGCCGAGCTCAAGACCGAAGCAGTCGTGGGCCGGCAGTTCACCGACAAATGCATCGAGATTTTCATGAAAGGTGAGCTCGACGCGGTTGACGCCGCCATGGCAAAAATGTGGCTCTCGAACATGCATTGCAAAGTGGTGGACGAATGCCTGCAACTGTTCGGCGGCTGGGGCTACATGTGGGAATATCCCATTGCACGCGCCTATGCGGACGCGCGCATCGTCAAGATCGCCGGCGGCTCGATCGAGGTGATGAAGCACATCATCGGCCGCCAGCTGTTTGCCAACTACAAGCCGCGCAAGGACGCCGTCAATGGCGTGGCCGGCATCAACCCCGCTTAGGAGACATCGCGTGACGACTTCAACTTTCCGCCCCGACGTACTCGCGGGCAAACGCATCCTCATCACAGGCGGTGGTACTGGCCTGGGCAAGGAATTGGCGCGCGACTTCGTGGCGCATGGCGCCTCGGTGCATATCTGTGGCCGCCGCGAAGTCGTGCTCCAGCAGGCCGTGGCTGAGCTGCGGCAGGCCGCGCTGCATGGCGGCAGCATCGAGTACCACATCTGCGACGTGCGTGAGGCCGAGCAGATCGAAGCGATGGTCGAGCGCATCTGGACCGGCGGGCCCCTGACGGGCCTGATCAACAACGCCGCCGCGAACTTTATCGCGCCCTCGGTAGATATCAGCCCGCGCGGCTTTTCCGCCGTACGCTCGACGGTGATGGACGGTGCGCTTTACGCCACACTGGCGTGCGGTCGGCGCTGGATCGCGCAGGGCCTACCGGGTTCGGTGGTCAGCATGCTCGTCACTTGGGTCTGGACCGGCTCGGCCTACGTGTTGCCATCAGTGATGGCGAAAACCGCGGTACACGCGATGACGATGTCACTGGCCGTCGAATGGGGCAAGCACAACATTCGCGTGAATGCGGTGGCCCCGGGACCCTTCCCAACCGAAAGTGCCTGGGAGAAGCTGGCGCCAATTCCCAAAGCCAATGTCGGCGCAGCCTCGGCCGACGAAGTGCCGATGCAGCGCTTTGGCCGTATGCCGGAGCTGTGTAACCTGCTGATTTTCTTGCAAGCCGACGGTTGCGAGTACCTGACCGGCCAGAATATTGCCATCGATGGAGGCCACCACCTCGCCGCGCCCAGCACCTTCGCAGCGCTGGGCAAGTTGACGCCCGAAGACTGGGCTGAGGCGAAGGCCCTGGTGCGAGGGCGTGCCGAGCAGGAAAAGGCGCAACGCAGCGCCGGCTGAAAATCAGGAGACCTGCGGCAATGAACAGACGGGGTTTTATTGGCACATTGGCGTTGACTTGCGCAGCACCGTTGAGTTCAGCTAAATACGGCGTGTTCGCGCGCCACCCTGTCGAGACCGAGCGCGTTACGCGGGCTCGCCTGGGCCTGCTGCGCAAGGATTGAGCCCAATGTCTGTAGGCACTGTGAAGATCTGGGACCTGCGAGACCACGCGGGCGCCACCCCGGAGCGCACCGCCCTCGTCTGCGGCGGCGAGCGCATGAGCTATGGCGCGCTGGAGGCGCTGGCCAACCGCATTGCCGTCGCAATGCGGCGCCTTGGCCTGGTGCGTGGAGACCATATTGCCTCGCTGATAGGTAACCGGCCCGAGGCGCTGGCCATCGCCTGGGCCGCCTGGCGTTCGGGCTTGTACCTGACCCCGATGTCGACGGCTCTCACTGCTTCGGAACTGTGCTACCTGATTGAAGATACCGACGCCAAGTGCGTGTTCGCCGATGCCGCACTGCAGGATGCCGTCGCGTCCTTGCCGGCGATGCTGCAGGCCCCGCGGCACTGGCTGTCGCTGCGTGGCCCGATCCCTGGCTTCACACCGTTGGAGGAACTGCTGGTCGATGCTTCGCCACTGCCGCAGACAGAGGAGCCGCCAGGCGCTTTGATGATGTACACCTCGGGCACCACGGGCGCCCCCAAGGGGGTGATACGGCCACTCTTGCCGGCCGAATGGCGCGGCACTCCTCCATTTGCCGCGGACCTGATCACCCTGTTCGATCTTGGCGGTCCCGACGTCCGCTACCTTTCCACCGCACCGCTCTACCACGCAGCACCGTTGCGCTTTGCCCTGGCCGTCACCGCCGGCGGTGGCACGGTGCATGTGATGGAACGCTTCGACGCCGACCAAGCCTTGCACCTGCTCGAACAGGAAGACATCACCCACAGCCAATGGGTTCCGGCGATGTTCCAGCGCCTGCTATCACTGCCCGCGCAGCGGCGTGCGGCATTCGTCGCGCCGGCCCATCGGCTCGCCATCCATGGCGCCGCGCCCTGCCCGCCCGCCCTCAAGGCGGCGATGATCGGCTGGTGGGGACCGATCTTGCTGGAGTACTACTCGGGCAGCGAAGGCATTGGCCTGACGTTGATCAATTCGACCGAGGCGCAACAGCGGCCGGGCTCTGTGGGCCAGGCACGCAAAGGTGCGCTGCACATCGCCGATGACCAAGGAGTCGAGCTTCCGGCCGGTGCCACGGGCTTGGTGTGCTTTTCCGGCGTGGCTCCGTTTGCCTATCATAAGGCGCCGGAAAAGACGGCCGCACGTACCCTGCCTCAGGGCTGGCAGACCTTCGGCGACATCGGACATGTCGACATCGATGGTTACCTCTATCTCACTGACCGCCAGGACGACATGATCATCTCGGGCGGTGTGAATTTGTACCCGCAGGAAATCGAAGCGGTAATCCGGGAAACGCCGGGCGTCTGGGATTGCGCCGTTGTTGGCATCGCCGACGAGCGCTTCGGGGAACGGCCAGTGGCCTTCGTCGTGGTAGTACGCGAAGCCAGCAACGATACGGTCACTCTTCTCGCGGCGGTGCAGCGCCATTGCGAAGCACATCTCGGGCGCTTCAAACAACCGGCACAGATCCATATCCTCGACAGCCTGCCGCGCTCGCCTACGGGAAAATTGCTGCGGCGGCGGTTGCGCGAACTTGTTACATCCCCCAAGGAGTCTTCCGAATGAAAATCCTCGTCCCCGTCAAGCGCGTGGTCGACTACAACGTCAAGGTGCGCGTCAAGTCCGACGGCACTGGCGTGGACATCGCCAACGTGAAGATGAGCATGAACCCCTTTGACGAGATCGCCGTTGAAGAAGCCGTGCGCCTGAAAGAGAAAGGCGTCGCCACGGAAGTCATCGCCGTCTCCTGCGGCGTGCAGCAGTGCCAGGAGACCCTGCGCACCGCCATGGCCATCGGCGCCGATCGCGCCATCCTGGTGCAGACCGACGCCGAGCTGCAGCCCCTGGCCGTGGCCAAGCTGCTCAAGGCCCTGATGGACAAGGAACAACCCGGCCTGGTGATCCTGGGCAAACAGGCCATCGACGACGACTGCAACCAGACCGGCCAGATGCTCGCAGCTCTCGCCGACCTGCCGCAAGCCACCTTTGCCAGCAAGGTCGAAGTGGTCGATGGCCGGGCCCAGGTCACGCGTGAAGTCGACGGCGGGCTGGAGACCCTTTCTATGGGCCTGCCCGCCATCGTCACCACCGACCTGCGCCTGAACGAGCCCAGGTATGTGACCCTGCCCAACATCATGAAGGCCAAGAAAAAGCAGCTCGACACCTACAAGCCCGAAGACCTCGGGGTGGATGTCAGCCCGCGCCTGAAGACGATCAAGGTCTCCGAGCCACCCAAGCGCAGCGCCGGCATCAAGGTGCCCGACGTCGCCACGCTGGTGGACAAACTGAAAAATGAAGCGAAGGTGATCTAAATGACTTCACTCGTTATTGCCGAACACGACAACGCCCACCTCAAGGGCGCCACCCTGAACACCGTGACCGCCGCCGCCCAGTGTGGCGGTGAGGTGCACGTGCTGATCGCCGGCCACAATGCCGGCGCTGCCGCTGCCGCTGCAGCGCAGATCACCGGTGTGGCCAAGGTGCTGCATTCGGAGGGCGAGTACTTCGCGCACGGCCTGGCCGAGAACATCGCCGCCCAGGTACTGGCCATTGCCGCCAATTACAGCCACATCCTGTTCCCGGCCACCGCCTCGGGCAAGAACATCGCCCCACGCGTGGCCGCCAAACTCGACGTGGCCCAGATCAGCGACATCAGCAAGGTGGACAGCCCGGACACCTTCGAGCGCCCGATCTATGCCGGCAATGCCATTGCCATCGTGCAAAGCAGTGACGCCACCAAGGTCATCACCGTGCGCACCACGGGCTTTGACCCGGCGCCAAACAGCGGCGGCAGCGCCGCGGTGGAAACCATCACGGCCACGCCCGACAGCGGCAAGTCGGCCTTCATGGGCAGCGAGATTGCCAGGAACGACCGCCCCGAACTGACCGCCGCCAAGATCATCGTCTCTGGAGGCCGGGCCTTGGGCAGTGCCGAGAAGTTCAACGAGGTCATCACCCCGCTGGCGGACAAGCTGGGCGCGGCCATGGGGGCCAGCCGCGCGGCGGTGGATGCCGGCTATGCGCCGAACGACTGGCAGGTCGGGCAGACCGGCAAGATCGTGGCGCCGCAGCTGTATGTGGCCGTCGGCATCTCCGGGGCGATCCAGCACCTGGCGGGCATGAAGGATTCCAAGGTGATCGTGGCGATCAACAAGGATGAGGAGGCACCGATCTTCTCCGTGGCCGACTATGGGTTGGTGGCTGATCTGTTTACCGCCGTGCCGGAACTGGTCAAGGCGTTGTAGCTCCAGATCAGAGCCACCCTTCCGAGCCCCACGCCCGGCTCTGGACCCATCGAGGAGAGGATGGAGATGTGCTTTTATGATCTGACGATCATGATTGCCCATGGATCGACACGGGGAAGCCACCATTGCGCTGCTGGCCACTGCCCTCGCCTCAGTCAGCCAGAAACACATCACCATGGACATCGGCTATCTCCGGGCTGTCCTGGGATCCCCCGGCTTCAAGGCAGGTGACGTGTACCCCTGCTTTCTTGCGGAAAATCATGCCGACTTGCCGCTATAACCCAGCTTCCGCTGACTGGAGTCTGACTTGACAAACGACCTGAAAACTTCTACCGCTCCCAGCAAACCAAAGCTGGAATACCCCTTCGAGGCACCCCCCGAACGCGGTCGCACGCTCGAAGTCGCGCCCGGCGTCCACTGGATCCGCATGCCGCTGCCGTATGCGCTCGATCACATCAATCTCTGGGCGATCGATGAAGGCGATGGATGGGCTCTGGTGGACACCGGCGTGCGCAACGAAGAAACTGTGACGGTATGGCGTGAGCTGTTTTCGAATGCCAGGGATGAACGGCCGTTGTCCAGGGTCTTCGTGACACACATGCATCCCGACCACGTCGGGATGGCCGGCTGGCTCACCCGAAAATTCGGTCTGCACCTGTGGATGACGCGGCTCGAATACCTGAGTTGCCGCGTCATGGTCTCGGACAGCGGGCGCGAAGCGCCGCCCGAAGCCCTGGACTTTTACCGTCGGGCGGGATGGCCCGAGGCGGCGGTGGAGTCGTACCGCGCACGATTTGGCAATTTCGGCAACCAGATTCACCCCCTGCCGGACAGCTACCGGCGCCTGGTCGATGGCGAGGAGCTGCGCATTGGGCCGCACCTGTGGCGCGTCGTGGTGGGCAACGGTCATTCCCCCGAACATGCATGCCTATATTGCCCGGATCTCAAGGTGCTGATCTCGGGCGACCAGGTCCTGCCGAGGATTTCGTCGAACGTCTCGGTTCATCCGATCGAGCCAGACGCCAATCCGATGGCGGACTGGTATGCGTCCCTGGACAAGCTCAAGCGCGAGGTGCCCGATGATGTGCTGGTGCTGCCCTCGCATAACGAGTGCTTCAGGGGATTGCACGCACGCCTGGACTATCTGACCGCGGTGCAGAACCATGCCTTGACGTGCCTCACGGAGGCTCTGATCGAACCCCAGCGCGCGGTCGATGTGTTCGGCGCGCTGTTCGGCCGAACCATCGGGGAGACGGATGTGCCCTTGCTCGGGATGGCAACCGGCGAGAGCCTGGCCTGCCTCAATTACCTGAGGCATCAGGGTGCGGTCGAGATGAATATTGGTGATGATGGCGTCGCCTGGTACAAGGCATCCGGCAGAAAGTAGAGTGACGGGTTAGTTCAGATCACCAGTCCGCGCTAGCGCCCCAGCTCCCAAGTTACCAATTGCCCCCGCACGGCGGCAGCCACCTGAACTGCCTCAGACTTTATTGGCAATGAACAATTTGAACTTCAGTTGCTGCCATGGGCGGTCGCTGACAAGCTCAAGCCGCGTGGGCAAGGCGCACAGGAACTGGCGCGCGCTGCCTGAGCCAATCGGCGCAACTCACGGGCCGGGGGCCAGCCAATTTGGGTACAGTGGCGGCTACGATTGCCAAGCTGTACCAACTGCCAGGCGAGCCGAAGAAATCCGGGGCTACTTCTGCTGTTGGTAAATGCGCGCTCAGTCCATCCAGTGCGTCAGGCCTTCGATCTGGTACGCCTTCCGAGCGTCGCCAGCACGCTTCAGCCGCGCCAACATGGTGTCCACGCTGCCCACGAATTCGAACGGGCCACGCTGCAGGAGGCACCGGCGACGGGTGTTTCTTAGGAAGCGACGACGTACTTCGCAAAGGGATCGACTTGAAGTACGCGTTCATCCAGCGCCATCGGTGCGTGTGGCCGATCTCTGTGCAGTGCCGGGTGCTTCGCGTCAGTTTGGCCGGGTATCACGAGTACTTCGTTCGCCGCGCCAGCGCTGCACAGCGTCGCCACCTGAGTGACAATACGCTCTTGGTGCACATCCGGGCCATCCACGCCCAGACGCACGCCGGCTACGGCTGGCCGCGCACTTGGCGGGAGCTGCTGGCACGCGGCATTCGCGTGGGCAAGCAGCAGGTGCAAAAGCTCATGCAGCTGCATGGCTTCCGGGCCAAAGGGCAAACGGCGCTTCAAGGTGACAACCGACAGCAAACACGACCTGCTGATCTCGCCCAATGTGCTGAACCGCGAGTTCACCGTGGCCGAGCCGGACCAGGTCTGGGTGGGTGACATCACCTACATCGCCACCGATGAGGGCTGGTTGTTCCTGGCCGTGGTGATCGACCTGTTCAACCGCCAGGTGGTGGGCTGGTCGCTGCGCCAGGACATGACGCGCGACATCGTCATTGACGCGCTGCGCATGGCGTGGTTCAAGCGCCGTCCCGGCAAGCAGGCAGGGTTGATCTTGCATAGCGATCGCGGCAGCCAGGGCGGATTCAACCGGTCGATGCAACACCTTCGATTCAAGGAGTTGCAATGGGAACAGCAAAGCATGGCCGCTGCAGACGAGGTATTTGCCCAGCGTTGGGTTCGATTGGCCGGCCCCCGGTTGGTCAGCGGGAAGATCGGCAGTGTTTCTGGAAGGCGATCACCGAAGGGCTGACCAGCGAGAAGGCCGGCGTCCTGGCTGGCGTGTCGCCGGCTGTCGGAGTTCGTTGGTTCCGGCAAGCTGGTGGCATGCCCAATGTCAGCCTTGCTCCACTCTCTGGCCGCTTTCTGTCCTTCGCCGAACGCGAGGAGATCTCGCTCCTTCGTGCCCAAGGTTATGGTGTTCGTGACATCGCCAGGCAAATCGGCAGGAACCCCTCAACGATTTCCCGGGAACTACGCCGCAACGCAGCAACCCGCGGCGGATCTGTCGACTACAGAGCGACGACGGCGCAGTGGCATGCTCAGCGGCGCGCTAAGCGCCCCAAGAAAGCAAAGCTGTCGACCCATGCAGCGTTGATGCGGTACGTGCATGACCGTCTGGCCGGTGCGATTACGACCGCACGCGGCAAGCGACCGGGGCCGCAGGTGGCGTGGGCAGGTCGCCGCCATGGTCGACGACAGGACCGCCATTGGGCGAGATCCTGGAGCCCGGAGCAAATTTCCAACAGGCTGCGCATCGACTTCCCGGATGACGAGTCAATGCGCATCTCGCACGAGGCGATCTACCAGGCTCTGTATATACCTGGTCGGGCCGCATTGCTGCGCGAGTTGAGCATGTGCTTGCGCAGCGGTCATCCATTGCGTGAGCCTCGCGCCAGGGCCGGTAGCCGCGGCAAGCAGTTCGTCACTCCAGAGGTCATGATCCGCCAACGCCCCCAACACGTCGAGCAGCGCAAGGTCTCCGGTCATTGGGAAGGCGATCTCATCCTTGGGCTGGAGAAGTCGGCGATCGGCACGTTGGTGGAGCGCAAGACGCGCTTCACGATGCTGCTGCACCTTCCTCGCATGAAGGGGCATGGCGCGCTGCGCAAGAAGAACGGGCCTGCGCTGGCCGGCCATGGTGCAGATGCCGTCAGGCAAGCGATCTCGACATCGATGCAGGCGCTGCCTTCGAAACTGCGCCGGTCGCTTACCTGGGACCAGGGCGCAGAGATGTCGCAGCATGCGCGGCTGCGCGCAGAAACAGGTCTTCGGATCTACTTCTGCGAACCGCGCAGCCCCTGGCAACGTGGAACCAATGAGAACACCAACGGGTTGCTGCGACAGTACTTCCCGAAAGGGACTGACTTCTCGCGCTATGGCATCGAGGAGCTCCAAGCGGTGGCCACTGCATTAAATAATCGACCACGAAAAGCGCTCGGCTGGAGAACACCAGCGGAGGCTTTCAATGAATGCCTATCATCAAGTGTCAAAACCCTTGTTGCATCGACCGGTTGAATCCGCCCAGTACGCCAGCCACGATTTCAGGAGTGTGCTCGGCGAGTACGGCATCACCAGTTCGATGAGTCGCAAAGGCAACTGCTGAGATACTCAATCTAATATTCTGTTGAGCGCCGCTTTTGGCCTGACCCGTGCTGGGATTGGCGAAATGCCCTTGCGTTGACCTGTCGGCCGATGGCTGCGCTCATCTCGGCAATGCCGGGCCTGCTGCAAGTGACCTAATAGCCTTGTTCTGCACCCTGAGTGTCCTGTCCTTCTGCATGGTTTGGTGACGCCAACTCTGCAGGAACCTCCTTGGAAGCCAAGACGTCCCGCAGGAACTCCCCCGCCCAGCGCAGCGCGCGGGTTCTCTCCGATGGCATGGTCATGATTCACCCCTTTCATTCAGATTTCTACAATCAACCCCGGCTCGAACGAGCCGTTCTCGAAGCTGCCGCTCCAGTGCTGGTAGCCGCGCGGATTGCAGAGCACCCGGGTCCCGCCCATCTCATAGTCCACCGAGTCATGGATATGCCCGTGGATCCACAGGGCGGCCCGCCCCATGAGGTGGGTCAGGTCCGAGGCATAGGCGCTTGACAGCAGATCCTCCTGGAAGCGCGCTGGAATCGATTGGCGGTGCGGCGCATGGTGCGTGACGATGACGGTTTTGGCGGGATCGCCGTGCTTTAGCTTTTCCTGCAGCCACTCCACGCTGGCGCGGTGCCGGCGCACGGTGAGCTCTGGGATCAGGTATTTTGAGTGGACCCAGTAGAACTCGGCCGTCTTGGTGATCTTGATGCACTGATAGTCGTTCATGCGGATTCGGGCCAGGCGCTGCGCACCCACACGCCGCTCCTGGCCGAACAGCTCGAAGTCGGTCCACAGGCTGCAGCCCAGGAAACGCACGCCCCCAAGATCCACGCCGTCAGCCTCCAGGAATTCGACATCGTGCTGGCGCGCCATCTCGCGCAGCGGATCGAGCAGCTGCGTCCAGTGCTGATCGTAGAACTCGTGGTTGCCCGCCACGTAGACGATGGGCTTGTCCGGGAAGGTCTCGCGCGCCCAGCGCGGTCCCCGTGCTCCGCCATGAATGTCGCCGGCCAGCACCACCACGTCGGCCTGCTCGTCGATGCGCCGGCCCTCAATCACCGGCGAGAACGGGCGCATTTCCACGTGCAGGTCGGACAGAACGAGCAGTTTCATGATCAAAGGTCCTCAAGGAATGGTTGGCACGCCGGCCGACACCAGCAAGCCGGGATTGAACTCGGCGTTCTCCATCTCGTCGGAGAGCCACGCATACGGATAGCCGCGCGGATTGCACACGACGCGCACGCTGCGCCTGGAGTCGCCAAGACGATAGGCGCACGAGCTGTGCGTGTGCCCATGGATCCACAGGCTTGCCCGCAGCAACAGTTCCACGGGCAGGTGCGAGCCGAAGGCCGGGGTCAAGACGTCGCTGGCAAACTGCGGGGCGGTGGAGCGCCGGTGCGGGTAGTGGTGCGTCACCACCACCGTGCGCCTTGGATCACCCCTCATCAGTTCGGTGGTCAGCCAGGCGCGGCTGGCCAGATGACGCTCCATCGAGAGCCGGGCACTCAAGCGCTGATCGGGACCCGCCACCCCGATGACCCGATAGTCGGCCAGGCCCCTTTCGGCCTCAAACATCGCCTCCTCCTGGCGATGTTCCCCAAGGTACGCGAAGTCGGTCCACAGCGTGCAGCCCAGGAAGCGCAGGCCTGCTATGTCCACGGCATCGTTCTCCAGGAAGTGAACGTCGTGCTCGCGCGCCGTGCGGCGCAGGAGCGCCAGGGTCTCAATCCAGTCGCCGTCGTAGAACTCGTGATTCCCTGCCACGTAGACGATGGGTTTGCCGGCAAATGTCGCGCGCGCCCAGAGGATGCCATCGGCCCCCGGATGGATGTCGCCGGCCAGTACCACGATATCGGCCGCGGAGACAGCAGCCGGGTCGGGCTCGAAGGCGCAGAACTCCAGGTGCAGATCGGACAGGACGAGCAGCTTCACCATCCTGCCTCTCCCGGATGGATCACTTGGCCCAGGCCGTTCTTGATGGCGCAGTAGGCCACGCCCCGGGCATCGAAGCCCAGGGCCGGGCGCAGGAGCGCGTATGCGGCACTGCGATCGTCGTGGTGGTGCCCGTGGAAGCTGCGCACCACGCGCAGCGCGCGGGCCAGCTCGTCCAGCGCGGCAAAGCCATGCGGGTGGCACGAGGGGGCCTCGTGCGTCACCAGAATGTCGGCCCTCTGCGCCGCCAGGCTTGCCACGTCGTCGGGGTAGATGGCGCCGTGCAGCTTCGGGCTCGGCTTCTGACCGCCACGCCACTGGTAGGGCCCCCGGTTCATGGCTTGCGCCTTGTTGGCAAAGAACTGCTCGCCCGGCGGATACCAGATGCGGCCCTGGAACACCCCGCCCAGGCCGGCCACGCGCACGCCGTCCATCTCCAGCACGCGGCCATGCAGCGGCAGGGCAGCACCGCAGTCGTGCAGCATGGCCCAATGTTTGTGGGTGTCGGCGTCGTGGTTGCCGTGGATGAAGGCGACCCGCACCTCGGGGAAATTGCGGTGCAGCGGCGCCAGGATTTCCCGGAACGACTGGTGATCGATGTCCACGTCGCCCAGGAACACCAGCCAGCGCGGCGACTCGGGGGCGGCCAGCAGCGTGCGGGCCAGGGCCTTGAACTCGGCGTGCACGTCCCCGAGGAACCAGATGCGGCGCAGCGCCTGCTCGTGTTCGCGGTCGAATTGCTCCATGTCTCGCATCACAGTCTCTCCTGGATCATGGCGCGCAGGCGCGGGGCGTCGCCGGGCAGGAATCCGTGGTCCGGATCCGTGAGCAGCAAGTGCTGGCATTGAGGCTCGAACCAGTGCGCGCGGTCATCGATGGCCAGCCACGGTGTGCCCCAGGGGCGGTTCTCCCGCATCCAGCGCTCGCATTCATTCTGGCGCTCGAAGCGTTGCGACTGTCCGGGCAGCCAGCGGTCGTTGAGACGCTCCAGCAATGGGGTCACATCGAGTACGCGCGGGGCCAGATCGGCCGAGAAGAACTCCAACAGCTCGCCCAACGGATGTACTTCGCGCCAGCTGCTGCTGATCACAATACGCGGCAGGTCAAACTCGCGCAGCACCGCCTCGATCAATGGCAGGCGAACAAAAAGGGCGTCCACCTCGCAAGGCTCGGGGTGGGTGACGCCATCGAAATCCAGGAACACGATCATGACGAGCCCTCCTGGTCATCGGGCATCCTGGTGGCCTGCCATACTTTCTTCCAGAGGGGACTACTGTGCGACAAACGTCGATCAGGCGCGTGTTCCTTGCACAGCGTGAGGTAGTACCCATCGTAGCAATCGGCCTCGGCGGGTTGGCCGCAGGCCATGCACATCTGGGTCGTCGCGTCCTCGGCCCGGTTGACCAGCTGGCGGATCCGCTGGGCCGGCGATGCCGGCGCAACGGCACCGGCCAATTCCGCCTTGGGGCGCAGACCCACATGGCCGGGCCCCGGCACCGCCTCGTAAGTCATCGAGACGTCGTCTACATCTCGCTCCATGCTGTAGTACAGCCGGTACGAGCCGAACTTCTCCTTGATCTGCACCCAGTGAAAGCCCCTCTGGTTCTCGCCCAGAGCCGCATCGATGTCGGCGCACAGCTGCGCGAACATCTCGAACCAGCCGCGGTAGATCGCGAAGCCGATGTTCTTGCCGGCAAACATATATGGATAGCGATCCTTGAGGGCTTGTGCCGTGGAGGGTGGGTTGTGATTGCTGTTCATGAGAATTCCTTTGCGTGGTGATCAATGCAGTTGCGCGCTGCCGCCCGCGCCATCGCGGCCGTCCTGCAGCTCTTTCGGCAGATCGTTGATCCGAAGATGCAGGCGGCCGTTGGCCAGCGCGTGGCCCACGGCGGGTTCGATCGCCTGGCGGATCTCGCGCGGGCTGAGATGCGCCACGCGCACCACGATGTCGCGCCCGGGCAGCGCGAAGTCTTGGAGCGCCAGGCTCTTGATGACGCTTTTGACGATGCCGGGGGCCATCTGCAGCGCCTGCTCGGGCGTGGGCATGTCGATATGGAATTCGCGAAACCGTGAGCGCAGCGGCGCGGAGATGCGCCTGGCATCATTCGCGGTGGCGATCCAGATCACCTGGCTGGCGTCGAACTCGAAGTTGGTCGAGATGTCGCGCACGCAGTTCGACGTGACGGGCTCGAGCAGTGTCAGCAGCGAGGCCAGCGGATCCTGCGCGGTGTAGTCGCGCCGGGCCTTGTCGATCTCATCGAGCACGATGATGGGGTTGGCATATTCGCCCAGCACCACCTGGTCGAACACCACGCCATAGCTGGTGTTGCCCCACTTGCGGTCGCTGCCCAGCAGGGCGGCGCCGGTCTGGTCGTTGTCGAAGGCCTGGCGACGGACTTGCGTGCCTAGGGCGTTGCCGAGCTTGAGGGCGAAATGGGTCTTGCCGACCCCGGCCTCGCCCACCAGCAGGATCGGGGGCAGCGCGAAGGCGCGCTCGCTCTGCTGCGCCAGCGCGAGCTGGGCGGCCACCAGGTCGATCACCGCGCCGAAGTGCGGTTGGGACTCGCGCAGGGCGGCCAGCGCCGTGGCTGGGTCATCGGGCGCAGCCAAGCGGCGCAGCGGCCCGCGCTGCTTGAGCGCGAGGTACAGCTTGTAGTCGCGCTGGTACCACTCCTTGTCTGGCGTGGAAGTCAGGCAATCCTGGATCCAGTGCACCAGACGGGCGGCCGGGTACACGGGGTGCTGAGCCTTGACGTCAAAATCATCGCCGGGCACGGGGTCGATGGCCTCTTCGAGCTCCTTGTCGAAGTCGAACTCGATGCCGTCTTTCTTGCGCGCGGTGGCGAATGTATTGGCCTTCGCGGCATCGTACTTGGCGTCTTGCGCGGCAAGCTCGGCCACCTCTTCGCGCTCCAGTCTTTCAGCGATTTCCTGCTTGATCAGGCGGTTTGCTTCCTCTTTGAGCTTGTCCGCGAGGCGCTCGTCCAGCAGGATCTCGGGCGCAAGACCGGTTCCTTTCGAGCTGAAGCCAAGGTAGCGGGCATGCCGCCGGTAACCCGGCGGGTCATTTTGTTGTTGGGGATCTCGGATCATCTCGGGCTCCTGGAAGGTCGGTGGGGGTCAGGAGCCCGGGCAGCTTGCCTACTTCATCGTCGGCAAGGGGGAGAGCTGCCCGAACGCCTGAGGCTCAGGGTTCGTGGGGATATGCGGCAGGTGACGCGGTTCGAGTTCATGGCAGTGGCGTTCAATCCGTGATCACGAGGCTGGCCGCGCGCATAGTTCGCATGGCGTCGTAAGAGAAGCGCATGGACATGGCGAGCACGGCTTTCTTGATGGAAGACAGAGGCTTCATGCAGGCAAGCCTTGCTGCGCCTGCATGGCGATACGGGGTGTGCGGTGTCGATGAAGGCATGACTGGAAATCTCGGTTCTTAAAAATAGAATACACAGATAGTGGGGGGCAATGCAAGCGGTCTTGAAAATAAACTTTGTGCGATGTGATTCGGTGGCGCCGTCTATGTCTACGAGGCGGTTCATTGCGTCGTTCAAAAAGGTGGCAACCAATTGGAAGCCAGACTTCGCTCAAGTTCGGCAACACGCTCCAAACATTGCTCTTGAGTTCGGTAGTGACGCATGGCCGAAATCAGGTTAATAACATGTTCGCCAGACGCTGGCTACTTGGCTTTGATGATCCGAACGCGACCGGTTCTTGACCCAGCCAGCAATGACGTCGCACACGGATAGGGTCTCGGTATCGATACCGACTTTTCCCCCATGATGCTGGTCAAAGGTCGCAATCGGGAAACCCAGAAACCTCTCACTTGTGCGGCGCCCGATTCAACCGATCTTCAAGGCCAGCTCCTCGGCCGTGATGTTGTAGTACCGCTGGTGCAACACGTTCACCGAACGGTGACCGGTAACCTTCGCCAGGTCGAGCAAGGAGAGCTTGCGCGCGAGCCTGCTGGTCGCTTCCCGCCGCAGATCATGGAATGTCAGATCCACAATGCCGGCGCGCTCGACAGCGCGCTCGTATGACTTCTTGAGCGCAGCGGCGGTGGTCGGGAATACTCTGCCGTCAATGGAGCGCGGCAGCGCCGCCAGGACGCCGACCGCCTTGCTCGACAAGGGCACGCCCCTCACGTCGCCATTCTTGGTGTCTGGCAACACCGCCACGCGGCGCTGCAGGTCCACGTTGCACCACTTGAGGCTGAGCAGCTCCCCGCGCCGCATGGCCGTCTCGATGGCGAGAACGACAGCGGGCCGCACCCATGGATTGCGGGCGCCGCCCGGCTCAAGACGCCCGTGCCAGTCGCGATCTTGCAGATCGAGCTCGCGCAGCAGCGCTTCTTCTTCTGCAGCTGAAAGGCGCCGGGTGCGCTCGTTGCGCACCAGCGGGCGAGCCACGGTCTTGAGCGGGTTGTCCATGTGAATGTCCCACTCACGCCGGGCGACCTCGATCACCCTGGCGAACAAAGCCATCTCCCTTGTAACCGTAGCCGGCTTGCGGATTTTCAGGCGCTCGTCGCGGTAGCGGGCGAAGTCGGTTGCCTTGAGCGTTGCCACGAAGCGCTGCGCCAGCGCGTGCTTCGCCAGCATCCGCAGTCGCAGCGTCTCGGATGCCCTGCCCTTGTGCGCCGGCGTCACGTCCTCGATGTAGCGCTCGATCAATTCCCTGAGCGTGGTGCGCTCGGCCTCGACGCGAGAGACGAAGACGCCGCGCGTCATCTCACTCTCGATCTGGAGCGCCCAGGTTTCGGCGTCACGCCGCTCGATGAACGTTCTGGTTTGTTCGGGATAACCGCGCCGACGCACGGTCACTTGAAATTGAAATGGGCCGCGTTTTCTGATGAAAGCCAATTTGCACTCCTTTGCGCATCTAGTGCGACAAATTTGCGCCAAAAAGGCATTTCTAACGACTCACAATCTCCGTGTTTGTCTGATTTCTCAATGAAATCAACCACTTACGTGGTGGGCGGTGCAAGTTTCGAACTTGCGACCCCTGCAGTGTGAATGCAGTGCTCTACCCCTGAGCTAACCGCCCAAATTTGTTATTCAGGATAGCCTCGAATTATGCCATAAATGGCACCGCGACTGGCACCGAGGAGCGCCACACCGTCTTGCCGTCGCTGGACTTGTCGAGCTGCTTGAGGACGTCTTCATGCGCAGTCGCTTCCTGCTCATTGGCCAGCAGTACTGGCAAATCAAAACTGCGCAGATCCATAGGCGTCGCGACGATTCCTGCGTTGTCGCCGGGGTCCAGATCCATCAGCAGCGCATCCTGGCCGCGTGTGAGGTTGATGTACACGTCGGCCAGCAGTTCGGCATCGAGCAACGCACCGTGCAGCGTGCGGGTCGAATTGTCCACGCCCAGCCGGTCGCACAGTGCGTTGAGCGAATTTCGCTTGCCCGGGAACATTTCCTTCGCCATGGCCAGTGTGTCGGTCACGCTGCCCACAAACTCGTTGAAGCGCGGCCGGCCGATCAGCTCCAGCTCCTTGTTCAGGAAGCCCACGTCAAACTGGGCGTTGTGGATGATGATCTCGGCATCCTGCAAATAGTCGAGCAGTTCATCGGCGACCGCCGCAAACTTGGGCTTGTCGCGCAAAAATTCGTTGCTGATGCCGTGCACCTTGAGTGCGTCTTCGTGGCTATCGCGCCCCGGATTCAGGTAGAAGTGCTTATTGCTGCCAGTGAGCTTGCGGCCCACCAGTTCCACACAGCCGATTTCAATGATGCGGTCGCCGCCTTCGGCCGACAGACCCGTGGTTTCAGTGTCGAGAACGATCTGGCGTGACATCAGTGATTCTCCTTGGCGTGGTTGATCGAATATTTGGGGATTTCAACCGTCACATTCGACTGCGCCAGGATCGCCTGGCAGCTCAGGCGCGAGTTCGGCTCCAGCCCCCAGGCGCGGTCCAGCAGGTCCTCTTCGTTTTCGTCCATTTCGTTGAGCGACTGAAAGCCCTCGCGCACCACCACATGGCACGTGGTGCAGGCACAGCTCAGGTCGCAGGCGTGCTCGATGTTGATGTGATTGTCGAGCAGCGCCTCGCAAATCGAGGTCCCTGCCGGCGCGCTGATTTCTGCACCTTGCGGACAGTATTCGGGATGCGGCAGTATTTTGATGACGGGCATGCGATGTTGTCTCTTTTGTCTCTTAAATGGTTTCCACGTTCTTGCCGGCCAGGGCTTGCCGGATGCCGCGGTTCATGCGCAGGGCCGCGAACGCTTCCGTCCCTTTGGCCAGTCGCTGCGTCGCCGCCTCGACCGTCTTGGGGTCTTCCAGCAACAGGGCCTGCACGGCTGCGTCCAGCAGCGCATCGATGTCGGCACGCTCGCCGGCGGACAGCAGATCGCCATCGGCCGCCAGCGCATTGCGGGTGGCCGCAATCATGCGGTCGGCATCGACCCGCGCCTGCACCAGCGCGCGCGCCTGCATGTCCTGCCCCGCGGTCGAAAAACTGTCTTGCAGCATTCTGGCGATCTGATCGTCGCTCAGGCCGTACGAAGGCTTCACATCAATCCGGGCTTCGACACCGCTGGTCTGCTCCTTGGCCTGCACGGTCAGCAGGCCATCCGCATCGACCGTGAACATGACGCGAATACGGGCGGCGCCCGCCACCATGGGCGGAATGCCGCGCAGTTCGAAGCGCGCCAGGCTGCGGCAGTCGGCCACCAGATCGCGCTCGCCCTGCACCACGTGCAGCGCCAGCGCGGTCTGGCCATCCTGGTAGGTGGTGAAGTCCTGCGCCATCGAGGTCGGAATGGTCTGATTCCGCGGCACGATGCGCTCGACCAGGCCGCCCATGGTTTCAATGCCCAGCGACAGCGGAATCACGTCCAGCAGCAGCAGATCGCCCGCCGTGTTGTTGCCCGCCAGCTGGTTGGCCTGAATGGCGGCCCCCAGTGCCACCACTTCGTCCGGATTGAGATTGGTCAACGGCGTGCGGCCGAAAAAGTCGGCCACGGCACGCTGGATTTGCGGCATGCGCGTCGAGCCGCCCACCATCACCACGCCCCGGACTTCGTCTTTGCCGAGTTTGGCATCGCGCAGCGCTTTGCGCACGGCCGCCAGGGTGCGGTCGGTCAGGCTCGCGGTAGCCGCCTCGAATTGCATCGGAGTTACATCAAAACTGACGGTAGCCCCCGCCAGCTCAACACGGAACGCTACCGAATCCGTAGCAGACGCAACCGAAGAGAGCGCTTCCTTGCAGGCCCGCGCGGCCACCTTCAGCGCCGACTTGTCCGATGCGGTGACGGCTTGCAGGCCAGCTTGCGCCAGCACCCAGTCGGCCAGTGCACGGTCATAGTCGTCGCCGCCCAGCGCCGAGTCGCCGCCGGTGGCGATGACCTCGAACACACCTTGCGTCAGGCGCAGGATGGAAATGTCGAACGTGCCGCCGCCCAGGTCGTAGACCGCATAAATGCCCTCGCTGGCGTTGTCCAGTCCGTACGCCAGAGCGGCGGCTGTGGGTTCGCTGATCAAGCGCAGCACATTGATGCCCGCCAGTTGGGCTGCGTCCTTGGTAGCCTGGCGCTGGGCCTCGTCAAAATACGCCGGGACGGTGATCACGGCGCCGTAGAGGTCGTCTTTGAATGTGTCCTCGGCCCGGTGCCGCAGCGTGGCGAGAATCTCGGCGCTCAGCTCGACCGGCGATTTGTCGCCCGCCACGGTGTTGATCCAGAGCATTCCGGACGGCTCCGACGTAGCGCTGGCGGCATCAACGAACCGGTACGGCAGCTTGTCGTGATTGGCAATGTCCTTGAGGCCACGCCCCATGAAGCGCTTGACCGACGCAATGGTGTTTTCCGGATCTTCAGCCTGCGACGCCAGCGCATCAAATCCAATTTTTCGCCCCCCACCGGCAAGATAGCGCACCACGGAAGGAAGAATCACCCGGCCCTGTTCATCGGGCAGGCACTCGGCCACGCCGCTGCGCACTGCAGCGACCAGCGAATGGGTGGTGCCCAGGTCAATACCCACCGCGATGCGCCGCTGGTGCGGATCGGGCGACTGGCCGGGCTCTGAAATCTGAAGAAGCGCCATGTAATTTGTTCGGGTTGACGGGCTCTATTGTCCCCTGCCGGCAGTGCCCGGTGGGGTGCTGCTGGCCTGGCTATTGGATTGATCGCAGGCTTCCAGACGGTCTTCAATGTCGCGGGCAAAACGCTCGATGAACATCAGAGCCCTGACCTGCTGCACGGCCTGCGCATAGTGGTGCTCCACATCCAGCAGTTGCTCACATTTCTGTAGCGCCTGGCGTCGTGCGCTGGCGACCTCAAAGCTGATTTGATCCAATTCGGCGGGGCTGACGGCGTCATCGAGCGACTCGCGCCATGCCATCTGCTGCATCAGGAACTCCGCTGGCATGGCCGTGTTGTTTTCAGCATTGACGGGCGCGCCGTTCAGCTCGCACAGATAGGCCGCGCGCCTGAGCGGATCCTTCAGGCGCTGGTAGGCCTCGTTGATGCGCACCGACCATTGCATGGCCACGCGCTGGGCGGCTGCCCCCTGGTGCGAGAACTTGTCGGGATGCGCTTCGCGCTGCAGCGACTTCCAGCGCGCATCCAGGGTCGTGCGCTCCTGCGCAAACCGCGCCGGAATGTCAAAAAACTCGAAATCGCTGGATTGAAGATTCATGTCAATAAAAAACCGCCATCACGGCAAGTGAAGGCGGTCTGGTGGGAACGCACGGATTCAGACGCGAAAGCTCTCTCCACAGCCGCAGCGATCCCGTTCCTTCGGATTGTTGAACTTGAAGCCCTCGTTCAGGCCTTCGCGTACAAAATCGAGTTCGGTGCCGTCGATGTAGGCCAGGCTCTTGGGGTCGATCAGGACCTTCACGCCATGCTCCTCGAACACGACGTCTTCGGGCGCGACATCGTCGACATATTCGAGCTTGTAGGCCAGGCCCGAGCAGCCCGTGGTTTTCACACCCAGGCGCACGCCGACACCCTTGCCGCGCTTGGCCATGTAGCGGGAGACGTGCTGCGCTGCAGCTTCGGTCAAGGTAACAGCCATTTCAATGCACCTTTTCAGTCAGTGTGTTTGCGGGGCGGCGTGCTTTTGCCTGTAGTCGTTCACCGCGGCCTTGATCGCGTCTTCAGCCAGGATGGAGCAGTGAATCTTCACGGGTGGCAGCGCCAGCTCTTCCGCGATCTGGCTGTTCTTGAGCGCGGCCGCCTGGTCCAGCGTCTTGCCCTTGACCCACTCGGTCACGAGCGAGCTCGATGCAATCGCCGAACCGCAGCCATAGGTCTTGAAGCGCGCATCTTCGATGACGCCGGTTTGCGGGTTCACCTTGATCTGCAGCTTCATGACGTCGCCGCAGGCCGGTGCGCCCACCATGCCGGTGCCAACCGCATCGTCGCCCTTGTCGAACGAGCCGACGTTGCGCGGGTTTTCGTAGTGTTCAACCACTTTTTCCGAGTAAGCCATGGTATTTACCTCTTCAGCATTTTCAATAGGTTAGTGGGCTGTCCACTGGATGGTGCTGATGTCAACACCATCCTGGTACATCTCCCAAAGCGGGCTCAAGTCGCGCAGCTTGGCAACATTGTGTTTGATGGTCTGCACCGCGTAATCGATCTCGGCCTCGGTCGTCCAGCGGCCGATCGTCATGCGCAGGCTGCTGTGCGCCAGCTCGTCGCTTCGGCCCAGCGCCCGCAGCACATAGCTGGGCTCCAGGCTGGCCGAGGTGCAGGCCGAGCCGGACGACACCGCCAGCCCCTTGATGCCCATGATCAGAGACTCACCTTCGACATAGTTGAAGCTCATGTTGAGGTTGTGCGGCACGCGTTTTTCAAGGTGGCCGTTGATGAACACCTGCTCGACGTCCTTCAGGCCCGCCAGCATGCGGTCGTGCAAGGCACGAATGCGTACGTTCTCGGCCGCCATTTCCGCTTTGGCGATGCGGTAGGCCTCGCCCATGCCCACAATCTGGTGCGTAGGCAGAGTGCCGGAGCGCATGCCGCGCTCGTGACCGCCGCCGTGCATTTGCGCCTCGATGCGCACCCGCGGCTTGCGGCGCACAAACAGGGCGCCGATGCCCTTGGGGCCGTAAATTTTATGGGCGGTCAGGCTCATCAGGTCCACCGGCAACCGGCTCAGGTCAATATCGACCCGGCCTGTGGCCTGCGCCGCATCGACGTGAAAGATCACGCCTTTTTCGCGGCAGATCGCACCGATGGCGGCGATGTCCTGGATCACGCCAATTTCGTTGTTCACGAACATGACGCTGGCCAGGATCGTGTCGGGCCGGATGGCGGCCTTGAAGACTTCCAGATCCACCAGGCCATCGCTCTGAACGTCCAGATACGTCACCTCAAAGCCTTGGCGCTCGAGTTCGCGGCAGGTATCCAGTACGGCCTTGTGCTCGGTCTTGACCGTGATGATGTGCTTGCCCCGGGTCTTGTAGAAACCGGCAGCCCCTTTGAGCGCCAGGTTGTTCGACTCGGTGGCGCCCGAGGTCCAGACAATTTCGCGCGGGTCGGCGCCGATCAGCGCCGCCACCTGCTCGCGCGCCTTTTCGACGGCGGCTTCCGCCTCCCAGCCCCAGGCATGGCTGCGCGAGGCCGGGTTGCCAAAATGCTGGCGCAACCACGGGACCATGGCATCCACAACGCGCTCGTCGCACGGGCTGGTGGCGCTGTAATCCATGTAAATCGGAAAGTGCGGGGTCATGTCCATGGCTGGCTCAGTACTGCTGGCTGGTAAAAATAAAATTTGGCAACTACATTGCTGCAATTACAACTTGGCAAATACGTTGCCAAGGGCAAACACCGAGTTCGGTGCGTTCACGCGAATCGGTTTGACCACCGGCATGCTGGAAATCGCGCGCTTGACGGCGGGCTTGTCCTCAACCTGCACGCCCTTGGCGAGTTGATCGTCCACCAGCTTTTGCAGCGTGACGGAATCCAGAAACTCCACCATGCGGGCGTTCAAGGAGGCCCACAGTTCGTGCGTCATGCAGCGGCCGGCCTCGCCGAGGCAATTTTCCTTGCCGCCGCACTGGGTGGCATCGATGGGCTCGTCCACCGACACAATGATGTCGGCCACCGTGATGTCGGCCGCCTTGCGGCCCAGCGTGTAGCCGCCGCCGGGGCCCCGGGTGGACTCCACCAGCTCGTGACGGCGCAGCTTGCCGAACAGCTGCTCGAGGTAGGACAGCGAAATCTGCTGGCGCTGGCTGATCGCGGCCAGGGTGACGGGGCCATTGTTCTGACGCAAGGCCAGGTCAATCATGGCTGTGACCGCAAAACGGCCTTTGGTTGTGAGACGCATCGCAAGCTCCTTCAGTTAGGCTTGATCACTGTAAAATCGCCCGTGCAGCCTTGTGGGCCACGAGGTACCGTCTTCACCCATTGGCGCTCCGCACTTTTGCTGATCGTGTGCACAAGTCCGTCATCGCCGGGTTGTTGACTGTTTGAGTCAAGTATACCACGTAACCCGATTAAAATTGTCAAGTAATAATACCGTTGGGTCGTTATTTTTACTTGCTGGTTTTAACTTGTGCGATTCCCGCTTGCCGTGATCGGCACCACGTTGTCGGTGCCTGCCGCCCCAAACACCTGCTTTTTGAGCAAACCCAGCTGGTCGCGCACCTGGGCCGCTTTCTCGAACTCGAGGTTGCGGGCGTGCTCCAGCATCAGCTTTTCCAACCGCTTGATCTCGCGCGCGATGTCCTTCTCGCTCATGTCTTCGAAGCGCGCCCTTTGCATCGCGTCCTGCTCCAGCCGCTCGGCTTCCCTGCCCGCCTTTTCGCTGTAGACGCCGTCGATCAGGTCCCGCACCTGCTTGACGATGCTGCGCGGCGTGATGCCCTGCGCCAGGTTATGCGCAACCTGGCGGGCACGGCGGCGTTCGGTCTCGCCCATGGCCTTGCGCATCGACTCGGTGATCTTGTCCGCGTACAAAATCGCGCGGCCGTTGACATTGCGGGCGGCGCGGCCGATGGTCTGGATCAACGAGCGCTCGGAGCGCAAAAAGCCTTCCTTGTCGGCGTCCAGAATGGCCACCAGGCTGACCTCCGGAATATCCAGCCCCTCGCGCAGCAGGTTGATGCCGACCAGCACGTCGAACGTCCCGAGCCGCAAATCGCGCAGGATTTCCACGCGCTCCACGGTGTCGATATCGCTGTGCAGGTAACGCACTTTCACGCCGTTGTCGCTGAGGTAGTCGGTTAACTGCTCGGCCATGCGCTTGGTCAGCGTGGTGATCAGCACACGCTCGTTTTTCTCGGCGCGGATGCGGATTTCCTGCAGCACATCGTCCACCTGATGCATGGCCGGTCGCACCTCCACCTCGGGGTCCACCAGGCCGGTGGGCCGCACCAGCTGCTCCACCACCTGGCCCGCGTGCTGCTGCTCGTAGGCGGCCGGCGTGGCCGAGACAAAGATGGCCTGGCGCATACGCGTCTCGAATTCTTCGAACTTCAACGGCCGGTTGTCCAGCGCGCTGGGCAGCCGAAAACCATATTCCACCAGTGTGGTCTTGCGCGAGCGGTCGCCGTTGTACATGGCACCGAACTGGCCGATCAGCACATGCGACTCGTCCAGAAACATGACCGAATCCTTGGGCAGGTAGTCGGTCAGGGTCGACGGCGGATCGCCCGGCGCCGCGCCCGACAGGTGCCGTGTGTAGTTCTCGATGCCCTTGCAGTGCCCGACCTCGCTCAGCATTTCCAGGTCGAACCGGGTGCGCTGCTCCAGCCGCTGGGCCTCGACCAGTTTGCCCATGCTGACCAGCTCTTTCAGGCGCCCGGCCAGCTCGATCTTGATGGTTTCCACCGCCATCAGCACCTGGTCGCGCGGCGTGACGTAGTGGCTGGACGGGTACACCGTGAAGCGCGGGATCTTCTGGCGGATGCGGCCGCTCAAAGGGTCGAACAGCTGCAGACTCTCGATCTCGTCATCGAACAGTTCAATGCGGATCGCCAGCTCGGAATGCTCGGCTGGAAACACGTCGATCGTGTCGCCGCGCACGCGGAACTTGCCGCGTGAAAAATCCATATCGTTGCGCTGGTACTGCATGCGGATCAGTTGCGCGATCACGTCGCGCTGACCCATCTTGTCGCCGGCGCGCAGGGTCATCACCATCTTGTGGTACGCCTCGGGCTGGCCAATGCCATAGATCGCCGAGACGGTCGCCACGATCACCACGTCGCGCCGCTCCAGGATGCTCTTGGTGCAACTCAGGCGCATCTGCTCGATGTGCTCGTTGATGGCCGAGTCCTTCTCGATGAACAGGTCGCGCTGCGGCACATAGGCCTCGGGCTGGTAGTAGTCGTAGTAGCTGACGAAATACTCGACCGCGTTCCTCGGGAAAAACTCGCGGAACTCGCTGTACAGCTGCGCCGCCAGCGTCTTGTTGGGCGCGAACACGATGGCCGGGCGGCCCAGCCGCGCGATCACATTGGCCATGGTGAAGGTCTTGCCCGAGCCGGTCACGCCAAGCAGCGTCTGGAACACTTCGCCGTCGTTCACGCCCTCAACCAGCTTGTCGATCGCGACCGGCTGGTCGCCGGCGGGCGGATAGGGCAAAAACAGCTCGAACGGAGATCCGGGGAATTGTATGAACTCACCGACACCCGCAGCAGCACCGTCTGGCTCGGCCGGCGTTGCGGCGCCCTCGCCGTTGGCGCCAGCCGCAGCCAGGCGGCCGGATTTGCCTTGAAGGATGGACAGGGGCTCGGACATGAGTGTGCGGATCAAAGTAAACGGGTGGTGCGCCCGGGTGGTGCGCCGCCACCTGAAGTGGCGAAGATAGTGACAGTTTATAGAACGTCAGGTCGGGCCGGATGGCGGATTTGCAATCCCCCAAGCGGCGCCGGCTCGGCCATTGGTACTCACTGAAAAACTACATTATTAATAGCAAGCCGTGCATACCCAACAAGGGCTTGAGCCTGATTTCATTGAGAATTCGGTCGGGCGTCGCACCGGGGTAGTTGCGGCGCGAAACAGCCGCCCTGCTGCCTGGTTTTGCCGCGCAGGCAGGCGGTTAAAATTCAGACTGACAGCCTCTGCCGCAGCGCCAGCCGGCGCGCCAGAGCACAGAAATTCCAACCCCCTGAACAGGACCTCTTCCATGTCATTGTTTACCGCCGTCGAAATGGCCCCCCGCGACCCTATTCTGGGCCTCAACGAACAGTTCAACGCCGACCCCAACCCGGCCAAAGTCAACCTCGGCGTCGGCGTGTATTTCGACGACAACGGCAAGCTCCCCCTGCTGGCCTGTGTGCGGGCCGCCGAGCACGCGATGATGGAGGCGCCCACGGCGCGCGGCTACCTGCCGATCGACGGCATCGCCGCCTACGACGCCGCCGTCAAGGGCCTGGTGTTCGGGGCCGACTCCGAACCCGTCAAGTCGGGCCGCGTGGCGACCGTGCAAGCCATTGGCGGCACCGGCGGCCTCAAGGTGGGCGCCGATTTCCTCAAGCACCTCAAACCCAACGCCAAGGTCCTGATCAGCGACCCGAGCTGGGAAAACCACCGCGCGCTGTTCACCAACGCCGGCTTCCCGGTCGAGACCTATCCCTACTACGACGCCGCCAAACGTGGCGTCAACTTCGACGGCATGCTGGCCGCCCTGAACGCCGCCGCCGCCGGCACCATCATCGTGCTGCACGCCTGCTGCCATAACCCCACGGGTTATGACATCACCGCCGCGCAGTGGGACCAGGTGGTGGCCGTCGTCAAGGCCAGGGGCCTGACCGCCTTCCTCGACATGGCGTACCAGGGCTTTGGCCACGGCATCCGCGAGGACGGCGCGGCGATCGGCAAGTTCGTCGCGGCCGGCCTGTCGTTCTTTGTCTCCACCAGCTTCAGCAAGAGTTTCAGCCTGTATGGCGAGCGCGTCGGCGCGCTGTCCGTCTTGTGCGAGAACAAGGAAGAAGCCGACCGCGTGCTGTCCCAGCTCAAGATCGTGATCCGCACCAACTACAGCAACCCGCCGATCCACGGCGGCGCGGTGGTGGCTGCCGTGCTGGGCAACCCCGAGCTGCGCGCCCTGTGGGAGAAGGAGCTGGGCGAGATGCGCGTGCGCATCAAGCAGATGCGCACCCTTCTGGTGGAAAAACTCAAAGCGGCGGGCGTCAGGCAGGACATGAGCTTCATCACGTCCCAGATCGGCATGTTCAGCTACAGCGGCCTGACCAAAGACCAGATGGTGCGCCTGCGCAACGAGTTCGGCGTGTACGGCACCGACACCGGGCGCATGTGCGTGGCAGCGCTCAACAGCAAGAACATCGATTACGTCTGCGCGTCGATTGCCAAGGTCATTTAAGGCTGTAGCCCTTGCTGGCTATGCGCACCAAGCTATTCTTTAGATAGCAAATCGAAATTGGTGTTTCGCCGCCGGGCCGCCCCTAGGCGAAACAGCCCCCTCGGGAGGCAGCGCAGCACGCGAAATGGCGAGCGTGGGGGCCAGTCAGCCCCAGATCACCGAGCGCATCGAGATCGAGGCCAGCTGGAAGCTGGTGTTGAAAAAGCGCGGCGGCTCATTGGGGTCCACCGCACCGGCGGCATACAGCAGCGGCAGGTAGTGCTCATAGGTCGGGTGAGCCTGCTGCGCCAGAGCTCCCAGTTTCTGGAAATCCTGCAACGCGCCCAGGCGGCCTTGCGTGATGTGCTCGGCGGTCACGGCATCGAACTCGAGCGCCCAGTCATACGCCTGGTTGCCCGCGCCCGACCAGCGCGCGCTGCGCAGGTTGTGCACGATGTTGCCGCTGCCCACGATCAGAACGCCGCGCTCGCGCAAGGCCCTGAGCTGCTGCGCGAGCGCGTAGTGCTCTTCGGGCGCCCGGCTGTAGTCCATGCTGAGCTGGATGACCGGGATCTCCGCATCGGGGAACATGGGTTTGAGCACCGACCAGGTCCCATGGTCCAGCCCCCACTTCTCCCTATCCAGCCCAATGGGTGCCGAGTGCCGCTGCCGGACCATCAGGCTGATCGCCTGCGCCGCCGCCGGGTCGCCGGGCGCGGGGTATTGCTGCTCAAAAAGTTCCTGCGGAAAACCGCCAAAGTCGTGAATGGTTTTGGGTTGCGCCATGCCGGTCAGCCACCAGCCTTCGGTGAGCCAGTGCGCGGAAATGCACAAAATCAATTGTGGCCGCGGCAGTTTGGAGCCGAACTCGGCGCCCAGCGTCTGCCAGCTGCGGCGGTACTCGTTGTCTTCGATCGCATTCATCGGGCTGCCGTGGCCGACAAACAGTACCGGCATCCGGTCCGATTTTTTGAGCGATTGGATCTGGTCGAGTGGGATGGCTTGTGCAATATTGGTCATATGTGTTCCTGTCAACATCGTTACTTCTGGTCGGTCCACCAGGCTTCCCCAAATTGTCCCTGCAGCCAGGCCACGAAGCCGCTGACCTTGGCAGGAACCAGCCGCGGTGAGGGGTAGACGGCATGGATCTCCTGGGACGGCAACGCCCAGTCGCCCAGCAATGGCAGCACGACGCCGCTGTTGACCGACTCGTACGCCACATACCAGGGCAGGGCCGCCACACCCATGCCGCCACGTGCCGCCACGAGCAGCGCCGACAGGTTGTTCGAACGCAGCGGCCCCTTGACCGGCACGGGCAGCAACTGGCCGTCGGCACCGATGAAGTGCCAGCGCGCATCGCCTTGCACCGTGCTGTAGATGAGCGCATCGTGCGCCGCCAGATCGGCCGGTACCTGTGGCGTGCCGCGCCGCTCCAGGTAGCCGGGCGCGGCCACCAGCACCCAGGGGTTGACGCCCAGGTAGCGGGCGCCCAGCGTGGAATCGGCCAGCCGGCCCATGCGGATGGCCACGTCGATGCCCTGCTCGACCAGATTCACGTAGCGGTCCTCGAAATTCAGCTCGATCTGCAGCTTGGGGTTGAGCTGCATGAAGCGCATCACCAGCGGCACCAGCACGCGCCGGCCGAAGGCCACCGAGGTCGAGATGCGCAGGCCGCCCTGCACCTGCGACTGCAGCAGGCTGGCGACGGTCTCGGCCTCCTCCACGTGATGCGCAATCAGCTTGCACTTTTCGTAGTACAGGGCGCCGATCTCGGTCGGCGTCACGCCATGCGTCGAGCGATGCAGCAAGCGCGAGCCCAGCTGCTGCTCCAGCTGCGCCACGAGTTTGGTGGCGGACGGCTGGCCCATGCCCATATCGGCCGCGGCCTTGCTGAACGAGCCGAGGTCCACCACGCGAATAAAGAGCCGAACGGCCTGGATGCGGTCCATGGCTTGCAAGTGGACCACAGCCATCGGCGCCTGTCATTCCAATTTTGAATAACCGTAATGCGCGGGGGCGTCTTGCCGGCAAGCGTCGGTCTCGCAACACTACTTGTCAACGTTTACACATCTTCAAGGAGACTTCGATGGCAAAGATGAAGGCCGCCATGGCCGCGGTGCTGGTGATGGAAAAGGAAGGCATCACGCAAGCTTTTGGCGTGCCCGGCGCGGCGATCAATCCGCTGTACGCACAACTGGCCGAGCGCCAGACCATTGGCCACGTGCTCGCCCGCCACGTCGAGGGCGCCTCGCACATGGCCGAGGGCTACACCCGCGCCAGGGCCGGCAACATCGGCGTGTGCCTGGGCACTTCGGGACCGGCCGGGACGGACATGATCACGGGCCTGTACTCCGCCCAGGCCGATTCGATCCCCATCCTGTGCGTCACCGGCCAGGCGCCGCGCGCGCGAATGCACAAGGAGGATTTCCAGGCTGTGGACATCGCCAGCATCGCCAAACCCGTCACCAAGTGGGCCACCACCGTGATGGAGCCGGCACAGGTGCCGCGCGCCTTCCAGCAAGCCTTTCACCTGATGCGCTCGGGCCGTCCGGGCCCGGTGCTGATCGACCTGCCGTTCGACGTGCAGATGGCCGAGATCGAGTTCGACATCGAGACCTACGAGCCACTGCCGGTCTACAAGCCCCGCGCGAGCCGCAAGCAGATCGAAAAGGCGCTCGAGATGCTGAACCAGGCCGACAAGCCCCTAATCGTCGCCGGCGGCGGCATCATCAATGCGGACGCCTCCGATCTGCTGACCCAGTTCGCCGAGATTGCCGGCATCCCGGTCATTCCGACGCTGATGGGCTGGGGCACCATCCCCGACGACCACCCCTTGATGGCCGGCATGTGCGGGCTGCAGACCTCGCAGCGCTATGGCAATGCCAATATGCTGGCAAGTGACTTCGTGCTGGGCATCGGCAACCGCTGGGCCAATCGCCACACGGGCTCGCCCGAGGTGTATTGCAAGGGCCGCAAGTTCGTCCACGTCGACATCGAACCGACGCAGATCGGGCGTGTGTTCGCGCCCGACTACGGCATCGTGTCGGACGCCAGGGCGGCGCTGGCGCTGTTCGTCGAGGTGGCACGGGAATGGAAGGCTGCCGGCAAGCTGCGTGACTGGTCCGGTTGGGCGGGCGAATGCCAGGCCCGCAAGTCGTCTCTCGAGTACCTGCGCAAAACCAACTTCGACACCGTGCCGATGAAGCCGCAGCGCGTCTACCAGTGCATGAACAATGCCTTCGGTAAAGACGTGACCTACGTCTCCACCATCGGCCTGTCGCAGATCGCCGGTGCGCAGTTCTTGCACGTGTACAAGCCGCGCCACTGGATCAACTGCGGCCAGGCCGGTCCGCTGGGCTGGACGATTCCCGCCGCGCTCGGCGTGCGCGCGGCCGACCCCTCGCGCAAGATCGTGGCGCTGTCCGGCGACTACGACTTCCAGTTCATGATCGAGGAGTTGGCCGCGGGCGCGCAGTTCAAGCTGCCGTACATCCATGTCGTCGTCAACAACAGCTACCTCGGCCTGATCCGCCAGAGTCAGCGCGGCTTCAACATGGACTACTGCGTGCAGTTGGGTTTTGAAAATATCAATGCCGGCCGCGAAGAGGTGACGGCGCAGGGCTATGGCGTCGATCACATCAAGGTGGTCGAAGGCCTGGGCTGCAAGGCGATTCGCGTGCACCGGCAGGAGGAGATCGCGCCGGCCATTAAACAGGCCGAAGCGTGGATGGCCGAGTTCAAGGTCCCGGTGGTGATCGAGATCCTTCTGGAGCGCATCACCAACATCGCCATGGGCACCGAGATCGATAACGTGGTGGAATTCGAGGAACTGGCCACAGGCAAGGCCGACGTGCCCACTGCCACCGCCGTATCCATGCTCGACTAAGGGGACTGAAATGCCAAAACTTGCCGCCAATCTCACGATGCTCTTCACCGAGCACCCCTTTCTCGACCGTTTCGAGCACGCCGCCCGGGCCGGCTTCACGGCCGTCGAATTCCTGTTCCCGTATGCCTACAGCGCGGGCGACATCAAGCAGCGGCTGGATGCCCACGGCCTGACGCTGGTGCTGCACAACCTGCCCCCGGGCGACTGGGACGCGGGCGAGCGCGGCATCGCCTGCCACCCGGGCCGCATGGCGGAGTTCCGCGATGGCGTGGCGACGGCCATCACCTACGCCAAGGCGCTGGGCGTGGGCCAGCTCAACTGCCTGGCCGGCAAGGCGCCGGAAGGCGTCGCCGACAAGGTGCTGCGCGAAACCTTCGTCGAGAACCTGCGCTATGCCGCCGCAGAATTGAAAAAGGCCGGACTCAGGCTGCTGATTGAGCCGATCAACACCTTCGACATTCCGGGCTTCTACCTCAACCGAACGACGCAGGCCGTCTCCATCCTGGTCGAGGTCGGTGCCGACAACGCGTTCGTCCAGTACGACATCTACCACGCCCAGCGCATGGAAGGCGAGCTAGCGTCGACGATGCAGAAATACCTGCCGCGCATCGGCCACATCCAGCTGGCCGACAACCCGGGCCGCAACGAGCCGGGCAGCGGCGAAATCAACTACGCGTTCCTGTTTGCGCACCTCGATCGCATCGGCTACACCGGCTGGATCGGCTGCGAGTACAAGCCCGCCGCCACCACCGAGGCTGGCCTTGGCTGGCGCCAGCAACTCCTGAAATAAACTCCCCTCCAGGAATAACCCACATCATGACTTCACAGCCTCTCAAGATCGGCTTCATCGGCCTGGGCATCATGGGCACCCCGATGGCCGGCCACCTACTCAAGGCAGGCCACCAACTGTTCGTCTACACGCGCGGCAAGACGCCCGAGCCGATCGCCACCAGCAGCGCCACGCAGTGCACCCATGCCCGCGGCGTGGCCGAGCGCGCCGACATCATCATCACGATGCTGCCTGACACACCCGATGTCGATGCCGTGCTGTTCGCCGAAGACGGCGTTGCCGCGGGATTGAGCAAGGGCAAGGTGGTGGTGGACATGAGCTCGATCTCGCCGGTCGAGACCAAGGAATTCGCGAAAAAGATCCGGGCCCTGGGCTGCGACTACCTCGACGCGCCGGTCAGCGGCGGCGATGTCGGCGCGAAGAACGCGACGCTGTCCATCATGGTCGGCGGTGAACAGGCGGTATTCGATCGCATCAAGCCCGTGTTCGAACTCATGGGTAAGAACATCACGCTGGTGGGCGGCATCGGCGACGGCCAGACCTGCAAGGTCGCCAACCAGATCGTCGTGGCGCTGACCATCAACGCGGTCGCCGAGGGTCTGCTGTTCGCGGCGCGGGCTGGCGCCGATGCCGGCAAGGTGCGCCAGGCGCTGATGGGTGGCCTTGCGACTTCGCGCATCCTGGACATCCTGGGCGACCGCATGATCAAGCGCAGCGTCGATCCGGGGTTTCGCATCGCGCTGCACCAGAAGGATTTGAACCTGGCGCTCGGCGCGGCCAAGTCGCTGGGCCTGGCGCTGCCCGCCACCTCGAATGCCCAGCAGCTGTTCAGCGCCTGCGTCTCGCACGGCGGTGCGGCCTGGGATCACTCGGGGATGGTGCGCGCACTGGAAAAGTTATCGAACTTCGAAATTGGCCAGAAGGCCACCTGAAGCGCACACGCAAGACTCTCCCCGAGACACCCGACCATGCCCCAAGAAACTCCGCAGGCCTTGCTGCGGCGCCTGTTCGATGCCGCCATCGCCAGCGCCCAGCCGGCGCTGTGCATCCCGCCGCATATGCCATCACCGAAGGAGCTTGGAACGGGCCGCCTGATCGTGATTGGCGCGGGCAAGGCCTCGGCCGCGATGGCGCGGGCCGTTGAAGACCATTGGCCGGGGCCCCTGTCGGGTCTGGTGGTCACCCGCTACGGCTACGCGATGCCCTGCGAGCGCATCGAGATCGTTGAAGCGGCGCATCCGGTACCCGACGTCGCCGGCCTGGCCGCCGCCGAACGCCTGCTCGAGCTGGTTAAGGGCTTGAGCCCGGATGACCTCGTGCTGTGCCTGATCTCGGGCGGCGGCTCGTCGCTGTTGCCGCTCCCCGCGTCAGGCCTGACGCTGGACCACAAGCAGGAGGTGAACCGCGCCCTGCTCAAGTCGGGCGCCACCATCAGCGAGATGAACTGCGTGCGGCGCCACCTCTCGGGCATCAAGGGCGGTCGCCTAGCCGCCGCCTGCCATCCGGCCCGGGTGCTCACCCTGCTGATCTCCGATGTGCCGGGCGATGATCCGATCGACATTGCCTCCGGCCCCACGGTCGCCGACCCCACGACCTGCGAAGACGCACTCGCCATCATCCGGCGCTACGGCATCGAGGTGCCGGCTGCGGTGCGCGACGTGCTGGAAAGCGGCCGCGGCGAGTCCGTCAAGCCCGGTGACCCGCGGCTGGCGCGCGCCAGTGTCCGCATGATCGCCACACCGCAAATGGCACTGGAGGCCGCGGCCAGCGTGGCGCGGCAAGCCGGTTACACCCCGTACATCCTCGGCGACGCGCTTGAGGGCGAGGCGCGCGACGTCGGCAAGGTGCTGGCGGGCATCGCGCTGCAGGTGGCCACACGCGGCCAGCCGGTGCAGCCGCCCTGCGTGCTGCTTTCGGGCGGCGAGACCACCGTCACCGTGCGCGGCAGCGGGCGCGGCGGGCGCAACGTGGAGTGCCTGCTCTCCATCGGCATCGCCCTCAACGGCCACCCGCGCATCCATGGGCTGGCGGGCGATACCGACGGCGTGGATGGCCAGGAGGAGATTGCCGGCGCCTGTCTCGCGCCCGACTCGCTGGCGCGTGCCTGGGCGCTGGGCCTCAAGCCCAGAGACGCGCTGGCGAACAATGACGGTCATGGCTTTTTCGGGGCGCTGGGGGATTCGGTGATCACCGGGCCGACGCTGACCAATGTGAACGACTTTCGCGCCCTTCTCATCGAAGCACCTGCCGGGAGCTGAAGCACGCGCGGCGCCGGAAACACCGCAGTCCTCGCCCCCTTATGGCCCCGCCAACCCGGGCCCCAACAACACCCGCCGGCTGTTGCGCATTGGCGTCACCGTCTTCCCATCGCTCTTCAGCCGTGGCACTACGGGCGACCAGCCGACCGCTCCCGAAGCTGGCCTCGGCCGGACCGTTGCGTCCAGGCCAACTCCTGCGCCAAAATTTCCACAAGCTTGGCAACATGGTCCAAACATTGGAGGTTGCTCTCCACGACAATTTGTTGGACAACTGGTATATTGCGTTGCAACATATAACGAAAGTTGACGTTCAGATGATGTACCAACTCTACGAAACCCAGCGCTCCATGATGGAGCCTTTTTCCGACTTTGCGCAGGCTGCCGCCAAGCTGTATGGCAACCCGCTGTCGCCGCTAGGCCAAAATCCCTTTGCGCAACGCGTTTCGGCCGGATTCGGCCTGCTCTACCGTCTGGGTAAGGATTACGAAAGGCCGGTGTTTGGCCTGCAAACCGTCATGGTGGACGGCATTGATGTCGCCGTCCACGAACGCGTGGAAATCGACAAGCCGTTTTGCGAACTGCGCCGCTTCAAGCGCTTCACCGACGACCCGGAGACGCTGACCAAGCTCAAGGGCCAGCCCGCGGTGCTGATCGTGGCCCCGCTGTCGGGCCACCACGCCACGCTCTTGCGCGACACCGTCAAGACCATGCTCAAGGACCACAAGGTCTATATCACCGACTGGAAAAATGCCCGTCTGGTACCGCTGTCGGAGGGCGAGTTCCATCTCGACGATTACGTCAACTACGTGCAGGAGTTCATCCGCCATCTGCAGGCCAAATACGGCAACTGTCACGTGGTGAGCGTGTGTCAGCCCACCGTGCCGGTGCTGGCGGCCGTCTCGCTGATGGCCAGCCGCGGCGAAACCACCCCCCTGACCATGACCATGATGGGCGGGCCGATTGACGCCCGCAAGGCACCAACCTCGGTCAACGATCTGGCCGTGAACAAAAGCCACGACTGGTTCAAGAACAACGTGATTTACCGGGTCCCCGCCAATTACCCCGGCGCGGGGCGGCGCGTGTATCCGGGCTTCCTGCAGTACGCCGGCTTCGTCGCGATGAATCCCAGCAACCACGCCAGGAGCCATTACGACTATTTCAATGACCTGATCAAGGGCGATGACGTCAGCACGGAAGCGCACCGCAAGTTCTACGACGAATACAACGCCGTGCTCGACATGGACGCCGACTATTACCTGGAAACTATCAGGGTGGTGTTTCAGGAGTTCTGCCTCGTGAACGGGACTTGGGACGTAAAGGGCGTGGATGGCCAAATCGAGCGAGTGCGGCCGCAGGACATCAAGACAACGGCCTTGTTTTCGGTCGAAGGCGAGCTCGACGACATCTCGGGCCTGGGCCAGACCGAGGCCCTGCACGGCCTCTGCAGCAGCGTGCCCGCGTCGCGGCAGCGGCATCTGGTAGCCCAAGGTGCGGGCCACTACGGAATTTTCAGCGGCCGGCGCTGGCGCGAGATCGTGTATCCCGAGGTCAAGCGCTTTATTCATGAATACCATGCTGAAGCCATTGCAAAATCTGAAGCAGCCGCTACAAAACCAGTAGCACACGCCGCAACACAAGCGGCGGCCCAAGTCAAAACCAGTGCCAGCAGGACCGTCAAAGCAGTCAGCAAACCGGTCGCCAAAGCAGCGGCCACGAAAGTCGCTCGCAAGAAGTAGGCTCGCCCGTGCATGCGCTGGCCGCCCGCATCAATGCTTTGCTGCCCCAAACCCAGTGCACGCGCTGCGGGTATCCGGATTGCGCAGGCTACGCACAGGCCATTGCGAGCGGCGAAGCAGAAATCAACCAGTGTCCACCCGGTGGCGCTGAGGGCGTTGCCCGGCTCGCCGGCCTGACCGGGCGGCCCGTGCGGCCGCTGAATCCCGCGAATGGGCTCGAGGCCCCGCGCACCGTTGCCGTCATCGACGAGGCCTGGTGCATCGGCTGTACCCTGTGCATTGCCGCCTGCCCGACCGACGCCATCATCGGCAGCAACAAGCTGATGCACACCGTGATCGAGCCCTACTGCACCGGCTGTGAGCTGTGCGTCCCGGTCTGTCCAGTGGACTGCATCAGCATGGAGAACACCTCGCAGGCGCGCACCGGCTGGGCCGCCTGGTCACAAGCCCAGGCCGACGAAGCCCTCGAACGCTATGAATTTCATAGCTTCAGGCGCACAAGGGACAAGGGCGAGAACGATAAAAGGCTTGAAGACAAAGCCCAGGCCAAACTGGCCGACCTGCCCGCCCACTCGCAAATCACCGACCCGGAAGCACTCGCCAAAAAGCGCGCCGTGATTGAAGCGGCGCTGGCCCGTGCACGCGCGCGCCGTGGCGACAAACCGCAAGACTAGCGCAGCGCCGCGTTCAGGCCAGCCAGCGCCTGGGCGCCCGGGCACAGCTCCTCGCGGCCCAGCACATTCAGCGGTTTGGCGCTGGTGTTGAGCGCCTGGTGCAGATCGCTGGCGTCGGGGTCCACATACAGCAGGCCCGTCACCACCTCGCCGCGCGCCTGGTGCATCTGCACATGGTTCATCGCAGCCAGCCGGTCGGTCGGGTCGTAGCCCTCGTGCAGCTTGCGCAGGCGAAGCAGCATGCCGTCGTGCTGCAGCACCTCCACCACCTCGCCCGGCGCGTAGTCGGTGGTGATTTCGCTGCGCGGCGTGATGAAGTCGATGCGGTTCACGGCCTCGTTATGCTCGCGCACATAGTCGTAGCTCTTGGTGCTGCCCGCGTGGTTGTTGAACGCCACGCAGGGGCTGATGACGTCGATGAAGGCTGCGCCGCCGTGGCCGATGGCGCCCTTGATCAGTGGCACCAGTTGCGCCTTGTCGCCCGAGAAGCTGCGCGCCACGTAGGTGGCCCCGAGCTGCAGTGCCATGCCGACCAAATCGACGGGGCTGTCGCGGTTGATCGCGCCCTTCTTGCTTTTCGAGCCGCGATCGGCGGTGGCCGAAAACTGCCCTTTGGTCAAACCGTACACGCCGTTGTTTTCGACGATGTAGACCATGTTCACGCCACGCCGCATGGCATGGGCAAACTGGCCCAGGCCGATCGAGGCCGAGTCGCCATCGCCCGAGACGCCCAGGTACAGCAGGTCACGGTTGGCCAGGTTGGCGCCGGTCAGCACCGAAGGCATGCGCCCGTGCACGGTGTTGAAGCCATGCGAGGCGCCCAGAAAATAGTCCGGCGTCTTGGAGCTGCAGCCGATGCCCGAGAGCTTGGCCACGCGGTGCGGCTCGATGTCGAGCTCCCAGCAGGCCTGGATGATGGCTGCCGAGATGGAGTCGTGGCCACAGCCCGCGCACAGCGTGGAAACCTTGCCTTCGTAGTCGCGCCGGGTGTAGCCGACCTTGTTGGTCTGCAACGCGGGATGGTGCAGGCGGGGTTTGGCAAGGTAGGTCATACGGCTTGCTCCTGGACGGTACTTCGCGCTTTGCGCTTGGGCGTGCTCGCCTCGGCGTGCACGTGGTCGGTGATGGCTTCGGTGATAAAGCGCGCCGTGATCGGCGTGCCGTCGTAATGCAGCACGCGCACCAGGCGCGATGGGTCCACCTCCAGCTCATTCACCAGCAGGCTGCGCATCTGGGCGTCGCGGTTCTGCTCGACCACGAACACGGCCTCGTGCTCGGCCAGGAACTGCGCCACGCTCTCGGGAAACGGGAAGGCGCGCAGGCGCAGCGCGTCCAGGTGGATACCGGCCTGCGTCAGCGCGTCCAGCGCCTCGTTCATCGCGGGCGAGGTGGAGCCGAAGTAAATCACGCCGAGCCGCGTCTTGCGCGCCGCCTTGCGCAGCATGGGTTGCGGCACCAGCGTGGCAGCGGTCTCGAACTTCTTGAGCAGGCGCTGCACGTTGTAAACGTAGTCCGGCCCGCGCTCGGAATAACGGGCGTACGCGTCGCGTGTGGTGCCGCGCGTGAAGTAGCTGCCCCGGGTCGGATGCGTGCCGGGCAGCGTGCGCCAGGGAATGCCGTCGCCGTCCACATCCTTGTAGCGGCCAAAATCCTTGCCCGCCTCCAGCTCTTCAGCGGTCATCACCTTGCCGCGGTCGTACTGGCGCGTGTCGTCCCACTCGAACGGCTCGCACAGGCGCTGGTTCATGCCGATGTCCAGGTCGGTCATCAGGAACACCGGCGTCTGCAGCCGGTCCGCCAGGTCCAGCGCGGCGGCCGCGTGCTCGAAACATTCGTGCGGGTCTTCCGGAAACAGCAGCACGTGCTTGGTGTCGCCGTGCGAGGCGTAGGCACACGACAGAAGATCGGCCTGCTGCGTGCGGGTGGGCATGCCGGTGGACGGCCCGCCGCGCTGCACGTTGATGATGGTGACCGGGATCTCGGCGAAATACGCCAGGCCGATGAACTCGGTCATCAGCGACACGCCCGGCCCCGAGGTCGCGGTGAAGGCGCGCGCGCCGTTCCATCCGGCCCCCACCACCATGCCGATGGAGGCGATCTCATCCTCGGCCTGCACGATGGCGAACTTGTTCATGCCGGTGGACGGGTCCACGCGCAGCTTGCTGCAGTACTTCTGGAACGCCTCGGCCACGGAGGACGATGGCGTGATCGGGTACCAGGCTGCCACCGTGGCGCCGCCGTATACGCAGCCCAGGGCCGCGGCGCTGTTGCCATCCACGAAGATGCGTTCGCCGACTTTCTTGGAGGCACGCACCTGCAGTCCGATCGGGTCCAGGTGGTCGCGCGCAAACTCACGCCCCGCGTGCAGCGCGCGCACGTTGGACTCGAGCAGCCGTTCCTTGCCGCGGTACTGCTCGGAAAACAATGTCTCGATGGCCTGCGCGTCAATCCCGAGCAGCATCGACAGCGCACCCACGTACAGAATGTTCTTGAACAGCTGGCGCTGGCGGGCGTCCTCGTAGGTGGCGTTGCAGATGGCCGTGAGCGGCATTCCGATCACGTGCAGGTCTTCACGAAAGCTCGAGGGCGGCAATTGTCGCGTGCTGTCGTAGAACAGGTAGCCGCCAGGGTCGACCTCGGCCACGTCGGTGTCCCAGGTTTGCGGGTTCATTGCCACCATCATGTCCACGCCGCCGCGCCGGCCGAGGTAGCCTTTTTCGCACACGCGCGCCTCGTACCAGGTGGGCAGGCCCTGGATGTTGCTCGGGAAGATGTTGCGCGGGCTGACCGGCACGCCCATGCGCAAAATGGCCTTGGCGAATAGCTCGTTGGCCGAGGCCGAGCCCGAGCCGTTGACGTTGGCGAACTTGACGACAAAGTCGTTCACCGATTCGATGCGCTTCATGCCTTTTCCTCCATCCGCCTTGCGGGGGTCTTCGCGGTCTTGCGGTCACGCGAGCGTTCGCCCGCGTAAGTTTCCATGAGCAGGTACTTCTGCATGTCCCAGGCGCCCGTGGGACAGCGCTCGGCGCACAGGCCGCAGTGCAGACAGACGTCCTCGTCCTTGACCATGACCCGGCCGGTTTTCAGCAGCCCCGACACATACAGGTCCTGCGTGGTATTTACGGCAGGCGCCTTGAGCCGCGTGCGCAGATCGTCCTCCTCGCCGTTGTCGGTGAAGGTGATGCAGTCCATGGGGCAGATGTCCACACAGGCGTCACACTCGATGCAGCTGCCGTCGGTAAACACCGTCTGCACGTCGCAGTTCAGGCAGCGCTCGGCCTCCTTGAAGGCGGTGGCGGCGTCGAAGCCCAGTTCCACCTCCACGCGGATGTTGGCCAGCGCCTTCTCGGCCTTGGCCCACGGCACCTTGAAGCGCGTATCGCCCGAGATCGCGTTGTCGTAACTCCATTCGTGGATGCCCATCTTCTGTGACAGCAGGTTCACGTGCGGCGAGGGCCGCTGGCGGATGTCCTCGCCGTGCAGCAGCCGGTCGATGGACACCGCCGCCTCGTGCCCGTGCGCCACCGCGGTGATGATGTTCTTCGGCCCGAACGCCGCGTCGCCGCCGAAGAACACGTGTGGGAGGCTGGACTGGAATGTCTGCTTGTCGAGCACCGGCAGGCCCCACTCGTCGAAGGCGATGTCACAGTCGCGCTCGATCCACGGAAACGAATTTTCCTGCCCCACGGCGATCAGCACGTCGTCGCAGGGAACGAGCGCGTCGGGCTCGCCGGTGGGCACCAGCTGGCGCCGGCCCTTGTCGTCGCGCACCGCCTTGACCACCTCGAAAATCATGCCCGTGAGCTTGCCGCCTTCGTGCACGAAGGCCTTGGGCACGTGGAAGTTGATGATGGGAATGCCCTCGTGCATCGCGTCTTCCTTCTCCCAGGGCGATGCCTTCATTTCCTCGAAGCCGCTGCGCACGATCACCTTCACGTCTTCGCCGCCGAGGCGGCGCGCCGAACGGCAGCAGTCCATCGCGGTGTTGCCGCCGCCCAGCACGATGACGCGCTTGCCGATGCTGGTGACGTGCCCGAACGAGACCGAGGCCAGCCAGTCGATGCCGATGTGAATGTGCTCCGTGGCCTCGGTGCGTCCGGGCAGCTCCAGGTCACGCCCGCGCGGCGCGCCGCAGCCCACGAACACCGCGTCAAAGCCCTGCGCCAGCAGTTCGCGCATGGAGGCTATGCGCTGGCTGCTGCGGAATTCCACGCCCAGATTCAGCACGTAACCGGTCTCCTCGTCGATCACCGACTCGGGCAGGCGAAAGCGCGGAATCTGCGTGCGGATGAAGCCGCCGGCCTTGGCCTCAGTATCGAACACCGTCACCTGGTAGCCCTGCGGCGCGAGGTCGCGCGCCACGGTGAGTGAGGCCGGCCCGGCACCGATGCAGGCGATGCGCTTGCCCTTGCGGCGCAGCTCGGGCGCCACCGGGATCGGCATGCGGTCGCGCACGTCGTCCTTGTTGTCGGCCGCCACCCGCTTGAGCCGGCAGATCGCCACCGGCTCGGGCGTGGCCGCGTTGGCCTCCTCCACCCGGCCGCGCCGGCAAGCGGGTTCGCACGGCCGGTCGCAGGTGCGCCCCAGGATGCCGGGGAACACGTTGGAGACCCAGTTGACCATGTAGGCGTCGCTGTAGCGACCCTGGCCGATCAGCCGGATGTATTCAGGGACGGGGGTGTGGGCCGGACAGGCCCATTGACAATCGACGACCTTGTGGAAATAGGACGGATTCGCGATATCGGTAGGCTGCAAAACTGTCTCCTTGCCCTGGTGTGCACTGCACAAATGGTGACTAGTAATAACAGTCTAAGCCTCGCAGCCCTGAAAGTGTTCTCGGGTGAATCCCGCAGCGTGGTCTTTACACGTCAAACGCTCAGGGTGCTGCCTGTGCCAGCCGGGCAAAAGCGCTGACCACCTCGGGCGGTGCCTGCACCAGCTCGATCAGAACCCCTTCGCCGCCAATCGGCAGCTCATCACTGCCTTTGGGGTGGACGAAGCAGATGTCGAACCCCGCCGCGCCCTTGCGGATGCCGCCGGGCGCAAAGCGCACACCCTTGCTGGAGAGCCACTGCACGGCGCCGGGCAGGTCGTCGATCCAGAGCCCGACATGGTTGAGCGGCGTGCTGTGGACGGCCGGTTTTTTGTCGGGGTCGAGCGGCTGCATCAGGTCGACCTCGACCTTGAACGGGCCCGTGCCCATGGCGCAGATGTCTTCATCCACGTTCTCGCGCTCCGAGACAAAATTGCCCGTGATTTCCAGGCCGAACATGTCGACCCACAGGGTGCACAGGCGCTCCTTGCTGGGGCCGCCGATGGCGATTTGCTGGATGCCGAGGACTTTGAAGGGACGCTGACTCATGTGAACTCCCAATTTGCGTTCATGCATGCGCTCATGCAAACTCAATGATCGGCTGGTCCACCGCCAAGCTCTCGCCCTTGGCCGCCAGCACCTTGCCCACCACGCCGTCCGCCACCGCGAACAGCACGTTCTCCATCTTCATGGCCTCGATCACGGCCACGCGCTCGCCCGCCTGCACCTTCTGCCCCGGCTGCACGGCCACGTCCACCAGCAGCCCGGGCATGGGCGAGAGCACGTAGCGGCTCATGTCGGGCGGCGCCTTGTAAGGCTTCAGCGCATACAGGGCGGCCGCGCGCGGCGACAGCACCAGCGCATCGATCTGGGTGCCGTTATGCGCCACGCGAATGCACAAAGGATTCTTGCCGACGCCGCGCTCGACCTGGGCCGTGAACGGCTGGTCATTGCAGGTGCCGTGGATGCGGACCGAACCGAGCCGGAAGTTGCTACAGAATTTATAGCCGCTGGCGCCCACCTGGACGTGGCTGGAGCCTGTTTTCCCTTCAAAATCCGTGACCTGCACCTGGCTCGTGAGGTTCTGGCCCTGCGGACCCAGAGTCACCACCACAAACTCCTCGCCCACCTCCACTTCGTGGCCCTGCATCTGGCCGCTGATGCCCGTGGCGCGGTCGCGGTAACGGCGGTTCACAAACGCGGCCAGCGCCACCAGGAAGTTCGGGTCGTCGCGCGGCACATCTTCTGCCCGGAAGCCGCTGGCGTAGTGCTCGGCGATGAAGCCGGTGTTGAAGTCGCCCGCGACAAACTTGGGATGCGCCAGCAGCGCCGCCTGGAACGGGATGTTGCTGCTGACGCCGCGAATCACGAAGCCGTCGAGCGCTTCGCGCATCTTGGCAATCGCGTCAAGACGGTCCCGGCCGTGCACGATGAGCTTGGCGATCATCGAGTCGTAGAACATCGGGATCTCGCCACCGTCCTGCACGCCGGTATCGACGCGCACGCCATACAGCTGCGCAGGGTCGGCCGCAAACATCGTCTCCTTCGGCGGCTGGAAGCGCACCAGCCGGCCGGTGCTCGGCAGAAAACCGCGGAACGGATCTTCGGCGTTGATGCGGCACTCGATGGCCCAGCCGTTGCGCTGCACGTCCTTTTGTTCCAGCGGCAGCGTCTCGCCGGCCGCCACGCGAATCATCAGCTCGACCAGGTCCAGGCCGGTGATGCACTCCGTCACCGGGTGCTCGACCTGCAGCCGCGTGTTCATCTCCAGAAAGTAAAAGCTCTGGTCCCGGCCGACGACGAACTCCACCGTGCCCGCGCTCTGGTACTTGACCGCCTTGGCCAGCTGCACCGCCTGCTCGCCCATCGCCTTGCGCGTGGCCTCAGAGATGAAGGGCGAAGGCGCCTCCTCGATCACCTTCTGATGCCGGCGCTGGATCGAGCATTCGCGCTCGTTCAGGTACACGCAGTTGCCGTGGCTGTCGCCCACCAGCTGGATTTCGATGTGGCGCGGCTCTTCGACGAACTTCTCGATGAACACGCGGTCGTCGCCAAAACTGTTGCGCGCCTCGTTGCGGCAGCTGGTAAAGCCTTCGAACGCCTCCTTGTCGTTGAAGGCCACGCGCAGCCCCTTGCCGCCGCCGCCGGCCGACGCCTTGATCATGACGGGGTAGCCAATGCCCTTGGCAATCTCGACCGCCTGCTCGGCCGTTTCAATCGCTTCATTGACGCCGGGGATGCAGTTCACGCCGGCCTCCTTGGCCAGCTTCTTGGACGCAATCTTGTCGCCCATCGCCGCAATGGAATAGTGCTTGGGGCCGATGAAGACAATGCCCTCTTCCTCCACCCGCCTGGCAAACTCCGCGTTCTCGCTCAGAAAACCGTAGCCCGGGTGCACCGCCTGCGCGCCGGTCTGCTTGCACGCGGCAATGATCTTGTCCGCCACCAGGTAACTCTCGCGGCTGGGCGCCGGGCCGATATTGACGGCCTCGTCGGCCAGCTCGACATGGCGCGCGTCCTTGTCGGCGTCGGAATACACCGCCACGGTTTTGATACCCATCTTGCGGGCCGTCTTGATCACGCGGCAGGCGATTTCGCCGCGATTGGCAATCAGTATTTTTGTGAACATTGTTTCTACTCCAAATTACTGTCATTCCCGCGCAGGCGGGAACGACGACGGGTCTCACAGCGGAATATTGCCGTGCTTGCGCCACGGGTTCTCAATCTTCTTCTCGCGCAGCATCACCAGGCTGCGGCAAATGCGCTTGCGCGTCTCGTGCGGCAGGATCACATCGTCGATGAAGCCGCGCGCGCCGGCCACGAAGGGGTTGGCAAAGCGCGCCTTGTACTCGGCCTCCTTGGCCGCCAGCTTGGCCGGGTCGTTCTTGTCCTCGCGAAAGATGATTTCCACCGCGCCCTTGGCGCCCATTACCGCGATTTCGGCGTTGGGCCAGGCGAAGTTGACGTCGCCGCGCAGGTGCTTGGAGCTCATCACGTCGTAGGCGCCGCCGTAGGCCTTGCGCGTGATCACCGTGATCTTCGGCACCGTGCATTCGGCGTAGGCAAACAGCAGCTTGGCGCCATGCTTGATGATGCCGCCGTACTCCTGCGACGTGCCCGGCATGAAGCCCGGCACATCGACAAACGTGACCACGGGAATGTTGAAGGCATCGCAAAAGCGCACAAAGCGCGCGGCCTTGATCGAGCTCTTGATGTCCAGGCAGCCCGCCAGCACCAGCGGCTGATTCGCCACGATGCCCACCGTCTGGCCTTCCATGCGGCCAAAGCCGATAAGGATGTTCTTCGCATACTCGGGCTGCAGCTCGAAAAAATCACCATCGTCCACCGTCTTGGTGATCAGCTCCTTCATGTCGTAGGGCTTGTTCGGGTTGTCGGGCACCAGCGTGTCGAGCGAGACCTCCATGCGGTCCGCCGGGTCGCCGCTCAGGCGCACCGGGGCCTTTTCGCGGTTGTTCAGCGGCAGGTAGTTGTACAGGCGGCGCAGCATCAACAGCGCCTCCACGTCGTTCTCGAACGCGAGGTCGGCCACCCCGCTCTTGGTGGTGTGCGAGATCGCGCCCCCCAGCTCTTCGGCCGTGACTTCCTCGTGCGTCACGGTCTTGACCACCTCGGGGCCGGTGACGAACATGTACGAGCTGTCCTTGACCATGAAAATGAAGTCGGTCATGGCCGGCGAGTACACGGCGCCACCCGCACAGGGCCCCATGATCATGCTGATTTGCGGCACCACGCCGCTGGCCATCACATTGCGCTGGAACACGTCGGCGTAGCCGCCGAGCGAGGCCACGCCTTCCTGGATGCGCGCGCCGCCCGAGTCGTTCAGGCCGATCACCGGCGCGCCGACCTTCATGGCCTGGTCCATCACCTTGCAGATCTTTTCGGCATGGGCCTCGGACAGCGCGCCGCCGAACACGGTGAAGTCCTGGCTGAAGACGAACACCAGGCGGCCGTTGATCATGCCGTAGCCGGTGACCACGCCGTCGCCCGGAATCTTGTTGTTTTCCATGCCGAAGTCGGTGCAGCGGTGCTCGACGAACATGTCCCATTCCTCGAACGTGCCCTCGTCAAGCAGCAGTTCCAGCCGCTCGCGCGCCGTGAGCTTGCCCTTCTTGTGCTGCGAATCAATGCGTTTTTGTCCACCGCCCAGGCGCGCGAGTTCGCGCTTGGCTTCGAGTTGTTCGAGGATGTTTTGCATGGTCAGTTTTCGTCGTTGCTTCAATATTAATAGCTGGTTACGCCCGTCTGTCATGGGCTTCGAGCAGATTTCGTGCTGCAGTGGAGGCGGCCAGCCGGCCTTCGGCCACCTCGCGGGTCAATTGGGGCAGCAGCTCGCGCACCTGCGGATGCTGGCGGAACGCCTGCTTCAGCCCCGCATCGATGCGCTCCCACATCCATGACAGCGCCTGATGTTGCCGGCGCGCCGCCAGCTGTCCGTTCGCGCCCTGCAACGCCCGGTACTGCGTCACCGCCACCCAAAACTCGGCCACGCCCTTGCCGTGCAGCGCGCTGAGCTGGATCACCTGGGGATGCCACAGCTTGTCGGGACTCGAAGCCGAGGAGTGCCCCATCGCATGGTTCACCAAGCCAAACAGGCGCATCGCCGACATGATTTGCGCCTGCGCGCGACGCGCGGCATCGGCATCCAGATCGGCCTTGTTGATGACTACCAGGTCGGCCAGTTCCATCACGCCCTTCTTGATGGCCTGCAAATCGTCGCCGGCGTTGGGCAGTTGCATCAGCACGAACATGTCGGTCATGCTGGCCACCGCCGTCTCGCTTTGCCCGACGCCCACGGTCTCGACGATAACCACGTCGTAGCCCGCGGCCTCGCACACCAGCATGGCCTCGCGCGTTTTCTCGGCCACACCGCCCAGCGTGCCGCTGGAAGGGCTCGGGCGGATATAGGCGCACTCATGCATCGAGAGCTTTTCCATGCGGGTCTTGTCACCCAGGATGGAGCCACCCGACACCGTGGACGACGGATCGATGGTGAGCACGGCGACGCGGTGGCCTTGTTCGATCAGGTACAGGCCGAGCACTTCGATGAAGGTGGATTTGCCGACACCCGGCACGCCGCTGATGCCCAGACGGAACGCCTTGCCGGTGTGCGGCAGCAGCGCCGTCAGCAATTCGTCGGCCTGCGCGCGGTGGTCGCCGCGGGTAGATTCCAGCAGGGTGATGGCCTTGGCGATGGCGCGGCGCTGTACGCTGGCCCCGCCATACAGCACTGCGTCCACCAGTGCACTCTGGCTCACTTCAATGCAGCCTTGATCTGCTCCAGCACATCTTTGGCACTGGCCGGAATGGGCGTGCCCGGGCCATAGATGCCCTTGACGCCCGCCTCGTACAGCATCTCGTAGTCCTGCCGTGGAATCACGCCTCCGACGAACACGATGATGTCGTCGGCGCCCTGTTTCTTGAGCTCGGCGATGATGGCCGGCACCAGGGTTTTGTGGCCGGCGGCCAGCGTGGAGACGCCCACCGCATGCACGTCGTTCTCGATCGCCTGGCGCGCGCATTCTTCGGGCGTCTGGAACAGCGGGCCGATGTCCACATCGAAGCCGAGGTCGGCAAAAGCGGTGGCGACAACCTTGGCGCCGCGGTCATGCCCGTCCTGGCCCAGTTTGGAAATCATCACGCGCGGACGCCGGCCCTGGGCCTCGGCAAACGCATCGATCTCGGCCTTGAGGTTTTCCCAGCCTTCGGCCGAGTCATAAGCGGCTGCGTACACACCGGTCACCTTTTGCGTATCGGCGCGGTGGCGCCCGTAAACCTTCTCCATTGCATCGCTGACCTCGCCCACCGTGGCGCGCAGGCGCATCGCGCGAATCGCCAGGTCCAGCAGATTGCCGGTGCCCGACTCTGCCGCAGAAGTGATAGCAGACAGTGCAGACTGCACAAGGGCCGTATCGCGATTTTGTTTGACATTTTTTAATCGCGTAATCTGCCCGTCACGCACCGCCACGTTGTCGATGTCGCGGGTCTCAATCGCGTCTTCCGTCTTGAGTTTGTATTTGTTGACGCCGACGATCACGTCCTTGCCCGAATCGATGCGGGCCTGCTTCTCGGCCGCCGCGGCCTCGATCTTGAGCTTGGCCCAGCCACTGTCCACGGCCTTCGTCATGCCCCCCATGGCATCGACTTCCTCAATGATAGTCCAGGCCGCATCGGCCATGTCCTGCGTCAATTTTTCCATCATGTAGCTGCCCGCCCACGGGTCCACCACGCTGGTGATGTGCGTCTCTTCCTGGATGATGAGCTGGGTGTTGCGCGCGATGCGCGACGAAAACTCGGTCGGCAGCGCGATGGCTTCATCAAAACTGTTGGTGTGCAGGCTTTGCGTGCCGCCGAACACGGCCGCCATGGCCTCGATGGTGGTGCGCACCACGTTGTTGTAGGGATCCTGCTCGGTAAGCGACCAGCCGCTGGTCTGGCAGTGCGTGCGCAGCATCAGGCTCTTGGGGCTCTTCGCGTTGAATTCCTTCATGATGCGGCACCACAGCAGGCGCGCGGCGCGCATCTTGGCCACTTCCAGGTAGAAGTTCATGCCGATGGCCCAGAAGAACGACAGGCGCCCGGCAAAGCCGTCGACGTCCATGCCCTTGGCGATGGCAGTCTTCACATACTCCTTGCCGTCGGCCAGCGTGAAGGCCAGCTCCAGCGCCTGGTTCGCGCCGGCTTCCTGCATGTGATAGCCGCTGATGCTGATCGAGTTGAACTTCGGCATGTTCTGCGCCGTGTACTCGATGATGTCGCCGATGATGCGCATCGACGGCTCGGGCGGGTAGATGTAGGTGTTGCGGACCATGAACTCCTTGAGGATGTCGTTCTGGATGGTGCCGCTCAACTGGTCCTGGCTCACGCCCTGCTCTTCGGCCGCCACCACGTAGCCGGCCAGCACCGGCAACACGGCGCCGTTCATGGTCATGGAGACCGATACCTTGTCCAGCGGGATCTGGTCGAACAGGATCTTCATGTCCTCCACGCTGTCGATCGCCACGCCGGCCTTGCCCACGTCGCCGGTCACGCGCGGATGATCCGAGTCGTAGCCGCGGTGCGTCGCCAGGTCGAACGCGACCGACACGCCCTGCCCGCCGGCGGCCAGCGCCTTGCGGTAGAACGCATTCGATTCTTCGGCCGTCGAAAAGCCCGCGTACTGGCGGATGGTCCAAGGCCGCACCGCGTACATGGTGGCCTGCGGGCCACGGATGTAGGGCTCGAAGCCGGGCAGCGTGTCGGTGTACGGCAAATCCTTGATGTCCTGCGCGGTGTACAGCGGCTTGACGCTGATGCCGTCCGGCGTGTGCCAGCTCAAGGCGCTCACATCACCGCCGGGAGCGGACCTGGCGGCGGCTTTGGCCCAATCGTCGAGACTGGCAGGTTTGAATTCAGGGGGCTTTGGACTCATGGCGCGGCTCGTTCAGTGGTCGTTGTATTGTCGTTTTTTGTTTGATCGCGAGTTTACATCATTTATAATTATTTATGCAAAATACTGGTTTGAGTCTACAATTCGCCGCATGGTAGCCGCCTCTCTTTCCCCACGCGCACTCTACGAAGAAGTGGCCGAACTCCTGCGCCAGCGCATTTTCAGCCGCGAGCTGGAGCCCGGCAGCTGGATTGACGAGCTCAAGCTGGCCGAGCAATACGGCATCAGCCGCACGCCGCTGCGCGAGGCGCTCAAGGTGCTGGCCGCGGAGGGTCTGGTGACCATGAAGGTGCGGCGCGGCGCCTACGTGACCGAGGTGTCCGAGCGCGACCTGACCGATGTGTACCACCTGCTTGGCCTGCTGGAAGCCGACGCGGCCGGCGTGGTGGCGACTGAGGCCACCGACGCGCAGTTGCGCGAACTGCAGGCCCTGCACCAGGAACTTGAGGCCGCCGCCGTGCCCGGCAGCGAAGACCGCGTGCGGTTCTTTGCCATCAACGAGCGCTTTCACATGCAACTGCTGGCCGTGGCCAACAACCGCTGGCGCGACCAGATGGTGGCCGACCTGCGCAAGGTCATGAAGCTGAACCGGCACAACTCGCTGCTCAAGTCCGGCCGGATCGAGGAGTCCCTGCGCGAGCACCGCGCCATCATGGCCGCGCTGGTCGCCCGCGACAGCGCGGCGGCCATGCAGCGCATGCACGAGCATTTCAAAAACGGGCTGGAAGCGGCGGCCTGACATTTTTGAATTTCGCAGGTGCAGGTTCCAGATGAAACGGGTAGCATTTGAGAGCGTTCAATGCAGCCGAAAGGAGATGCCATGAAGCCGTTTTCACTGGAATCGAGCATGCTGACGATGCGCGGAGTGTTCTACCCCACCGGCTACCTGTTCGTCATGCTGCCCAAACTCGAGGATGCTGAAACGCTCGACCGCAATCTGCGCGCGAGCGGCTACAGCGGCCGCGAAGTCATGCTGCTCACGCCCGAGGTCATCCTCGGGCAGATCCGCAAGACCGTGCGCGACGACACCAACCCGCTGCCCTCGGCAGGGTCCGAGAGCGACACGGTGCGCGAATACGAAAAATTCGCGCGGCAGGGGCACTGCGCGGTCATGATCCACGTGCCATCCGAAAAGGATACCCCGCGGATCATGGAAACGGTGCGCAGCGTGCCCTTTTCCTATGCGCAGAAATACCGCCCGCTGATCATCGAAGACATGGTCTGAGCCGGCACGGGCGCCGGAAAGGTGCCGCGCAGCCGTCAGGACACGGGCGGCAGGGTTGGCGTGACCTCCCATTGCTGCATCACCTTGCCGTGCTTGTCCACGCTCTCCAGCCGCACGCGAAATCCCCACAGCCGACCCACGTGCTTGAGGACTTCCTGGGCCTCTTCGTTGAGCGGGCGGTCGTTGTGGCGCGTGTGGCGCAGGGTCAGGGAGCGGTCCCCGCGCAAATCAACGTTCCAGACCTGGATGTTGGGTTCGCGGTAGCTCAGGTCGTTCTGGCGCGCCAGTGCCTCGCGCACATGGTGGTAGCCGCGCTCGTCGTGGATGGCAGCGACTTCGAGTTCGTTCTGCGACGCGTCATCGACGATGGAAAACAGCCGCATCTCGCGCATCAGATGGGGCGACAGGTACTGGCCGATGAAGCTCTCGTCCCTGAAGTGGCGCATCGCGTAGTCGAGGGTCACCAGCCAGTCGGAGCCGGCAATGTCGGGGAACCAGGTGCGGTCCTCCTCCGTGGGGTTTTCGCAGATGCGGCGCAGGTCGCTGAACATCGCAAAGCCCAGGGCATAAGGATTGATGCCGCTGTAACCCGGGTGTGTGACCGGCGGCTGGTAGATCACGTTGGTGTGGGAACGCAGCACCTCGATCATGAAACCGTCGGTCAGCTGGCCCTCGTCGTACATGGCGTTGAGCAGCGTGTAGTGCCAGAAGGTGGCCCAGCCCTCGTTCATGATCTGGGTCTGCCGCTGCGGGTAGAAATACTGCGCGATCTTGCGCACGATGCGAACCACCTCGCGCTGCCAGGGCTCGAGCAGCGGTGCGTTTTTTTCGATGAAGTACAGGATGTTTTCCTGCGGCTCGGCCGGAAAGCGCCGGCTCTTTTTTTCGACCTGTTTGTCGGCCGCCTTGGGCAGGGTGCGCCACAGGTCGTTGACCTGCTGCTGCAGGTAGGCTTCGCGGTCCTTGCGCAGCGCCTCCTCCTCGGCCAGCGAGCGCTTTTGCGAGCGCCGGTAGCGGTCCACCCCGTGGCTCATCAGGGCGTGGCAGGAGTCCAGCAGCTCCTCCACCGCGTCCAGCCCGTAGCGCTCCTCGCATTCAGCGATGTAGGCCCGCCCGTACACCAAGTAGTCGATGATCGAGGTGGCGTCGGTCCACATGCGGAACAGGTAGTTGCCCTTGAAGAAGGAGTTGTGGCCATAGCAGGCGTGCGCCATCACCAGCGCCTGCATCGGCATCGTGTTCTCCTCCATCAGGTAGGCAATGCAAGGGTCCGAGTTGATGACGATCTCATAGGCCAGCCCCATCTGGCCGCGCCGGTAGCTTTTTTCGGTGGCGATGAACTGCTTGCCATACGACCAGTGCCGGTAATTCACCGGCATGCCAACCGAGGCGTAGGCGTCGATCATCTGCTCGGCGGAGATGACCTCCAGCTGCAGCGGGTAGGTGTCCAGCCCGAAGCGCCGGGCCATGCGCGCAATCTCGGCGTGATACATCTCGATCAGCTCGAACGACCAGTCGGACGGGCACGGCAACGGTGTGCGCCGGCCCGCGGAATGCGGCGTAGTGGGCGGCCCGGCTGGCATATCTGGCGGTGGTACCTGGGAGGTAAGCACGGTCATGGCGTGGTCGTTTTCTTGAACAGTTCGCGAAACACCGGATAGATCTCGGACGGCCCGGAGATCTTCTGCATGGCGAAGTTGGGGTGCGCTTCCTGCACCAGGCTGTATTCCTGCCACAGGTTCTGGTCCTCATCGGCCACCTGGACGTAGGCGAAATAACGGGTCAGCGGCAGCAGTTTGTCGCTCAGAAGTTCTCGGCATTTCGCCGAGTCCTGGTGCCAGTTGTCACCGTCCGAGGCCTGCGCGCCATAGATATTCCACTGGTTCGACGGGTAACGCGCCCGGATGATCTCGTGCATCAGCATCAGGGCACTGGACACCACGGTCCCGCCACTCTCGGTGGACCGGAAGAACTCCTCTTCGGAGACCTCCGAGGCCTGCGTATGGTGGCGGATGAAAATCACGTCGGTGCGCTCGTAATGCCGCGTCAGGAACAGGTATAGCAGAATGAAGAAGCGCTTGGCAATGTCCTTGCGTGCCTCGTCCATCGAGCCCGAAACATCCATCAGGCAGAACATCGCCGCTTTGGCGGTGGGCAGCGGCACCTTGACCCGGTTGCGATAACGCAGGTCGAACGGGTCGAGAAACGGAATCTGGCCAAGCCTGCGCCGCAGCGCTTCGATTTGCGCTTTCAGGGCCAGAATTTCGGTATGGGGTGTTTGCGCGTGGCGCAACGCCGTCGCCAGTCGCTCCTCCAGCTCGCGCAGGCGACGGCGCACATCGCCTCCCATGGCAATCCGGCGACCGAGTGCCATGCGCATCGAGCGCACCACGTGCAGATTGGTCGGCGTGCCCTCCGAGATGAAACCGGCGCGCCGCGACTGCCATTCCGGCGCATCGGGCAACAACTGCGTGCGCACCAGATGCGGCAGCGCGAGGTCGTCGAAAAAGTATTGCATGAACTCTTCGCGCGTGATGCGGAACACGAAATCGTCCTCGCCCGTGCCATCCGGGCTTGCCCCGCTGCCGGCACCGCCCGCACCGCCACCCGCAGGCCGCTCGATATGGTCACCGCGCACGTATTCGCGGTTGCCGGGATGCACGCTCTCGCGCGTGCCACCCGGGCCGTGTCCGAACACGGGTTCGGACACGTCGTGCCGCGGCAGCGCGATGTCTTCGCCCTGCTCGATATCGCGGATGCTGCGCCCGCTCACAGCGCGGCGCACCGCCTCCCGGATCTGCCCGCGGTAGCGATGCAGAAAACGCTCGCGATTGCCGATCGACTTGTTCTTGCCCGACAGGCGCCTATCGATGATTTGGTAGAGCATGGTGGCCTCGGGTCGGCCTCACGAGCTCTTGCGCACCCGCAGGTACCAGTCGCACAGCAGGCGCACCTGCCGCGGGGTGTAGCCCTTGGCCACCATGCGGTTGACGAAGTCCTCGTGCTTTTGCTGCTCGTCCGCGCTCGCCTTGGCGTTGAACGAGATCACCGGCAGGAGGTCTTCGGTGTTCGAGAACATCTTCTTCTCGATCACGCTGCGCAGCTTCTCGTAACTCGTCCAGACCGGGTTCTTGCCGGCGTTGCTGGCGCGCGCGCGCAGCACGAAGTTGACGATCTCGTTGCGGAAGTCCTTCGGGTTGCTGATGCCCGCCGGCTTTTCGATCTTCTCGAGCTCGGCGTTCAGCGCCGCCCGGTCGAACAACTCACCGGTGTCGGTATCGCGGAATTCCTGGTCCTGAATCCAGAAGTCCGCATACGTCACGTAGCGATCGAAGATGTTCTGGCCGTATTCGGAATAGGACTCCAGATACGCCGTTTGTATCTCCTTGCCGATGAATTCGGCATAGCGCACTGCCAGCTGTTCCTTGATGAAGGCCAGGTACTTCTGCTCGGTTTCCGGCGGAAACTGCTCGCGCTCGATCTGCTGCTCCAGCACATACAACAGGTGCACGGGGTTGGCCGCGATTTCGGTCGAGTCGAAGTTGAACACCTTGGACACGATCTTGAACGCGAAGCGGGTCGAGACACCGCTCATGCCTTCATCCACACCGGCGTAGTCGCGGTATTCCTGGTAGCTCTTGGCTTTCGGATCGGTGTCCTTCAGGTTCTCGCCGTCGTAGACCATGAGCTTGCTGAAGATGCTCGAATTTTCGGGCTCTTTCAGTCGGGTCAACACGGCGAACTGCGCCATCATCTTCAAGGTGCCGGGCGCGCAGACGGCGTGCGACAGCGACGAGTTGCGGATTAGCTTTTCGTAGATCTTGACCTCATCGGAGACCCGCAGGCAGTACGGCACCTTGACGATGTAGATCCGGTCCAGAAAGGCTTCGTTGTTCTTGTTGTTCTTGAAGGCCTTCCACTCGCTCTCGTTGGAGTGCGCCATCACGATGCCGTCGAACGGAATCGCCCCAAAGCCTTCCGTGCCCTTGAAGTTGCCCTCCTGCGTCGCGGTCAGCAGCGGGTGCAGCACCTTGATCGGCGCCTTGAACATTTCGACGAACTCCAGCAGACCCTGGTTGGCCAGGCACAGCCCGCCGGAGTAGCTGTAGGCATCCGGGTCATCCTGGGCAAAGGTTTCCAGCTTGCGGATGTCAATCTTGCCGACCAACGACGAGATGTCCTGGTTGTTTTCATCGCCCGGTTCGGTCTTGGCGATGGCGCACTGCTTGAGAATCGACGGGAAACGCTTGACCACGCGGAACTTGCGGATGTCGCCGCCGTATTCCTCCAGGCGCTTGACGGCCCAGGGCGACATGACGCGCTGCAGGTAGCGCGGTGCGATGCCGTACTGGGATTCCAGCACCGGCGCGTCTTCGGTATTGCTGAACAGGCCGAGCGGAGATTCGTTCACGGGGGAGCCCTTGAGCGCGTAGAACGGCACCTGCTCCATCAGCTGTTTGAGCCGCTCCGCAATCGACGACTTGCCGCCGCCGACCGGCCCCAGCAGATACAGGATCTGCTTCTTTTCTTCCAGCCCCTGGGCACCATGGCGGAAGTAAGAGACAACCTGCTCGATCGGGTCTTCCAGCCCATAGAAGTCCCGAAAGGCCGGGTAAATCTTGACGACCTTGTTGCCGAAGATACGCGACAGCCGCTGGTCATGGCGGGTATCGAACATCTCGGGCTCGCCGATGGCCGCCAGAATGCGCTCGGCCGAGGTGGCGTAGACAAGGGGATTTTTCTTGCACAAGTCAAGATAGTCTTCGAGCGACAGTTCCTCCTCGCGAGACTGCTCGTAACGTGCCAGAAAGTTGCGGACGACATCCATAAGACCTCCTTCACAAGCGGCGGTCGAATGGCACCATCACTGCAGTGGTGACGGTCCACTCTGTCCTACCGCACACCTCTCAATGTATACCCACGTGCGAATATTGAATAGACCATCAAATGTGAAAAAAGTTCTAAAAACACACTCTTTCTGGCATTGTCTTTGGGGGTGACGGGCTGGAGATCAAGCTGTGGCGCACTCGGGCGGGCTGTTTTGCTCCATCTCATGCGCCAGCGCCATCACGTCGCGCGCAGGCAACGCCTTGAGCCGATGATCGCTCCACACTTGCCGCCAGTGCCTCGACCCCGGCAGGCCGTGACGCAGGCCCAACATATGGCGTGCGATGGCGCTCCATGGCGTGCCATGCAACTTCGCCTCGCGCGCCATGTAGTCGGTCATCTGCTCCTCAACCGTCTCACGGGTGAGCGCTGCGCGCGCCGGACGATGGAAAAACTGCTCGTCCCATTGCGCCAGCCACCAGGGGTTGTGATAGGCCTCGCGCCCAATCATCACGCCATCCAGTGCCTGCAGCTGCTGCGCCACCTGCTCGCTGTCGGTGATGCCGCCGTTGATGCAGATAGTGAGCGCCGGGAACTCGCGCTTCAGGCGATGCACCAGCTCGTAGCGCAGCGGCGGCAATTCGCGGTTCTCCTTGGGTGACAGGCCTTTCAGCCAGGCGTTGCGAGCGTGGACGATGAAGGTGCGGCAACCCGCCTCGCTGACCGTCCCCACAAAGTCGCGGACAAACTCGTAGCTCTCGGTCCGGTCGACACCAATGCGGTGCTTCACCGTGACCGGCACGGACACCGCATCCAGCATGGCCTTCACGCAATCCGCCACCAGCTGCGGCTCGGCCATGAGGCAGGCGCCAAACGCGCCACGCTGGACCCGTTCCGACGGGCAGCCGCAATTCAGATTGATTTCGTCGTAGCCCCATTGCTCACCCAGGCGGGCACTGTGCGCCAGGTCCGAAGGCTCGCTGCCGCCCAGCTGCAGTGCCACGGGATGTTCGCCCGCGTCATGCTGAAGATGCCGTGCCACATCGCCGTGCACCAGTGCACCGGTGGTGACCATCTCGGTGTACAACAGGGTCTGGCTGGAGAGAAGGCGGTGGAAATAGCGGCAATGCCTGTCCGTCCACGCCATCATGGGCGCCACGGACAGCGTTGAAGGCGGCAAGGCAACGGGCATCGGCAAAGTCGGCATGGCCTGGATTATCCCAGCGGCCGGATGCCAGCGCCGGGGCGGGTAATATCCTGCGACACGGCGGTGCTGTCGCACGGCGCACGGCCCGACAATTGACAAACGCGAGGCGATGGCCAAAGGGACCTGGACGATGACACGACTGACGGCACCGAAGATGAGCCCCGCCGAAAGCCCCCGCGCGCTGCGGCGGCGCCCGTGGTGGATGGCGGCGGCAGCGCTGCTGCTGGCGGCGTGCACCTCCGTTCCGCTGCCCCGATGGCCGGACGCGACCCAGCCTGCGGCCGCGGGGCCCATAGGGGCCGCGGCGGCATCCAGATCCACGCCTTCGGCAACACCGCTCCCGGTCCAGGTCACGCCCATTGCGACGGCACCGTCTGGCGCTGCTGTGGCGCCCTATGGCCCGGCCGTGGCGGCGCGCTTTCCGGACCCTGCCATTGTCTACAGCACGCCAGGGCTGGCCCCCGGACGCACCAGTTTCACCTCGAACGTGGAGATCCGGACCTGGCTGCGCGACCTCGCAGAGCAGTCGGCCCGGGCCGCAGGCCCGAAAGCGGCCGTGTTATCGCTGGGGTCGTCGCAGCGCGGCGAGCCGCTCGAGGCATTGATCGTGACCCAGGCCTCGAGCACCGATGCCGCCACCGTGCTGGCAGCCGCGCGCCCCACGGTGCTGCTCATCGGCCAGCAGCATGGCAACGAGCCCGCTGGCAGTGAAGCGCTGCTCGTCGTCGCGCGCGAGCTGGTGCAGGGCCTGCTGCAGCCGCTGCTGGACCATATCAACGTGATCATCGTGCCGCGCGCCAACCCGGATGGCGCCGCAGCGAACCAGCGCGTGACGGCGAACGGGATCGACATGAACCGCGACCACCTGCTGCTGAAGACCCCGGAGGCACGCGCACTGGCCAAACTCGCGCGCGACTACCGCCCCATGGTGATCGTCGACGCACACGAGTACACCGTGGCGGGCCGCTATCTGCAAAAGTTCGGCGCCATCCAGCGCTTCGACGCCCTGCTGCAATACGCGACCACGGCCAATCTGCCCGAGTTCGTGACCAAGGCGTCCGAGGAGTGGTTCCGCGAACCCATCGTGGCGGCGCTCAAGGAACAGTCGCTCAGCAGCGAGTGGTACTACACCACCTCCACCAATCCGGACGACAAGCTCGTTTCGATGGGCGGCACCCAGCCGGACACGGAGCGTAATGTCGGGGGACTGGAAAACGCCGTCAGCCTGCTGATCGAAACCCGCGGCGTCGGCATCGGCCGGCTGCACATCCAGCGCCGGGTGCACACCGACGTGACCGCCATCACCAGCGTGCTGAACAGCACGGCGCGTCGTGCCAACGACCTGTTGCAACTGCGCTCGTATGTGGAACGCGAGGTCAGCGCCAAGGCCTGCAATGAAGAGGCGGTGATCGAGGCGGCACCCACGCCCACACGGCACGACCTGGTCATGCTCGACCCCCAGACCGGGCTGGATCGCACGATCACGGTCGACTGGAACTCGGCCCTGCAATTGCGCGCCCTGAAAAGCCGCATGCGACCCTGCGGCTACCTGCTGTCAGCCGCGTCGACCGTGGCGGTGGACCGCTTGCGCTTGCTGGGCGTTCCAGTCATGCAGATCACCGAACCCGGCTCCGTCCTGGGCGAGAGCTATCAGGAAACGGCCCGGTCCACCGGCGCACGACAGGACGTGCGCGGCACCATTGCCGACAGTCCACCGGTCACCAAAGTCGTCGTTGACCTGGTGCGCGGGGTGGTCGATGCACCGCGCGGCAGCTACTACGTTCCGGTCAATCAGCCGCTGGGCAGCCTGGCGCTGGCGGCGCTGGAGCCCGACACCCAAAGCAGCTACTTCGCCAACCACCTTCTGGATGGTTTGCAGAGCACCATGCGCGTGATGACGGCGCCGTCGCTCACGCTGCAAGATGCACCCTGAGGAACCTGGATGATCGACCTGCACTATTGGCCCACCCCGAATGGCTGGAAAATTTCCATCATGCTGGAGGAATGCGCGCTGCCCTACCGGCTGGTCCCGGTCAACATCGGCAAGGGCGAACAGTTCACGCCGGAGTTTCTGAGCATCAGCCCGAACAACCGCATGCCGGCCATCGTGGACCATGTACCTGCGGGTGGCGGCGCGCCGGTGGCGGTGTTCGAGAGCGGCGCCATCCTGATCTACCTGGCCGAAAAGACGGGCCGCTACCTGCCCGCCGACCTGCGCGGTCGCTTTGAAGTTATGCAGTGGCTCATGTGGCAAATGGGGGGCCTGGGCCCGATGGCCGGGCAAAACGGCCATTTCCTGATGTACGCGCCCGAGAAAATCCCCTATGCGATCGAGCGCTACGGCAACGAGGTGAACCGCCTGTACGGCGTGCTCGACGCGCAGCTGGCACGCACGGGCGCCTTTGTGGCGGGTGCGGCCTACTCGATTGCCGACATGGCGATCTTTCCGTGGGTGCGCACGCACAAGGCGCAGCAAGTCGCGCTGGAAGATTTTCCGAATATCCAGCGTTGGTACGACGCGCTGTTCCAGCGTCCGGCCGTCAAGCGCGGCCTCGATCTGGGCAAGGACTTGCGGGCGCCGGCCTTGACCGAGGAAGCGCGCAAGGCGCTGTTCGGGCAGACCGCGCAAAGCGTGCGCGATGGCGCGCACAAGCTCGTTTGAAACCCTGGCAAACCCACCCGGAAACTCGCTCATGATCGACTTTTTCTTTGACTGCTCCAGCCCCTGGACGTACCTCGCGTTCCACAACATCCAGCCGCTCGCCCGGGAACTGGAGGTTTCCATCCGCTGGCGGCCGATCCTCGTCGGAGGTGTATTCAACAGCGTCAACCCGAGCGTCTACGCCCAGCGCGACAACCCGGTGCCGTCCAAGCGCGACTACATGCTCAAGGACCTGCAGGACTGGGCGCGCGCAGCCGGCTTGACGATCATGATGCCGCCCACGGTGTTTCCGGTCAACAGCGTGAAAGCCATGCGTGGCTGCCTCTGGCTCGCACCGCAGGACAAGCTGGTCCCGTTCGCCACAGCCGTGTTTGAAGCCTACTGGCAGCGCGATCAGGACATCTCTCAAGACGCCGTGCTGACGCAAATTTGCGCACAGGTAGGTGTGAAGGCCGACGATTTTTTTGCCGGCATTGCGCAGCCTGCGGTGAAGGAACAACTCAAGGCCAATACCGATAAGTTGATCCAGCGCGGCGGCTTTGGCTCGCCCACCATTTTTGTCGGCGATGACATGTATTTTGGCAACGACCGGCTGCCACTGGTACGCGCCGCCGTGCTCCGGGCCAAAAAGTAAGCGCGCAGCCTCGCTCGCCTCGCGCCGGCGCCAGGCTACCGGCCTGTCGCCGCCATGTGCTCGACCTTGCTGTCCATCAGGGCTTCGGGCATCTCCGCTTCAACCCAGGTCTCGTTGTTGAGTCCTGCGGTCAGCCGCTGCGTATCGAGTTCGCCCGTCCACTTGGCCACCACAATCGTGGCCACGCCATTGCCCACCAGATTGGTCAGTGCGCGTGCCTCCGACATGAAGCGATCGATGCCCAGAATCAGCGCCAGGCCGGCCACCGGCACGTGGCCCACGGCGGACAGCGTGGCCGCCAGCACGATGAAGCCGCTGCCGGTGACGCCGGCAGCGCCCTTGGAGGTGAGCATTAGCACCGTCAGCAAGGTGATTTCCTGCATCAGCGTCATGTGGGTGTTGGTGGCCTGCGCAATGAAAACGGCGGCCATGGTCAGGTAGATGGATGTGCCGTCCAGATTGAACGAATAGCCGGTCGGGATCACCAGGCCGACCGTTGTCTTGTTGGCGCCCAGGTTCTCCATTTTTTCCATCATGCGCGGCAGCACCGACTCGGACGACGAGGTGCCCAGCACGATCAGCAGCTCTTCCTTGATGTACTTGACGAACTTCCAGATGCTGAAGCCGTTCAGGCGCGCGACGATACCGAGCACCACAAAGACAAAAATCAGACAGGTCAGGTAGAACGTGGCCATCAGCTTGCCCAGCGAAAACAGCGAGCCGATGCCGTATTTGCCGATCGTGAAAGCCATTGCACCGAAGGCGCCCAACGGGGCCACCTTCATGATGATGCCGACGATGGAGAACAGCACGTGCGAGGTTTTTTCGATAATGTCGAACACCAGCGTGCCGCGCCCGCCAAACTTGTGCAGCGCAAAACCGAACATCATGGCAAACAGCAGCACCTGCAAGATTTCACCCTTGGCAAACGCGTCGACCACGGTGTTCGGGATCACGTTGAGCAGAAAATCGACCGTGCCCTCCATCTTGCCCGGCGCCGTGTACGCGGCGATGCTTTTGATGTCGATGGTGGAGGCGTCTACATTCATGCCCGCCCCTGGCTGCAGCAGATTGACCGTGACCAGGCCGACGATCAGCGCAATGGTGCTCATCACCTCGAAATACAGCAGGGCCAGGCCGCCGGTCTTGCCGACTTTCTTCATGTCTTCCATGCCCGCAATACCCACCACCACGGTGCAGAAGATGATGGGCGCGATGATCATTTTGATCAGCTTGATAAAGCCGTCTCCGAGCGGCTTCATCTGCGCGGCAAACTGCGGATAGAAGTAGCCCAGGAGGACGCCGATGACAACAGCCACCAGCACCTGCAAATAAAGGGATTTGTACAGCGGGCGTTTTGCCGCAACGGGTGTATCGCTCATGTGGCAGACCTTTTGAGGGTTGAACGGCTGTCTGTCTGTGATGCCGGTGATCCGGTACTGACTCTATGCCCTGTGCGGGTCGATTGCAATAGTGAGAACGATGGTTTTTCAGGTCGGCAAAACACAATAAAAAACCCGCCGAAGCGGGTTTTCGAAAGACGGCACCAAGGCGCTCAGCCCATGTGCAAACCGCCGTTGACCGAGAAATCCGCGCCAGTGGCGTAGCCGCCTTCATCTGACGCGATCCACGCGATGATGGAGGCGATTTCTTCCGGGCTGCCCAGCCGCTTGACGGGGACGGTCGCGATAATCTTGTCGAGCACCTCCTGGCGGATGGCCTTGACCATGTCGGTGCCGATGTAGCCGGGGCTCACGGTGTTGACCGTCACGCCCTTGCCCGCGACTTCCTGCGCCAGCGCCATGGTGAAACCGTGCAGGCCCGCCTTGGCGGTGGAGTAGTTGACCTGGCCGAACTGGCCCTTCTGACCATTGACCGAGCTGATGTTGACGACGCGCCCCCAGTTGGCCTCGATCATGCCGTCAATGACCTGCTTGGTCACGTTGAACATGCTGTTCAGGTTGGTCGAGATCACGGCATCCCAGTCGGCCTTGCTCATCTTGCGGAATTGCCCGTCGCGCGTAATGCCGGCGTTGTTCACCAGTACCGCCACCGGACCGTGTTCTGCCTTGACTTTTTCAAACGCCTCCACGGTTGAATCCCAATCGCCCACGTTGCCGACCGAGGCGTGGAAGTTGAAGCCCAGCGCCTTTTGCTCGCCCAGCCATTTGGCGTGATCACGGGTCGGGCCGCAGCCTGCGATGACCGTGAAGCCTTCCTTGTGCAAACGCTGGCAAATGGCGGTTCCGATGCCGCCCATACCACCTGTGACGTATGCTACTTTTTTGCTCATGATTTGCTCCTTTTTCATCCTGTTAGCTATAATTTAAATAGCACGTTACGACCATTGCACGGGGACTATGAGCTGAAAGTGTTGATATTTCAGACCCACAGTCATTGTCGGCTACAAAATCAGCGCTCGATAGTTAGGGCAACCCCCATGCCGCCGCCAATACACAGCGATGCGATGCCTTTTTTGGCATCGCGCCTTTGCATCTCGTGCAGTAGCGTCACCAGAATACGGCAGCCGGACGCGCCAATCGGGTGGCCAATGGCAATCGCGCCGCCATTGACGTTGACCTTGGAGGTGTCCCAGCCCATTTCCTTGTTCACGGCGCAGGCCTGCGCAGCGAAGGCTTCGTTGATTTCCAGCAAGTCGAGATCGGCCGCCTTCCAGCCGGCGCGCTGCAGGGCCTTGGTGGACGCAGGCACCGGGCCCATGCCCATGTAAGCGGGATCGAGCCCGCTGGTGCCAAAGCTGGCAATGCGGCCCAGGGGCTTGAGCCCCAGCGCCGCCGCCTTTTTGGCCGTCATGACCACCACCGCGGCCGCGCCGTCGTTGATGCCCGAGGCATTGCCCGCAGTAACGCCCCAGCCTTGTCGAACGCGGGGCGCAGGCCCGCCAGGCCCTCGGCGGTCGATTTGCGGTTGATGAATTCGTCCGCCGCAAAAACGATGGCATCGCCCTTTTTCTGCGCAATGCTGAACGGCACGATTTCGTCCTTGAACTTGCCGGCGTCCTGCGCGGCCGCCGCCTTTTGCTGGCTGGCCAGCGCCAGCGCATCCTGCGCCTCGCGGCTGATGCCGTATTTCTTGGCCACATTCTCGGCCGTGATGCCCATGTGGTACTGGTTGTACACATCCCACAAACCGTCGACGATCATGGAGTCGATCATTTTCCAGTCGCCCATGCGCTGGCCGTCGCGCGAACCGAGCAGCACGTGCGGCGAGGCGCTCATGTTCTCTTGCCCGCCGGCGATCACGATCTCGCTGTCGCCCCACGCCACCGCCTGCGCCGCCAGCATGACGGCCTTGAGGCCGGAGCCGCACACCGCGTTGATGGTCAGGCCGGGCGTAGCCTGGTTCAGCCCGCTCTTGATGACGGCCTGGCGCGCCGGGTTCTGGCCCGAACCTGCCGCCAGCACCTGGCCCATGATGACTTCGCCAATCTGGTCGGCCGCGAGGCCGCTGCGCGCGAGCACTTCCTTGATGACGGCCGCACCGAGTTCGGTGGCCGGGGTTTTGGCGAGGGCTCCGCCGAATTTGCCGACGGCGGTGCGCGCGGCTGCAACGATAACGATATCTTCCATTTTGACCTCCAGTGATTAAGCTTTTGCCTTGACGTAGCGGCCCGGAGCCGCTTCGATGACTTTGTATTTGCCCTTGCCGTAGGCTTTGGGGGCGGCAATCTGTTTGCCCGCGTGACCCGCGAGCCAGTCGGACCAGTCGGACCACCAGCTGCCGGGGTATTCAATGGCGCTGTCGATCCACTCCTGCGCCGTGGCCGGGAATTTATCGTGGTTGGCAATCCAGTGGCTGCGCTTGTTTTTGGCCGGTGGATTGATCACCCCCGCGATGTGGCCGGACGCGCCCATCACAAACCGCTTCTTGCCCGGCAGCCATTGCGTGGACGCGTACGCGCCACCAATCGGCACGATGTGATCTTCGCGCGAGCCGTAGATATACACCGGCAAATCGACCTTGCGCAGGTCCACGGCCTCGCCGCACACCACGGCCTTGCCCGGCTTGATCAGGTTGTTCTCGAGGTAGGTGTTGCGCAGATACCAGGCGTAAAACGGGCCCGGCAGGTTGGTCGAGTCGCCGTTCCAGTAGAGCAGGTCGAACGCCGGCGGGGTCTCGCCCTTGAGGTAGTTGCCCACCACGTAGTTCCAGACCAGGTCGTTCGGGCGCAGCGCGCTGAAGGTCGAGGCCAGGTCCTGCCCCTTGAGCAGGCCGCCCTTGCCCATCTCCATTTCGCGGTACTTGACCATGCCCTCGTCGATGAAAATGTCGAGGATGCCGGTATCGCTGAAATCCAGCAAGGTGGTGAGCAGGGTAAAACTGGCCACCGGCTTCTCGCCGCGTGCCGCCAGCACCGCCAGCGCGGTGGACAGAATCGTGCCGCCGACGCAAAAGCCCAAGGCATTAATGCTCTTGGCTCCCGTGATCTCTTGCGTGACTGCTATCGCCTTGATAGCAGCGTCTTCGATGTAATCATCCCAGGTCTTGTTCCCGAGCGACGCGTCCGGGTTGCGCCAGCTCACCACGAAGGTGCGATGGCCCTGCGCCACCGCGTAGCGGATCAGCGAGTTCTCGGGCTGCAGGTCAAGAATGTAGAATTTGTTGATGCAGGGCGGCACCAACAGGAACGGGCGCTCGTACACCTTGGCCGTGAGCGGCTTGTACTCGATCAGCTGGAACAGCTCGTTCTCGAACACCACGGCGCCTTCGGTGGTAGCGACGTTCTTGCCCACCTCGAAAACGCTCTCGTCCGTCATGGACACATGGCCCCGACGCATGTCCTGCAGCAGGTTGGCAAGTCCGGCGGCAATGCTCTCGCCCTTGGTCTCGATGGCCTTTTGCTGCGCGTCGGCATTGAACGCCAGGAAGTTGCTCGGGGCCGAGGCGGCCATCCATTGCTCGACCGCAAAGCGGATGCGCGCCTTGGCCTTTTCGTCGCCCTCGACGGACTCTGCCATAGCCATCAGCGTGCGGGCGTTCAGCAGGTAAGTGGAGGCAGAGAAGGCCGACACGGGGTTGTGGCTCCACGCGTCCGCCTTGAAACGCTTGTCGTTGCTCGTCGGGACGGCCTGCACGCTCTCGTTCCACAACTGCGTCGCCTCCGTGATGTACTGCTGCTGGAGTTCCTGCAGCCTGGCCGGCGACAGCGTCACAGGCGGCGCGGAGGTCATCGCGCCAGCGGAACCCAGGTCCACGCCCGGAAAAGACTGCATCGTCTTGTTCCAGTTGTCGCTGAAGGTTTGCTGAAGTTGCTGGGCCGCCTGGGCCCAGAACTCCGGGGAATTCTGATTCATGCCGTCTCCTCGTGGTGCCGTCGTTTATAAACTTTAATTTAACACTCTACGCGCGCTTTTAAATGTATCTCATTGTCATTGGCTGGATATACGTGACCCTGATGATGGCGGTGGCCGAAGCCAGCAGCAGCACCGGCACCATTCTGGGTGGCATCGTCACTTTTGTGTTCTATGGATTGGCTCCGATGACATTGCTGGTGTACCTGATGGGCTCGCCCGCGCGGCGGCGCGCCATCAAGGCACGCGAGGCGGAGGCCGAGCGGACCCATGCGGCCTCAGGCGAGCCAGACGCAGGCAGCCAGGCGCCCGCTGCTGCCGAGGGCGACGGCGTCGCGCCGGTGCGAGAAGAACCTTGAGGGATTGCTCACGGTGCACCACGGCACGCTACCGTCGTTGCCATGGATGCTGGCAATGCCCAGCGCCTGCAAACGCCGGCGTGCCAGCCCCGCCAGATCGGCCAGCCATTTGCCGCCGGCGCGCGGCCTGAAGCAAGCGGCCGCCTGGGGGTCGTGCGCCTCGAAAGCGGCCTTGACCTCCGGCCCCACTTCGAACTGCTCGGGGCCAATGCACGGGCCCAGCCACGCTATGATTTCTGCAGCACCATCCCCAGTATCGGTATGGGCTAGAGCCCGAAAAGATTCAATAGTTGATTCCAGCACGCCGCGCCCGCCCTCGCCCGCCAACCCGCGCCAGCCCGCGTGCGCGGCGGCCACCGCACTGCCTTGGCGGTTGGTGAGCAGCACAGGCAGGCAGTCCGCGACCATGATGGTGCAGGCTACGCCGGTACTCTGGGTGATGCAGCCATCGGCCGGCGTGCCATCTGGCGTTTGCGCGTCAAGCGTCACCACCTGCCGGCCATGCACCTGCTGCAGGAAAACTGGTCGCACCCGAATCGCCTGCTGCAGCACCCGGCGATTGGCCTGCACGGCCGCCGGGGCATCGCCCACATGGTCGCCCAGGTTCAGGCTCTCGTAGGGACCGATGCTCACGCCGCCGCTGCGCGTGGTGCACAGCGCCCGCACTGTGGCCGGCGCGGGCCAGTCAGGCATCAGCCAGTCGTGCTGCATGCGCGAACGGCTCAGGGTTCGTTGTCAGGGCAGGCGGACGGCTGCGCCTTCTGGAAGGCGTCGAGCTTCATGCAGGCGTCGAACGCGGCCATGGTACGCGGCAGGCCGTCAAAGTTCACCTTGAAGCGCTGGCCATTGAAGATCTGCGGCACCAGGCAGCAGTCGGCCAGCGTCGGCGTGTCGCCATAGCAGTAGGTGGACACGGGCAGCAGCGCCAGTTCGCGCTCGAAGGCCTCCAGCCCGGTGCGCACCCAGTGCTGGTACCAGGTATTCTTGGCGTCGTCGCTCACGCCCATGTCTTTGACCAGGTACTTGAGCACGCGCAGGTTGTTCAGCGGGTGGATTTCGCAGGCCACGGTTTGCGCCAGCGCGCGCACCCGGGCCCGGCCCAGCGCGTCCTTGGGCAACAGGGCTGGCTCGGGGTGGGTTTCGTCCAGGTACTCGATGATCGCCATCGACTGGCCCAGGCGCTGGCCGTCAATCTCCAGCGTGGGCACCAGCAGCTCGGGCGATATCGCGGCATAGCCGGGCTGCTTGTGCTCGCCCTTGGCGATGTGCACGGGAATGTACTCGTACGCCAGCCCCTTGAGCTGCAGCGCAATGCGCACGCGGAACGAGGCAGAGGAGCGGAAATAGTTGTAGAGCTTCATGGGATGCAAGGATAAACCGAATGCGTCCGCACCTGAACGCAGGCGCTTCCTGTCACCTGCATTACTATCTTTTCAATAGCTATAAGTGCAGGCGGCGTAAAGGCTGAAGGCCGAAATCATTACGAATTGTCCACTCCGCCGGGGAAGCGACAGCTTCATGTCATCGCTTCAGCGCCGGGCGCCCTGCTCCTGCGACGCCATGCGCGCTGGCGCGTTGACGGCGCCGTAGCCGTCGTAGTCGTTGCGCTGCACGATTTCGAAGAAGAAGCGGTCGGCGAACGCTTCGGTGTAGGCGTGGAAGTACTCGCCGGTTGCCGAGCGGTCGTACAGGATGTCCAGCGCCTGCATGCGCCGCACCAGCGGTTCGTCCAGATCCAGGCGCGCCAGCAAGTCGTCGTAATAGTTGCCGGAGATCGGCACGAAGCGCACGCCATTGGCGTGCAGCCGGGTCATCGTGGCGAAGATGTCGTCGCAGCGCAGCGCGATATGGTGCACGCTGCCGCCCGCACGGCCGCTGGCCGTCACCTGGCGCGCTGTGCGCGTGCGCTGGCTCAGCGACACGTTGAGCACCACGCGCACGCTGCGCTCGGCATTGGCCAGGCCGCAACTGCGGATCAGGCCGAACGGATCGGCCAGTTCCAGGCTCTCGCCCGGCTGCAGGCCAAGCACGGCGCGGCAAAACAGCATCCAGGTGTCGAACTGGTCATTGGCCAGACCCATGGCGATATGGTCGATGGCCTGCAGCCCGCAAGCCGCGGGGGCATCGGGGCGCGATGCCGCTGACACTTCGGGCACGAAGTCGGCCTGCAGCCCACCCACATCACCCGCTGCCCCGGGCACGAAATGCACCACGGTGCCGCCGGGTGCCACGATCGCGGGCAGCCGCAGCTCGTTCGGCCCGCGCGGGCTGTCGTAGCGCGCCGACAGGAGCGCACTGGCCCGGTTCGCGGCGCGCGCCGGATCACTCGTGCCCAGGCCCAGCGCACACACCGAGGGCCCTTGCTGGTCAAAGCGGGCCCGGGCGTCCGAGCCCGGCTGGGCATTGACGATCAGGTTGATGCCGCCCTGCTGGTACAGCGTCACGGCCTTGGAGCGGTGCCGGCCGGCGCGCGCGAAGCCAAGCTGTTCGAACAGCGCGCCCAGCGCCACAGCGGCCGTGTCATCGACGCCGAACTCCAGGAACGCGATGCCCCCCAGCGGCAGCGCGTCGGGCGGATCGAACAGCTCGATGCGACGCAGCGTGCTGTCGGCCATCTCGCGCAGGGCATCGGCGGGCGCGTCCTGATCCGCCCCGTCGCGCAAGCGCTCGAGGCGGCGCCGCACCTGGCTCTCCAGGTACAGGAGCGAGCGCATGGCGTCAACCGCAGTGCGCCGGTTTGGCGTCTCGCGGAACACGTCGTTGAATATCTCCAGCGACAGATTGCCGTCGTAGCCCGACAAGAGCGTCTTCTCAAAAAAATTCTCGAGGTCGAACTGGCCCTGGCCGGGGAAGTTGCGGTGATGGCGCGCCCACTGCAGCACGTCCATCGCGAGCAGCGGCGCATCGGCCATCTGCACGAAAAAAATCCGCTCGCCGGGAATGTCCTTGATGCCGGCCGGATCATCGCCCAGCGACAGTGTGTGAAAGCTGTCCAGGATCAACCCGAGGTGCGGATGGTTGGCGCGCTCCACGATGCGCCAGGCCTGCGAGTACAGCTTGACCCAGCGGCCCCAGGCCAGCGCCTCGAAGCCGATACGCAGGTTGCGCCGTGCCGCGCGCTCGGCCAGCTCGTGCAGTTGCGCGGCCGAGCGTTCGGGATCGTTGAGCGACTGCGGCGAGGTGTTGGAGCACACCAGCATCAGCGGCGCGCCAAGCGCCTGCATCACGTCGAACTTGCGCTCGGCGCGGTCGAGGTTGCGCCGGAACAACTCGTCCGGCATGCCCTCGAAGTCGCGCAGCGGCTGGTACAGGTCGATGCCCAGGCCCAGGTCGGTGGCCATGGCACGCAACTCTGGCGCGCTACCATTGAAGTTGATGAAGTCGTTCTCGAACAGTTCGATCGCGTCGAAACGCGCGGCGGCGATCGCCTCGAGCTTCTGGCGCAAAGTGCCGCTCATGGAGACGGTGGCGATGGATCGGCGCATGATCGGTGGCCTCAGTATTTGATCTGCGACACCGCGCGCAACTCGTCCGACGTCGCAGTGCCGAAGCCGAAGAACTCGAGATAAGCGGGGATCATTTCGAACAGCATATCGGTGCCGACCTGGACCGCGCAACCCTTGGCCTTCGCGGCACGCAGCAGCGGCGTGTATTCGGCCTTCATGACCACCTCGCCGACGAAGGTTTTGGGGTCGATGCGGTCGATGTCGAAGGGCAGCCGGTCGCCGTCTTTCATACCCAGCGGCGTGGCATTGACCACGATGTCGTGGCCGGCGGGATCTTTCGAGCCGGTCTGCACGACCAGCTTCGGGTAGTGCTGCAGCAGCCGCTCGCGCAGCGCGTCGGCCGAGGCAGCGTGCGCGTCGAACAGGCTGATCGCGGCCGCGCCGGCCGCCGCCAGCGACGCAGCAATGGCGGAGCCGACACCGCCACAGCCGGCCACCAGCACGCGCGTGCCACGGATCTGCCGCCCCTTGCGCTCGGCGCCGCGCACGAAGCCCGCGCCGTCGAACTGGTCGCCCAGCAGCGTGCCGTCGGGGCGTTTGAGCAATGCGTTGCAGGCACCCGCGATGCGTGCGGTGGGCGTGACCTCGTCGGCCAGCGAGAGCGTCGTGATCTTGTGCGGCATGGTCACCAGCGCGCCGCGCAGGTTGGTCAGCCGCGCCAGTGCGGCCAGCGCCGCCGGGTAGTCCTCGGGCTTGACACCCATCGGGATCACGACCGCATCGATGCCCTGCTTGTCGAACCAGGGGTTGTAAATCATCGGCGCCTTGAAGGCTTCGGTCGGATAGCCGAGGTGGGCGATGAGCGTGGTCTTGCCGCTGATCATGGCTGTCTCTCCTTGCGTTGGGTCTCAGGCGGCGACGGCGCGCAGCTTCTTGCCGAGCTGCTCCATCGGCACGTTGTAGGTCTCGCGCGCCGACCAGGCCGACACTGCGGCGACCACGCTGGTGGCCGTGGTGAACAGCGCCACGGGCATCCAGCCGGTGGGCCCGTCGCCGAGCAGGGCCGCGCTGATGGCGGGCGCGAAGCCGCCGAGCGCAAAGCCGATCTGCGTGCCGATGGCCATGCCCGACAGGCGCACACGGGTGTCGAACATTTCGCCGTAGAGCGCCGGCCAGACGCCGTTGGCCGCGCTGTAGACGACTCCCGACAGCAACAGGCCGAAGGTGAAGATGAGCGTCATGTCGGCACTGGCGATGGCCCACATGTAGGGCCAGATCAGCGCGGCCGAGCCGAGCGCGCCGATGATGAACACCGGACGGCGGCCGATGCGGTCCGACAGAATCGCCCACAGCGGAATCGCCGCCAGCGCCACCACGTTGGCCAGCACCAGCATGGTGAGCATGGTGGCGCGCGGCAGGTGCATGGTGTTCACCGCGTACGACAGCGTGAACACGGCGAAGATGGTGCTGACCACCGACACCAGCGCGGCAAAGATCACGCGCAGCACGTCTGCGGCGTGATTGCTGAACAGTTCGACCACCGGCAGCTTGGGCGTGACGTGCTGCTTCTCCTCCTGCTCGAACACCGGCGTTTCCGGCAGCGTGCGCCGCACCCAGACGCCGACCGCGACGACCACGGCGCTAAGAAAGAACGGGATGCGCCAGCCCCAGGCCAGCAGTTGGTCTTCGGGCAGCGCCGAGACCGGGATATAGACCAGCGTGGCCAGGATCAGCCCGGCCTGCGTGCCCGACAACGTGAAGCTGGTGAAGAAGGCGCGCCGGTGCGCCGGCGCATGCTCCAGCGTCATCGAGTTCGCGCCGGCCTGCTCGCCCGAGGCCGAGATGCCTTGCAGCAGGCGCAGCACGACCAGCATGATTGGCGAGGCGACGCCGATTTGATCGTAGGTGGGCAGCGCGCCGACCAGGAAGGTCGATATGCCCATCAGCAGCAGCGTGAACGTGAGCACCTTCTTGCGCCCGAACTTGTCGCCAACGTGGCCGAGGATGAAGGCGCCGAACGGGCGCGCGATGTAGGCCACGCCAAAGGTCGCGAACGCCGCGATGCTGGCGAGCTTGGGGTCGATCGACGGGAAGAATATCTTGCCGAAAACCAGCGCCGCGGCGGTTCCGTAGATGAAAAAGTCGTAGTACTCGACCGCACTGCCGATCCAGCTCGCAAGCGCGGCTTTTTTGGGGGCGTGCACGGCTTGCGGCTGGGCGGCTGCGGCCTGGGATCCTGGGTTCATTGATGTCTCCATGGTGCGGCCTCGAAGTAGCCGGCTGATTTAAATGTACTAACTAGTTCGCTTTTATTCATCAGTGAAAACCCTAGGTTTTTGCAAAATCACCTATGAAGAGTTCGTGATAGGCTATAAAAATGAACGAACTGGTACAACCAAAAGGCTTTGCAATGGCAACGGCGCGCACGACGCCGACCCGAACCTACGACGCCGAACGCTCCATGGCGGATATCCTGAAAGTCGCCACCGCGGAGTTCGCCGACAAGGGTCTGAGCGGCGCGCGCATCGACGAGATCGCGGCCGCCACGCGCACCAGCAAGCGCATGATTTACTACCATTTCGGCAGCAAGGAGGGCCTGTACCTGGCCGTGCTGGAGGCGTCTTACCAGCGCATTCGCGACATCGAGACCGGCCTGCACCTCGAAGACCTGGCGCCCGAGGACGCGCTGCGCAAACTGGTGGCATTCACCTTCGACTACCAGCATGACAACGAGGACTTCATCCGCCTCGTGATGAACGAGAACATGCACCGGGGCGAATACCTGGCGCAAAGCAAGACGATCCAGCAACTGAACGTGCCGGTCATCAACGCCGTGCAGCGGGTCTATGCGCGTGGCGTGCAGGCGGGCGTGTTTCGCCAGGGACTCGACCCCACCGACCTGCACATGTCGATCTCGGCGCTATGCTTCTTCAACGTCGCGAACCGGCACACGTTCTCGCTGATCTTCAAGCGCGACCTCGAGGCGCCCGCGGCGCTGCGGGCGCGGCGCGACAGCATCGTCGAGATGATCGTGCGCTTCGTGCGAAAGTAGCAACCCCATTCCCAGGAGATTTTCATGATTCTTGAACTCGCCGACATCCGCATCCAGCCCGGCCAGCAGGCCGCCTTTGACGAAGCGATCCAGCGCGGCGTGCGCACCGTTATAGCGCGCGCCAAGGGCTTTCAGGGCTTCAAGGTCAACAAAGGCATCGAGTCCCCCGAGCGCTACATCCTGCAGATTTTCTGGGATACGCTGGAAGACCATACCGTGGCGTTTCGCCAGTCGCCGCTGTTTACCGAGTGGCGCGCGATCGTGGGGCCGTTCTTTGCTGCGCCGCCCGTGGTCGAGCATTTCGAGTTGCTGGCCAAATCCGACTGAGGATGCCAGCGACGCGATACGCTGCGTCCGCAGGCTTGCAAAGGGCGCGCGCCGGGGCTATGGCAAAGCGTCGGGATCGGTCACCAGCTTGCGCAGCAGCGCGATGAGTTGCTGGTGCTCCTGCGCATCGAGGCGGTCGACGATGCGCGCCTGCACCTTGCGCACCGCACGCTTCATTTGCTGTACCGCCCGCTCGCCGTCCGGTGTGACCCACAACAGCTTGCGGCGCTTGTCGCCGGCGTCGGGCTCGCGCCGGATCCAGCCCTTGGCCTCAAGACGGCTGATCACCGAGCCGGAGGTGGCGGCATCGAATGCCACCCTTCCTGCCAGCGTGATCTGGTCTTCGCCGGGCTGGTCGATCAGCGCGTTCAGGATGGCAAACTGGACCGGCGTAACATCGAACTCTGACGTTTCTTCCATGAAGATGGCCACCGCGCGCTGGTGCGCCCGCCGGATCAGGTGGCCCGGTGCGTGCTCGAAATCGAAGCTTTTTGCCATCTTTTAAGTGTACCCAGATCAGCGCACAAAAAAGTGTTTGCGCCTCCCCCTTTGATACGTATACTTATTTTTTTGATGCCCCGCACGCCCCTCAGGAAAGACACCCATGACGCAAGCACCCCCATTTTGGTGCCTGGTGGCGGCATCGACCCGAAAAACCTGTTCCACTGATCCGCATGAGCGACATTCAATCCAATCCCGCCAGCCTGGGCGAACCCAGCCGCCAGACGCCCATTCATGGTGAATACGACGTCGTGGTGCTGGGCGGCGGCCCCGCTGGCATCGCGGCGGCCGTGGCGGCCGCGCGCGCCGGCCGCTCCACCCTGCTGATCGAGCGCTACGGCTTCCTAGGCGGCATGGGCACGGGGGCAGGCGTCACCAACTTCTGCGGCCTGCACGCCAATGTGCACGGCGCTATTTGCCAGGTGGTGCACGGCGTGGCCGACGACCTGCTGGCGCGCATCGACCGACTGGGCGGGCTCAACGCCCCGCACACGGTGTTCGGCAAAACCTGGGCGCAGGCCTACGACACCGCGGCCTACAAGATTGCGGCGGACGATCTGCTGCTGTCTGCGGGCGCGCAGTTGCTGTTTCACGCGCTGGCGGTGGGCGTAGTGATGGCCTCACCGACGCGCGTGCATGCGCTGCTGATCGAGACCAAATCCGGTCGGCGCGCGGTGATTGGCCGCTGCTTTATCGACGGCTCGGGCGATGGCGATCTGGCCGCCTGGGCCGGCGCGCCTTTCGAGAAAGGCGACGGCCAGGGCAACCTGCTGTACCCGTCCGCCATGTTCCGCCTGAACGGCATCGACCCGCAGCGCGCGGGCTCGGACTGGAGCGTGATCCCGCGCCTGATGCTGCAGGCCGAAGCTGCCGGGCGCTACACCTTTCCGCGCAAGACGCCGATCGTGCGGCCGCAGAAAAATCCGATCGAGTGGCGCGTGAACCTGACCCAACTCGCCAACGCGCAGGGCCATGCCATGGACGGCACCAACGCGCAGGAACTCAGCGACGCCGAAATTCTGGGGCGCCGGCAGATCGCCAGCGTGGCCGGTTTCCTCAAGGAAGTCCCCGGGTTCGAGGACTCGTACATCGTGGACATCGCGCCGCAGGTCGGCATTCGCGAAACGCGGCGTGTGCACGGCCGCTACCAGCTTACCGAATCCGACGTGCTGGGCTGCGCCAGTTTTGACGACACCATTGGCGTCAACGGCTGGCCGCTGGAGTTGCACATGAAGGGGGATGTGGAATTCCGCTGGCCCCCGATTCCCGAAAGCCGCGGCTTCAACCACCTGCCCTACCGCATGACCGTGCCGCTGGGCGTGGACAACCTGTGGGTGGCGGGGCGCTGCGCGTCCATGACGCATGAGGCCCAATCGGCCGCGCGCGTGACCGGCGCCTGCTTTGTGATGGGCCAGGCGGCGGGCAGCGCGGCGGATCTGGCCTTGAAAGCAGATTGCGTGGCCGCCGCAGTAGACACCACAGCGTTGCAGGCCCGTCTTGAGTCGCAGGGCGCCTGGCTCGGCACCCATACCGTTTGACCCTCCAGGAGATGCCATGAACGCCCCTCGTCCCGCCACCGCAGTGGAGGGTGAGCGCACCACCATGCAGCCGGGCGACTTCACCATCACCCCAAGCGGGACCTTTCACGACCACGGCAGCGAGGCCAGCGAGCCCGTGGTCTGACTCGACGCGCAAAGCCAGCGTTTCGAATGCAGCCCGCGCAACCACTTTGCCATTCCGTCGTGGCACACTGCGCGTTTGAAGTCGGCACCCGGCTGTGTGCTGTTCAGTTTTTCCGACCATCCGGTGCATCAGGCGCTGGGCATTCATCACGAAGAAAGGCTCTCATGAACTACGTTTTCAATCCCACCCCCACCGTCTCGGTGCCCGTCGCCGGCAAGACTGAGCGCTTTCCCGTGCACCGCATTTACTGCGTTGGCCGCAACTATGAAGAACACGCCAAGGAAATGGGCTTCACGGGGCGCGAGCCGCCCTTCTTCTTTCTCAAACCCGCCGATGCCGTGCTGGTGGTCAACGCCGGCGAGACCGGCACCATGCCCTACCCCAGCCTGACGAAAAACCTGCACCACGAGATCGAACTGGTGGTGGCCATTGGCACGGGCGGCAAGAACATCTTGGCCGCCGATGCGCACAAGCATATTTACGGCTACGCCGTGGGCCTGGACATGACGCGCCGCGACCTGCAAAACGACATGAAAAAGCAGGGCCGCCCCTGGGGCATCGGCAAGGCTTTCGACCACTCCGCACCCATCGGCCCCATCACCCCGGCAGCTCAGGCCGGCGACGTGACCAACGCCGATATCTACGTCCAGGTGAACGGCGCGGACCGCCAGCGCAGCAACGTGTCCAAGCTGATCTGGAACATCGGCGAGACCATCGAACATCTGTCAGCGGCGTGGGAGCTTCAGCCCGGCGACCTGATCTACACCGGCACGCCGGAAGGCGTGGCCGCCGTGATACCGGGCGACACCCTGGTGGGCGAGGTGGCGGGCCTGGGCAAGCTGAGCGTCAAAATCGCCTGATCAATCGCACGCCGTTACAAGGGCTCCGCAGGGAGCCCTTTTTCTTTTCCCCGTACACTCCCAAGATGATCTTTCGCAGTCCCATCAAACACTGTAAAAACTGTGGCACGGCCGTGGTTTACCGGCTGCCGGACGATGGCGACACGCGCGAGCGCGCGGTCTGTCCGGTGTGTGGAACCATCCACTACGAAAACCCGCTTAACGTCGTCGGCACTGTGCCCCATTGGGGCGACCAGGTCCTGCTGTGCAAGCGCAATATCGAGCCGCGCTGGGGCAAGTGGACCCTGCCCGCGGGCTTCATGGAAATGGACGAGACCACGGCGCAGGGCGCCGCGCGGGAGACCGACGAGGAAGCCGGCGCGCAATTCGAGATGCAGGAACTGTTCAGCGTCATGAACGTGGTCCGCGTCGGTCAGGTCCATCTGTTTTACCGCGCCCGGCTGCTCAGCGACCAGTTCAAGCCGGGCCACGAAACAATCGAAGCGAAATTGTTCACCGAAGCGGAGATTCCCTGGGACGACATCGCGTTCCGGACCGTCAAGGAAACGCTGAGGTTCTACTTCGAGGACCGCCGGCTCGGACGCTTCACGGTGCACAGCGCGGATATCACTCACGCTGAATCGTTGAGACCGATCTAGTCCCGGATGGTCTCGATCAACACCGCAGCCCTGGATGGGCCCGGACAGTCTGCGCTGCACATTCGCCACTTGCAGATACCGATGGCAACGCAGTGCACCGCCTGTCTTCGCGTCAAGCGGTACCGTGACCGATCAGGACGATGATCGGTCGTGATTTCTCCGCGCAGCGTCAAAAGAATTGATGAATTTCGGCCTGGGTAGCCGTTGGAACGGCCGCCCAGGCTCGTTCCAAGGGGGCGGCGGTGAGGCCCTGCGCGCAATGGGCTTCTGGGCACCCGCACCGTTGCTCGGCTGCGCACAGGCTCCGTAACCTGGCCGGGAGAACTTCAGCCACTGACGCGATTGAGCAACCAGTTGATGACCTGTGCACAGCCTCGCACCTCACATTAAGCCGAACCACCCCTGAATCGCCGCACTGGTCAAACTTGCAATCTTGCGTCCTCGACGGTTTGCGGTAGCGGCATCGAACGCAATCGAAAATTGGTCGCGCGATAAATGGCGTGTGCGACTGCCGGTGCGACCGGTGGCAGCGCCACTTCACCGCAACCTTGTGGAGGCCGGTCACTGTCAACAATGACGACCTCGACCTTCGGCATTTCTGACAGGGATAGCAGCGGATAGTCAGGGAAATTGCTCTGCACCACCGCACCATCGGCAAACGTGATCTGGCTCTTGAACGTGTTTGTCAGCGCAAAACCGATACCACCTTCGATCACCTCGCGGATCAGATTCGGATTGATGGCGCGGCCGCAGTCCACGCCGCAAACCACTCGCTCCACCTTGAACTGGCCGTGGACAATCCGCACCTCGGCCACCACCGCTACATAGGTCATGAAGGCATCGCCGCGCCCGGTGTAAACGGAGAACGCGAAGCCCCGATGGCGGCCCGGCGACGGCTCCGCCGACCATCCGGCGTGGGCGGTCGTCTGATCGATCACCGCCAGGCTCAGCGGATCGTGCGCCAAAAGCTTCTTGCGATAGACGACCGGATCCATATGGGCGGTATCTGCCAGTTGATTGATGAAGCTCTCAAGAAAAAACACACTCGCCGTCGACCCAACGCTGCGCATGAAGCTCACGGGAATCGGCTGCGGAACATCCACGCCCTCCACGGTCAGATTCGGTACTGCATAGCACAGGTCGTAGATACTGTCGAGCATCGTCTCGTCCCAGCCCACCTTGGCGTAACGATCCTTCTTGATCACGTTGTACAAGGACTGCCCGGCGATGCGCGCATGCAGCGCTTTCGGCAGCCCATCCGGTCCAAGTACCGCGCTGAAGCGACCGGACGCACACGGGCGATAAAAGCCATGACGAATGTCGTCCTCGCGCGAGCGGATCACCTTGACCGGCTTGCCAACCGCTTTCGACGCAACCGCCGCATGAATCACAAAGTCCGGCACGTATTTGCGCCCGAAGCTGCCGCCGAGAAACGTGGTATTCACGATGACTTTTTCCGGCGGCATCTTGAAGATGGCGCCCAGCGCCCAGCGCACTTTGTCCTGCCCCTGCACAGGTCCCCACACTTCAATTGAGTCGCTGCGGACATGCACGGTGGCATTCACCGGCTCCATGGTCGCATGTACCAGATAAGGGGCGTGGTAGTCAGCGCTGATGACGTTTTTCTCCGCGCCCAGCAACGATGCCGTGTCGCCGATCTTGGTGGCAACGCCCGCCTTGCCGGACTGCAGAGCAGCCTGGCGCTGCGCCATGATCGTCTTGCTGTCGAAATCCAGCTGCCCGGGCTTCCATTCGACATCGAGCGCGTCGCAGCCTTTCTTCGCAATCCAGTAGGAGTCCGCCACCACAATCACCGCATCTTTGGCGAGTACGACCTCGTGTACGCCGAGTCGAGCGCGGACCGCCTCAAGATTTTTGACATGTAGCTGCGTGCCACCAAGAGAGGGGGCCATCCGGATCGCCCCCAACAGCATGCCTGGCACCACCACGTCGATGCCATAGATGGCCGAGCCATCGACCTTCGCCGGTGAATCGAGTTTTTTGACAGCGTGCCCGATCAGGTTGTGCGCCGACGCCGGCTTCAACTTCGGCGTCGGGTTGAGTTCCACTTTTGCCGCTTCGGCCGCAAGCTCGCCATAGCCGAGAGAACGGCTGCTGGGGACATGAAATACGCGGCCGTTCCTGGTCGTACATTGCGTCTCGCGAACGCCGAGCCGGCGTGCCGCCACCTTGACAAACGCCTCGCGCGCCTGCGCCCCGGCAACGCGCAGGCGGGTATAGAACAGGGTAGCCGACATCGACGCGCCGACGAATTGCTGGGGCTCTTCATTTGCCGCATGAACCCGATAGGCATCACGTCCGGTGACAAACTCCACCCGGACATCGGGCCAGTTGGCATCCATTTCGTCGGCCAGCACCTGCGGTAGCCCCGTGTAGACGCCCTGCCCGACCTCCGCCTGCGACAGGCCGATCACGGTCTTGCCATCGGAATCGATCCGGACCCAGTCGGTGATCTCGTGCCACGCCGGCGACGATGCGTCTGCGGCGCTGGCGAGCCGGCTGATGCCCAATGGCAGGACAAAACTGCTGCCAACCGCGAGACCCGTCCGCAGAAAGTTTCGGCGGCTCTGCGAAGCCACGGCCGGTGCCGTCATATCGACCGGTTCAGTATTGTGCGGCAGCATGAATCGCCTCCCGAATGCGGTGATACGTAGCGCAGCGGCAAAGATTGGTCATCGCCTGGTCAATCTGCTCGTCCGTGGGCTTGGGGTGTGCCTGCAGCAACGCCGCAGCCGCCATCACCATGCCCGACTGACAGTAGCCGCACTGCGGCACGTCCTTGTCGATCCAGGCCTGCTGGACCGGATGGCTGCGATTCGGTGACAGCGCCTCGATCGTGGTCACACGCTTGCCCGCTACGGCCGATACCGGCAGCACGCACGAGCGCATTGGCTGCCCCTCCAGATGAACGGTGCAGGCGCCACAGGCACCGATACCACACCCGTATTTCGTGCCCGTCAGCCCGGCAGCTTCGCGAATTACCCATAGCAACGGCGTATCACCGTCTCCGTCGAACGGAAAAGGATGGCCGTTCAAATCAAAAACCATAAGAAAACTCCAAAATCGGATCGGCAATTCGCCGCCAGAATCCTCGCTGGTAAATCCACGATGTTTCAAGCACGAATTGCCTGATGTTGCGCACCAGCGCTGCCCCAACCCTCATCGACAAGACAATCCGATGTTATGAAACGGCATCAGGCAGGACAACGACCGCCGCACTCAAATAGGTTGCCGATCGTCCACAAGAGAAATGGGGTTACAGGCGCGTCGACAAGTTCCGCACATATTCGCGCGGAGGCAATCCATACCAACGATGAAAGGCACGGGTGAAAGCCTTCTCGGATGCATAGCCGACGGCTTCTGCTACTTCGAGGATGCGGGATCTATCAAGCGCCAGGCGGCCGGCAGCGAGGTACATTCGATGCGCAGTCAGATAGGAGATCGGTGACTCGCCAACCAGCTCGCGAAAACGTGTGCAGAATTTCGAGCGCGACATGCCGGCGATCGCGGCCAGCTGGGGCACTGTCCATGGCGTTTGCGGCTCCCGGTGAATCATTGCAATGACCTTACCGATTTGGGGATTGGCCATGCCGCGCAACCAGTTGATACCCTCGTGGCGATTCGCCAACAGATAGGCACGCAGGATCTGCACAAACAACACATCGGCCAGCCGCGCCACGGCGACACGCCAGCCCGGCCGGCGCGCCATCGACTCTTCGATGAAATTGGTCAGAGTAGTGGTCAACCATGACGGTACGGCGGGATCACCGGCCCGAATGTGAATCAGCGACGGTAACGCCGCGAACAGTGGATTGCGCGCCCGTTCGCCGAACATCACGATGCCGGTGTAGAGCTCGCTGACGGGCCCGTTGCCTCCGGCGGAAAACTCGAGCGGGGTGTCGAAACGCGGGTGAATACCTTTACTCCCCACCAACGCATCGAACAACACCGGCTCAACCTCCGGTGCCGAACACATCACGTGCTCATTTCCGTGCGGGAGCAGCACACAGTCTCCCGGCTCGACCCGCACGGGATTCATTGCATCAATGCAGATGTAGTACGGATGGCCAGTTGCGGTGCGAAACGCAGCACCAGCCACCGCCGCCTTCCTGAACGACCACGGTGCCCCGAGCGAAAACCGACCCGTGACCACATCTTCGGCCCGCAAGTCGCCCAGCACATCGCTCAGAGGATCCATACATTCTCCAGCTGACAGAACTAGCTCATCGCCTGCAGATTTCACAAGCAGAAGTCGGCGGTAGCCCAGGCACAGCGCCTTGGAATCGGGCGACAGCACGACCAGTCAAGACGATGACTCGTCGTGGGTCCGTCCAGCGTCAAAAGAAGTGGCGAATTCCGACCTCATAGCCATTGGAGCTGCCGCCCAGGCTCGTTCCGGGTGCGGTGAGACCCTGCACACCAATGGACTTCTGGGCGCCTGCTCCGTCGCTAAGGTGCGCATAGGTGCCGTAAATCTGTGTCCGCTTGGACAGGTTGTAGCCGTACCCCACGCTAATCTTGTTCCAGTCAGCATTGCTGCCCGCAGTGTCGTAATGACCGTAGGATGCTCGGATCTCGCCCACACCCACTGGCACCGTGACACCCAGTTGCGTCGCCGTCACCTTGAGCGTGCCGCGTTTCTCGCTGGCCCATAGGAGCATCGGCTTGGCGACACCAAAGTCATAGCTCAAGCCTACGTTATTTGCCGTCAAATCGTCGGCGCTGACATCACCATCAAGCTTGCCGGTTGCCACTGCCACATGCATGGGACCATTGAGATAGCCAAAACGCCCGCCCAGATAGTTGCCCTGCTTGCTGTTGGCAGCTGTGGAGAGTTGTCCGCCAAACACATCCTGCACCTGGCCGTAGAACCCGCCCAGGTTGCCGGGCAGAAAGTAGCTCACGGCATTGCTGATCTGAATCGGGGCACCACCCGTGACGTTGGCCGTGCCAGGAGCACCTAACATCGTAAACGCCATGGTGCCGCCGACGCCGTTGGTCAGGAACGGATCGAAAATGAGCGTGTTCAGAAACGTGGCGGAATCGTCTCGGCCGAGTCTCACTTCACCCATGGATCCGGACAGACTTACAGTAGAGCGGCGGTTGAAGTTCAAGCCCCCCCCGGCCGTCGGGCTGGCCCCGGTATTAACGTTCATACCGGCTTCCAGCCAGAAGCTCGCCGCCAGGCCGGCCCCCAAGTCTTCGGTGCCGCGAAAGCCCAAGCGACTGATGTTGGCGCCACCAGTCGACAACCCGGTTCTGGATACGTCTGTGCCGGTCAGGCGGGCAACGCCAACATCAGCGACACCGAACAGGGTGACCGAAGACTGGGCTGACGCGCCGGTTACTGCAACGACGGCCGCAACCGCAGTCAGGATTTTTTTCATAAAGTTCTCCTCCAGCAAGCTTGCTGTTTGTTAATTGAGAGTGAATTGAAAGGGCAGGCATAGCGGCCGAAGATGCGGCCGATTCCCAAATCTGCCCCGTGGGAAATTCAGAGATCCAGGGTCAGCGAGTTGCTTTTGCAGCCGGAGACACAAACCATCATGACTTTGTTGCTCGCACGCTCCTTGGCGCCGAGCACCGAATCGCGGTGATCCGGCTCGCCTTCAAGCACGCGCGTCTCGCAGGTGCCGCACACGCCTTCGCAGCAACTGTGGTCGACCTCCACCCCGGCGGCAAGCAGCGTGTCCAGCAGCGATTTATCCGGCGTGACGGTGATGATGCGGCCACTGCGGCGCAGTTCGACGGAATAGGTTGCATGGGCGTTGGGCGACGCGGCCACCTCCACGGCGGCGAAGCGCTCGATGTGGGCGTTCTCGTGGCCGAGTTCATTGCAGATCTTCTCGAAAGCGTCGAGCATGATCGTCGGGCCGCAGGCGTAATAGTGCGTCTGCGCCTGCGGCCCGCGCACCGACAGCAGAGCCTTGAGGTCGGGCGGGCCGCCCTTCTCTTCGTCGAAGTGCAGCATGAGCGGCACGCCCAGCGCCTCGAGCTCGGCCACAAAGGCCGCGCTTTGGCGTGAGCGCGCGAAATACATCACTTCAAATGAGCGCTCGATCGCCTTGAGGCGGCGCGCCATGCACAGAATGGGCGTGACGCCGATGCCGCCCGCGATCAGCACGGTGTGCCCCGCCTCTTCGTGCAGCGGAAAATTGTTGCCCGGCGCCGAGATGAGCAGACGCATGCCGACGCGCAATTGCTCGTGCACACAACGCGAGCCGCCGCGGCTGGCGCGGTCACGCAACACTCCGACCACATAGCGGTTGAGCTCCGTGCTGGAATTGCACAGGGAATAGCTGCGCTCCATGCCGTTGGGCAGGTGCAGATTGATGTGCGAGCCTGCCGTGAACGCCGGAAACTCCGTGCCGGGTACAGGACGCAGCTCGACGCTAATGACGTCGTCCGCCTCGTAGCGCAATGTATGGACGAAGGCGTTCAGATTTGTAGACATGGTTTCACGGGGAATCAAGGTGATTCAAGTCGAAGAGCCAGCTTTCGGCGCATTCGCAGCTTCGATTTGCTCATTCGCAAGGTTGCGCAGATGACGGCGCAAGCGCACGACGCCGGTATCGTGCTGATACAGGTTCTCATGCCGGTTCGCGTCAGGCGCCATTTGCTCCAGCATCACGCGATCCTGCTCAAGGACCGCCCAATGGCGCGCTTCCAGGCGATTGCGATACAGGAAGCGCCAGGTGTCGCGCTGCCACGATGACACCTTGCGGCAACGCCAGAAAAACACGCTGTACAGCGTCTTGCTGATCGGCGTGGCACAGGCAACGATGGCGAAGTTGCCGCCAGGACCACCGGTTTTAGGGTACGGGATTTCCAGCCGCATCCAGTGCACGCCGGTGCTGCCCCATTCCGTCCAGTCGAAGTTAACGCCGCGCTGGCCGGTCTTCTCGAACACGAATCCCGTATCGGTCGTGCGAATCTGGAACGTGGCGGTGCTATCGCCTTCGGCCATGGAATGCGACTGCTTGTGCAGAAAGGTGCCGTGCATCGGATCCATCACATTGTCAAGCGCATACCGGTAGTCGCCTTTCCACTCAACGTAGCAAAGAAAGTTCGAATAATCGGGTGAGCTCAGCTCCTCGGGCAGCGTCATGGGCGGCGGTGTGTCGATGTTCACGTCGCTGTTGTAGAGGAAGATCGCGCCGTGGGCTTCTTGAACGTGAAAGGACAGCGCCGCGCGCGAGCCTTCGAGTTTGCAACCCGGGTTGCCTGGCACTTTGGTTACCGTGCCATCGCACCGCACCTCGACGCCGTGGTAGATGCACGCCAACCGATCACCGAGCACGATGCCCTGAGAGAGTGGAGCCCCTCGGTGCGGACAATGGTCCTCCAGTGCATGCAATTGACCTGCCGCATCGCGCCACAGCGCGATCTTTTTGCCAAATCGGCGCAGCGACACGGGACGTACACCGACAAACCCGGAGGGACAGACCGCGTACCACAGATTCTTGAGGCCGTCAGCCAACAGCGCATCGGCCGGATCGATAGTGGCAGAAATAGTGTTCATAATTTCTCTCCTTAGTTGCCAAGCCGGGCCATGAGGGCCGAAAAATTCTGCTCCGTCCAGGGTTCGCCACCCGCACCTGACAGGCCCGACTCGTTCAGATATTTCACGAGATTCGGCAGTTCGTGAATGCCTTCTGCAAAAGCACGTTCAATGGCGTCACCCAGCAAATCTTCGAAAGTAGTTGGTGGGCGCTGGCGCGCTTGATGAGGTTCAAGATAACGTTCGGTATCCATCGTGGTCTCCATAAAAAAGTTCGAACAACAGAGAGAATCAAATCAAGGTGCCGTGCCCGCCGTGACCGGGACAGCCCAGGCGTCGTAACCGTAGACCCAGTCAGCATTGCCGCCCTCGCGCAGCCAGTTGTTGCCGCGCGAACCGAGCTGGACCTGGCTGGCGCGCTCAATGCGGGCCTGCTCGTAGCGCTTCAAGGCGCCGGCTGCATCGCTCATCGCCACGCCTTCGAGGTGCCGGCCCAAGACGACGGCATCCTCGATCGCCATGCCGGCACCCTGCGCCATGAAGGGCAGCATCGGGTGGGCGGCATCGCCCAGCAAGGCCATCCGGCCCTGGGCCCAGGCGGGCATCGGATCGCGCTCGTACAGCGCGGTCTTGAGCACCGTGTCGCAGGCATCGAGCAGCGCGCGCGCCTCGGGATGGTAGGCCACGTACTGCTCGCGCAGTTCGTCAACGCTGCCGGGGGCGGTCCACGATTCCAGGTGCCAAGTGTCCTGGGGCGTGGTCGCGAAGATGAAAATGTCGCGGCCGCGGTTGAGCGGGAAGGTGACAATCTGGCTTTGCGGGTTCGGACCCCACCATTTGGTGAAGGCTCCCAGGTTCGGTACACCCGCCACGAGCTCGGCCGGCACCACCGCGCGGTAGGCCACGATGCCGGTGAAGCGCGGGCTCTCGGCGCCGAACATCGCGGTGCGAACCGCCGAGTGGATGCCGTCCGCGCCGATCAGCGCACCCACACGGACGCTGCTGCCGTCCTCGAAGGACAGGTTCACACCCGCATCGTCCGCCGCAATGGACAGCGCCCGCTTGCCCAGCGCCACGCGCTCGGCCGGGAACATGTCGGCCAGCGCCGCCAGCAAGTCAGCGCGGTGGATCGTGAGCTGCGGTGCGCCGTACTTCGCCTCGGCCGATTCGGCCATCTCCAGGCGCGAGGTTTCCTCGCCGCTGTCGTAGGTGCGACTGATGCGGTGCGTCGGCCGGGCGGCCGTCACGCGGGCCGCCTCGCCGACGCCCAGCCCGTCGAGCGCCCGCACCGCATTGGGCGTTAGGTTGATGTCGGCGCCGACGCGGGCGAACTGCTGCGCCTGCTCGAACACGACGACGTCGTGGCCGGTGCGGCGCAGCGCGATGCCGGCGACCAGGCCGCCAATGCCGGCACCGACGATGCCGATAGTGGATTCATTGCATTGCATGCCTCTCTCCTTTGATTTACTCGGCCACGATGTTGCGAACCTTGATAATCTTGGCCCACATCGCCGTTTCGTCGCGGATCGCAGCTGCGAACTCGGCCGGCTTCATCGTCGCATCCGTCAAACCTTGAGACTTCAGGCGCTCGCGCACATCGGGCTTGGCCAGCAGTTCGGCCGCGTCCTTCGCGAGCTGCTCGGCCACGGCCGGCGGCGTTCCGGCAGGTGCGAGCAGACCGTACCAGGAGGTCACGGTCACGCCTTTGATGTCCTGCTCCGCCAGCGTTGGGATCTCGGGCGCGATTGAGCTGCGTTTGGTGTCGGTGATGCCGAGCGCGACCAGCTTGCCGCTCTTGATGAAGGGCAGCGCCGACGGCAGGCTGCTGAACATCAGAGGCACCACGCCGCCGAGCACATCATTGAGCGCGGGCGCTGTACCGTTGTATGGCACGTGCAGCAGATCGACGCCGGCCTGCTGTTTGAACAGCTCCCCCGCCAGGTGCAGGCCGCTACCCACGCCGGGCGATGCATAGGACAAGGTATTGGGCTTGGCCTTGGCGAGCGCCATGAGTTCTTTCGCGTTCTTTATGCCAGACGCAGTCGAGGCCACTAGCACGTTCGGCGCCTTCGCCAGCATCGTGACGGGCACGAAGTCCTTCTCGATGTTGAACGGGAAGTTCGGCATCAGGGTCGGGTTGATCGTGAGATTGCCGGCCGGCACCACCAGCAGCGTGTGACCGTCGTCCCTGGCGCGCTTGACCTTGTCGATGCCGATATTGCCGGCCGCGCCGGCAAGGTTTTCGACCACCGCCGCCTGGCCGTAGCGCTTGGAGAGGCCTTCGGAAAGAACGCGCGCCAGCGTGTCGACTGGGCCGCCCGGTGGGAACGGCGACACGATGGTGAAGCGGTCGGAGGACAGTTGCTTCTGCGCTTCGCTCTGCGCGTACACGGGCGTGCCGGCCGCGAGCACCAGCAGCGCCATGCCGAGGGTGCGGAAGAAGACGATAGGTCGACTCATGATCATGTTCTTCATTTCTTTTCGGTGAGGAACTTGCCCTGCGGGCTTTCTGCGTTTTTCTGGCGGCGCGTGTTGCCGTCAAGGCCGCCGTCGACCGCCCACTCTGCGAAAACCGTCGGGCCCGGCTCGAACTCGCGCGGCTGCCAATCGGCCGTGAGTTGGTCTTCATCAGCGTAGTACTCGATCAGCCCGCCAGCCGGATTGCGGAAGTACCAGAAGTACGCCGACGACACCGGATGTCGTCCCGGACCAAGCTGAGTCTCCCAGCCACAGCGCGAGAAGTGCAGCCCGCCGCCGAACACCTCGTGAATGTCGCGCACGGTGAAGGCCACATGGTTCAGCCCGCGTTTGTCGGAAGGCAGTTGCAGCAGGAAAAGGTCGTGATGGCCGCCCTCCGGCGCACAGCGCATGAAGGCGCCGCGGTTGGGGTAGCTGTCCGATGACACAAAGCCAAAGCGTGCTGCATAGAACGCGCTGGTTGTCTTCACGTCGCTGACAAAGAACACCACATGTCCGACCTCGATCGGCGTCGCGCGCTCGTAGATGGGGGCCGCCTGGTTGACGCGCGGCTTGGCGTTCCAAGTGTTCATCATGCCGCAATCGACAGCCACCGCATGCTTGCGGCTGACCTGCAGGCGCACAGCCAGGCCGTTCGGGTCGATGCAGCCGATGCGTCGCACGCCTTCGGCGATGCCGTCGACGAACCCGGGGTCCTTGGCAATGGCCGCGGCATAGTGGTCGAGGTCCGCCTCGCTCTCGATGCCCCACACCACTTGTCGCAGCGTGGGCCCCGCTTCCATCGCAGGCGGCAGGCCGGCACGGTCACTGGCAGCCACGATCACGCGGCAGCCATTGAGCGTTTCGAACACCAGTTGGCTGGCTTCTTCGCTGACCAGCGACAGTCCCCAGTCCAAAAAGAAGCGACGGCAGGTCGGCAGATCTTCTGCGCCGTATGTGATTTCGTCGATACCCAGTACGCTCATGTCATGACTCCTTGTATTGCGCGCGGCTCAGTCGGCCCACGCCAGCGGTTGTTCGTTTAGCCCCCAATAAAGGCTCTTTTGCTCCATGTACTGCAGAATCCCGAGCCGCCCCTTCTCACGGCCCAGGCCGCTGTCGCGCCAACCGCCGAACGGCGTCGAGATGGAAAGCTGCTTGTAGGTGTTGATCCACACCGTGCCAGCCTGCACCGCGCGGCCAATGCGCCAGGCGCGCTTGTAGTCACGCGTCCAGATGCCGGCGGCCAGCGCATAGACGCTGTCGTTGGCCTGCGCGATCAGGTCATCTTCGCTATCAAACGGCATGGCTACCACCACCGGGCCGAAGATTTCCTGCTGGCAGATCTGGTCGGTGTTCTTCACGCCTTCAAGGATCGTCGGTGTGTAGTAGTACCCACGCTCATACAGCGCACCCCGTGGCCGCACACCACCGGTGCGCACGCTCGCGCCTTCCCTGCGGCCGAGTTCCACATAGCGCTCGATGGATTCGCGGTGCTTGGCCGTGATCAGCGGCCCCATCTGGGTGCGCTCGTTGGCGGGGTCACCGACGCGCAGCGCGGCGGCGCGTGTGCTCAGACGCTCAATGAACTCGCTGTAAAGCTTGCGCGCAACGAACAGGCGCGAGCCGGCAATGCACGATTCACCTGACGAGCTGAAGATGCCGTAAAGCACGCCGTTCATGGCGTGATCAAGGTCAGCATCCTCCAGCACCATGGTGGCCGATTTACCACCCAGCTCCAGAGAGACCGGCATCATCTTGTCGGCCGCGATATGGGCAATGTGTTTGCCTGTGCTGGTCCCCCCTGTGAAGGACACGCGCTTGACCAGCGGATGCTGGGTGATGGCATCACCAATCACAGAACCCTTGCCTGGCAGCACGCTGATCAGTCCTTTGGGAACACCGGCCTCTTCGCAGATCGCAGCGAGTTCCAGAGCCATGAGCGGCGTCGCTTCGGCCGGCTTGATGACGACGGCGTTGCCGGCCGCCAGCGCAGGCGCGACCTTCTGCGCTTCACTCGCGATCGGCGAATTCCACGGCGTGATGGCCGCGACGACGCCCATGGGCTCATACACGCTCATGGTCATGTAGTCGCCGCGCGACGGTGTGATGGTTTCTTCCAGCGTCTCGCAGGCAGCGGCGAAGAACTGGAAGGTGCCCGCGGCGCTGGCCACCAGCGCGCGTGTCTCATTGATCGGCTTGCCGTTGTCCAGGCGCTGACGCTGGGCCAGTGGCTCGGCGCGCTCGCGGATCAGCGACGCGACGCGGTACAACACAGCGGCTCGCTCGTGCGGCTTGCGTTGAGCCCAACCACTGGTGCGAAACGCGTGATGAGCGCGGGAAATGGCTTCGTCGACGTCGGACAGGCTTGGCGCGCGCAGGCGTGCCACCACTTCACCCGTGGCAGGGTACAGCGTGGCGAACTCGTCGCCGCCACCGAGCCGCATTTCACCACCGACGTTGATGGCAAGCAGATTTTTGGATTCAGTAATGAGAGACACAATGAATTTCCTCAGATAATCAGCGCTCGGCCGCGGTTGCGCAGCGCGCGCACCACGCTGTACACCGTCAGCGCGGATGTTTTGGGGTTAGCCGCGAGCGGCTTGCCACGCATGGTCAGCTCAAAACTGCCAAAGGCACCTCGCGCCTCGACGTGGTGAACGTTTTCGGTCACACCGGGGTCGGCATAGAGCTGCACTTGCGTGCGCTGCAGGCCCAGGCCCGCAAGCGACAGTGTGGCCGCAACGTTGGCATTCTTCGGATAGAGCTGCGCGGCCCGCTCGGCACTGCCGTTGAAGATGCAGCGCGCGGCAGTGAGCGCATCGAGGTCACACGCGGCTTCCGCCGGCGTGCCCTTCCACGCGCCAGGCGGCTTGCGCCCGGTGTAAACCACCGAATCGAGTCCCCCTACACGAGCTGCGGCCAGGGCGTCGATGCCACCAATGGCACCCGACAACAGTTGCACTTGCGTGCCGCCACGCTGCGCGGCCTGCTCAAGGATCTGCGCCATTCCAGGTGCACTTAGGGCGCCGACCGAGGCAACAATACAGGGGATACCACGCTCCAGAGCGGGCACCACGTGCTCCGCAATAGCTGCATGGCCGGCACATTCGACCACGAGGTCGGGCGTCTCCGCTGCCAGCGACTCCATCACGCGAGCCTGCGGCGCCCAGCGAGCGACTACAGCCTCAGTCTGGACACGTGCGTCGGGCGCCGTGACCACACGATCCACGAGCACATTGGGGTCACCATGCAGAAACTCAAGCACGCTGGCGCCAATCGCGCCACAGCCAATCATTGCAACCTTCAGCATGACTTCACATCCTTCACGCGGGCAGTGCGACTTTGGTCGGTGGCCCGGCAAACGCCGCACTGAAACTACCGATGGAGAGCATGTCAATCTCCAGGATGAAGGGGCCGCGGGCCGCGAGCGCCGTGCTCAACCCCGCCTGCAGGTCTGCCAGGTCGCTGATGCGCGTATGGCCTAGTTGCAAGGCGGCACACAGTTGCGCGTAGTCGGGCGTATGCAGGTTCACATAGCAGCGGCGCCCGCCATACTGCGCATCCTGGATGTTCTGGATCACACCGTAACGCTGGTCATTCATCAGCACGTAGACCACATCGGCCTTCTCCTGCACCGCAGTTGCCAGCTCACCCAGGTTGAGGATGAAGCCACCGTCGCCGGACAGGCAGAAGGTCTTGCGCCCGGAGCCGATGACCGCGGCACCGATGGCGGCGCCCACCCCCATGGCCAAGCCCTGGCCGATGCCGCCACCGAGTGCGTGTACGCCGGCGGTCGGATTGAAGATTTTCAGTTGGCGATTGCCCCAAGTGCTGTTCGAGACGGTCACGTCGCGCACCCAGTTGAAGTTGCGACCGACCACGCCCTGCAACTGCTTCACGAGTTCGTCATAAGGACCGAGGCCGTCAAGGAGTGCCTTCTCGGCCGTACTGCGCGCGGCCTGTAGGTCGGCAGCGAACACGGGATCGATCTTCATGCGGCCTTCGAGGCGATTTGCGAGACCCTCGAGCGCAAGAGCCGAATCGCCGCTGACGAAATAGTCGCTGGCGTAGCAGCGCCCTTCGGCCGACGGGTCGGTATCGATGCGCAGCAGCGGGCGCGGTAGCTTCAGTTCGTACTTCAGCGTCTCGTTGCCGCGCAGGCGCGAGCCAACCACGAGCATCGCATCACAGGTTTGATAGAAGTCTTCGACCGGCTTCTGTAGATTAAATGCACCCAGCGAGCGCGAATCGTCCTCAGCCACAATGCCGCGGCCCTGCGTGCTCGTCACAACGCCAACGCCCATGGCCATCAAGCGCGCCACCTGCGCGCCGGCATGGCGCGCACCGCCGCCTAGCCATAGCAACGGCCGACGCGCTTGGGCGAAGCGCGCGGCGAGTTCGTCGAGTGCATCTTCGGCAGGCAGGCGTGGGGCGATCGGCGACGGTTTGAGGTCGGTCGGCGTGTCGATCAACGCGGCCTGGATGTCGATCGGAATCTCGACGCTGACCGGGCCGGTCGGCGCGGTCAGCGCTGTCTGCACCGCCCGCTTGATGGTACTAAGGGCAGTTTCAACGCTACGCACACGGAAAGCCGCCTTGGACACAGCCTGCAGCATGGTGAGCTGGTCTGGCGCCTCGTGGATGTAGGACAGGCTCTGGTCCAGGTAGGGCGTCTCAATCTGGCCTGTGAGGTGCAACAGCGGCGTACCGGCAGTCAATGCTTCGACCATGGCTCCGGCCGCGTTGCCTGCGGCCGTCCCTGTGCTGGTCAGGCACACACCCAGGCGACCCGTGGTGCGGGCGTAGGCGTCCGCCATGTTGGTACCGCCGGCCTCGCCCCGCGCCATCACGAAGCGGATCTTCCCGCGCTCGTTGAAGGCATCCAGAATCGGCATGTTGTGGATGGAAATGACGCCAAAGGCGACCTTGACACCACATTCCTCGAGAAAGGCCGCAATGGCTGCCCCGACCGTAATTTGACTGTTGTTAGGCATGATGGGAAAGACCTCCAGAGACATCGATATGACTGCCCGTCGTGTAGGACGACAGTGGCGTTGCGAGAAAGAAAATGGCGCGTGCTGCTTCTTGCGGCAGACCAAGGCGGCCAAGGGGAATACGTTTGCGGGAGGCGAGCTCGCCGGTCCAGGCAGCCCAGTCCTGCGAGCGGTCTTCGCGCGCCTCGAAACGACGACGCCATTGGCCCGACTCGATCAGGCCCACAAGAATGCCATTTACGCGCACACCCATGGGCGCGAACTCGGTGGCCATGGAGCGCACGAGATTCTTGATGCCGGCGCGCGCCGCCGAGGTCGCAACCATGTGCGGCTCGGGTTGAGCGGCCAGCAGGGAATTGACACAGACAATCGCGGACAATTCCTGGCGCTTCAATTGTGGCAAAAAGGCGCGTGTGGGGTAGATCACCGAGAAGAACTTCAGGTGCAGCTCGTCCGTCCAGGCGCTGTCCGTCGTATCGACAAAGGTCGACACGCGGCCCTGGCCGGCGTTGTTCACCAGGATGGAGGCTGCACCCAGTTCGCTTTCGCAGGTCTCGGCAAATCGCTGCATGTCGGCGGTATCGAGCACGTTGCAGGGCGCGGCATGCAAACGGGCGTTGGGAAAGCGCTCGCGTAGCCCTGCCTCGGCGTCCCGCAGCCGCTTTTCATCGCGACCGCAGAAGGCCGCGCTCGCGCCGCTTTGCAACAGCAACTCGACCGTGGCCAGTCCAATACCCGACGAGCCGCCAGTGACGACAGCTACCGTGCCGTTAAGTTCCAGCGGATTCATGATTGTTGTTTAGTTCCGAGTGTGCGCAGCGCGACGACCTTGTCGGCACTCTCGCTGCGCGGTTGGTAATTCAAGAGGCGCGACAACTCGTCGGCCGATGAGCGGACGCGTTGCACCAGTTCATTGAGTCGGTCTTCGTCGATGTGCGCCGACGGGATCGTGGTGCCCAGCGCTGCAACGATGTGACTGCTCTCGTCGCGCACCGGAGCAGCGATGGTGGAAATGCTCGCCTCGTAAAATCCCTCACCCAGCACATAGCCGCGCTGGCGATCACCTTCAACCATGTTGAACAGCTCCAGTACGGTCTTGGGCGTGTTGCTGGAAAACACCTCAAGATGATCTTCCGGATACAGTGCACGCAATTCGGGCAGCGTGAGGTCTTCGAGCAAGATGCGGCCGAGCACCGTGGCATGGGCTGGCAAGCGGGTGCCCACGCGCACCGAGCTGGTGAGCGGCGTTGGCGGCGTGACCTTGGCCACGTAGACGATGGAGCGGCCGTCGCGCACCACCAAGTTACAGGGGTAGCGAATCTCATCGCACAGGCGTGCGAGTAGAGGCTGGCCGAGCTCGGTCAGCTCCAGCGACGACAGATACTCAAATCCGAGACGCAGCACAGCCATGCCCAAGCGGTAGTCACTGCCGCCATCCCTGCGCTCGATAAAACCCATGGTCTCCAGCGTGTTCAGCAGGCGAAACACGGTCGAGCGCGGCAGGTCGAGCCGGCGCGCCAATTCGGGCGCCCCCAGCGTACGGCTGTCGCGGCCAAACTCGCAGAGCAAACGCAGGCCGCGCTCCAGTGCAGGCACGATGTATTTGTCGTTGCTGTTTTCCTCGGCGGTGGTGTCACTCATCTTGTTGCACTCCAGTTACTTTCAGCGCGGCACGTGTGATCAGGTGCGCGACCGCTTCAGGTTGCTCCACTGGGCTGGCATGGCCAGCGCCCTCGATCAAATCAAATGGGGCATCAAACAAGTCGGCCCAGACGCGACAGGCGGCTGCGGGCGTGACAACGTCGGCATCTCCGCAGTGGACTTCCACAGGCGCCGCCAGACCGCGACTCGCGCCCAGGTCGCTGGAGCACAGCAGCTCGACCGCCTGCAGATAACCCGCCGGCTGCAGGCGAGCGGCGTTCCACTGCACCCATGCCTTCGCAGCGGCGTCGGCAGCAGGTGAAAGCAAACGCTGCGAGATACGTTCAGCCAGCCCCTCCACACCCAGCGTTTTCAGCGCGGCGCGGCGCTCGGAGCGCACACGATCTCTTGCGGCAACCTGTCCCGCGGCACCGTAACCACCGGCAGGACTGATGAGTACCACCCGCGCCACGCGGCTTGCGCCAAGACCTCGCGCATAGGCGCAGGCCATCAGCGCGCCCAGCGAATGTCCGACCAGCACACAGCGGTACACATCCAGCACCTGCAGCAATTCGTGCAGGCGCACAGCGTAGTCGACGTCAAGGGGTGCATCGCCCGGCAGCGGCGTGGAGTCGCCATAGCCAGGCGCATCCCACGCGATGACGTGGGCCGACTCACCCACCCGCGCTGCGGTGTGAAGCCAGGATGCGGCGCCAGAGCTGATGCCATGCAGTAGTACAACGGTGGGACGGGCACCTGGCACACCGCACTCCCGCACCGCAACGCGTGCGCCCGAAGGCAGCGTCACGAGTCGCTGGGGAAAGTTGCGATCGAGCAGCGCCAGTGGCGCCTGCAGCAGATCGACGGTACCGGGCATGGCGTTCATGGTAGAAATACTCAGCGCTTGATCTTGGCGAGCGGGTGCTCGGGCGGGTAGGTCGGGGTGATGGGCTTCTGAGCGCCCAGCATGACGCACATGAGCGCGTCTTCATCGCCGATGTTGATCTCCTCGCGGTACACGCCCGGGGGCACCGACACGACATCGCGATCGGTCAGGATGGTCTCGAAGCGCTCGCCGTCTTTTTCCAGCACCAGCTTGAGCTTGCCGCGAATGAGGAAAAACACCTCCTCCACATCGGTATGCAGATGCGAGGGGCCTTCGTGCCCTGCCGGAATCACCATGGTCGAGAAGGTGAAGTTCTCTGCCGGAATGGTGCTGCTGTCTGCCGCCACGCCCGTGCCACCCGTGCCGATATAGCGCATTTGGCCGCGGCGGTATTTGGGGTCGAAATCGGCCTGGAATTTCAGTGCGTCGAAGTCGTACTTGCGCGTGGAAAAGCGCGCCACACGGCTTTCCATCCAGGACGTGAAGCTCGCGCCCTCGGGCTGATCCCAGCTGCGGGAGATATGCTGTTGTTCAGAAAGATTGCTCATGAATAACTCCTTTTAGTGCATGACAAAGCCGCCATTGACGGCAAGAACCTGGCCGGTCACGAACCGGGCCATATCGGACAGTGCGAAGACCACGGCACCGGACACGTCCTCCGGCGTCTGCTCGCGCTGGATCGCGCGCTGATCCACGTAATGACGGTGTCGCGCTTCGGGCACGTATTGCGTGGCTTCCACCAGTACCAAGCCGGGTGCAACGGCGTTGACGGTAATGTTGTCAACGCCAAGCTCGCGTGCGATGGAATGCGTCATGGCCATGATGGCGCCTTTGCTCGCGACATAAGCCAGCAGGTTGGGCGCGCCCCATAGAGCCGTATCGGACGCAAGGTTGACGACGGCACCGCGGCCACTTGCGCGCAGCGCGGGACGACACGCTCGTGTCATGAGCCATGTGCCGCGCACATTGACGTTCATGACCTGATCCCACTTCGCAATATCAATGTCATCCATGCCACGGCCGCCTGAGTCGGTCACAGCCGCGTTGTTCACCAGGCCGTCGAGGCCGTCCAGCAACTCCACGGCGCGCGCGGCGCAACGCTCGACCGAGACGGGATCTGCCAGGTCGACCACTATCGCGTAGGCAGTGAAGCCCGACGCGCGCAGCGCGGTGGCGGCACCTTCAACCTGATCGGCACGGATGTCGGCGATGGCCACCGCGGCACCGGCTTCACAAAACCGGCGGGCGAAGGCCAGCCCCAAACCGCGCGCCCCACCGGTCACCAGGATCCGGTGACCCTTGAGAAGTTGAGCGGCACTCGTGTTCATGTCATTCATGGCTTGCACTCCGTATCTCGATCCGCATCACACCGACTTGTGATGAAAGTCCACGTCCTTGGTCTCCGGCCCCCAAGCGGCGCCGATGAAGATCAGGACCGCGCCCACGGCACCTAGGACAAGCACCGTGTAGTCAAACGGCATGAAGTGCGCCAAGCCCGCCTGATAGAAGACATAGAACGCCGGCAAAACGATAGCCAGGCTGTAGCCCAGACCGAAGCCGGACGCGCGCACGCCGGTCTGAAAGCGTTCGTTGATGTACACCGTACCCAGCGCACCGGGCAGCACGACCAGCACGATGGCGATGGTGGCGAGCACGCCGATGTTGAGCAGATTACCGGGCTCGGCACTCAGCAGTTGGTAGTAGAAGTAGGTGCCCGCGGTGGCGCTGACGGCGCTGGTCGCCATCAGGTAGGTACGCCGGCCGATGCGCTGGCTGACCGCGCCGCCGATGATGTAGCCGATCGCCAGGACCACGTAGGCCACCACCAGCATGAATGTCAAATGCGTGCCAGTCACGTGCAAGCGCTTGACGAGCAAGCCCGGCATGATGGCCAGCGCGGCATTCAGCGACAACCAGAAGCCGGTCATGACGACGAACACCTGCAGAAAGCTGCGCAGGTTTTCGCCGCGAAACAAGGCTTTGAGCGGCGATTCGGTGCGCTCGGCCTTGCCCGCCTTGCGCCAGACCTCCGACTCCTCGACCGAGGTGTGGTAGTAGTAGGCCAAGCCAAAGGCCATCAGCGCGCCGACAATGAAGGGAACGCGCCAGCCCCACTGGACATACGGCGAGTCCAGGCTGCCGGCAGGCAGGAAGTACAGAACCGCCAGCGTCACCAGCGAGATCGCAGCGGTCCCCAGCGATGCCGCGCTCTGGATGATTGCGCCGTACAGCCCGCGCTTGGCCTTGGGGCTGTATTCCATGGCCAAAGGGTTGGCCGAGGTGTATTCACCGCCGAGGAAGATGCCATCGATCAGCCGCAGCACGATGAACACCCACAGCACGGCATCGCCCCATTGCTGATAACCAGGCAGTGCCGCGATCATCAGCGTCACGACGCCAAAGCCGAGCACGCAGACCACCGTCACTTTCTTGCGACCGATGGTGTCTGCGAAGTGGCCGAAGATGATGGCGCCCAGAGGTCGGCCGATCAGCGTGGCGGCAAAGATCATCGCCCCGACGATCGCCGCAGTGGTCGGCGACAAGGTCTTGGGGATGAAGTAGATCATCGCCGGCGCCAACGCGATTACCGGCAGGAAGATGTCGTAGTTGTCGACGAAGAAGCCGGCAAATGCGCCCCACACCGCCCGGCGCGCCTGTGGCGTGGCCTCTTCGTCTTGTCGCTGCGCATCGAGCGCCTGCTGCCCTGTCATTTCCATTATGTTCTGACTCCGTTGTATGGCGCTCCACCACGGTGATCCACCGCGAACGCCGCACCTGCCGCCAACGCTGCGCTCCTGTGTGAAACGCAACCCCTGAATACATTCCCGCCGTCCGCTGACCCCGTAGACCCTTGAACAGCAGCACGCCTGCGTTCTCGCCGTAAGAAAACCCCTCTGACTCGCAACGTCGGTCTCGCCCTAACTCAGACCTATTGTGATTGACTAATGAAACAATGGTTAACCTGTAGAACAAACCAAATTTTAAGCACTTGCCCAATGTTTACGATTAGGGGAAACCCTAGGCCACTTCAACCCGCCCAACGCGGGAACAGCGCGCCGCAGAGACCGTTCACTCCGAGACGTAGACGTGGCCCCGAGCCAGGGCTTGGCGACTCAATCCACTGCCGCGCGGCAAGCGCCATCGGCGCGTATGCTGGTGCTCTTTGCAGGAACTCATTCCCATGCGTCATCGTCCGCTCGGCCACACCGGCCTTTTCGTCTCCGAGCTTTGCCTCGGCACTATGACCTTCGGCGGCAGCGAAGGTATCTGGAGCCAGATCGGCGCCCTGCAGCAGCCCGATGCCGAACGGCTGATAGGCCAGGCGCTGGATGCCGACATCAACTTCATCGACACCGCGGACGTGTACGCGGGCGGCGTCTCGGAACAAATGACGGGCCAGGCTTTGAGGAACCTGAAGGTGCCGCGCGAGAACGTGATCATCGCCACCAAGGTGTTCGGCCAGACCGGCGACGGCCCGAACGCGCGCGGCGCCTCGCGCAGCCACATCCTCGACGGCGTCAAGGCCAGCCTGCGCCGGCTTCAGTTGGATCACATCGACCTGTACCAGCTGCACGGCTTCGATCCGGCCACCCCCATCGAAGAGACCCTGCGCGCGCTGGACCAGCTTGTGCGGCACGGCCAGGTGCGCTACGTCGGGGTCTCCAACTGGGCCGCCTGGCAGATCGCCAAGGCCCTGGGCATCGCCGAGCGCCTGGGCCTGGCGCGCTTTGCATCGCTGCAGGCCTACTACACCGTGGCGAGCCGCGACCTGGAGCGCGAGCTCATTCCCATGCTGCGCAGCGAGGGGCTCGGCCTGATGGTGTGGAGCCCGCTGGCGGGCGGTTTTTTGAGCGGCAAGTACGGACGCGGTGAAGAGCAAAACCCCGCGGACGGCAGCCGGCGCGTTGCCTTCGACTTTCCGCCGGTGGACAAGGATCGCGCCTGGAACTGCATCGACGTGATGCGCCCGATCGCGCAGTCACGCGGCGTGTCGGTCGCCCAGGTGGCGCTGGCCTGGCTGCTGCACCAGCCGCAGGTGACGAGCATCATCGTCGGCGCGAAGCGGCCCGAGCAACTGGCCGACAACATCGCCGCCACGCAAGTGGCCTTGACCGCCGGCGAGCTCGAGCAAATCAACAACGTCAGCCGCCTGCCGAGCGAGTACCCGGGCTGGATGTTCGAGCGACAGGGCGAATACCGGCGCCAGCAGATCGCCGAGGCCGTTCGCCTGCACGGCGGCGCAGCATCGTAAACCCTGACCTCGCCGTTCCGTGGGCGGCCGGGTCGATGAGATTGCCGGTTTGCGCTTGATTTCCATCAAAGACGGGCGTTGCGGTCCGTGCCATCCTCAACCTCACAGCCCAAACTCAGGGCAGTTCTGAAAAGGTGTAGCGAATGTTCACGAACATACTTGTTCCATTCGACGGCAGTTCGACGGCGGAGCGCGCCTTGCGCCTCGCTATTGACATGGCAGGCCAGGAACACGCCACGCTGACATTGTTCTATGTCTTGAATGAAAACGTTGCAATGAGCGAGATGCAAATGGCGCCGCCCTCGCTTTACCGCAGTCATCTGGAAGGGTTGCGCCGCCACGGAAACGAAATTCTGGAGCAAGCAAGAATCCTCGCTTCAAGTGCCGGCGTCGAGTCGCGATTGGTCCTGTGCGAAACCGCGGTGCGGCGCGCAGCTGAGGCGATCTGTGAAGAAGCGACCAAGGGCTACGATATCGTCATCATCGGCACGCATGGCCGGCATGGCCTGCAAAAGCTGGTGCTCGGCAGCGACGCCGAGGCCGTGTCCCGCACCTGCGTCATTCCCGTCATCCTGGTCCCCGGCGCGAGCACATCCGCACTCGACAGTTCATACGACGAATCGACGCAGACACTCCCGAGCCCCCGGGAAGCCGAGCCACTGATCCTGCCCCCGGCACACCCGGACCGCGGCCTGCCCCTGTCGAAAGCGCTGAAGCTGCGCTGTTCGACACGCATCTTTGACCCCAGGCCGCTCCAGCCTCAAGGATTGTCGGACTTGCTATGGTCTGCATTCGGAGTCAACCGCGCGAGCGGTGACAGAACGGCACCCTATTGGCGGCATGTGATGGCCATCGATATCTATGTTGCCACCGCCGAGGGTACCTGGGTCTACGAGCCTGCCGAACACCGTTTGCTCCCCTGTGGCAAAGAGGATATTCGCGCCAGCACCGGAACACAGGATTTCGTCGGGGTTGCGCCGGTAAATCTCATCTACGTCGCGCATGGCGAGCGGATGATGGAACTTTCCAAAGAGGACTGTCGCCTCTACGCAAGCGTGGACGCTGCCTTCATCGGACAGAACGTCTATCTTTTCTGCGCTTCGGAAGGACTTGGTTGCGTTTTTCGTGGAGCGCTGGACTCCACGGCATTAGGCCGACTACTTCGCTTGCCCGAAGGGCAATTCGTGACCTTCGCTCAGACCGTCGGCTTCGTGCCTGGGTGACGCGCCGCCACGCATCATCATCGGTGCGAAGCGGCCCGATCAACTGGCCGGCAACATCGCCGCCACGCAAGTAGCCTCGACTGCGGGCGAGCTCGATCAGATCGACAACGTCAGCCACCTGACTAGCGAATACCCCGGCTGGATGTTCGAGCGCCAGGGCGAATACCGGCGCCAGCAGATCACTGACGCCGTTCGCCTGCACGGCGGCGCGCCGTCGTAGCGCCTATCGGCGGGCTTATCGGATCGTTGGTGTGCGGTGGACTTCCAGCCCGCCGACCTTGTCAAGGCCCAACATTTTCAACCGGATCATCTCGATCGCATGGGCCGGCTCCAGCCCTTTGGGGCAGACCTCGGAGCAGTTCATGATGGTGCGGCAGCGGAACAGGCGATAGGCATCGTTCAAATCGTCGAGCCGCTCCTGTGTCGCCTGGTCGCGGCTGTCGACGATGAACCGGTAGGCCTGAATCAATCCCGCGGGCCCGACAAATTTGTCCGGGTTCCACCAGAACGACGGGCACTGGCTGCTGCAGCATGCGCACAGGATGCACTCGTAGGAACCGTTCAGCTTGTCGCGTTCGGCGGGCGACTGCAGGCGCTCCTTTTCTGGGGGCGGATCCGCATTCATCAGGTACGGGGATACCGAGTGGTACTGCTTGAAGAAGTTGGTCATGTCGACCACCAGATCGCGAACGATCGGAAAGCTCGGCAGCGGGCGCAGCACCACGGGCTCTTTCAGGTCGCGCACGCGCGTGATGCAGGCCAGGCCGTTGCGGCCGTTGATGTTCATCGCGTCGGAGCCGCAGACGCCTTCACGGCAGGACTTTCGCAGTGTCAGTGTGTTGTCCTGCGCCTTGAGGCGGATCAGCACATCCAGCAGCATGTGATCGGTGTGGACGAGTTCGATCTCGTAGTCCTGCATGTAGGGCTTGCTGTCATGCGTGGGGTCATAGCGTGAAATGGAAAACTTCATGGGTTCCTCCGGTCGTCGTCTGCGGCTCGGCGAGCTCGCATCAACTCAGCCCCAAAAAAGTATTCGAATGACCCACAGGGCCATGCCTGCGAGCGCCAGGGCCAGGGCCGCGAGCAGGACCCGGCGCAAACCAGCGGGCCGGGCATAGTCGAACAGCACATCGCGCAGCCCCACCCATAGATGTGACAGCAGCGCGGCAAAGAAGACAAAGACGGCGATAGCGACAACCGGCTGGCGGACCCAGCCACTCCACTGCGCGTAGGAATGCTTTGGATAAAGCAGCAGGAAACCGGCCATTGCCAAGACGAAGAGCAGCATGTAAACGGCGGTCACGCGCTGCACCAGCCATGCGCCCAATCCGCTGGCGGTGGATTTCACAGCCACAGCGCACCCACCAACAGCGCAATTGCCACGCCGCTCAGATTCACCGCCCAGGCACTGCGACGTGCCCTGTACAGGGTCGAACCCACGCTGATGTCCGTCAGCAAGTGCCGCACCCCGGCCAATACGTGATGCGCCAGCGCCCACGCGAGTAAAAACGCCGCGCCTTTGAAAGCCCAGGAATTGCCCCAGCGCGTGACTTCGGCGAAGCCCTGTTCGTCGCGCAGCGAAATATCCAGCAGATAGACCGCGACAGGCAGGCCGGCCGCCAACAGCACGCCACTCAGCCGATGCCCGATGGAGGCCAGCGCGCCCACGGGCATCTGGATCTGCATCAGATTGAAGAAGACGGGGCGCGCCGGCGGCCGGGGTGGGTGGGCCATGGTCGGTGCCTTTATGAAATTGCTTCGTTGCCGCGTGCCACCAGCACTCAGGGGTCGCAGCGACAGTCTGCTTCCAGCGCGATGGCGTGGCGCAACTCGGTAAAGCGCGTTTCCACTGCTGTATCAAACAGGGGGTCCGGCTCTCCCGCAGGGGTCATGTGTTCGATCATGTGCCAATCCTCCTCGCCCAACTCGCGCACTGCCACAGGAAACAGCGCCAGCTCCTCGACCGCCATGTTGTGCCTCAGCCGCTCCGCATACAGCCGGATGTTGGCTTCGGCCCCTTCCGGCGACATCGTGTCCTGGCGCAACGCTCCCTCCAGATCGCCCAGCAGGGCAAGTCCCTGGCGCGCCAGCGTGACGTGTTGCGCCTCGAACTCGTCGGCCAATCCGGCGGGCAGCGCGTCACGAGCACGAAGGCGCTCCACGATACGATCTTCCAGTGGATGGTGTGTCACGTCGGGAAAGCGGGTCAAATAAAAGAGTGTGTCCACCAGCAGCCCGATATGGGGCGCGTCAGGGATTGCATGCAGCGATGGCCGGCGGTAGAGCAGACGCACCAGGCGCTCGAGATTCACGTGTTCGGAGAGCAGGCGGTCGATGATTCTGGGCATGATGGGCTCCGCTTTATTGAGTGAATGCCGATAGGGATGAACAAGGCCACACTGCACAAGCTCGAAGGCAGCCAGCGGCGCGGGTCCAGACGCCTCACGGTGGCGGGCATGCCCCGGCAGTCTTTTCAAGCCCGCCTGATCCGTGTAACGATGAAAGTCAATATACCGCTAACGTCAAGCCATCGGGCAAATCAGAATAACATCGCATCATTATTGTGGTCTCTCTTCGGCGCTGGTGCGATCAGGCGCCGGCCGCTTCGTCCGCCGCCAGCGCCTCATCAAGCACCTCGGCCCAGTGCTTCACGGGCGTGGCGGTGCCCGTCTGCAGGTGCTGGATGCAGCCGATGTTGGCCGAGACTATGCATTGCGGCGCCAGCGCCGCCAGGTGACCCAGCTTGCGGTCGCGCAACTGGTACGCCAGCTCGGGCTGCAGCACCGAGTAGGTGCCGGCCGAGCCGCAGCACAGGTGGCTCTCGGCGGCAACCGCGACGTCAAACCCCAGCGCCTTCAGGTGCGTCTCGACCCCGCCGCGCAGCTGCTGGCCGTGCTGCAGCGTGCACGGCGGGTGGAACGCGAGCTGGCGCGCGTTGTCGCTCACGCGCACGCGGCCCTGCAGTTGCGGCACCAGCTCGGGCAGCAGCTCGCTCAGGTCGCGCGTGAGGGCGCTGATGCGCGCGGCCTTGTCCGCGTAGGCCGGGTCGTGCGCCAGCGCATGGCCGTATTCCTTCACCGTCACGCCGCAGCCGGAGGCGTTCATCACGATGGCCTCAACCTGGCCGGCCTGCACCAGCGGCCACCAGGCGTCGATGTTGCGGCGCATGTCGGCCTGCCCGCCCGCGGGGTCGTTCAGATGCGTGCGCAGCGCGCCGCAGCAGCCGGCGCCCGGGGCCACCACGGTCTGGATGCCGGCGGCATCGAGCACGCGCGCGGTGGCGCTGTTGATGTTGGGCATCATGGCCGGCTGCACGCAGCCAGCCAGCAGCAGCACCTTGCGCGCATGCTCGCGCGCAGGCCACTCCCCGGCGCGGGCGCCGGCCGGCGCGGGCACCTTGTTCTTCAATGCGGCAGGCAGCAGCGGGCGCACCAGCTGGCCGAGCTTCATGGCCGGCGCAAACAGGGGCGATGTCAGGCCTTCCTTGAGCAGCCAGCGCACCGCCTTCTCGTTCGCGGGCCGCTCGACGCGTGCTTCGACGAAGTTGCGGCCAATGTCCGCCAGATGGCCGTATTCCACGCCCGAGGGACAGGTGGTTTCGCAGTTGCGGCAGGTCAGGCAGCGGTCCAGGTGCAGCTGCGTCTTGCGCGTCGGGGTGGCGCCCTCGAGCACCTGCTTCATCAGGTAGATGCGCCCGCGCGGGCCGTCGAGTTCGTCGCCCAGCAGCTGGTAGGTCGGGCAGGTGGCGGTGCAAAAGCCGCAGTGCACGCACTTGCGCAGGATGGCCTCGGCCTCCAGGCCTTCGGGCGTGTTCTTGAATTCGGGGGCGAGGTGGGTCTGCATGCTCAGAACTCGGCGTACATTCGCCCACGGTTGAAGATCCCGGCGGGATCGAATTGCTGCTTCAAGGCCCGGTGGATCCGGTCCAGTGGCGGCCTCAAGGGAGAAAAAACGGCCACAGCCCTTACTGGCTGTTCGCTGTCAGCTATGAAAAGCGTAGCATGCCCGCCCACGGCCGCAGCCGCCGCGCGCAGCCGCGTAGCCTGCGCGGCCGGGGCCTTGAGCCAGCGCTGGGCGCCGCCCCATTCGATCAGGCACTCGCCAACGTCTAGCGGCGGGGCGCTGTCGGGCACGCTCAGGCGCCACAGGCATTCGTCGCCCTGGCGCGTAAAAAACGGCAGCGCCTGTTCGCGCAGCGCGGCCCAGCCCGCGGCCGCCGTGGCGGGGTCCAGGCGCTCGCCGCCCATGCTGGAGCAGGCCGCCTCGACCGCCGCCACGGCGCCGCGCAGGCGCACCCACAGGCACGGCTGGCCGGCGTCCATCACCCAGCAACTGGCGTTGACCGGCAGCGGCTGGGCACCCCAGCGGTTGAGCTGCTGCAGTGCTGCGGCCTCACCCAGCTGGAAGCGCAAGGTGGCCTCCCTGGGCGCCACCGGCAAGACCTTGAGCGACACCTCGGTGATGACGCCCAGCGTGCCCAGCGAGCCCGCCATCAGGCGGCTGACGTCGTAGCCCGCCACGTTCTTCATGACCTGGCCGCCAAAGGTGAGCAGCTCGCCCCGGCCCCCGAGAATCGTCACGCCAAGCACGTAGTCGCGCAGCGCCCCCACGGCGGCGCGCGCCGGGCCATTCAGCCCGGCCGCCACCATGCCGCCGACGGTCGCGCCCGCACCAAAGTACGGCGGCTCGAAGGGCAGGCACTGCCCCTGGTCGGCCAGCTCCGCCTCCAGCGCCGCCAGTGGTGTGCCGGCGCGCGCGGTCACCACCAGTTCGCTCGGCTCGTAGCTGGTGACGCCTGTCAACGGTGTCATGTCAAGCAGCTCGCCAATCAGGCTCTGGCCGTAAAAGTCCTTGCTGCCGCCGCCGCGGATGCGCAGCGGCGTGGCGCTGGCAGCGGCGGCGCGCACGCGCTCCACGATGTGTTGCAGGGCGGGTTCCATGCGTGACGTGCCCTTCAAAAGCGAGGCAGCTCGGGATGCGCGATCTGCCCCCCGCGCACCACCATCTTGCCGTACTCGGCGCAGCGCTGCAGGGTCGGAATGGCCTTGCCCGGATTCAGCAGCCCCCGGGCGTCGAAGGCGCGTTTCACGCCGAACATCTGTTCGTTCTCGGCGGCCGTGAACTGCACGCACATCGAGTTGAGTTTTTCCACGCCCACGCCATGCTCACCCGTCACGGTGCCACCCATGGCCACGCTGGTCTCCAGAATGTCGGCGCCGAACAGCTCGCAGCGGTGCAGCTCGTCCGGGTCGTTGGCATCGAACAGCACCAGCGGGTGCAGGTTGCCGTCTCCCGCGTGGAACACGTTGCAGCAGCGCAGGCGGTACTTCTTTTCCATCTGCTGAATCGCCAGCAGGATGTCGGCCAGGCACTTGCGCGGAATGGTGGAGTCCAGGCACATGTAGTCCGGGCTGATGCGCCCCGAGGCGGGAAAGGCGTTCTTGCGCCCGCTCCAGAACTTCAGGCGCTCGGCCTCATCACGGCTGACCTGGATGGCGGTGGCGCCGCAGCGCTCCAGCACCTCGCTCATGCGGGCGATCTCCTCGGCCACTTCTTCCGGCGTGCCGTCGCTCTCGCACAGCAAAATCGCCTCCGCGTTCAGGTCGTAGCCGGCGTGTACGAAGTCTTCCACCGCCGCCGTCATGGGCTTGTCCATCATCTCCAGGCCGGCCGGGATAATGCCCGCCGCAATCACCTTGGCGACCGCATCGCCGGCCTTGCGCACGTCGTCGTAGCTGGCCATGTTGCAGCGCGCCAGCAGCGGCTTGGGGATCAGCCGGACGGTGACCTCGGTGGTCACGGCCAGCATGCCCTCCGAGCCGATCACCAGCGCGAGCAGGTCGAGCCCGGCGGCATCCAGCGCCTCGCTGCCAAATTCGACGGCCTCCCCTTCGATGGTGAAGCCCCGGACCTTGAGCACGTTGTGCACCGTCAGGCCGTACTTGAGGCAGTGCACGCCGCCCGAGTTCTCGGCCACGTTGCCGCCGATGGTGCAGGCAATCTGACTCGACGGATCGGGTGCGTAATACAGGCCGTGCGGTGCCGCCGCCTCAGAGATGGCCAGGTTGCGCACACCGCACTGCACCAGCGCGGTACGGCTGGCCGGGTCGATCTTCAGGATCTTGTTGAACTTGGCCAGGCTCAGCGTCACGCCCAGCGCGTGCGGCATGGCGCCGCCCGACAGGCCGGTGCCGGCGCCGCGCGCCACCACCGGCACCTCCAGCGCGTAACAGGTCTGCAGCACGGCCCGCACCTGCTCGTAGGTTTCGGGCAGGGCCACGGCCAGCGGGCGCCGACGGTAGGCAGTCAAGCCGTCGCACTCGTAAGGGGTGGTGTCCTCTTTCTGCCAGAGCAGCGCATGTGCAGGCAAAATGGCCTGTAGCCCTTGTATGAGCTTGGCTTGTCGCTCTGCTTTTTGTAGCAACTCTGATTCGGGGGATGAGGGTGCGTTCATGGCGGCGGCGGTTGCGTCGGGTGGCTTGACTTTAAGGCAAAAGCCAGACGCCTAATACACGCTGGGCAAAATGGCCCCCAAAAAAAGAACACTGAATGCGCGAACCCCAATGGCGTCAAGAGGGCGAGGACTTGGCGTTGTCCGGGCTCGCTGGAAGACGACGGGAAGACAACGGCTATGTGCGGCAGCGAACCGACAGGCGCGGCGCCCACACCCAAGCTACAGTCGTGGTCATCGCCTCTTTTTTTGCACACAGGAGAAAACGAAAATGCGCTATCTGCTTCTTGCATTGCCGCTGCTGCTTGGCGCGGTCACCCCCGTCGAGGCCCAAGTCAGCGTTGGGGTCAGCATCGGCATCAACGTGCCGGTGTATCCGCAGCTGGTCCTTATGCCGGGCTATCCCGTTTATTACGATCCGCGCGCGAGTTCAAACTACTTCTTCTATGACGGCCTGTACTGGGTGTTCCAGGGCGACACCTGGTATTCGAGCGGCTGGTACAACGGGCCGTGGCAGGCCATCGATCCCGAGTACGTGCCGCTGTTTGTGCTGCGCATCCCCGTGCGCTACTACCGCAATCCACCGCCCTACTTCCGCGGCTGGGCTGCCGATGCGCCGCCCCGCTGGGGCGAGCACTGGGGCGGCGCCTGGCAACAGCGCCGGGCCGGATGGGACCAGTGGAACCGAAGAGCCGTCCCCGCGGCGGCGCCGCTGCCGAGCTACCAGCGCCAGTATTCAGGTACGCGCTATCCCCGGGCCGTCGAGCAGCAGCAGTCGATTCGCTCCAACGGCTATCGCTACCAGCCACATGAGGCTGTGAGCCGGCAGCAATTCCAGCAGCGGGCGCCGGCGCCGACCCCAACGCCGCGGACGCAGCAGCAGCAGCAGCAGCAGCAGCAGCAACAGCAACAGCAACGTCCGCAGCAGCGCATGGCCGAACCGCAAGCGCAACGCCCCCAACCCGAACAGCAACGTCCACAGACGCGCACGGCGCAGCCGCAGGCACAGCATCCCCAAGCCGAGCCCCAAAGGCAGGCCCAAATGCGTCAGCCCATGCAGCCACCGGCTCAAACGCCACGTTTGCAGCCGGAACAGCAACGTCAACCGCAGGCCGCGCGACCGCCCGCCGAAGCGCAGCGGGCTCGCCCCGAGCCGCAGAACCAGGGCCAGGAAAGGAACAGGCCCGGGCCGCAGGAACGGGACAGGTAAAACAGGAAATGATCGCCGGCGACGGCTATCAACTTTTCGGCAACCGCCCCTAGTCGAGTCGCTCGACGGCCGGAAGACGCTCGCGGCCATCGCGCAGACCGGCCTTGGGTTCGTAGGCGCGCAGCACCAGACGGAAATCGCCGGCCGGTGCAGGGAGCCAGTTCGCGCGTTGTGCCGGGTCGGCTGGCGCTTCGTGCTGGATCCAGATGTCCACGGCGCCGTCCTTGTTCGTCATGAGACCTGCAGTGCGGTCGCCGATCGCGTATCGCCCCATCGGGTTGGCCGTGAAAAACAGCTGTCCGTCCGGCTCGACCTCATACATCGACAGTGACCAGAACGCATTGACCTGCGGACTGCCGGCGGGCAGGCGCAGCCGATACCGCCCGGTGCCTGTGAGCGGCTGGCTCTTGTCGTCCACGCCCGTGCTGGGATAGATCGCCTCGGCCGGTTCGAGCGCCAACAAGCCACCCAGCGCGATTTGCGCGCGGTACGCATAGTCCGTGCCGAAGTTGCCAAGATCGTCCCTGGAATAGCGCCAGCCGTTGGCGACTGCGCCTGCACTGGAGAGGCCGCCCTTGAGCGAGGCGAGCAGCGAGGGCAACTGCTGGGCCCACAGCGCCTTCACATCGGCCGGCAGCGCGTCCCAGCGGCAAGCGGCGCCGCAAATGCCAACGTCTGCGAAGCGTTTGAGAAGGCCGTCCTCAAAGCGCGGCGGCGGGTTGCGGGCAAGCATCAGGTTGGCCATGTCCACGAAGGCTTGCGGGCTGCGCTCGGTGGGCAGCGTCCCGCTCCAGACCCGATCCGGGCCGCCCGCCAGTGGATCGACCTTGTACTGGTCCTGAAGTGCCGTCACGGCAGGCAGGTCTGCATCGCCGCTGACCAGAATGCGCGAGAGCACCAGCACGTCATTGGCGGGTGCGCGGATGACGCGCATGCCGACCGGCAGCGGCTGGCTCCAGTCCGGCCCGACCACGACAAAGCTGCCGGCCCGCGTGCCGGAAACGCGGCGTCCCACCATGGCGAAATTGTTGGTCGCCATGTCGAGGAACGCCAGCGAGTAGTAGCGCTCCGCGGTGTCGGGCACCGATAGCTTGACCGGCCCCTGACCGAGGTCCAGCCACAGGGTTGAATACAGGGTGTCGGCGTTGGGCGTGGTCACCCAGCGGTCCTGCGGTCCGGAGAGCTTGCGGGCGTGGCGCCACACATTGAGTTTTTGCGCCCCGGGCGCCGCCTGCGTGCCCAGCATGCCGGCGCGCAGGCGTCCCATCAGCACCAGCGGAAACGCGTAGTCGAACGCCTGGTGCAGCGTGACGCTGGTGGTTGGCGGCGCGCCTGTGGCCACCCAGTCCTGCTCCGTCGCATGCGCCGCCACGGCACCGAACGATGCCGCCAACGCCAGCGATGCCGCAGCCGCCACGTGCCTGGAACGATTTGTTTCCATCCTTCGTCTCCGTGCTGAGCCTCGACTATGCCACCGAAGCCATTCACCGCGCTTGCAAGAAATCGATCACGGCGGCCGCCGTACGCCCGGGGTCCTCTTCGTGCGGCACATGACCGAGGTCGGGAAAGATCACGAGCCGGCTGCCGGCAATGTCGTGGTGAAAGCGTTCGGCGTTGCCGGGTGGAATCAAGCGGTCCCGACCGCCCCACAGAACCAGCGTCGGCAGCCTGAGCTGCGCGATCCGGCCGGCGTCGGCGCCGAAGTTCATCTGGGAAAATCGCCGGGCCAGCGCGCGGCGGTTCCCCGCCCGCACGGTCATGTCGAAGTAGCGAACATGTCAATGATGATTTTCGTTTGGATGGTCATGCTCCTGAATTTGCGACTTCGGTGTTGACACACCGCTGGTGGTGAATATCTTCGGCATCGCCGTGCCTCATTGCGCCAGCAATTGGCGGGTTCAGAGCATGTCTTCGGAAACCAGTTGCTGATCGAGCCACAGGCGCAGGCTCATGAAGGGGCTGTCGCCCGGCTCGCTGTCCAGCACCTTGCCCGCGTCCTCACCCGTGCCCACCCATTGCAGGTCGGTGCCGTCGGGCTTGAGCTCGACACGGTAGACCCCTCCCATGTCGCGGAAGTCGAACGCGCTCCGGATCTGCCGCGCCAGCTCGGGGCTGCGGATCATGACGCCCAGTTCGGTGTTGAGGTAGGCCGAACGCGGATCCAGATTCATCGAGCCCACCAAAACCGTCTTCTCATCGATCAGCGTCAGCTTGGCATGCAGCGCGCCACGCGAGGAGCTGAACGGTGCCCGAAATAGTTTGCTGCGCTTGATTTCGTGCGGGCTGAGCTCATACAGCTCGACCCCCATGCGCAACATGTCGACGCGGTAGTTTCGGTAGCTCGAATCAACCACCGGCTCGTCGCTGGCGTCCAGGGAGTTGGTCACGACCCGGATGGCCACGTTGTGCTTGCGCGCCTCACGCAAATGCGCCATGCCGAGTGGCCCGGGAATAAAGTAGGGCGAGGAGATCAGTATCTCGGAGCGCGCCGCCTGCACCTGCTCGACGTACTTGCGGATCAGCAGCGCGGGAGCATCGGCCGCCGTCCGCGCGGGATCGGCCTTGGACGGCGGATCCGCATAGGCGCTGGCCCAGGCTTTGATGAAATGAAGCTGCCCGCGGTCGATTTCCACGCCCAGCGGCGGCTCGCCGTAGATATCGGCGTCGGGCACGTCGTGGGGCAGCGGCGCCAGTTCCGGCCGCACGGCGGCGTCGAACCTTTGCCGCAGGTCTTGCGGACTGTCGGGGCTCGCCACGATGGCGCGCAGCGGGTAGACCTCGTTGCTGTTCCAGTAGGTGTCGAAGCTCTGCGACAGCTCGTGCACCACCGGGCCCGTGGCCAGCAGGTCGAAGTCCACGAAGTTCGCTTGCGAGCTGCGCAGGAAGTACTCGTCGGCGAGGTTGCGTCCGCCGACCAGGGCCATGGCACCATCGGCCAGGAACAGTTTGTTGTGCATGCGGTGGTTCAATCGCTTGAAGTCCGAGAGGAAATTGAGGTTGCGCAACAGCGGGCTGCCATGGGCGAAGGTGAACGGGTTGAACAGCCGGATCTCGACGTTGGGGTAGCTGGCCAGCCCCAGCAGCAGCGGGTCCAGAGGGGCGGTGTAGAGATCGTCAAGCAGCAGGCGCACGCGCACACCGCGCTGCGCCGCATCGCGCAGGCTGCGCAGGATGAGGCGCCCGGTCTTGTCGTTGCCGAGCAGGTAGTACTGCAGGTCGAGCGACGCTTGAGCCCGCCGGATCAGCTCCAGCCGGGTGTCCAGGGCAAATACGGACTGTGGCAGGGGGCGCAGCCCCGACTGCTCCTGCTCCGCAGGATATTGGGCGGCGATCCGTCCCAGGGCGGTGGCGCTGGACGCCGGGATGGCCCTGGAGGACTCGCGCACCGCGGGCCGCTCGGGCAGGCTGCCGCACGCGGCCAGGGAAACCAGGGTCGCAGCCAGCAAGGCGCGAACGGCCCATTGCCTTGCCAAAAAGAGTCTGCCGCTCAAGAGACTGTTGCCGGGGTAGCGGAGTTCTATCAGACCGGGAAACGTTTCCATATAGTCCCAACGGAGTCCAGAAAAGACAAAGGGGTTGGCAGACACTAGTCTGCCAACCCCCGTCATTAATGGTCGGTGTGAAAGGATTCGAACCTTCGACCCCTTGCACCCCATGCAAGTGCGCTACCAGGCTGCGCCACACACCGACAAGCCTTAAATTATAACCGGCCCGTCAGTACGCAACCGACAGAAGATCGCGGATTTCGAACAGTTCCCGCCGCACCAGCTGCAATTTTTGCGAGACCAGCGCGTCTTCTTCGGCCGGAGTGCTGTCTTCGAAGTCAACAAAGTCCGGGTCCTCGACCTCCAGCACCTCGACGCCGTCGAGCATGACCTCGCCGTTACGGCGTTTGTCGCGCTCGACCTGCACCAGCTCCTGCAGCTTGTTGCGCGCGCCGCTGATGGTGAAGCCCTGGTCGTACAGCAGATCACGAATGCGGCGGATCATGAGCACCTCATGGTGCTGGTAGTAACGGCGGTTACCGCGCCGCTTCATGGGCCGCAATTGCGTGAACTCCTGCTCCCAATACCGTAGCACGTGCGGCTTGACGCCACACAGGTCGCCGACCTCACCGATGGTGAAGTAGCGCTTGGCGGGGATGAGAGGGAGGGATTTCTCCATTGAAATCAATATGGTACGCGCGAAAGCTTCAAGGTTACTCTAAGTCGGCTTGCGGTGCAAAGACTCGTCTGGCCACTTGCGCAGAATTGACGCAAGTGTTGCTTTAGTTCACACCGGCGCCGGTACGTCGCCCTGGATCTGTTCCTTGAGCTTGTGGCTGGCATGAAAGGTCACGACGCGCCGTGCCTGAATCGGAATCGCCTCGCCGGTGCGCGGATTGCGCCCGGGACGCGGCGCCTTGGTGCGAATCTGGAAATTGCCAAACCCGGAGATCTTGACGTCCATGCCCTCGACCAGGCTGTCGGCCATCAAGGTGAAAAACGCGTCGATCATGTCCTTCGACTCGCGCTTGTTCAACCCGATCTGCTCGAACAGCAATTCCGCGAGTTGCGCCTTGGTCAAGGCCGGGGTCTCAAGGCTATCGACCTCAAATTCCATGGTGTCCTCCTTGGACTTTTATTCTGGTTTTGAAATGCACGATCAGGCCCGCAGGCGGGCACCCAACTGGCTGGTCAGCCGCTGGATGACGGCCTGCACCTGCGCCTCGATTTGCTCGTCGGTGAGTGTGGCGTCGTCGCTGTTGAGCGTCAAGCGCACCGCCAGGCTTTTCTCGCCCTCACTCATGCCGCCACCGGATTGCTTGGGGCGGTACACGTCGAACAGCGTGGCATCGCGCAACAGCCCCCCCGTGGCGGCCGCGTGGATGGTCTCGATGAGCGCGGCGTGCGTCACTTTCTCTGGCACGATCACGGCAATATCGCGCGCCACCGCCTGGAATTTCGCGACCGGTTTGAACGCGGGCACGGCACGCGCCTGCACGGCATCAAGCGCCAGCTCGAACAGGACGGGCGCCTGCGCCAAGTTGTAGCCCTGGCGCCATTTGGGGTGCAGCTCGCCGACAAAACCGATGGCTACGCCGTTCACCAGCACCCGGGCGCAGCGACCCGGATGCAGGGCCGGATGCTCTGCGGCCTCGAAGGTCGCGTGCCCTGGCGCCAGCAGCGCTTCTAGATCGCCTTTGACGTCGAAAAAATCGGTGCCCTGCTCCTTGCGGCCCCATTGCAGCACGTCGGTGCCGCCGTAGGCCAGGCCGGCGACGCGCATGGGCTGGTGAAAGCCTTCGACCGTGGCATCGGTATTTTTGACCGAAGCGTCGCGCAAGAACACCCGACCCACTTCAAACACGCGCACCCGCTCGGCCTTGCGATCCAGGTTGAACTTCAAAACTTGTAGCAAGGAGCCCAGCAACGACGAGCGCATCACACTCATCTGGCTCGCAATCGGGTTGAGCAGCTTGATCGGATTCGGGTTGCCGGCCAGCTCGTGTTCCCAGCGCTCTTCGACGAAGCTGAAGTTGATGGTCTCCTGGTAGCCCAGCCTCGCCAGCGCGCGGCTGACCGCGTACGGGCTGCGCTGGGCTTCGGGGCGGATGCGTGCGGTGATCGGCGCCAGCGGCGGCGTGGTGGGCAGGTTGTTGTAGCCAACCATGCGCGCGACCTCTTCGATCAGGTCTTCCTCGATCTGCAGATCGAAGCGGTACGACGGCGGCGTCACGGTGAGCGTGCCCTCGCCTGCTACTACCGGCAGCCCCAGCCGTTTGAGCGCATCGGCACACTGCGCCTGCGTCAGCGGCATGCCGAGGATCTTGGCGGCACGCGCCACGCGCAGCGTGACGGGCGGCGATGGGGGCAGATTGACCTGGCTATCGTCCACCGGACCGGCCTCGCCGCCACAGATGTCGATGATCAGTTGCGTGATGCGTTCCAAATGCGCCACCGTCTGGCCCGGATCCACGCCGCGCTCGAAGCGATGCCCCGCCTCGGTCGAGAAGTTATAGCGGCGCGAGCGACCGGCAACCGCCCTGGGCCACCAGAAGGCGGCCTCCACATACACATTGCGGGTGTCGTCGGACACCGCCGTGGCGTCGCCGCCCATGATGCCGGCCAGCGACTCGGGCTGCAGGTCATCGGCGATCACGCCGACCTTGTCGTCCACGGTCACGGTGCTGCCGTTCAGCAGCTTGAGCTGCTCGCCGGGCCGGCCCCAGCGCACATCGAGCCCGCCGTGGATTTTGTCCAGGTCGAAGATGTGCGTCGGACGGCTGAACTCGAACAGCACGTAATTGGAAATGTCGACCAGCGCCGTCACGCTGCGCTGGCCGCAACGCGCCAGACGGTCCACCATCCAGGCGGGCGTGGCGGCTTTGGTATTGACATTGCGCACGATGCGGCCCGAGAAGCGGCCGCACAAATCGGGCGCGCTGATCTTCACGGGCAGCTTGTCCTGGTGGCTCACCGGCACGGGCGGGAAGGTCGGGGTCTTGAGCGGCGCACCGGTCAGCGCCGACACTTCACGCGCCACGCCATACACGCTCAGGCAATGCGCCAGATTGGGCGTGAGCTTGAGCGTGAACAGCGTGTCGTCGAGGTCCAGGTGCTGGCGGATGTCCTGGCCCACGATGGCGCTCGCGGCCAGTTCCAGCAGGCCGCCATGGTCCTCCGACAGCTTGAGTTCGCGGGCCGAGCACAGCATGCCCTGGCTTTCCACGCCGCGCAATTTGCCAACCTTGATCACGAAGGGCTTGCCGTCTTCGCCGGGCGGCAACTCGGCGCCGACCAGCGCGCACGGCACCTTGATGCCGGCACGCGCATTCGGCGCACCGCAAACGATATTGAGCAGACTACCCTGCCCGACATCAACCTGGCACACGCGCAGGCGATCGGCATCGGGGTGCTGCACGGCTTCCTTGATCTCGCCCACCACGATTTTGGCGAAGGGGGGCGCGACAGGCCTCAGTTCTTCCACCTCGAGCCCGGCCATGGTCAGGGTGTCGGCCAGTTGCTGCGTGGTGAGTGGCGGGTTGCAGAACTCGCGCAGCCAGGATTCCGGGAATTGCATCTTTGGGTTCCCTTGTTGTTATTGAAATTGCGACAGGAAACGAATGTCGCCGTCAAAGAACAGGCGCAGGTCGTTCACGCCATAGCGCAGCATGGTCAGGCGGTCCGGCCCCATGCCGAAGGCAAAGCCGATGTAGTGCTCGGGGTCCAGCCCCATGTTGCGCACCACGTTCGGGTGCACCTGGCCGGAGCCCGCAACTTCGAGCCAGCGCCCGGCCAGCGGCCCCTGCTGGAACTGGATGTCGATCTCGGCGCTGGGTTCGGTGAACGGAAAAAAGCTGGGCCGGAAACGCAGCACCAGGTCGTCGCTCTCGAAGAAGGTGCGGCAAAAATCCGTGAACACGACCTTGAGGTCCTTGAAGCTCACGTTCTCGCCAACCCACAGGCCTTCGCACTGGTGGAACATCGGCGAATGCGTGGCATCGCTGTCCACGCGGTAGGTGCGGCCCGGCGCGATCACGCGAATCTCCGGCATGCCCGCGACGCCTGTGTCGCCTTTTGCTTTTGCTGCGTCGACGCGCGCGCGGTGCTTTTTGACGTGCTGCACCGCGTAGCGGATCTGCATCGGGCTGGTGTGCGTGCGCAGCAGGTTGGGCGCCGCCTCGGTGCCGCCTTCGACATAAAAAGTGTCGTGCATGGAGCGCGCCGGATGGTCCTCGGGCGTGTTCAGCGCGGTGAAGTTGAACCAGTCGGATTCGATTTCGGGGCCTTGCGCCACATCGAAGCCCATGGAGCCGAAGATCGCCTCGATGCGCTCCAGCGTCAGCGACACCGGATGCAGACCGCCCTGCCCGCGCTGGCGCCCCGGCAGGGTCACATCCAGCGCCTCGGCCTTGAGCTGCGCCTGCAGCTCGGCATCAAGCAGTGCCTGGCGCCGCTCGTTCAGTGCCGCCTCGATCGCCTGCTTGGCCAGGTTGATGGCCGCGCCGCGCGACTTTTTCTCGCCCACGCCCAGCGCAGCCATGCCCTTCATCAGCTCGGTGATGCGGCCGGATTTGCCCAGAAACCGGGCCTTGGCGTTTTCCAGGTCGGCCGGGGTGGCGGCCTGTGCGAAGCCGGTCCTGGCACTCTCGACTAATGCATCCAACTCGTTCATAAATTCTCTTGTCAATGAAAAAGGGCCAGTGCCTTTTCAAGCTCCAGCCCTTGTTTCTGTTGCCCTGGAAGCTATCAGATAGATAGCACTCCAGCGTGAACTCAAGCAGCCAGCTTGGCCTTGACCTGCTCCACGATGTTGGCAAAAGCGGCCTTGTCGTGCACCGCGATGTCGGCCAGCATTTTGCGGTCGACTTCGATCGCGGCCTTCTTCAGGCCGTTGGCGAACTGGCTGTAGGTCAGGCCGCATTCACGCGCAGCGGCGTTGATACGGGCGATCCAGAGCTGACGGAACACCCGCTTGCGGGTGCGACGGTCACGGTAGGCATATTGCCCGGCCTTCATCACCGCTTCTTTGGCGATGCGGAAGACATTGCCGCGGCGGCCGCGGAAACCCTTGGCAAGGGTCAGAACTTTTTTGTGGCGGGCGCGAGCCGTTACACCACGTTTGACGCGAGGCATGTGAGTACTCCTTGTTCGTCGTTAGTTAAATACCAGTGCCTGGCAGCATCTGTGCCATGTGACCCATATTGGTCTCATGCACCGTGACGGAACCACGCAGATGGCGTTTGTTCTTGGTGGTCTTCTTGGTCAGGATGTGACGCTTGAAGGCTTGACCGCGCTTGACGGTACCACCGGGACGAACGCGGAAACGCTTTTTTGCGCCGCTCTTGGTCTTCATTTTGGGCATGTGAATGCTCCTTCTTCGTTGTGCTCGTGAGGCGTCTGCAAACCGATCGCAGACTTGTTGGCCCCGAGCCACTTTTTGTGGCGAGTGTTAAGTCACCACTTTTTGTGGCGGGTGTTAGCCCACCACTTGAAGGAAAGCAGTGACGCTTTCCTCCTGCAACCCGCCGGTGACCAGACCGGCAAGCCGCAAATTCCTTACGTTGACGCCGTCTGCGGCGTCGCTGCCGGCGGTTGCGCGGGGGCGGGTTGTGCCACCGGTTCCGCTGCCGGCTTCGCCACCACTTTCTTCTTGGCCGGCGCGATCATCATGATCATCTGGCGGCCTTCAAGCTTGGGAAACTGTTCGACCACGATCAGATCCTGCAAGTCATTGCGGATGCGCTGCAACAGCGCCATCCCGATCTCCTGGTGCGTGATCTCGCGGCCGCGAAAGCGCAGCGTGATCTTGCATTTATCGCCTTCCGCCAGGAAGCGCCGGATGTTGCGCATCTTGATGTTGTAGTCGCCATCATCGGTACCGGGGCGGAATTTGATTTCCTTGATTTCGATGACCGTTTGCTTGGCCTTCGCGTCCGCCGCCTTCTTCTGTTCCTGGTACTTGAACTTGCCGTAATCCATCAAACGACAGACCGGCGGGTTCGCCGTGGCCACAATTTCAACCAGATCCACGTCCTGCTCGCCAGCCAGGCGCAACGCTTCCATCAGGCTGACGATGCCCAGCGGCTCGTTCTCAGGGCCGGACAGACGGACTTCCGGGGCCATGATTTCACGGTTCAGGCGGTGTTTACGTTCTTCGCGGTGGCGACGATCACGAAATTCGGTAGCGATAGTTCAAATCCTTCAAATCATTTGCTACAAAGAATGTAGCTAACACCGTACAGTCCACGCGGACAAGCGGCTGTTTTTACTCAAATCAGCCTTTGCACTTCTGCAAATTAACGCTTGCTGGCAATGTCACCGGCGATGAGTTGCGCGAACGCATCAAGGGACATCACGCCGAGGTCAGCATTGCCCCGGGCGCGCACTGCGACGGCACCTGCTGCCTTTTCCTTGTCGCCGACGACAAGGATGTAAGGCAGCTTTTGCATCGAATGCTCTCGTATTTTATACGTAATTTTCTCATTGCGCAGATCCAGCTCGGCCCTAACCCCTTGATTTTTCAGCGTTTTGACCACGTCCCGGGCATATTCGGCCTGCGCATCGGTGATATTGAGCACAGAAACCTGCACCGGCGCCAGCCAGGTGGGCAGCGCGCCGGCGTGTTCTTCGATCAGGATGCCGATGAAACGCTCCAGGCTGCCGACGATGGCCCGGTGCAGCATGACAGGCCGATGCCGTGCGCCGTCCTCGCCCACGTACTCGGCGTCCAGCCGCTCGGGCATCGAGAAATCGACCTGCATGGTGCCGCATTGCCACTGGCGGCCAATCGCATCTTTCAGGGTGTATTCGATCTTCGGGCCGTAGAAGGCGCCCTCGCCCGGAGAAATCTCGAATTCGCAGCCCGAGGCGCGCAGGCACTCGATCAGCGCATGCTCGGCCTTGTCCCACACCTCGTCGGAGCCGATGCGCTTGTCGGGCCGGGTCGCCACCTTGTAGATGATGTTCTTGAAGCCAAAGTCCGCGTAGACCTTTTGCAAGAGCGTGGTGTAGGCCACGCACTCGGGCAGGATCTGGTCTTCGGTGCAGAAGATGTGGCCGTCATCCTGCGTGAAGCCGCGCACGCGCATGATGCCGTGCAGGCCGCCCGAGGGCTCGTTGCGGTGGCACTGGCCGAATTCGCCATAGCGCAGCGGCAGGTCCCGGTAGCTCTTGATGCCCTGCTTGAAGATCAGGATGTGGCCCGGGCAATTCATCGGCTTGAGCGCATATTCGCGCTTTTCCGACTCGGTCGTGAACATGTTCTCGCGGTACTTGTCCCAGTGGCCGGTTTTTTCCCACAGGCTCTTGTCGAGCAGCTGCGGGCCCTTGACTTCCTGGTAGCCGTTGTCCTGGTAGACGCGGCGCATGTACTGCTCGACCCCCTGCCATACCGTCCAGCCCTTGGGGTGCCAGAACACCAGGCCCGGCGCATGGTCGTCCACATGGAACAGGTCGAGTTCGCGGCCCAGCTTGCGATGGTCGCGCTTTTCGGCCTCCTCCAGCATCGTGAGGTACTGCTGCAGTTCGTCCTTGGTGGCCCAGGCCGTGCCGTAGATGCGCTGCAGCATCTCGTTGCGGTGGTCGCCGCGCCAGTAGGCGCCGGCCACCTTCATGAGCTTGAAAAACTTCAGCTTGCCGGTGCTCGGCACGTGCGGGCCGCGGCACAGATCCTCGAAGCTGCCTTCGCGGTACAGCGACACGTCCTCGCCGGCCGGAATGCTGGCGATGATCTCGGCCTTGTAGTGCTCGCCCAGGCTCTTGAAGTAGGCCACCGCCTCGTCGCGCGGCAGCACGCGGCGCGTCACGGGCTCGTCCCTGGCGGCAAGCTGCGCCATGCGCTTTTCGATCGCCGCCAGGTCGTCGAGCGTGAAGGGACGCTTGTACGAGAAGTCGTAGAAGAAGCCGTTCTCGATCACCGGGCCGATGGTGACCTGCGCCTCGGGAAACAGCTCTTTGACCGCATAGGCCAGCAAGTGGGCGGTCGAATGGCGGATCACCTCCAGGCCGTCGGCGTCCTTGGCCGTGATGATGGACAGCGGGCTGTCGGCCGTGAGGGTGTAACTCGTATCCACCACCTGGCCATTGACCTTGCCGACCAGCGCGGCCTTGGCCAGACCCGGGCCGATCGAGGCCGCTACTTCGGCCACCGTCACCGGGCCGGGAAAGTCGCGTTGGGAGCCATCGGGGAGCGTGATCTGAATCATGATGTTTGAATTTGTAAAAAAACAAAGCGCGGTCCGTGCCGCGCTTTACTATGAATTTGATAGCTGAATGCGCCCAAGGCGCGCGGACTAGCGACCCTTTGGGCTTATAAACCTCGTCGGTGTAGTTCGCGGTGTCATAACCGGGGTGCCTTTCTCGCTCTTGTGGGGTGGGCAGGTTTGGTTGCTTATTCGGTTGCAATTTTAACCTGTTGCCGGACAGGGGGGCTGCGGACGGCTGTTACTATCGCCCGTTATGCGCAAATCCGCCATCCCCGTTCTTGCAATGCTGACGCTGGCCCTGGTCGGTTGCAGCAGCGCACCGCCGAGGCCCGACATTGCACAAGTCCCCGTCGCGGCGCCATCGTCTCCAACGACTCCGTCGACGCAGGCACTGGCCGCGGCCCCGATCGCCGCGAGCGAAGACAGGTCCGATGCGGCAGACGTGCCGGTGGCGGCCGCTACGACTGCGACGGCGCAGCGCGGCCTTGCAAGCTGGTACGGCCCCCGCTTCCATGGCCGGCGCACCGCTTCGGGCGAACGCTTCGACATGGATGCGCTGACCGCCGCCCACCTCAAACTTCCGCTAGGCAGCTACGCCCGCGTGACACTGCTGAGCAGTGGCAAGAGCGTGGTGGTGCGCATCACCGACCGCGGCCCGCACGCGGCGCACCGCATCATCGACCTGAGCCGTGCTGCTGCAGTTCAACTCGGGCTGCTCAAGCACGGCGTGGGCGAGGTCGCGGTGCAACAGGTCGCGCCACCTGATCAGATGGCCTTGGCCGAGTAGGCTGGCCACAAAAAAGCCCGGGTCTTGCGACACCGGGCTTGATGGGCCCGCCGACGAATCGGCGGGCGATGCGTCAAAGACGCTCAGTGAAACTGCTCTTCTTCGGTCGAACCGGTCAGCGCCGTCACGTTGGACTTTCCGCCCTGGATGGTGGTGGTCACGTCGTCGAAGTAGCCTGTGCCGACTTCCTGCTGGTGCGACACGAAGGTGTAGCCGCGATCGCGCGCTGCGAACTCGGGCTCCTGCACTTTCTCGACATAGGCCGACATGCCTCGCGCCACGTAGTCCTGGGCCAGATCGAACATGTTGTACCACATGTTATGAATGCCGGCGAGCGTGATGAACTGGTACTTGTAGCCCATCGCGCCGAGCTCTTTCTGGAACTTGGCGATGGTCGCGTCGTCCAGGTTTTTCTTCCAGTTGAACGACGGCGAGCAGTTGTAGGCCAGCATCTTGCCGGGGTGCACCTTGTGCACGGCGTCAGCAAACTTCTTGGCAAAGGCAAGGTCGGGCGTGCCGGTTTCGCACCACACCAGGTCGGCGTAGTGGGCATAGGCCACGGCGCGCGAGATGGCCTGGTCGATGCCCTTTTTGGTCTTGTAAAAACCTTCGGCCGTGCGCTCACCGGTGAGGAACGGTTTGTCGTTCTCGTCGTAGTCGCTGGTCAGCAGGTCGGCCGCTTCGGCGTCGGTGCGGGCGATCACCAGGGTCGGCACGCCGCTCACGTCGGCCGCCATGCGCGCGGCGATGAGTTTTTGCACCGCTTCGTTGGTGGGCACCAGCACCTTGCCGCCCATGTGGCCGCATTTCTTCACGGAAGCCAGCTGGTCTTCGAAGTGCACGCCGGCCGCGCCAGCCTTGATCATCGCCTTCATCAGTTCGAAGGCGTTCAGCACGCCGCCGAAACCGGCTTCGGCATCGGCCACGATGGGCGCGAAGTTGTCGATGTAGCCCTTATCGCCCACGTCGATACCCTTGGCGTGCTGGATCTCATCGGCACGGCGGAAGGTGTTGTTGATGCGCTCGACCACGGTCGGCACCGAGTCCACCGGGTACAGCGACTGGTCGGGGTACATGGCGGCGTAGGAGTTGTTGTCGGCGGCGACTTGCCAGCCCGACAGATAGATGGCCTTGATGCCGGCCTTGACCTGCTGCATGGCCTGGCCACCCGTGAGCGCGCCCAGGCAGTTGACGTAGGCCTCGGTGTTGACCAGATCCCACAGCTTTTCGGCGCCGCGGCGGGCCAGCGTGTGCTCGATCGGAAACGAGCCGCGCAGGCGCACCACTTCGGCGGCGCTGTAGCCGCGCTTGATGCCTTTCCAGCGCGGGTTCGTGGCCCAGTCTTTTTCCAGGGCGGCGGCCTGTTGTTCGCGGCTCAGTTGTTCAGTCAGGGATTGCGGCATGAGATCACTCCGTTGGTTGATTGAAAGGGGCGACATCGCTGCCTTTGCAAAGTCGATGTCCGTGCATGAATTCTAAGTCTTCTACAAGACCAAAACCACTCTTATGTCTTATAGAAGATATAAATTTAATTTCAATGATTTCAATGACTTAAAAATATCATCCTGCAATGCAAAACGGTAACTCTCATATTGAGAAAATATTTTGCAGCGCAACAAATCATGCATTCATGTTGTGAAATATGACTTTTGCGATATGAAATCAACGAAAGCGGTCGTCAGGCATGTCTATCCTTCACCCAGTCGCCACTGGCAATAACACGCGCCCCGGCGGTGTAGCGCGGATTGATCTCGTAGCACACGCACAGCAACCGCTGCCCCGCCATCTGCACGGGAACCAGGCGCTTGAAGTATTCGTCCTTTTGCTGCGGGTAGAGCTCTTCGATCTCGTCGAGGCGCCGCTCCAGCGCGGCCTCGATGGCGTACACCTCCCCCGTCACCGGGCCCGCTTTGGCGCCCGCACCAAGCACCACCCCCGGGTAGCCACCGAGGTGGTACATGACGCCCATGACCGTGGCCGTACCGATATAGCGCGGCGCCGGCAGCAGCCGCGTGATGTCGTTGTCATCGCCCTGGCGCAAGGTACCGTAGACAAACACGTACCGCTGCAGCACCCGCGTTGCGGCGCCATCCGCACCGGGACCAGGCAAGATGTCTTCGGGCATGATGGACGGCTTTCTTGAAACTTGAATCGCATGAGTCTAGTGAATCGCTCGCCCAACCGCATCGTGGCCTACGGCTGCCTCGCGCTGAGCATGTCGCTGGTGGGCAGCTATGTCGCCCTGTCCAAGCCGCTGGTCGCGGCCCTGCCGGTGTTCCTGCTGGGCTGGCTGCGCTTTGGCATTGGCGCCCTGGCCATGCCGCACTGGCTCAGGAAACCACCGGACGAGCCGCCGTTCACGGCGCAGACCCGCGGGTTGCTTTTCCTGGAGTCGTTCCTGGGCAACTTCATGTTCACCCTCTGCATGCTGTATGGCGTGAGCATGACCAGCGCCGTGTCGGCCGGCGTGATCATGGCGTCGATTCCGGCGGCCGTTGCGCTCATGAGCTGGGCCTTCCTGCGCGAACACATCGGCCTGCGCGTCTGGGCGGCCGTGGCTTGCGCCGCGCTCGGCATTGGTTTGCTCGCACTATCAAAACAAGAGCATCTTGCACCCGCCACACAAGGGCTACAGACCCATTTGACTGATAACAAGGCATGGCTGGGCAACCTGCTGATCGTCGGCGCCGTGTTGTGCGAAGCCGCCTACGCGGTGATCGGCAAGAAGCTCACCGGCGCGCTGGGCCCGAAGCGCATCACCTCGCTCATCAACCTGTGGGGCTTTGCGCTGATGACGCCGATAGGCCTGTACCAGGCCCTGCACTTCGACTTCGGTGCGGTCCATGGGGGTATCTGGCTGCTGCTGGTTTTCTACGCGCTGGCGGCCAGCGTATGCACCGTCTGGCTGTGGATGACCGGCCTCAAGGGCGTGCCTGCCGCGCTGGGCGGTGTCTTCACCGTGATGCTGCCGATCTCGGCGGCACTGGTCGGCGTGCTGGTGCTGGGCGAGAGCCTGAGCCGCGTGCAACTGCTGGCCTTCGCGATTGCACTGGTCGGCGTGGTGCTGGCGACGCTGCCCACGCGGCAGCAAGTCAAGGCGGCGGCTAGATCAGAGGGGCGGCGCTGAGCACCATGCCGTCGTCGTCGGCGTAGAGCCAGTCGCCGGGCAGCACCCAGACGCCCTGGAGCTGCACCGCCGCATCGCGCTGGCCCTCGCCGCGCTTCTCGGTAGGCAGCGGGAAGGCGGCGAGCGCACGGATGCCGATCTGGTGCGCTGCGAGCTCCGTCACATCGCGCACGCAGCCGTCAATCACCACGCCAGCCCAGCCGTTTTTGGCCGCGGCGGCGCCCAGGTTGCCGCCCAGCAGCGCACGTCGCAGCGAGCCACCGCCATCGACCACCAGCACCCGGCCGTCGCCCGCGGAATCGACTGCCGCCTTGACCAGCGAGTTGTCTTCGAAGCACTTGATGGTAACCACCGGGCCGCTGAACCGGCGTACCGCGCCGAAGTCGCGAAACACAGGGGGCAGCACGCGGAAGTTGCCCGACGCGTCGCCCTTGTGGGCATCACACAGATCGCAGGTGGATGGGGCAGAGGTCATTTTGGACGGGGCCTTTTGAAGGTTGAATGAAGCAAATTCTGGCGGCGCCTGAAGCTCGCTGGATAGGTGCGCTTTGGCAAGGATACAAAATTTCGCGCGCCACAGAGGAGAAACCGCCTGAAAACCTGCAATGAAAAAACAACACGCCCTAGGGAAAAAAAAGCTTTTTCCCTATGAAACTGGCTTTTTCTCCAGTAGCATCCGATTTGCCAGTGGAGAAGCAGTTTTTCGCTGGTGATTAATCAACTTCAAGAAGGACAATCAATCATGGCAACTGCGAAAAAAGCGCCGGCTAAAAAAGCGCCGGCAAAAAAGGCCGCTCCGGCCAAGAAAGCGGCGCCTGCGAAAAAAGCAGCGCCTGCGAAGAAAGTAGCCGCCAAGGCGCCCGCCAAGAAGGCAGCCCCAGCCCCGGCCAAGAAGGTTGCAGCGAAAAAAGCGCCCGCCAAAAAGCGCACGCCGAACCCTGCGTTCATGAAGGCCCTGACCCCCAGCGCCGCGCTGGCCGCCGTGGTCGGTGCACTGCCCCTGCCCCGCACCGAAGTGGTGAGCAAGCTGTGGGTCTACATCAAGAAGAACAAGCTGCAGGATGCGGTCAACAAGCGCATGATCAACGCCGACGCCAAGCTGAAGGAAATCTTCGGCAAGGCACAGGTGTCGATGTTCGAGATGGCCGGCCTGATCGGCAAGCACCTGAAGTAAGCGCTTCAGTCCAGCAGCCGATGGCTGCTGCAAAAAAAGGCCGGCGCAAGCCGGCCTTTTGCATTGCGGTTATCAATGGGCCAGCGCCCTCACGGCTGCGCCGTCCGTCAGTTGGGCGCCGAGTCCGGCGAGGAATTCCACCGCGAACGCGGCCATCGGCGAGTGGCTTCGCCCCTTGAGCGACACGACACCCATTTCAGAAAATATCGGCGGCAGACCGCTCACGGCAAGGCGCACCAGCTGGCCGTTCGCGACCTCCGCTCGCGCGCCCGCGTCGGGGCAAGCCAGCACCGTGTCGGTGCTCATGGCCACCGATTTGAGCAGCGTCAAATCGTCGCACTCCACCGCCAGCGGCAAGCGCACGCCGTCCGCCAATCCCATCAAGCGACCCAAACTCTCGCGCACGTCCTCGGGCGCACGCACACTGGCCAGGCCATAGGGCAACAGCGCCGTTACCTTCGGGCGGCGAAGCGCTGCCAAGGGGTGCCCGCGGCGCACATAAAAGCCGGCCAATTGCCGGCTGATGCAGGTCACGGAAAAATCGGCCGCAGCCTGAATGTCGCGCACATCGGCCACGTAGAAGTCCAGTTCCTCGGCGCGCAAATGCTCTGCCAGGTACTTCGCGTTGTTCACTTCGACCCGGGTGTTGACGCCCGCAAAGCGGGTGCGCAGTTCGGTGAGCAACTGCGGCAGCATGGTGACCGCCGGATAGGGCCCGACGCCAAAGGCGATGTCGCCGATCAGGCGCTCGCGGTACAGGCTCAGGTCGCGCTCCAGGCAGCGGCTGTCGAACAGCAACTTGCGCGCGCGCTCGACGACAAACGCGCCGGCGTCGGTGCAGGTCACCTCGAGGTTGCCGCGGTCGAACAGCTTCAAGCCCATTTCGTCCTCGGCCGCCTGCACGCTTCGGCTGAACGCCGGCTGGCTCAAATGGCATTGGGCGGCTGCGCGGCCGAAGTTGCGCGTGTCGGCCAGGGCCACCAGGTGTTTGAGTCTTTTCAGGTCCACCGGCCGCTCCATAGAGTTCACATCATCATGCGCCGACTGCATTGATTTTTCAATATAAATGCATTGGACGTATGCCACGGCCGCTTTCACAATCGGGCTTCCTCCAAGGAGACAACCACCGTGAATGTCCTGCAAAACGTGATCCTGGCCGCCATCATGCTCGGCTTCGCCGGCATCGAATTCCTGAGTGCCAGCCACAAGAAGTACCGCGCCACCCCGGATGATGGCAAGCTTGAACTGTTCATGCTCCTCAGCCTGGTGGCGATCCTGCAGCCGCTGATTTTTGCCGTCACGGGCGCATTGGCGCACCGGTGGTTTCCTGGCGAGCAGAACGCGCTGGCCTATCTGCCATGGTGGGGCATGTTCGCCATCCTGCTGGTGGCGGACGACCTGACCCAGTACTGGTGGCACCGCGTCTCGCACACGCCGCTGTTGTGGCCGCTGCACCGGGCGCACCATTCGGCGCACTACATGAGCATGCGCATCACCTACCGCAACAACTTCTTCTACTATGCGATGATGCCGGGGCTGTGGGTATCGGGCGTACTGATTTACCTGGGCTTCGCCAACGTCTACATGGTGTACATCATTTTGAAGTTGACGGTGATCGTGGGCGCCCACAGCGCCGTGCCGTGGGATCGGCCGCTGTACAAAATCAAGGCCTTGAGCCCGCTGATGTGGCTGCTCGAGCGCACCGTTTCGACGCCGGCAACACACTGGGCGCATCACGCCATCACGAATCACGACGGCATCGGCCACTACAAGGGCAACTTCGGCAACCTGCTGTTCGTCTGGGACATGCTGTTTGGGACGGCCCACATCACGCGCCAGTATCCCGCGCAGGTGGGCTTGCGGGACGACGAGCTCTTCGGCAAGGAGCGCTGGTTCACCGAGATGTTCTACCCGCTCGTCAACTCCCGGCGTGAGCACTCGGCGCTGGTGCCGAACGGCCAGATTTACGACGAGGCCGACAACGTCAAGGATTTATCGTCTGCAGCCTTTACCAGGTAATCATCGACGGCTATTGTTTTTGTAGCGATGCGTTGGTGATGCTGCTCAGGGTGGCGCGCGTGGTGATGACTTCCGGATCCAGCATCACCTCGATCAGCGTGCCCTCCTGGCGCGCCAGCGCAGCCAGCAGCTCGGCCTCGAACTGCGCCGTGTGCGTGATGCGCACACCAAAGTAGCCGTAAGCCCGCGCCAGCGCGGCGAAGTCGGGATTGTGCAGCTGCGAGCCGCTCACGTGCCGCGGGTATTCTTTTTCCTGGTGCATGCGGATGGTGCCGTACATGCCGTTGTTGAGCAGCACGATGATGGTTTTGGCGCCGTGCTGCACGGCCGTGGCCAGCTCCTGGCCGTTCATCAGGAAGTCGCCGTCGCCAGTCATGGTGAACACCACCCGCCCGGTGGTGATGGCCGCGGCAATGCCGGCCGGCACGCCGCAGCCCATGGCGCCCGACGTGGGCGCCAGTTGTGTCTTGAGCCCCCTGGCCAGCCCATAGTGCTTGAAGAAGCGGTGCACCCAGCTGGCGAAGTTGCCGGCGCCGTTGGTCAGCACCGCGTCTGGCGGCAAGTGCTGCTGCAGCAGGCCGACGATGGCGGGCATGTCGACCACACCGCGAGGTGTGTCCACATCCAGGCCGGGCAGCCGCTGCGGTTCGAGGTTGGCCAGGTAGTCGGCGTGGCAGGCCTGCGTCCAGGCTTGCCATGGCGCTGCGGCTGGCGCGGCCAGGCCGTCCAGGCTGAGCGCGGCCGCGTTCATGGTGGCGTTGATCGCCAGGTCGGCCTGGTACACGCGGCCCAGCTCCTCGGCGCTGGCGTGGATGTGCACCAGCTTTTGTTTCGGCACCCGCGTGGAGATGGGCGCTTCAATCAGCGTGTAACCGCCGGTGGTGGCCTCGCCCAGGCGCGGCCCGATCGCGAGGATCAGGTCGCTGCCCTTCACGCGCGCCGCGAGCTGCGGGTTGATGCCAATGCCCACATCACCGGCGTACAGCGCGTGGTGGTTGTCGAAGGTGTCCTGAAAGCGAAAGGCGTTGGCCACCGGCAGTTGCCAGCGCTCGGCAAAGCGCTGCAGCGCCTGCGCCGACTGCGGCGTCCAGCCGCTGCCACCCGCAATGACCAGCGGTCGCTCCGATTTCAATAGCAGATCGCGCAGGCGCTGCAAGGGCTTGGGGCCTAAAAAATTCTGAACCGGCTCGACGCGCGGGAGCGGCGTGGCGTCCACGGTCTGGGCCAGCATGTCTTCGGGCAGCACCAGCACCACGGGGCCGGGGCGGCCATTCATGGCGGTGGCAAAGGCGCGCGCCACGTATTCGGGAATGCGCCGCGCGTCGTCGATGCGCTCCACCCGTTTCGCGAGTGGGCCGAAGAAGCTGAAGTAGTCCACCTCCTGGAACGCCTCGCGGTCGCGCGCATCGCTGGCCACATCGCCGACCAGCAGCACCATCGGCGTGGAGTCCTGGAACGCGGCGTGCACGCCGATCGAGGCATTCGTGGCCCCCGGGCCGCGCGTCACACAACAGATGCCCGGGCGGCCGGTCAGCTTGCCGTGCGCTTCGGCCATGAAGGCGGCCCCGCCCTCCTGGCGGCAGACCACGAATTTGATGCGGCCCTGCGATGCATGAAATCCGTCGAGCACGGCGAGATAGCTCTCGCCCGGCACGCCAAAGGCAAACTCGGTGCCTTGCGCTATCAGGCATTCGACAAGCAGGTGTCCCGCCAGTTGTTGGGTCATGGTTGGCTCGCAGGAATGGTGGGTGAAACGATGCTGTTGGAGATTATCCGTGCAAGCCGTCGCGCCATGGCCGCGACGAATGACGATTCGGCGCGTCATGCTGCAAGCTCGGGCGCGGGTTCAGGGCGGTTGAAGTATTCGCGGCGCCATCGTAATATCGCCGCTGAATGCGAGATTGCGACAAAACTACAGTTTTTACCGATTTCCGGCCAAACCACCATGCCGCGCAACGCCCCCATCACGTTCATGCCGGTGGGTAACACCGACCTCTACACACCCAGCGTCCAGCGCCCGGTGCGGGTACGCGCCCGCACCTTGCCGGTGGACACCCACTTCGAGCCGCACCGCCACGCCTGGGCCCAGCTGGCGTATTGCGCCACCGGCATCGTGCAGGTCACGGTCACCCGGAGCGATGCGGTTGCCGACGAGGTGACCTACATCGTGCCGCCGTCACGTGCCGTCTGGATTGCGCCGGGCGCGATGCACGCGATCAACGTGCGGGAAGCGGCCGAACTGCGCACGTTGTACCTCGACGCCAGCACGACGCCGAAGGGCTGGCAGGGCTGCCGCGTGATCGTGGTCTCGCCGTTGCTGCGCGAGCTCATTCATGCGCTCGATGCGCCGATAGCTGCGTCGCGCGAAGCCCTGTTGGCCGCGCTGGTTCAGGAAGAGATCGCGCATGCCGATACACAGTCGCTCGGTGTGCCTTTGCCGCACCGGCAGACCGGCGACAAGCGGCTGCGCGCGCTGTGCGAGGCCGTGCTGCGGGCGCCCGCCGAGCGCGCCACGCTGGCCGACTGGGCGGCCGACACCGGCGCCAGCGAGCGCACCATGGCGCGCCTGTTCCGCGACGAACTGGGCACCAGCTACCAGCAGTGGCGCCAGCAGGCGGTGTTGGCTCACGCGCTACCGCTGCTGGCGCGCGGCAGGCCCGTGAGCGAGGTGGCGGCCGCCAGCGGCTATGCCAGCGACAGCGCGTTCTCGGCCATGTTCAAGGCCGCCATGGGACAATCGCCCAGCCGCTTTGCGGCAGCGGTGCAGGGGCAGTGAGCCCACTGGCACCGACGTGCGCGGTTACTGACCCAAAAGGATCTGCGCGATGATGCCCGTTGCAATCGCCACCAGCACGTAGTCGCCCCCGGTTTGCACCCACTGGTAGCCGCGTGGCGGGGCACTCAGGTGGTGGTCTCTCCAATCGTCCACAACATACTGATGGTTGCGATATTCGTTGGGCAGGCGACCTCCCCGACGGAAGTTATGGTCCGGGCCTGCACCGCGTTCGTTGTTCGGAATAGATTGTGGGCCCATGCCGCCGCGACGAATTTGCTCACCGCCTTGACGGTGATCCCCACCTTGGGCATTCGAACCAGGTTGGCCCATGCCGCCGCGACGAATTTGCTCGCCGCCTTGACGGTGATCCCCATTTCGGGCGCCAGACTGGGGGTCACTGCCCTGCGCGAGCGCAACGCCCGCGAAGGTCATTGACATCGCCGCGATGGCGGCCATAACAGCTTTGCTTTTCATCTCAGGCACTCCTTAGTGGTGAAATAACCATTGTGATTGCGGGCCGGATGCGAAGATGTAGGTGTCAACCGTCTTTACATGGCATTTACGCAATATCTGCCGTCAGCGTTCGGCGGGCTTCCTGGGCTCCTTGACTTCCACGTCCTGCACGTCTTGCGGCTTGCCCTGCGAATCGCCCGCCCGCCCCGATCTGGATGAACGGGGCGGCCACTGGTCGGCCGCGTGGTAGAACCGGCTCCATTGGGCGCGCGGATCGACGTGGAAAACCCAGGGGCTGACGGGCCGGCCCGTGAGTCGCGCCCAAAGCCGGCGCACACCCCACACCGCCAGCAGCAATGCGCCCGCCAGCAGCAGGCTGGCAATGAAAACCAGCGCCATCAGCAGCAAAAAAATGCGCAGCACGAAGCGGACAACAACGGCGATCAGATCGGACAAAATTGAATTCCTTTGCTGAATTTGAACATAGCGGGCCTGGCGCGCAACCTATGATGTACATCTCCACGGAGGTCTGAATGGAATTCAAGGATTACTACAAGGTCATGGGGCTGGCGCGCGACGCGACGCAGGATGACATCAAGCGCGCGCACCGGCGGCTGGCGCGCAAATACCACCCGGACGTCAGCAAGGAGCCCGATGCCGAAAAGCAATTCAAGGAGGTCGGCGAGGCCTACGAGGTGTTGCGCGATCCTGAAAAGCGTGCGGCCTACGACCGGCTCGGACCCAACTACCACGCGGGGCAGGATTTCCGTCCGCCCCCCGACTGGAACGCGGGTTTCGAATCCGCGGGCGCCGGTGCCGACGGTGCGGGCGCGGAAGATTTCAGCGATTTCTTCGAGTCGCTGTTCGGGCGCAGCTTTGGCGGCGGACGCAGCGGGCGCGGTGCCCAGGCCTCGTTCCACGCCCAGGGCGAGGACCGCCACGCCAAAATCCAGATCGACCTGGAGGACGCCTACAACGGCGCCACGCGCATCATCACGCTGCAAATGCCGCAGGTGGACGCCCAGGGGCATGTCTCAACGCGCGAACACCAGATCGAGTTCACCATTCCGCGCGGCGTGCGGGCCGGCCAGCACATCCGGCTGGCCGGACAGGGCTCGCCCGGCATCGGCCAGGGCAGCGCCGGGGATCTGTACCTGGAAGTCGAATTTCGCACGCATGCGCGCTACCGGGTCGACCGGCACGATGTCTATCTCGATCTGCCGGTCGCGCCTTGGGAGGCGGCGCTGGGCGCTGAAATCAAGGTGCCCACGCCCACCGGCGAGGTCGAACTGAAGATACCCGCCGGCTCCGCGGCCGGGCGCAAGCTGCGGCTCAAGGGCCGCGGCATCCCGGGGGCGACACCTGCCAGCACGCCCGGTGATTTTTATTTTGTGCTGCAGATCGCCCTGCCCCCCGCCGACAGCGATGCCGCGAAGTCGTTGTACCAGAGCATGGCCGCGCAGTTCAAATCGTTCAATCCCCGCACCAAACTGGGAGTCTGAGCATGAGCCCCAACAACACACCGTCGCAATCCACCGTATTCATTCTGGAAGAGCAGACCGGGTTGACGCTGGCCGAACTCTGCCGGGCCTGCATGGCGCAGACCGACTTCATCGCCGAACTGGTCGAGGAAGGCGTGCTCACGCCGGCGGGCCAGGTCCCCGATCAGTGGCGCTTCACGGGCGTTCAGGTGCGCCACGCCAGCGTGGCCGTGCGCCTGCAGCGCGACTTGGGCGTGAACGTTGCCGGCGCCGCACTGGCGCTGCAATTGCTGGATGAACTCGAGGCGCTGCGCGCACGGCTCAGGGCTGTGGGCGCAGCTTGAACGGGTCGCGGTCTGCCCCATCGCCCAGCAACGGGCCCATCTTGAAAATGCCGCTGACGCGCAGCACGGGCGCGCCGTCGGCCGTCACCAGGCCCTGCGCAAACAGCATGTTGCGCGTGGTGCGCAGCACGTCGGCCTGGCCCTGCACCCAGGCGCCCAGGGGCGACGCGCCCAGGTAGTCGATGTTGAGACTGATGGTGGGCAGGAAGCGGCGCTCGCCCTGCATCTGGTAGATCGCGGCGCAGGGCATCAGCATGTCGGCGAACGAGGCCAGCATGCCGCCGTGGCAGATGTTCAAGGGGTTGGTGTGCTGCGGCGCGACCCGAAAGCCGAGCAGCACACGATCTCCGATCCATTTGGCGAACAGCGGGCCGTTGTGGGCCATGAAGGGACCGCCGATGCTGACGGGGTGAAAGCCTTCGGGGATGTCTGCAGGGTTTGGGGTGGAGGTCACGACGAAAAACGGGAGGTTGGGATGCATTGCATCCTAACCTCATGGTGCCGTCGGTGCGCTGATACCGCCCGCTATCATCCCTGCGATGCAAGAAGCCACCCGCAGTCCTCAAGCCGACGCCAGCGCGCAAGCCTTTATCCAGCGCTGGCAGGGTGTCAGCGCCAGCGAACTGTCCACCGCCCAAAGCTTTGTGCGCGAGTTGTGCGACCTGCTCGGCGTGCCAGCGCCCCACCCCACGCCCGAGCAGGACTATATGTTCGAGCGTCCCATCACCTTCCACCACGGCGACGGCAGCAGCAGCGCCGGCCGCGTCGACTGCTACCGCCGGGGCCACTTCGTGCTGGAGGCCAAAAAGCTCAAGACCGGCCCTCACACGAGGGGCTTTGACGACGCCCTGCTGCGCGCCCGCGCCCAGGCCGAAGGCTACGCCCGCGCCTTGCCGGCCGCCGAAGGACGGCCGCCGTTTTTGCTGGTGGTCGATGTCGGCAACGTGATCGAGCTGTATTCCGAATTCAGCCGCAGCGGCGCCACCTACACGCCCTTCCCGGACCCGCGCAGCCATCGGTTGCTGCTGGCCGACCTGGCGCGCAGTGAGGTGCGTGACACCCTGCGCCGCATCTGGAGTGACCCCGACAGCCTGGACCCGAGCCGCGCCAGCGCCCGCGTCACGCGCCAGGTCGCCACGCAGCTGGCCGCTCTGGCGCGCTCGCTGGAGCGCAGCGGCCACCGGCCCGACCACGTTGCCGCCTTCCTCACGCGGGCGTTGTTTTCCATGTTCGCCGAAGACGTCGAGCTGCTGCCCGAAGGCGCTTTTCTGCGGCTGCTGCAAACCCATAGAGAGCAGCCCGCCACCCTGCAGCAAATGCTGCGCGTGGTGTGGGCCGACATGGACCGCGGCGGCTTTTCCGCCGCGCTGGCCAGCCCCGTGCTGCGCTTTAATGGCAAATTGTTCAAGCAGCCCAATAACGACGGCTATAGTTTGCTATTGAATCAGGAGCAAATTGACGGCCTGATCCTGGCCGCCAACAGCAACTGGCGCGAGGTCGAGCCGGCCATTTTCGGCACCCTGCTGGAGCGCGCGCTGGACCCCGCCGAGCGCCATGCGCTGGGCGCGCACTACACGCCGCGCGCCTATGTGGAGCCACGCTCGAACACCTGAAGCGGTTAGAGGGCGAAGTCGTGAACCAGCTCGAAGCGCTGGGCGACACGCAAGTGCTGCTGGGCCTGGAGGGCGAAACCGTCACGCCCCGGCAACTGCTGGGCATTGAGCTGAACGAGCGCGCCGCCGCCATGGCCGAACTGGTGCTGTGGATTGGTTATTTGCAATGGCACATCCGCACACGCGGCAACAAGGCCGTGGCCGAACCCGTGGTGCACGACTACGGCAACATAGCCCACCGCGACGCGGTGCTGCAAAGCGACGAGTCCGGGTTGGCGTATGACGAGCACGGCCAGCTCCTCACGCGTTGGGATGGCGCTACCTACAAGACCCACCCGGTGACCGGCGCGCCGGTGCCCGACGAGGCCGCACAGGTGCCGCAGTGGCGCTATATCCGGCCGCGCCAGGCCGCGTGGCCGAGCGCCGATTTCATCGTGGGCAACCCGCCCTTCATCGGCGCCAGCAGCATGCGCGCGGCGCTGGGCGACGGCTATGTCGAGGCGCTGCGCAGCGTATGGCCCGAAGTGCCCGAGAGCGCCGACTTCGTCATGTACTGGTGGAGCCGCGCGGCGGCGCTGGCGGCGTGCGGGCGGGCACGGCGCTTTGGCCTGATCACCACCAACAGCCTGCGCCAGACCTTCAACCGGCGTGTGGTGCAGGCGGTGCTTGAAGGCCGATCCGTGCTGCCCTTCGTTCGCCCTGAGCCTGTCGAAGGGTTGGGGTCGGGGGCCGAGCGCTCCGGCGCAGGGCGGGGTGCCGGCAGCGGGGCACGACCCGCCGCGGCCCTCATACTGCCAAACGCGCAGAAATCGGTCCCCGGCAGGCCGCACCCCGCTGCCGGTGCGGTGTCCCTGGTGTTCGCCATTGCGGATCATCCGTGGGTGGACAGCGCGAATGGGGCGGCGGTGCGCATTGCCATGACGGTGGGCGCACGCAATACGGCGAAACTGGCAGCCAAGCTAGCCAAAGCGGGGGCGGATCCGCGCCCGCAGGGCGACGGCTCTGACCCCGATTTGGCGGACCTTGGGGCGGGTCGCCTGCTCACCGTCACCGACGAGCGAACCGGTGAGTTCGGCGAGGTGAATGTCACGCTGGCCGAGTCGAACGGGCTGATCCATGCCGACCTGAGCATTGGCGCGAACGTGGCGTCCGCCGTGGCGCTGCAGGCCAACGCCAATGTCTCCTCACCCGGCGTGAAACTGCACGGCGCCGGTTTCATCGTCACGCCGGCAGAAGCCAGCCTCTTGCTCCCTCCCCCGCTGGGGGAGGGCGGGGGTGGGGGCCAGCGCGCGCACCCCATCATCCGCGCCTACCGCAACGGCCGCGACCTGACCGACACACCGCGCGGCGTGATGGTGATCGACCTGTTTAGTCTGACCGCGGCGCAGGTACGTGAGCAGTTTCCAGCGATTTACCAGCGGCTGCTGGAGCGCGTGAAACCCGAGCGCGATGCGAAAGGCACGAGCAAGGATGGAGCGGGATACGCGAAGCTGTGGTGGTTGCATGGCAAACCGCGTCAGGAAATGCGCAAGCAACTCGCCGGCCTGCCCCGCTACATCGCCACCGTCGAAACCGCCAAGCACCGCACCTTCCAGTTCCTCGACGCCAGCATCCTGCCCGACAACAAGCTGATCGCCATTGCCCTTGACGACGCTTTTGTACTCGGCGTGCTGTCCAGCCGTGCGCATGTCAGCTGGTCGTTGGCAACAGGCAGTTGGCTTGGCGTTGGCAACGACCCGGTTTACGTCAAATCCCGCTGCTTCGAAACCTTCCCCTTCCCCGACGCCGACACCGGCCTGACGCCAGCCCTGCGCCAGCGCATCGCCCAACTCGCCGAGCAGATCGATGCGCATCGCAAGCGCCAGCAGGCCGCACACGCGGGCCTGACGCTCACGGGCCTGTACAACGTGCTCGAAGCGCTGCGCGACGGCCGGGCGCTGACGGCGAAGGAAAAAACGATTCACGAACAAGGCCTGGTCGGCGTGCTCAGGGAACTGCATGACGAGCTCGACGCCGCCGTGCTGCAAGCCTACGGCCTCACGCCCGGCCGGGGCACCGACGCACTGCTGATGCAGCTGGTCGCGCTCAACGCCAGCCGCGCCGCCGAGGAAAAAAACGGCCACATCCGCTGGCTGCGCCCCGAGTTCCAGAACCCGGCGCTTCGCCAGTCACTATCAAATCAAGAGCAATCAGTTCCCATCCCACAAGGGCTACAGGCCGATTTGGCACTTGATTCGGAAAATAAGGGCATGCGGGAGGCCCGAGCCAGCACCCAGCCCTGGCCCAGCACCCTGCCCGATCAGGTGCGCGCCCTGGCGCAAATCCTCGCCAGCGCCGCCGCAGCCCAGACCGTGCCAGAGATCGAAGCCCGCTTCAAAGGCAAGGGCCCATGGAAAAAAGGCTTGCCCCGCATTCTGGACACCCTGGAAGCGCTGGGCCGGGCGCGGCGCGAGGGCCATGGCTGGCGCGGCCAGTCTTGACACAGGCCCGCCCGCCCGCCCCTGATGGCCTGTTTGACGCCGCCGTTTCGCCAGTTTAGTATTACGTCTGTAATAACGAAAGAACACCATGCACGTGCTCAAACTCACCCAGATTGGCAACTCCGTAGGCGTGGTTCTACCCAAGGAAGCGCTTGCGCGGCTGAAGCTGGGCAAGGGCGAAACCGTGTTTCTGACCGAAACGCCAGACGGCTACACGCTCACGCCGTATGACCCGGCACTGGAGGAAGAAATCGCGGCAGGCCGGGCCTTTATGCGCGATTTCCGTGACACCTTTCACCAGTTGGCCAAATGACCTGGCGCTGGATTAGCAAATCGGCGCTGTTGCTGCTGCACGGCGAAAGCTTGGCCGAGCATGGCGGTGGAGCCGGTTTGCGTGACGAAGGACTGCTGGACTCCGCACTGGGCCGGCCGTTGAACCTGCTGGCTTACGCTGACCCAGCCCAGCCGCCGGATGTGGCAGCGCTGGCCGCCAGCTACACCGTGGGACTGGCCAAAAATCACCCGTTTGTTGACGGCAACAAACGCGCTGCCTTTCTGGCCACCGGTTTGTTTCTCTACCTCAATGGCTACCGGCTGAATGTGTCGCAAGCCGACGCAACCGTCACCATGCTGGCCGTTGCCACCGGCGACATCACCGAAGACGCCTTCGCCGCCTGGGTGCGGGCCCATGCAAGCCCGCACGAGCGGCTCAGTGCACCACGCGCTCGAAACTGAACTGCCCCGGCGCCCGGATCGGGTCCACATTGACCGGGATCACTGACTTGGGCGCAAACTTGCCCTCGAGCAGCAGCTTGGACAGCGGATTCTCAATCCGTTGCTGGATCGCGCGCTTGAGCGGCCGCGCACCAAACACCGGATCGAAGCCGACCTTGGCCAGTTCGGCCAGCGCGGCCGGCGACACTTCCAGCGTCAGGTCCATCCGGGCGAGCCGGGCCTGCAACACCTTGATCTGGATCGCCGCAATCGCCTCGATGTTTTTCGCGTCGAGCGCGTGGAACACCACCGTCTCGTCAATCCGGTTCAGGAACTCGGGGCGGAAGTAGTTCTTCAACTCCTCCAGCACCGCGTCCTTGATCTCCTCGGCGGGCTTGCCCACCATGGACTGGATGATCGGCGAGCCGATATTGCTGGTCATCACGATCACCGTGTTCTTGAAGTCCACCGTGCGGCCCTGGCCATCGGTCAGGCGGCCATCGTCGAGCACCTGCAGCAGCACATTGAACACGTCGGGATGCGCCTTCTCCACCTCGTCGAGCAGCAGCACGGCATACGGTTTGCGGCGCACGGCCTCAGTCAGGTAGCCGCCCTCTTCGTAGCCCACGTAGCCGGGCGGCGCGCCGATCAGCCGCGCCACCGAATGCTTCTCCATGAACTCGCTCATGTCGACGCGGATCAGGTGGTCTTCGCTGTCGAACAAAAAGCCGGCCAGTGCCTTGCACAGCTCGGTCTTGCCCACGCCCGTGGGGCCGAGGAACAGGAACGAGCCGGTCGGGCGGTTCGGGTCGCTCAGACCCGAGCGCGAGCGCCGGATGGCATTCGCCACGGCTCCGATCGCCTCGTCCTGGCCCACCACGCGCTCGTGCAGCTTGCCTTCCATGAGCAGCAGCTTGTCGCGCTCGCCCTGCATCAGCTTGCTCACCGGAATCCCGGTGGCGCGCGCCACGACTTCGGCGATTTCTTCCGCACCGACCTGCGTGCGCAACAGCTTGCGCGCCGTGCCCCCCCCTTTGCCCACGCCCTTGCCGGCCTCCTTGGCCTGGGCTTCCTTGAGCTGCTTCTCCAGCTCGGGCAGCTTGCCATATTGCAGCTCGGCGACCTTGTTGAAGTCGCCCTTGCGGGTGAATTCCTCGATCTGGAACTTGATCTGGTCCATCTCCTTGCGAATCTGGTCCGAACCTTGCGCAGCGGCCTTTTCGACCTTCCAGATCTCGTCGAGATCGTTGTACTCGCGCTCGAGCTTGGCCAGGTCTTCTTCAATCAAGGCCAGGCGCTTGTGCGACGCCTCGTCCTTTTCCTTCTTCATGGCTTCGCGCTCGATCTTGAGCTGGATCATGCGCCGGTCGAGCTTGTCCATGACCTCGGGTTTCGAGTCCATCTCGATCTTGATCTTGGCCGCGGCCTCGTCGATCAGGTCGATCGCCTTGTCGGGCAGGAAGCGGTCGGTGATGTAGCGGTGACTCAGCTCGGCCGCGGCTACGATGGCCGGGTCGGTGATGTCGACCCCATGGTGCACTTCATACTTCTCCTGCAGGCCGCGCAGGATCGCGATGGTAGCCTCGACCGTCGGCTCGCCGACCAGGATCTTCTGGAAGCGGCGCTCCAGCGCGGCATCCTTCTCGATGTACTTGCGGTACTCATCTAGGGTGGTCGCACCCACGCAGTGCAGTTCGCCGCGCGCCAGCGCGGGCTTGAGCATGTTGCCCGCGTCCATCGCACCCTCGGCCTTGCCGGCGCCCACCATGGTGTGCAGCTCGTCGATGAAGACGATGGTCTGGCCTTCGTCCTTGGCCAGGTCCTTGAGCACGTTCTTCAGGCGCTCCTCGAATTCGCCGCGGTACTTGGCGCCGGCCAGCAGGGCCGCCATGTCGAGCGAGAGCACGCGCTTGCCCTTGAGGGAGTCCGGCACCTCGCCGGCCACGATGCGCTGGGCCAGACCCTCGACGATCGCGGTCTTGCCCACACCGGGCTCGCCAATCAGAACTGGGTTGTTCTTGGTGCGGCGCTGCAGCACCTGGATGGCGCGGCGGATTTCATCATCGCGGCCGATCACCGGATCAAGCTTGCCCAGGCGCGCGCGCTCCGTCAGGTCCAGGCAGTATTTTTTTAGCGATTCGCGCTGGTCTTCGGCGTCGGCGCTGTCCACACTCTGGCCGCCGCGCACGGCGTCGATCGCGGCCTCGAGCGACTTGCGCGTGAGTCCGTTCTCGCGGGCCACCTTGCCGAGTTCAGCCTTGCTGTCAGTCAGCGCGAGCAGGAACAGCTCGCCGGCAACGAATTCGTCGCCGCGCTTGATGGCTTCTTTCTCGGTCGCCTGCAGCAGCTTGGCCAGCTCGGGGCCGACCTGCACCATGTCCTGCCCCTGCACCTGGGGCAGGCGGTTCATGGCGCTCTCGGCGCCCGCCAGCAGGCCCGGCACGTTGGCGCCGGCACGCTGCAACAGCGCGCGCGGGCCATCGTCCTGGCGCAGCATGGCCGCCAACACGTGCGCCGGTTCAATGTAGGCGTGGTCCTTGCCGAGCGCCAGCGTCTGGGCTTCGCCCAAAGCTTCCTGAAATTTGGTGGTGAGTTTGTCTTGTCGCATGGAATTGAGCTCCTGATGGCTACGTAACTGGTGCTGAACTCCCGCATTTTCAAGTGTTTCAGCAGGTCCATGTCCTGACACAGATCAACCCAACCCCAACCGTGCGTTCAAGCGTTGCTTGCGCGGATACCCCATTTGGCGAGCGCCGCATCGTCGCTGACGCGCGCATCGACCCAGCGCGCACCATCGGGCGTCTGCTCTTTTTTCCAGAACGGCGCCTGGGTTTTCAGGTAGTCCATCAGGAACTCGCAGGCCTGAAAGCTCTGGCCCCGGTGCGAAGACGTCACGGCCACCATCACGATCTGGTCGAGCGGTTGCAGCAGGCCGACGCGGTGGATCACGCGGGCCGCATAGATCTCGAAGCGCCGGTGCGCCTCGTCGATCATGGCCTCGATGGCCTTTTCGGTCATGCCGGGGTAGTGCTCGAGCTCCATCGCGCTGATTGCGTTGCCGTCATTGCGGTCACGCACCGTGCCGATGAAGCTGCAGACGGCGCCCACCCGCTGGTCGCCTGCACGCAGCGCTTCGATTTCAGTCGCAAGGTTGAAATCAAAAGTCTGGATCGAGACCCTGGAAGTCATGCTGTCAGCCCCCGGTCACCGGCGGGAAAAAAGCCACCTCGGCACCGTCCGCCAGCGCCGCCGACTCGTCGCTCATGATCTGGTTGAGCGCGACGCGCACGGCGCGGCCGCGCGCCAGGCTCCCGGCGTAGGCGTCCCCGCGCGCAATCAACTCGTCGCGCAGCGCCAGCAGGCTGGCAGCCGACGTGTCCACCTGCTCGCTGCCCCGCCCGATGGCCTCGCGGATGGAGGCGAAATAACGCACCGTGATCTTTTTCATCGCCGGGGCACCCCAAGATGAAAAGCGGCCCCCTCGGGGGGCAGCGACCCGCGCAGCGGTGGAGCGTGGGGGTAATTTTTCATGACAGCAACTCCGCAAACGAAATGAACTGCACCGTGGCGCCGTGACTGATGGTCTGCCCCGGCGGGTTGTCGACCACACCGTCGCCCCAGACGGTCGAGGTCAGCACGCTGGAGCTCTGGTTGGCAAACAGATCCAGCCCGCCCGCTGCATTGCGCCGCACGCGCAAAAATTCGCGGCGTTTATCGGCTCGGGCCCATGTGAAATGGGCGGGGAGCGCTATCGGTTTCGGAGCAAGCTCGGTCGCACCCTGCAGTTTGCGCAGGAACGGGCGCACCAGCAGCAAGAAGGTGATGAAGCTCGACACCGGGTTGCCCGGCAGCCCGGCGAAGTGCGCCTGCCCGATGCGCCCGTAGGCGAACGGCTTGCCGGGCTTGATCGCGATTTGCCACAGGCTCAACTCGCCGAGCGCCTGCACGGCCGGCTTGATGTGGTCTTCCTCGCCAACCGAGACACCGCCGCTGGTGAGGATCAGGTCGTGCTGCGCGCTGGCGCTGCGCAGGGCATCGATGGTGGCGTCGCGGCGGTCCGGCACGATGCCCAGGTCGGTCACCTCGCAGCCCAGCCGTTTGAGCAAGGCGCGCAGAAAGAAGCGGTTGGAGTTGTAGATGGCGCCAGGCTTCATCTGCTCGGGCGCGACGTCGCCGGGCATCACCAGCTCGTCCCCAGTGGAGAACAGCGCCACCCGCGGACGGCGCGCCACCAGCAAGGTATCCATGCCAATACCGGCCGCCAGACCAATACCGGCGGGCGTCAGAAGCTCTCCTTTTGAGAGCACCACGGCGCCGCGCCTGACGTCTTCGCCACCGCGCCGGATCCACTGGCCGGGTTGCGGCAGCGTCATCACGCGGATGGCGGCCTCAAGGCCCGCCACCGTTTCGCAGTCTTCCTGCATGATCACGGCATCGGCCCCGGGCGGAATCGGCGCTCCGGTGAAGATGCGCGCCGCCGTGCCGGCCTGCAACGCGGCACCCGCGCTGCCGGCGGGGATGCGCTGCGAGACGGGCAGCAACGCGCCCGTGGCCGCCACGTCCGCGCACCGCAGCGCGTAGCCGTCCATCGCGCTGTTGTCCTGCGGCGGCACCTGCAGCGTCGACACCACGTCCTGCGCCAGCACGCGGCCATCGGCGTCGAAGGTGGAAACCCGCTCGGATTCGAGCGCCGGCACGGCACGGTCCAGCAACTCGGCCAGGGCGTCATCGAGGGACTTGAGGGGCGGACGCGGGTCATTCATGCATGCAGCTCCGAACGGTAAACGAACTGGTCGTGATTGTTGATCAACCACGCCGCCACCGCGGCGGGCGCATTCAAATCCAGCACCGGGCGGATGGTGGTTTGCGGCAGCTGCCGCGGGGAATCGGTGGCAATGGCGACGATGAAATCGTCCTCGGTATAGCACGCCGGCTTGCCTGCCGCGGCGCGCCAGACCTCGACCTTGGGCAGGTCGCTGTGCTTGAAGCCCTCCACCAGCACCCAGTCCACCGCGTCATCGAGCTCGGCAATCAGCTGGTGCACCGACAGCTCGGTGGGGCGTTCGAATTCCCGCATCAGGGCGAGACGCCGGTCGGAGGCGACGACCACCTCGAACGCGCCCGCCTGGCGGTGCCGGTACGTGTCCTTGCCGACATGGTCGATGTCGAAGCGGTGATGCGCATGCTTGACCACCGAGACGCGCTGGCCGCGCTGTTTGAACATCGGGATCAGGTTTTCAACCAGAGTGGTTTTGCCCGAGCCCGAGTAGCCCGCGAAGCCAACAACTTTCATTGGGTTTTTCTCAGGTTGCTCTATTTTCTATAGTGAACTGTGAATGCCCTATATGGGCTACAGCCACTTTTTACTTGCAATGCTGGGCAACGTAGGCCTGCACCGCGGCGGCATCCGCAATCATCAGGGTCACGCGCCGGGGCAATTGCTCTATGCCTTCGAACCGGGCCGGCCGGTCGGGTTCGCGGCCCAGCGCCTCGACGATGGTCTGCGCAAACTTGATGGGCAGCGCGGTCTCCAGCACGATCATCGGCACGCCCGCCACGAGGTGCTCGCGCGCGACCTTCACGGCATCGGCGGTGTGCGGGTCGATCATCACGCCCAGGCGCTCGAACGTATCCCTGATGGTCGCCAGCCGGTCGGCATGGGTGCTCTTGCCACTGACAAAGCCGTAGCGCTGCGCCGCCTGCTGGAAGGCCGGGTCCAAGCTCAGGTCAAAGCGCCCGTCTTTGGCCAGGGCGTCGCCAAACAGCGCCTCGACACGGGCACCATCGCGGCCCAGCAGGTCGAACACAAAGCGCTCGAAGTTGCTGGCCTTGGAAATATCCATCGACGGGCTGGAGGTCTCGTGCGTGTCGGCGCTGGCGCGCACACGGTACACGCCGGTGCGGAAGAACTCATCGAGCACGTCGTTCTCGTTGGTCGCCACCACGAGCTGGTCGATGGGCAGCCCCATCATGCGCGCCACATGGCCGGCGCAGACGTTGCCAAAGTTGCCCGAAGGCACCGTAAAACCGACCTTGTCGGTATTGCTGCTCGTCGCCTGAAAGTAACCGGCGAAGTAATACACCACCTGCGCCATCAGGCGCGCCCAGTTGATGGAATTGACGGTGCCGATCCTGTAGCGGCGCTTGAACGCCAGGTCGCTCGAGACCGCCTTGACGATGTCCTGGCAGTCGTCGAACACGCCCTCGACGGCAACGTTGTGGATGTTGTCGTCCTGCAGGCTGAACATCTGTGCCTGCTGGAACGGGCTCATGCGCCCGTTCGGGCTGAGCATGAACACGCGCACGCCGGTCTTGCCACGCATCGCGTATTCGGCCGCGCTGCCGGTGTCGCCGCTGGTGGCGCCCAGGATGTTGAGTTCCTCGCCGCGGCGTGCCAGCTCGTACTCGAACAGGTTGCCGAGCAGCTGCATCGCCATGTCCTTGAAGGCCAGCGTCGGTCCGTTGGACAGCGCTTCGAGGTACAAGTCCGTTCGCGCCGGGCTGGTCGAAGCAACTTCAAGCTTCTTGAGCGGCACGATCTCGCGCGTGCCGAACACCTCCTGCGAATAGGTCTTGCGGCAGATCGCGCGCAGGTCGTCGGCCGGAATGTCGTCGATGTACAGCGAGAGCACCTCGAACGCCAGATCGGCATAGGGCAGCAGGCGCCACTTTGCGAGCAGGGCGGCGTCCACCTGCGGGTAGTGCTCGGGCAGGTACAGCCCGCCATCGGGCGCCAGGCCTTCGAGCAGGATTTCACAGAACTTGCGCGGCGTGGCATCGCCGCGGGTCGAAAGGTAATGCATCAGGCCAATTCTTCCTTGCGGATGCGCGTGATCGGCGCCAGCACGCTGGGCAGCGCCTGCATGCGCGCGATGGCCTCGTCCATGGTGCCTTCGCGGGTGTCGTGCGTGAGGATGATCAGGTCGGTCTGCGTGGAACCTTCGCCGCCCACCTCGTCGGCCTCGCGCTGCAGCACTGCGTCGATGCTGATGCCGGCGTCGGCCACAATGCCCGTCACCTTGGCGAGCACGCCCGCCTCGTCGGCCACGCGCAGGCGCAGGTAGTAGCTGGTCACCACCTCGCTCATGGGCAGCACGTGCAGGTCGCTCATCGCATCGGGATGGAACGCCAGGTGCGGCACGCGCTGCGCGGCATCGGCCGTGTGCAGCCGCGTGATGTCGACCAGGTCGGCAATCACGGCGCTGGCGGTGGGCTCCGCGCCCGCGCCCTTGCCGTAGTACAACGTGGTGCCGACCGCGTCGCCGTGCACCATCACCGCGTTCATGGCGCCTTCGACATTGGCGATCAGGCGCTTGGCCGGCACCAGGCTGGGGTGCACGCGCAACTCGATGCCCTGCGGCGTGCGCTTGGTGATACCGAGCAGCTTGATGCGGTAGCCGAGCTGCTCGGCGTATTTGATGTCCTGCGCCGCGAGTTTGGTAATGCCTTCGACATAGGCCTTGTCAAACTGCACCGGGATGCCGAACGCGATGGCCGACATGAGGGTCGCCTTGTGCGCCGCGTCCACGCCTTCGATGTCGAACGTGGGGTCGGCCTCGGCATAGCCCAGGCGCTGCGCGTCCTTCAGGGCCACGCCAAAGTCCAGGCCCTTATCGCGCATCTCGGAGAGGATGAAGTTGGTGGTGCCGTTGATGATGCCGGCGACCCACTGGATGCTGTTGGCCGCCAGGCCCTCGCGCAGCGCCTTGATGATCGGAATGCCGCCCGCCACCGCCGCCTCGAAGGCCACCATCACGCCCCGGGCGTGCGCGGCCGCGAAAATCTCGGTGCCATGCACCGCCAGCAGCGCCTTGTTGGCGGTGACCACGTGCTTGCCCGCCGCAATGGCCTCCATGACCAGCTGCCTGGCAATGCCGTAGCCGCCAATCAGTTCGACCACGATGTCGATCTCGGGATTGGCGATCACGGCGCGCGCGTCGGCCACCACCGTCACGCCCTCGCCGACGATGCCTTGCGCGCGCGCCACGTCCAGATCGGCCACCATGGTGATCGCGATGCCGCGGCCGGCGCGGCTCTTGATCTCGTTCTGGTTGCGTGCCAGCACCTTGAACGTGCCGCTGCCCACGGTGCCGATGCCCAGCAGGCCTACTTGAATGGGTTTCATCATTAATATTAAGTAAAAATACTCTCAGGCCACGCTGAGCATGGACTTGGCGCTACGTTTTCGATAGCTTTCCAGGAATTTGGCGATGCGGTTGATGGCCTCGCGCAAATCGTCTTCGTGCGGCAGGAACACGATGCGGAAATGGTCCGGCGTGGCCCAGTTGAAGCCCGTGCCCTGCACCAGCATGACGCGCGTCTCCTGCAGCAGTTCCAGAAAGAACTGCCGGTCGTCCGCAATCGGGTAGACCTTGGGATCGAGCCGGGGAAACATGTACAGCGCCGCACTTGGCTTGACGCAGCTCACGCCCGGAATGGCCGTGATCAGTTCGTACGCCAGGTCGCGCTGGCGGCGCAGGCGCCCGCCCTCACCCACCAGGTCGTTGATGCTCTGATAGCCGCCGAGCGCGGTCTGGATCGCCCACTGGCCCGGCACGTTGGAGCACAGGCGCATGTTGGAGAGCATGTTCAGGCCCTCGATGTAGTCGCCGGCGGAGCGCTTGTCGCCCGACACCACCAGCCAGCCCTCGCGGTAGCCGCAGGAGCGGTAGCTTTTGGACAGCGAGTTGAAGGTCAAAGTGAGCACGTCGTCCGACAGGCTGGCGATGGCGGTATGCCGGGCGCCGTCGTACAGCACCTTGTCGTACACCTCATCGGCAAAAATCACCAGGCCGTGCGTGCGCGCGATGTCCACAATGCCGCGCAGCAGCTCGTCCGAATACAGGGCGCCGGTCGGGTTGTTCGGGTTGATGACCACGATGCCCTTGGTGCGCGGCGTGATCCTGGCGCGGATGTCGCCCAAGTCCGGCATCCAGCCATTGGCTTCGTCGCACAGGTAGTGCACCGGTGTGCCGCCCGACAGGCTGGCCGCAGCCGTCCACAGCGGGTAGTCGGGCGCGGGCAGCAGCAGTTCGTCGCCATCGTTGAGCAGCGCGTTGGTCGCCATCACGATCAGCTCGCTGGCGCCGTTGCCGAGGTAGATGTCGTCCAGTGTGACGCCCTTGACACCCTGCTTCTGGGTCTCGTGCATCACCGCCTTGCGCGCTGCAAAGATGCCCTTGCTGTCGGAATAACCGGCCGAGTTGGGCAGGTTGCGAATCATGTCCTGCTGGATCTCTTCGGGCGAATCGAAGCCGAACACGGCCAGATTGCCGATGTTGAGCTTGATGAGCTTTTGGCCCTCTTCCTCCATCTGGCGCGCGCGGTCCATGATCGGGCCGCGGATGTCGTAACAGACGTTGGCCAGTTTGGCCGATTTTTGAATCGTTTTCAATGTCCCTCCGGGGCGCTTCTAAAAGGGTGAAAACCTATAATTTGACCACAGTTACCAAAACACCATGAAGCTGCAACCCGACAAGTTCGACGTTCAATCCATCAGTGCCTACGGCCCGGGCTGGGTGGCGCTGGGCGCTGAAAAAATCGCCTCCAGCCTCATCATCAGCTCGCAGGGCCAGCGGCTCGACTGGCCGTGCCGCAGCTTCGCCGACCTGACACCCGCGCATTTCGAGCAGATTGCCGCGCTCGATGCCGAACTGGTCATCTTCGGCAGCGGCGAGCGCATCCGCTTTCCGCAGCCGGTCTGGCTGGGGCCCTTGATGGCCAGACGCATCGGCGTGGAGACCATGGACACGCAGGCCGCGTGCCGCACCTACAACATTCTCGCGGGCGAAGGCCGGCACGTGGTTGCGGCCCTGCTGCTGGAGGTGCCGGGCGGCTAGGCGGGTGCCTTTAGGGTAAAATCGGGGCGTCCAGTGGTGGGCGCTGTCATGGAACAGTTCCCGCGCATCCCATCAACGACCACATCCTGTCACACGAGATTGAAGTTTTATGGCGATCGTTGTCAACAAGCCCCTCCCCGAATTTGAAGCCAATGCCACCGGCGGCGTCAAGGTGTCCAACACCTCGCACAACGGTCAGGTGATGATTCTGTATTTTTACCCCAAGGACAACACGCCTGGTTGCACCACCGAGGCCATGCAGTTCCGCGACAAGTACAAGGACTTCGTGAAGGCCGGCGCCGCCGTGTTCGGCGTCTCGCGCGACAACATGAAGTCGCACGACGAGTTCAAGGCCAAGCTGGAGTTGCCCTTCGAGCTGATTGCCGACACCGAAGAAAAAATGTGCCACATGTTCGGCGTCGTCAAGAACAAGATCATGTACGGCAAAAAGGTCAAGGGCATCGAGCGCAGCACCTTCCTGATCGGCGCCGATGGCCTGCTGAAGAACGAGTGGCGTGGCCTGAAGGTTCCGGGCCACGTGGACGAAGTCCTGAAGGCCGTCAAGGATCTCAAAAAAGCCGCCTGACGTCTCAAAGCAACAAGGAAGTTGCAAGTCACAGTGCTCATGCATAATGAGTCCATGCCGTTGGAACTTGCAACCGCTCCCCAACAAAAGCCGCCTTGGCCTCCAGGCGGCTTTTTCGCTTTTTAAACACCCTTTACACGCCGTTTCCCACTCCTCACCAACTGCGAGCACACTGCCCTCTATGCCATTGCCACCCGCCCCCACCAAGCGCGCCGCCCTGCTGGCACCCGAAGCGTACGATGCACCGGCCCGAACGCCCGCCCGCGCATCGCGAAAATCACAGGCTTACGATGAGGGCACGCCGGCAGATGGCAGTGCGCGGGTACCGGCCGAGCGCGCGCCCGGCACTGCCGCGGCAACGGAGCACCCCGCCGCTTTCCAGCCGAAGTCTTTCCCTGAATCGGCCAGAAGCCCTGATCAGTCGGGCGCACCAGGCTACAAAAAAAGTAGCGCCGTAGTGTCCCAGGCAGACGTCAAGCCGAAGAAACCCAAGGCCTTGGGGCCGGGCAAGTTATTCGTGCTGGACACCAACGTGCTGCTGCACGACCCAATGTGCCTGTTCCGCTTTGAAGAGCACGACCTCTTCCTGCCGATGATCGTGCTGGAGGAACTCGACGGCCACAAGAAGGGCATGACCGAGGTGGCGCGCAACGCGCGCCAGACCAGCCGCTCGCTCGACGCGCTGGCCGGCACGCAGGGAGCCGATTTCAGCAACGGCCTGAAGCTCGACGCCACGGGCCACCGAGAAGCCGGCGGCAAGCTGTTCTTCCAGACCCAGACGCTGGACTACACCCTGCCCATCAGCCTGCCCCAAGGCAAGGCGGACAACCAGATCCTGGGGGTGGTGGAGGCCTTGCGAAAGCAGTATGCGCCGCGCGAGGTCGTGCTGGTCTCCAAGGACATCAATATGCGGGTCAAGGCGCGCGCGCTGGGCCTGCCGACCGACGACTACCAGAACGACAAGACGCTGGATGATAGCGACCTGCTGTACTCCGGCTCACTGGCGCTGCCGCTGGATTTCTGGGCCAAGCATGGCAAGACCATGGAGAGCTGGCAAAGCGGCAGCTACACGTTCTACCGCATCAGCGGACCGATCGTGCCGAACCTGCTGATCAACCAGTTCGTCTACTTCGAGGCGCCGGGCGAGCCCAGCCTGTACGCCCGCGTCACCGAGATCCGCGCCAAGACGGCGGTGCTCAAGACGCTGAAGGACTACAACCACCTGAAAAACGCGGTCTGGGGCGTGACCACACGCAACCGCGAGCAGAACTTCGCGATGAACGTGCTGATGGACCCGGAAGTGGACTTTGTGACGCTCACGGGGAACGCCGGCACTGGCAAGACGCTGATGGCACTGGCCTCGGGCCTGACCCAGGTGCTGGACGACCGCCGCTACACCGAGATCATCATGACCCGCGCGACCGTGAGCGTGGGCGAGGACATCGGCTTCCTGCCGGGCACCGAAGAGGAAAAGATGGGCCCGTGGATGGGCGCGCTGGACGACAACCTGGAAGTGCTCGCCAAGACCGAGACCACCTCGGGCGAATGGGGCCGCGCGGCCACCAACGAGCTGATCCGCTCGCGCATCAAAATCAAGAGCATGAACTTCATGCGCGGGCGCACCTTCTTGAACAAGTACGTGATCATCGACGAGGCGCAGAACCTGACGCCCAAACAGATGAAGACGCTGATCACCCGCGCCGGCCCCGGCACCAAGATCATCTGCATGGGCAACCTGGCACAGATCGACACACCGTACCTGACCGAGGGCTCCTCGGGGCTGACGTTTGCCGTCGACAAGTTCAAGGGCTGGCCGCACGGCGGGCACATCACGCTGGCGCGCGGCGAGCGCTCGCGGCTGGCCGACTTTGCCAGCGATGTGCTATAGATTAAATAGCAAACTTCTCTAGCCCATCAAGGGCTAAAGACCGATTTTCTCTAAAAATCGCCGCTGGAGCCGCTGGCCAGGCTTTCGAACCGGGTGAGCTCTTTCAGGAAGGCCAGCTTGACGGTCCCGGTCGGCCCGTTGCGCTGCTTGCTGATGATGATCTCGGCCACGCCCGGCTCCTTCGACTCCTTGTTGTAGTAGTCGTCGCGGTAGATGAACATGATCACATCCGCGTCCTGCTCGATGGCGCCGGACTCGCGCAGGTCGCTCATCATGGGGCGTTTGTCGGTGCGCGACTCCACGCCGCGCGACAGCTGCGACAGGGCGATCACCGGACAGCCGAGCTCCTTGGCGAGCATCTTCAGGCCGCGCGAGATTTCACCCACCGCGGTCGCCCGGTTCTCGTCGCTCATGCTGCTGGACACGCTCATCAGCTGCAGGTAGTCCACCACGATCATGCCGAGCTTGCCGCCGCACTGCCGGGCCAGGCGCCGGGCGTTGGCGCGCAGCTCACTGACGGTCAGGCCCGGCGTCTCGTCGATGTGCAGCGAAATATTGCGCAGCTTCTCGATCGCCTCGGTCAGGCGCGGCCACTCGGCGTCGGTCAGCTTGCCGGTGCGCAAATGCATCTGGTCGATGCGCCCGATCGAGCCGACGATCCGCACCGCCAGCTGGCTCGCGCCCATTTCCATCGAGAACACCGCCACCGGCAGTTCCTCGTGCAGCGCCACATGCTCGGCAATGTTGATAGCCAGCGCGGTCTTGCCCATGGACGGGCGCGCCGCCAGCACGATCATGTCGCCGGCCTGGAAGCCCGAGGTCATGCGGTCGAGGTCGTAAAAGCCGGTGGGCACCCCGGTGATGTCGTTCGGGTTGTCGGCCATCTCCTGCACGCGGTCCAGCAGCTGGACCACCAGGGAGTCCATGCCCTGGAAGCCCTGCTTCATGCGCGAGCCTTCTTCCCCGATGTTGAAGATTTTTTGCTCGGCCTCATCCAGGATCTTGTCGACGGCCTTGCCCTGGGTGTTGAACGCGTTGGTGGCAATTTCGTCGCTGGCGCGCACCAGCTTGCGCAGGATGGAGCGCTCGCGCACGATCTCGGCATAGCGGCGGATGTTGCTGGCGCTCGGCACGTACTGGGCCAGCGAGTTGAGATAAGCGAGGCCGCCGATTTCGTCGGCCTTGCCCAGGCTTTGCAGCTGCTCGTAGACCGTGATCACGTCGGCTGGCCGGGTGGCGTTGATCAGGCCGCCGACGGCCGCGTAGATCAGCCGGTGCTCGTAGCGGTAGAAGTCGCCATCCGTCAGTAGGTCGCCGACGCGGTCCCAGGCGCTGTTGTCCAGCAGCAGGCCGCCCAGCACGCTCGACTCCGCCTCGATGGAGTGCGGCGGTATGCGCAGCTGCGCTACTTGGCGATCGACAGGATACTCATCGTCAACGGCGCTGAAAACGGCAGACATCAGGTGTGGGGTTCCAAGAAAAAAGCATATTACGTCCGCCCATGGCGAACGTCAAAACGGCCTGTGCACAAAGCTGTGCGGAGCTCTGTGGATAAGCAGTGACTATTCCTATAAAACAACAGGCGAAAAAAGAAAAGCCACCCGAAGGCGGCCTTCCTTGGATGCGCAGACGATCAGGCCGATTCGCCGTACACCGTAACCGTGATGTCCACCACCACGTCGGTGTGCAGAGCCACGCTGACCGTGCTGTCGCCCACCACCTTGATGGGACCGTTGGGCATGCGCACCTGGGCCTTGGTGACCTTGTAGCCTTGCTTGTTCAGCTCTTCGGCAATGTCGAAGTTCGTCACCGAGCCAAACAGGCGACCGTCCACGCCGGCCTTTTGCGTCAGCTTGACAGCCGTGCCGCCCAGCTTTTCGCCCTGTGCCTGCGATTCGGCCAATTTGGCGGCAGCGGCTTTTTCGAGCTCGGCGCGCTTGATTTCGAACTCTTTCTTGGCGGCTTCCGTGGCGCGCCGGGCACGGCCGCTGGGAATCAGGAAGTTGCGGGCGTAGCCGTCCTTGACCTTGACGATTTCGCCCAGGTTGCCGAGGTTCACCACTTTGTCGAGCAGAATGATTTGCATGGTCGTGGCTCCCTTAGATGCGGTGCTGGTCGCTGTACGGCAGCATGGCAAGGAAGCGCGCACGCTTGATGGCCGTATTGAGCTGACGCTGGAAAATTGCGCGCGTGCCGGTCAGGCGGGCCGGAATGATCTTGCCGTTTTCGGCGATGAAGTCACGCAGCGTGTCGATGTCTTTGTAGTCGATCTGCTTGACACCGGTCACGGTGAAGCGGCAAAAGCGCTTGCGCTTGAACAGCAGGGATTGGGTATTGCGCTTGGGGCGCTTGTCTTTGTTGAAACGTTTTGGTCCGGGCATGATGGACTCCTTGGAAAGGGTTATGAATTCGTTACTCTTGCTGAAAATCCAGGACGTGAAGCACGATGTTCTTGTCGCCCCGCGCGTTGGCCAAAAAGCCGGTGAACCTCCAGGCACTGCCGATGATTTGCTGACCGATTCTCTCGGCCATCGCACCAAAGGCCACCGCCTTGATCGCCATCTTGACTTGCCTCATTTGACCGGCCTCTTCGATGCTGGACTCGTGTTCCAGTTTCATGTCCAGGGCGGGTAATCCGGCGGGCGTGTGGCGCAGGGCATTCACCTCTGCGATACAAGCCGTCAAAACAACGTGGTTCACGCCTTGCGTGGGCAGCAAACGCGCTTAATGCGCTGCGTGCGCCGCGTACTCCGCTTGCTGGGTTTTGCGGGCTTCTTCGCGCTCGACGGTTTTCATCATCGAAGACGGGCCGGTCTCTGCCTTGTCCATCTGCACCGTCAGGTGGCGCAGCACGGCGTCGTTGAACTTGAACGCGTGTTCCAGCTCAGCCATGACGGGCTGGTCGGCTTCGATGTTGACACACAGGTAGTGGGCCTTGGCGAGCTTGTTGATCATGTAGGTCAGCTGACGGCGACCCCAATCTTCAACACGATGCACTTTGCCGCCACCTGCGGTAATCATGCCCTTGTAACGCTCCAGCATGGCCGGAACCTGCTCACTTTGATCCGGATGGATCATCAAGATGATTTCATAATGACGCATAAATTCTCCTTAAGGAATAAGCCACCTGCTGCGTCTGTAGCGGTGTGGCAAGGCAAAGCCTAATAGTATAAACGATTGTGCGTCTGCGGGGTTTGAGGCGGCAAGGGTCTGGAGAGAAGGCTCACCGCCCAGGTCATGGCGGCCCCCACCGGCACGCCAAATACGCCCGCCGAAATGGGCTGGATGCTGAACCACAGACCGTCTCCCTGCAGTCCGAGGGCCCCCCGGACGGCTGGCATGTTAATGGCCATGTAGTACATCGTCAGGCCAAGACCGGACAGCATGCCGGCAACGGCGCCCTGGCGCGTTGTGCGACGCCAGAAAATCCCGAGAACCATCGCCGGAACAAAGGCGGCCGCAGCCAGCGAAAACGAGGCCGACACCAGATACAGGATATCGGCCGGTTTCTGCGCTGCCACATAGGCGGCCGCCAGCGCCACCAGCAGCAATGCAAATTTGGACAGCATGACGCGCTGCATGGCGCCCCTGTGGTCCTTCACGCTGCCAAAATAGGTGTCGTGCGCCAGGGCGTTGCCGATGGTCAGCAGCAAACCGTCCGCAGTCGATAGCGCCGCCGCCAGCCCGCCGGCGGCGACCAGGCCGGAAATGACATAAGGCAACCCTCCGAGCTCGGGCATGGCCAGCATCACCATGTCGGCACCCAGCTTGAGCTCGCCAAACTGAAGGATGTGGTCGCCGTTGACATCGCTGACCGACAGCAGGGCCGGGTCCACCCGGGTCCATTGCGCCATCCAGGTGGGCAGGGTCTCGAAGGGCTGCCCCACCAGGTTGCTCAGCACCTCGAACTTGACCAGCACGGCCAGCGCCGGCATGGCCACATACACCAAGGCAATAAACAGCAGTGACCATGCCACCGAGGTCCGTGTCTCGGCAACCGAGGGCGTCGTGTAATAGCGGGTCAGCAGGTGCGGCAACCCGGCCGTGCCGACCATCAGGCAGAACATCAGCGCCAGGAAATTCAGGCGTGAGACCTGGAAGGCATGTTTCTGCGCTGGCGTGCCATCCGGATCCCCGGCAAACGCCTGGGCATGGGGTGGCAGGCCGCCCAGCGGTTGGGCGCGCGCCAGGTTCTCCTGCATGGCCCGGGTCCAGAGCTCCCGCGCCGCTGCGGCGTCCTTTGGCAGGGCCGACAGTTCGCGACTGGCGGTAAAAATCAGCGAGGCATCGGTATTCTGGTCGTGCAGCAACGTCAACCTGGTATGCAATGCTTCGCGCTCGCTCGTCAGGGACTTTTGTACATCCTGCAATTTGAGTTCGTACACCCGGGCGCGGCGTGCGTATTCGGCCATCACGGACATCTCGGCGGGGGACTTGGCAAGCTTCTGCTCAAGCGCCGTGATTTTTTCAAGCTGTTGACCGTAGACCAGCGGCGCCAGCGGATTGCCCAGCTGTTTGTAGGCCAGCCAGGACACCGGGATCAGGAAGGCCAGCATCAAAATAACGTACTGCGACACCTGCGTCCAGGTCACCGCGCGCATGCCCCCCAGGAACGAGCAGACCAGCACGCCGCCCAGCCCGAGCAGAATCCCGATTTCGAACTGCACTCCCGTCAGGCGCGACGTGATCAGCCCGACACCGTAAATCTGGGCCACCACATAGGTGAACGAACACAGGACAGCGGCGAAGGCAGCGATCAGGCGCGGCCAGCGCCCGCCAAAGCGCACACCGAAGTAGTCCGGAACGGTGTAGAGCTCCAGCTTGCGCAAGTGCGGCGCGATCAGCAAGCCGACCAGGCAAAACCCGCCGGTCCACCCCAAGATGTAAGCTAGACCGCCCGGCTGGGTTTCGGTGCCCGAAAATCCCTGCAGGTAGAGCCCGCCCGCCAGGCTGATGAACGAAGCCGCACTCATCCAGTCAGCGGCCGTGGCCATACCGTTGTACATGGCAGGAACATGCCGGCCAGCCACGTAGTATTCGCTCGCGTCGGCGGTGCGGCAGTAAATGCCGATGGCTGCATAAAGCAGGACCGTCGCCAGCAGGAAAATGGCGCCAATCCATGCCTTTGACAAGCCGGCCCTTTCGGCCAGAGCCAGCACCAGCAAAAAAGCGAGAAAACACGCCACGTACGTGGCCAAAATGCGGTGCAGCCGGCGCTTGTAGTCCCTGTAGGCCGCGCCGTCGGTCATGACACTGGCGGGATCGCCCCCCTGCCGGTTGCGTGCCCAGGCGTAATACGCCAGGATTGCAATAAACACCAGCATCGCGCCTTGCGCGGAAAACCAGAAGTTGAACGGCCAGCCGGCCAGAACAACCTGCAAGTCGCGTGCAAAAAAAACAACGCCAAACGACGCCACGCCCCAGACCAGCAACAAACCGATCCGCAGGCCGCCAAGACCCGCCGTGACGGGTTCTGCGTTGCCTGACGGAGTCTTGTTGGACATGGGCCCGATCATGACATCCGGGCTTGCCGGGAAACTCAGGGTATTTGCTATACCCCGGCCAGCTGCTTCCAGGTGGCGATCACACTGTCCGGATTGAGCGAGATGGAGGCGATGCCCTGATCGGCCAGCCAACGGGCCAGATCGGGATGGTCACTGGGTCCCTGACCGCAAATCCCGATGTACTTGCCTTGCGCCTTGCAGGCCGCAATCGCACGAACGAGCAGCGCCTTGACCGCGGGGTCGCGCTCGTCAAAGTCGGCCGCCAACAGCTCCAGGCCCGAGTCGCGATCCAGCCCCAGCGTGAGCTGTGTCAGGTCATTCGAGCCAATCGAGAAACCATCGAAATACTGCAAAAATTCGTCGGCCAGGATGGCGTTGCTGGGCACTTCGCACATCATGATGACCTTGAGTGCAGCCGCCCCCGATTCACCGCGCTTGAGTCCGTGCTGCGCCAGCAACGTGGTCACCTTCTCGGCTTGGCCCAGCGTGCGTACAAACGGCACCATGACCTGCACATTGGTCAGGCCCATGTCATTGCGCACGCGTTTGAGAGCCTCGCATTCCATGGCAAACGCCTCGCGGAAATCGTTGCTGATGTAGCGCGCCGCGCCGCGAAAACCAAGCATGGGATTTTCTTCTTCAGGCTCGTAGCGTGAGCCGCCGATCAGCTTGCGGTACTCGTTGCTCTTGAAGTCCGACAGGCGCACGATCACCGGCTTGGGCCAGAACGCCGCGGCGATGGTGGCCACGCCTTCGGCCACCTTGTCCACGTAGAAGGCGCGCGGCGAGGCATGGCCGCGGGCCACCGACTCCACCGCCTTCTTCAGGTCGGCATCGACGTTCGGGTAGTCCAGGATCGCCTTCGGGTGCACGCCAATATTGTTGTTGATGATGAATTCGAGCCGCGCCAGCCCCACACCATGATTGGGCAACTGGCAGAAATCGAACGCCAGCTGCGGATTGCCCACGTTCATCATGATCTTGGTCGTGATCTCGGGCATGGCGCCGCGCTGCACTTCGGTCACTTCGGTCTCCAACAGACCATCGTAAATAAAACCGGTGTCGCCCTCGGCGCAGCTCACGGTCACCAGCGTGCCATCCTTGAGCAAATCCGTGGCGTCGCCACAACCCACCACGGCCGGAATGCCCAGTTCGCGCGCGATGATGGCCGCGTGGCAGGTGCGCCCGCCGCGATTCGTCACGATGGCGCTGGCGCGCTTCATCACGGGCTCCCAGTTGGGATCGGTCATGTCGGTCACCAGCACGTCGCCGGCCTGCACCTGGTCCATCTCGCTGATGTTGTGCACCAGGCGCACAGGGCCCGTGCCGATCTTCTGGCCAATGGCGCGCCCCTCGGCCAGAACGGTGCGGCCCTGCCCCTGCTGACCCTTGAGTTTGTAACGCAGCTCCGCCTTGTCGCCCTGTTGGCTTTTCACGGTTTCCGGGCGCGCCTGCAAGATGTACAGCTGCCCGTCGGATCCGTCCTTGCCCCACTCGATGTCCATCGGCCGGCCGTAGTGCTGCTCGATCACCAACGCGTAATGCGCCAGTTGCTGCACGTCGGCGTCGCTCAAAGAATAGCGGTTGCGCTGCTCGGCGGGCACATCGATGGTCTTGACCAGCTTGCCGCTGGCGAGTTTTTCCTGCGCGCTGCTGAACACCATCTGGATCAGCTTGGAGCCCAGGTTGCGGCGAATCACGGCTTGCTTGCCGGCCCGCAGCATGGGCTTGTGCACATAAAACTCATCCGGGTTCACCGCGCCCTGCACCACGGTCTCGCCCAGCCCGTAGCTGGAGGTGATGAATACCACATCGTCGAAACCGGATTCGGTGTCGATCGTGAACATCACACCGGCCGCGCCCAGGTCGCTGCGCACCATGCGCTGTACGCCGGCGGACAGGGCCACGTCGGCATGGGCAAAGCCCTTGTGTACGCGGTAGCTGATGGCACGATCGTTGTAGAGCGAGGCGAACACCTCGCGCATCTTGTGCAGCACATCATCAATCCCCACCACGTTGAGGAAAGTTTCCTGCTGGCCCGCAAACGAAGCGTCGGGCAGGTCTTCGGCGGTGGCCGAGGAGCGCACCGCAAACGAAGCGGCTGGGTTGCCGGCGCTTAAGGCTGCAAACGCATCGCGGATGGCTTTTTCAAGATCGGCCGGGAATGGCTGGACCTCGATCATCGCGCGAATCTCGGCGCCGGCAGCAGCCAGCGCACGCACGTCGTCAGTGTCCAGTGTTGTCAGGCGTGCATTGATGCGCTCGGTCAAGCCGTCAAACTGCAGAAACTCGCGAAACGCATGTGCGGTCGTGGCGAACCCGGTGGGAACGCGCACGCCGGTAGGCAGTTGCGAGATCATTTCGCCGAGGCTGGCGTTCTTGCCGCCAACGGCCTCGACATCGGTCATTCTCAGGTTTTCAAACGGTACGACCAAGGCGGTCTTGTCGAAAAGTGCAGACATGGGAAAGCTCCAGAAGTTAAAACCGGGTCTGCGCATCGCTCGGCGCGCACAAGCGCCTCGGCGACACTCATGCGAACGGCGCGACTTTGCTTTTCTTGTAGTGGGTCGGTGCGGCGCATGGGAGAATTCAAATAATTGACGCAATTGTAGGCGCCCGTGTGCCAGATCAGGCGCTTCGCCGTCACCAACCACTGAAAGCGGAAAATCCGTGTCGACCATGCCTACCCGCACTGTTTTCTTCATCTCCGACGGCACCGGCATCACGGCCGAGACCTTCGGCAACGCCATCCTGGCGCAGTTCGAAATAAAGCCGCGCCACGTGCGACTGCCCTTTACCGACACCGTGGACAAGGCACATCAGGCAGTGCGCCAGATCAATCACACCGCCGAAGTCGAGGGCCAGAAACCCATCGTTTTCACGACGCTGGTGAGCATGGAAGTGCTCAGTGTGATCCAGCAAAGTTGCCAGGGCATGCTGCTGGACATGTTCGGCACCTTTGTGCGTCCGCTGGAGGTCGAATTGGGCCTGAAGTCCAACCACCGGATTGGCCGCTTCAGCGATGTCAGCAAAAGCAAGGCCTACCACGACCGCATTGAAGCCATCAACTTCAGCCTGGCGCACGACGACGGGCAGTCGAACCGCGACCTGGAAAAATCCGACGTGATCCTGGTCGGTGTGAGCCGCAGCGGCAAGACACCGACCTCGCTGTACCTGGCGATGCAATACGGGCTCAAGGCGTCCAACTACCCGCTGATCCCGGAGGACTTCGAGCGCCGCCAGCTGCCGCCCGCGCTGGTGCCGCACCGCAAAAAGATCTTCGGCCTGAGCATCCAGCCCGAGCGCCTGAGCGAGATCCGCAACGAGCGCCGTCCCAATTCGCGCTACGCCTCGCTCGAGAACTGCCGCATGGAAGTCAGCGAGGCGGAAGCCATGATGCGGCGCGCCAGCATTCGCTGGCTGTCCACCACCACCAAGTCGATCGAAGAGATCGCCACTACCATCCTGCAGGAACTCCAGCCGGACCGGCTGGAGTATTGAACCCGGCACGCACCGTGGCACCTTGGCACCGTGGTTGTGCAAGTTCTGCCGGCACCGCACAATCCGGCTCAACACCCACTTTTCATATCCACTTTTCAACCCCTACAGGAGAACGCCATGAAAGGCGACGCCAAAGTCATCGAATACCTGCAGGCGCAGCTCAAAAACGAGCTGACCGCCATCAACCAGTACTTCCTGCACTACCGCATGCTCAAGCACTGGGGGCTGGACAAGCTGGCGAAGAAGGAATACGAGGAGTCGATGGGCGAGATGAAGCACGCCGACCGGCTGATGGACCGCATCTTCGTGCTCGACGGCCTGCCCAATCTGCAGGACCTGGCCAAGCTGCTGGTGGGCGAGGACGTGCCGGAAATCCTCGCCTGCGACCTGCAATCCGAACAAGGCGCGCAAGCCACCGTCAAGGCCGGGATGGCGCACTGCGAAAGCGTGCGTGACTATGTTTCGCGCGATCTGCTGCAGGACATTCTGAACGATACCGAAGAGCACATCGACTTTCTGGAAACCCAGATTGAACTGCTGGGCAAGGTCGGGCTGCCAAACTACCTGCAGAGCCAGATGGGCGAAGTCAGCTGAAAGTCCCTGCCCGAGACCCCACGGGGATAATAGCGGTGCAGGCTGCTCCCGTGGTGCGGGCGTTGCCGCACGAGCAATGCTCGCCAATGATGCCGGGTCCAACGGGCGCGGCGCCATGCCACGCCACGTTGACTCGACGATAATAAAGTTGAATAATAACGATTCTCATACTCAACAACTCTTCCGTGGCTGGTTGAAAACATCTCATGTACCGCACAGCAGCTTTCGATTCCGTCATAGCGCCTGCCACGGCTCACCCCTGCCCAGCGCCCGCGGCGGTGTTCGACACCCTGTCGGTCGCGGATCTGAAAGCCCACCGTGTAGGCACCATCACAGGAGTAACAGAAGCTGCTGGCGCGGATAAATCGACTGGTGTCGCGGCGCGGCTGGCGGAGTTGGGTTTTATCGTCGGCGAAACCGTCAGCGTGCTGCACCGCGGCCCTGGCGGGCGCGAACCGATCGCCGTCCAGGTGGGTGACACGGTGTTTGCGCTGCGTCGTTTCGAGGCCAGCTGCGTCCGGGTGAGCGTGGCCCCATGAGCCGCCGGGCCGCTTTCAAGGCGAATACCGCCGCATGTAGCGCGGTTACCCAATGAGCACGGCCACCCACGCGTCACCGGGCATTGCCCTGCGGATTGCCCTGGTCGGCAATCCGAACTGCGGCAAGACCGCGCTGTTCAATCTGCTGACCGGCGCACGCCAGAAAGTGGCCAACTACGCCGGCGTGACCATCGAGCGCAAAGAGGGGTTCACGCGCCTGCCCGACGGCCGGGAGGTGTCCATCCTGGACTTACCGGGCGCCTATAGCCTGAACCCGGCCAGCACCGACGAGGCCGTGACGCACGACGTGGTGATGGGCCGGCGCGCCGGAGAGGCCCAGCCCGACGGCATCATCGCCGTGGTGGACGCCACCAACCTGCGCATGAACCTGCGCCTGGTGCTGCAGTTGCGTGCGCTGGGCCGCCCCATGGTGCTGGCGCTGAACATGATGGATGTGGCACGCGCGCAGGGCCTGCAAATCGATACTGCGCGGCTGTCGGCCGAACTGGGGATGCCCGTGGTGGAAACCGTGGCGGTCAAGGCCAACTGGATCAGCAGCTGGCTGGGCCGCTCCTCCCGTGACAACGGCCGCGAAGCCCTGCTGCAGGCGGCGCAGGCTGCATTCCTGACCGGCATTGGTGATGATTTAAGGCCTCAAGCCCATACGCAGCCTGAACAACCAGCTATCAACAATATAGTAACCCAGCCTTTGACGCCAGCGGCGCTGCAAGCGCAGGTCAAGTCGATTCTGGCGGCAGCGGTGCCCAACGCCAGCCAGGTCAAGCGCTTCAACCACGGAATTGATTCGGTGGTGATGCACCCGGTGCTGGGCCTGCTCCTGCTGGGCGTGGTGCTGTTCCTGATCTTCCAGGCGGTGTTTTCGTGGGCCAATGTGCCAATGGAGCTGATCCAGAAGGAAGTCACCGCCGTGGGCGTCCTGATTCAGCAGCACACGCCCCACGGCATGCTGCAAAGCCTGCTGGTAGACGGCGTCGTGGCGGGCGTGGGCAGCGTGCTGGTATTTTTGCCGCAGATCCTGATCCTGTTCTTCTTCATCCTGCTGCTCGAAGACTCGGGCTATCTGCCGCGCGCGGCCTTCCTGCTGGACAACCTGATGGGCAAGGTCGGCCTGTCGGGCCGCGCCTTCATCCCGCTGCTGTCAAGCTTCGCCTGCGCTATCCCGGGCATCATGGCCACGCGCACCATCCCGAACTGGCGCGACCGGCTGTCCACCATCATGATTGCGCCCTTGATGACCTGCTCGGCGCGCCTGCCGCTGTACGCGTTGCTGATCGGCGCCTTTGTGCCGAAACGCGAAGTGGGCGGCTTCAATCTGCAGGGCATCACCCTGTTTGTGCTCTACGCCGCCGGCATTGTGTCGGCCATGGGCGTCGCCTGGGTCTTCAAGCGCATCTGGCTCAAGAGCAACTACCAGCCGCTGATGCTTGAGCTGCCGCCCTACCGCTGGCCCAACCTGCGAAATCTGGCGCTGGGCCTGTGGCAGCGTGCGCAAATCTTCCTGCAGCGCGTCGGGACCATTATTTTCTCGCTGATGGTGGTGTTGTGGTTTCTGTCGACCTTCCCCAGCCCGCCCGCGGGCGTGACGGGCCCGGCCATCCAGTACAGCTTTGCCGGCATGATTGGCCGGGCCCTTGAAGTGGTGTTTGCGCCGATTGGCTTCAACTGGCAGATTTCCATCGCGCTGGTGCCGGGCATGGCGGCGCGCGAAGTGGCGGTGGGCGCACTGGGCACGGTGTACGCGCTGTCAAGCACCGGCGAAGAAACGGCCAAGGCGCTGGTGCCGCTCATCGTGCAGAGCTGGTCGCTGGCCACGGCCTACTCGCTGCTCGCCTGGTATGTGTTTGCACCGCAGTGCATTTCGACGCTGGCCGTGGTCAAACGCGAAACCAACTCATGGCGCTATCCGCTCTTGATGGCCGGGTACCTGTTTGCGCTGGCCTATGCCGCCTCGTTTATCACCTACCGCGTCGCACTGGCGCTGACCTCATGATGGACACCACGTTGCAAGCACTGCTGGTCTACGCCGTGGTGGCGTGCTGCACCGTTTACGCGGCGTGGACCCTGGCGCCGGCCAGCCTGAAGCGGTTTATCACCACCGCCTTGATGGCCGGATCGCCCTATCTGCGCGCATCGCCCCGCTGGCAGGCCTGGGCCCGGCTACCGGGCGGATGCGGCTCTGGTTGCAGTGGCTGCAGCAGCGGGGCAGTGCCGAGCGCCGCCCCGTCGAAAACGGTCAAGATCAAGTTCATCAAGCATCCGTGACAAATGCATAGCCATGGGGATGACGGGGGCTTCGTCGTACAACACCGGCACGGCCCGCTGGCGGTGAACCCAGGGTTTGCAATCCGCCTTTACATTTTGGTGGTTGCAAATGAGATAGATTCGTATTTATAATCACTCATCTTCAACCGCCAGCCACTCACCGCCTGCCGCCATGATTGTTTGCGTATGCCACCGGATCTCCGATCGAGAAATCGCCCGCCACGCGCGTGCCGGGATGGGTTTTGACGAGATTCAACTTGAACTCGGCGTGGCCACCCAATGCGGCCAGTGTGAAGGTTGCGCCCGCGATGTGGTCGCCCAGTGCAACGCCTCGCACCCTGTTGCAGCACTGAGCCGCGACGACTGCGGCGCGGCGGCCCCCGTGCATGGCCTCTCCAGCCTCTGAGGCAGCCCATGGAATTCCTCGCAACGCTCGGCGTCAGTCTGATTCTGGCCGTCGGCTCGGTCTGGTGGGTTTTGCGCAAATAGCGACAATGACCGGCTTGGCGAAACTTTGCTGCCGCAAACCCGTCCAATCCGTCCACCATGACCCCCTCTGCTACCCGCCCCTTTGCTTCCGGTCTGAGCCGTAACGCCCTCATTGCTGGCGGCGTGGTGTTGTTCCACCTGGCCGCGCTGTGGGCGCTGCAGGCCGGCCTGTTGTACCGGGCGGCACAGATCGTGGTGCCCGTTGAAATACTGTCCCAGCTTATCGAACCTCCCGCGCCGAAGGTCGATCTCCCCAAACCGGTCGTGCAACCCGCTGCACCGCCCGTGAAACAACCGGTCGCCAAACCCATGGTGCGGCCACGCCCGGCGCCCCAGCCCGTTGCCATCGCCGACCCCACACCGGCGCCGGCAGCACCCACTGGCGTGACCACGCCCCAGCCACCGGCCCCTCCCGTGACGGCGCCGGTCGCAGAGGCTCCGGCCGCGCCGCCGGCACCGGCCAAGGTCGAACTTCCGTCCAGCAATGCCGACTACCTGCAAAACCCCAAACCGCCCTACCCGCCCATCAGCAAACGCCTGGGTGAACAGGGCAAGGTCATCGTGCGGGTGTTCATTGGCGTCGACGGCCTGCCGCAAAAAGACGAACTGGAACAGTCCAGCGGCTTCGACCGGCTCGATCGCGTGGCTCTGGACACGGTGCTGAAGTGGCGCTATGTCCCCGGCAAACGCGGCGGGGTCGCCGAAGCCATGTGGTTCAACGTGCCGATCAATTTTGTTCTCGAATAAATCTCTGGAGTTTTTATGCAATCCCAATTCGGCCTTGCCCACATCTGGGCCCAAGGCGACATCGTCATCAAGGCGACCGCCGTGTTGCTGCTGGCCATGTCGCTGGCGTCCTGGATGGTCATTCTGATCAAGGCCCTGGACGTCATCAAGTACAAGAAGCTTGCCATCAAGGCCGCCGATTTCTGGCATAGCGAAGACTTTGCGGCGGGTTTGACCAAACTTGGCGCGGACGCTGACAACCCCTTCCGCCAACTCGCGCTGGAAGGCCGCGAGGCTACCGCGCACCACCGCAACACCAAGGCGCATCTGCACGACAGCCTGGATGTGAGCGACTGGGTCTCGCGCTGCCTGCGCAACACGATCGATGAATTCTCCGCCAAGCTGCAATCCGGGCTGGCGATTCTGGCGTCGGTCGGGTCCACCGCCCCGTTTGTCGGCCTGTTCGGCACGGTCTGGGGCATCTACCACGCCCTGCTCAGCATCGGTTCGGCTGGCCAGGCCAGCATCGACCAGGTCGCGGGCCCGGTGGGCGAGTCATTGATCATGACGGCCCTCGGCCTGGCCGTCGCGATTCCGGCGGTGCTGGGCTACAACGCGCTGGTGCGCGGCAACAAATTCATCCTGATCAAGCTCAGCAGCTTTACACACGACCTGCACGCCTACTTCGTGACGGGTGCCCGCGTTTCCAGTGGCAGCGACAGCAACATCGTTGTGATGAAAAAGGCGTGAGGCCTGCCATCCCGGTTTTGCCATTCAGAAGGAGTTGACCCATGGCCTTTGGAACCCAGGACGACACCGATGAGGTGATGAACGAGATCAACATGACACCGCTGGTCGATGTGATGCTGGTGTTGCTGATCATTTTCATCATCACCGTACCGGTGATGAAAAACGCAGTGAATATCAACTTGCCGCGCGCCAGCAGCCAACCGCTGGACAGCAAGCCCGAGACCGTGCGCCTGAGCGTAGATGCCCAGGGCGATTATTTCTGGAACAACACCCGCACGGACGACAAGAATCTGGTCGTGCTGCTCAAGACGGCAGCCCTCAAAAACCCGCAGCCGGAGTTGCATATCAGTGGTGACAAGGCCGTGCGCTACGAGCGCGTGGCGCAAGCCATGGCCGCGGCCCAGCAGGCCGGCATCAAGAAAATCGGGTTCATTACCGAGCCGGTCAACCAGCCGTGAGGTTGGGCGTCCGCTTCAACTGATTTTGCGTCGCCGTCGCGGCGCCCGGGCTTACAGTCCGAGGCTCAACTCGGCGGCTTCGGACATCATCGAGCGCGACCACGGCGGGTCGAAAACCACCTCGACGTCAACCACTTCCACACGCGGCAGCCGCAGCAGCTTCTGGCGTACTTCCTGGGCGATGCTGTCGCCCATGCCGCAGCCTGGCGCCGTCAATGTCATCTTGATCGACACACGCAGCTGGTCGTCCTCCAGCGGCAGCACGTCGCAGACGTAGATCAGTCCCAACTCGACGATATCGACCGGAATCTCGGGGTCATAGCAGGTCTTGAGGGTTTCCCAGACCAGCGCGCGCACGTCATCGGGACTGGCATCCGCCGCGAGCGACGGGGCCACCGGCGGTGTCTTGCCGATGGCGTCGGCATCTTCGCCCTGCAGCCGCACCAGGCGCCCCTCGACATACAGCGTGATCGAGGAGCCGAGCGCCTGCGTGATCTCGGCCATGGTATCGGGCATCAACTCGAACCGGGTGCCGTCGGGAATCAACTCGACCCAGACCGGGCGCCGTACCAGCACGGTTTCGCGGTTGCGTCTCATTGCGGCACCTTCGTTTGCGGCGCGCTGTCCAGTTCGGGCTGCTCCGGCTCATCGCCGCTTTGAGGGGCATCGCCAAGCGCGTGCGCCAGCGCGTGCCAGCCGAGCAGTGCGCACTTGATGCGGCTCGGGTAACGCCGCACCGCGGCCAGGCTGATCAGCTTGCCAAGGTAGGCGTCATCAGGCTCCTGCTGCCCCGTCATCACGGCGCGGAACCGCTGCTGCAGCTGCTGCGCCGCTTCAACGCTGCCGCCCCGCACTGCCTCGGTCATCATCGACGCGGACGCAATACAAATGGCGCAGCCCTGCCCGTGAAATCGAATGTCGCGGATCTGGTCCTGCTCGACCTGCAGCTGGACGCTGATGTCATCGCCGCACTGCGGGTTTCTGCCGCGTGCCTGATGGGTCCACGTGGCAAGCTGGCCGAAGTTGCGCGGCGAGCGCTTGTGCTCGACCACGACCTCCTGGTACAGATCGGTGTCGGCGCTCATCGAAACACCTTCAGCGCACGTGAGACGCCGGCCAGCAAACGCTCCACTTCGTCATGGGTGTTGTAGACCGCAAACGAGGCGCGTGTGGTCGGTCCGACACCCAGGTGATCGAGCAATGGCTGGGCGCAGTGGTGGCCGGTGCGCACGGCAATGCCGTCTTCGTCCAGCAAGGTGCCAATGTCGTGCGGATGCACATCACTGGCCACAAACGAAACAATGGCTGATGACACGGCGTCGGGCGACAGAACCCGGATACCGTCAATGCGCTGCAGGCCGCTCGCGGCATGTTCGCGCAGCGCGCCCAGATGCTGCTCCAACCGGTCATGCCCAATGGCCGTGATGAACGCTGCTGCCGCGGCCATGCCGATCGTGCCGGCGACGTGAGGCGTGCCGCCTTCGAGCCGCGCCGGCAAACCGGTAAACCCGGCGCCCTCAAACGTGACCCAGTCCACCATGTCGCCGCCAAAGCGCAGCGGCACCAGTCGCTCCAGCGCGGCGCGGCGCCCAACCAGCGCGCCCATGCCCATGGGGCCGTACATTTTGTGCGCCGAAAACGCCATGAAGTCGCACGCCAGGGTACTCAACTGGAGTGCGCCGTGGCCGACGGCTTGCGCCGCATCGAGCACGGTCAACGCACCGGCGTCCGCGGCCAGCGACAGCAGGACTTCATAGGGCGGACGGTAGCCCGTGGCATTGGAGCACGCGGTCAGCGCAAACACGCGGGTCCGCGGCGACAGCAGGCGCTTCAAATCATCGACATGAACGCAGCCCCGGGCATCGGGCATCAGGATGCGCAAGGTAGCGCCGCTGCGGCGTGCGGCCTGCTGCCACGGCACCAGGTTGGCGTGGTGCTCAAGACCGCTCACAATAATCTCGTCGCCGGGGCGTATCACCGCCGGCGCTTCGCCGCTCACCGAGAGACCCTGCGCCACCATATTCAGCGCCTCCGTGGTGCCGGACGTGAAGATCAATTCGTGCGACGCGTCAGCGCCGACGAAGCGCTTGACGTCGGCCCGGGCGCGCTCGTACGCGTCGGTCGCGCGCTGGCTCAGCGTGTGAACACCGCGGTGGATGTTGGCGCGATCATGCTGCTCGAAGCCATTCATCGCAGCCAGCACCGATTGCGGCATCTGCGTGGTCGCCGCGTTGTCGAGGTAGGCCAGCGGTGCGTCATGGATACGCTGTGCCAGCACGGGGAACTGTGCACGCAGGCGCTCCAGTTCGCCCTCCTGCAGGGTCGATGACTCACTCATGCGACAGCTCCTTGCCTGCGGCCAGATAACGGGCCACTGCGTTGCCGAGCAACGCATGGACGCCCAGTGTCTGCAACACCTCAGGGGCGCCCAGGCTGCGTTCGAGCAGCGCCGTCAGCAACCCTTCGATGATCAAGGCGCGCGCACTGCTCTCATCGAGGCCGCGCTGGCGGGCGTAGAACAGCGCGTCCTCGGGCAACGCGCCCCAGGTCGCACCATGCACCGCCTGCACCTTGTCGTGGTTGATTTCTAGATGCGGACGCAGCACCAGCCGGGGCTGGCCGTCCGTGGGGATTCCGCTGAGCCGCTGGCGCACCGATGCCTCGTCCGCACCGGCCGCGATGCGGCTATAGGCGTTCACAACGCCGCGCGCCTTGCCGCTGGCCAGCACGAGGGCCTCGACGTCGCTGGTCGTGTCGGCGCCGCCATGCAGCACCTCTACTTGCTGCTCCAGCGCCGTGCCCGCCGCGAAGAGTGCGGCACCGGTTCGCGCCGAGCCTTGCGCGGCATGCAGATCCAGTTCGGTGCGCTGCAAGTGGTAGCTGCTGCCGCTGGCGATGAGCGCCTGATCGTAGCGGGCGCCACGGCCCAGGCGGGCGTGCACGCGGTGCGCGATGCGGTCGCCCTGCCCCGGCGTGGCCACGCGCAGATGCTGCAGGCTGGCGCCTGCGCCCAGCGTGATGTGAACGTCAAGGTTCTGCACGACGGCATCCATGTGCGCCCCGTGCTCATGCGTCTCGAGCAACACGCAGTGCGTGCCAGGCAGCACGTCAATCACCAGCGTGGGCGCTTCCAGGGCCGCTTGCGCCTGGCGTCGCAGTGCCAGCGAAACGGTCTCGCCTGGCCCGCCGTCCGCACCCACCTTCCCGCCGCCGATGCGCAGGCGCAGCCCGCGACGGCACATGGCCTGGTGCGCCCATGCGAAGCGATCGGCATCGCTGTCGCCCGGCGCTGCAATCCCCGCAAACAGTTGGCTGCGCTGCGTGGCATCCGCCGCATCGAGCCACTGGGCCTCGACAAGGCCCTGGCGCGCGCTACCGAGTAACTCGAGCTTCCAGCCGGCGTCGGCAGATTCTTTCGCTAATGGATCGGCAGCGGACATCTCGCTGCCCTCGCCCAGCCACACCCCCATGCCGGGTGGCGGCAAATGGCGAAAATACTCGGACCGGCCCGGAACCCAGCCGATGGAAGCCAGTCGCTCCCTGGCGGTCAAACCTTCAGCGCGCGCGTGATTCATGCGTTCATGCCTCCGCCAGCGCCGGTGCCCGCACAAAGCCGGTGCGCGCGATGTCGCGCGCCAGCGCCAGTCCACCGTCCTCGACAATGGCGCCCTGATCGAGCCGATGCACCGAGTCGGGCTCCAGCGATTCGATCAATTGCAGATAGTGCGACACCACGACAAAGGCCGTGCCCTGCGCGCGCAGCGACTGCACCAGCCGGACGACGGCACGCACGCCATCGACGTCCATGCCAGAGTCGATCTCGTCGAGCAGCGCCAGCCGGGGCTTGAGCAGCGCCAGTTGCAGCAGTTCGTTGCGCTTGCGCTCTCCGCCCGAAAACCCGTCGTTGACGGGCCGGTTCAGCATCGCATCGGGCAGGCCCAATTCGGCAGCCGCGGTGCGGGCGCTCGCCAGAAAATCGAAGGCATCGAGCGGCGACTCACTGCGCGATTCGCGCACTGCGTTGAGCGCGCTGCGGATGAACAACCCGTTCTTCACGCCCGGAATATCGGGCGGCGCCTGAAACGACACGAACAGGCCGGCGCGTGCGCGCGCCTCGGGGCTTAGCGGCAGCAGATCCTGCCCGCCAAAGCGCGCCTCGCCGGACACCACCTTGTAGCGCGGATGACCCGCCAGTGTCAGGCCGAGCGTGCTCTTGCCGCTGCCGTTGGCGCCCATCAGCACCACCAGCGCGCCGGCCGGCACCGCCAGCGACACCGACTTCAGGACGTTTTGCTCGCCCACATCGACGCGCAGATCACGCACCTCCAGCAGGGGTTCCGATGGTTTCATGGTTTTCCTTGGTTCATTCATCATCCGACGGCGCCTTCGAGCGATACGGCCAGCAAGGCCTTGGCCTCGAGCGCAAACTCCATCGGCAACTCTTCGAGCACCGCCTGGCAAAAGCCGCCGACGATCAGCGCGGTGGCCTCCTGCGGATCGATGCCGCGCTGCTGGCAATAGAACAGGCGCTCTTCGGAAATGCGCGTGGTGGTGGCCTCGTGCTCGACCACCGCGTCGTCGCGCGCGGCCTCGATGTAGGGGAAGGTATGCGCGCCGCAGTGCGGGCCGATCAGGAGCGAATCGCACTGGGTGTGATTGCGCGCACCCATGGCGGTTGGCGCAACGCGCACCAGCCCGCGGTAGCTGTTGTGCGCATGACCGGCGCTGATGCCCTTGGACACGATGCGGCTGCGCGTGTTGCGGCCCATGTGAATCATCTTGGTGCCGGTATCGGCCTGCTGGTAGTGATTGGACACTGCGATGGAATAAAACTCGCCGCTGGAATCGTCACCACGCAGCACTACGCTGGGGTACTTCCAGGTAATGGCCGAGCCGGTTTCGATCTGCGTCCACGCAATATGCGAACGTTTGCCGGCGCACAGGCCGCGCTTGGTCACGAAGTTGTAGATGCCGCCACGCCCGTTCTCGTCGCCGGGATACCAGTTCTGGACCGTTGAATACTTGATGTGAGCATCGTCGTGCGCCACCAGTTCCACGACTGCCGCATGCAGCTGGTTTTCATCACGCTGCGGCGCCGTGCAGCCCTCGAGGTAGCTGACGTGGCTGCCGGCCTCGGCGATGATCAGCGTGCGCTCGAACTGCCCCGTGTTGGGTGCGTTGATGCGAAAGTACGATGACAGCTCCATCGGGCAGCGCACGCCCTCGGGGATATACACGAACGAGCCATCGGAGAACACCGCGGAATTCAGCGCGGCATAGAAGTTGTCGCCCAGCGGCACCACCGATCCCAGATAGCGCTCGATCAGTTCGGGATGGTGCTCCACCGCATGCGAGAACGAGCAGAAGATCACGCCGACCTCGGCCAGTTGCTCCCGAAACGTGGTGCCCACCGACACCGAATCAAACACCGCATCCACCGCCACGCCGGCCAGGCGGGCGCGCTCGTGCAGCGGCACGTTGAGCTTCTCGTAGGTTTCCAGCAGCTTGGGGTCCACATCGGCCAGGCTCTTGGGCCCATCCTTGAGCGACTTCGGTGCCGAGTAGTAGCACAAGGCCGGGAAATCGACCGGCTCGATACGCAGCTTGCCCCACTCGGGCAGAGGCATGGTGCGCCAGTGCGCAAAAGCCTCCAGGCGCCGCTTCAGCAAAAACTCGGGTTCGCGCTTGCGCAGGGAAATCGCCCGGACAATGTCCTCGTCCAGCCCTGGAGGCAACGCGTCGGATTCGACATCGGTGAAGAAACCATGTCGATACTGGCCATCCAGCGCCTGCACCAACGGTGCGGCTTGTTCAGCGAGAGCCATTCATTACCTCCAAACCAGACAGATTGCGGCTAAAACTCCAGCAACCCAGTATTACAGTACCCAGCCCCACCCTGCGCGAAAGATGGGTATCTTCATAGATTCATATTTTATGCATCTTAATGATGACCATCAAGCGGCGCGTCATTGCCAGCGAGCAGCTCATGGGCTTTCCCGGCCGTCGCCACCCAGGCGCCGCAACCATCCCCGGACAGACAGGTTTACAGGCCGATAGCCGCCAGACCGGCCCGCGCGACCTGAACATCTTCGCTGGACTTCACGCCGCTGACCCCGACAGCACCCAGGCACTGCCCGTCCTTCATGGCCGGTACGCCACCTTCGAGCATGCCCCGCAGATCAGGCGCGCTCAGGAACGACGCACGTCCGCCATTGATCATGTCTTCGTAGACTTTGCTGTCGCGGCGTCCCAGCGCCGCGGTGTGTGCCTTGGCCGGCGCAATATGGGCGGACAGGGGTGCCGCGCCGTCCAGCCGCTGCAGCCACAGCAAGTGTCCGCCGTCATCCACGATCGCAATGCTCACGGCCCAGTTGTTTCGCAGGGCTTCGGCTTCCGCGGCGGCGGCAATTTTCTTGATATCGGCGAGTTCCAGAACAGGTTTGTTTTTCATGATTACACAGGTAACAGTGACTAAAGTTCCAAGCATAACGGCTGCGCTCTGGTTTGGCATGCCAGCGCGGCACAAGGTAACCTTACAAAAAACAGGAAGCGTTGCGCGCGGCATTCCCGGCGAGCCCTTGAATCGCCCTAGAATGCCCTTAGCTGTATGTACAGTGTTGAAGGAGTCGAAACCATGATTGATCAAGTGCAACCCATTGGACAGGGCGCGGGCTATGGCTATGCCCTCTCGCAGGAACAGCGCAACAAGGTGATGCGCAACACCTACTGGCTGCTGGCGTTGAGTCTGGTTCCGACCGTGCTGGGCGCCTGGCTCGGTGTCTCCACCGGCATCACCCGCTCGCTGACCGGCGGCATGGGCCTGATGGTGTTCATGATCGGCGCCTTCGGCCTGATGTTCGCCGTCGAGAAGACCAAAAACTCGGCAACCGGCGTACCCATCCTGCTGGGCTTTACCTTCTTCATGGGCCTGATGCTGTCGCGCATGATTGCGGCCATCCTGGGCTTCAAGAACGGGCCCGAGCTGATCATGACGGCCTTTGGCGGCACGGCCGGTGTGTTCTTTGTGATGGCCAGCCTGGCCAGCGTCGTCAAGCGCGACTTGTCCGGCCTGGGCAAATGGCTGTTTGTCGGCGTCGTGGTGTTGCTGATCGGCAGCATCATCAACATCTTTGTCGGCTCCACCGCCGGCATGATGGCCGTCTCGGTCGCCGCCATCGGGATCTTCAGCGCCTTCATGCTGTACGACCTCAAGCGCATTCTTGACGGTGGCGAGACCAACTACATCAGCGCCACGCTGGCGTTGTACCTGGACCTGTTCAACGTGTTCCAGAGCCTGCTGGCGCTGTTGGGCATCTTTGGCGGCCAGCGCGACTGATACGCTCCTCCTGCCACTTCAAAAAGGGCTGCTTGCGCAGCCCTTTTTTATGCCAGCTCGAACACCGCCATGCTCTCCACGTGCGCGGTATGCGGAAACATGTTGACCACGCCCGCCGCCGCACAGCGGTACCCGGCCAGGTGCACCAGCACGTTGGCGTCGCGCGCCAGCGTGGCCGGGTTGCAGCTGACGTAGACGATGCGCCTGGGCGGCACCCAGTCCGTACGCAGTTCGGGCTGCTGCTGCAAATCGGCCAGCGCCTTGAACAGTGCAAACGCCCCCTCGCGCGGCGGGTCCACCAGCCATTTGTCGGCCGCACCATCCGCCACGAGCAGCGCCGGTGTCATTTCGAACAGGTTGCGCGCTACAAATTCGGTAGCTGACAGTGAATAGCCATCAAGGGCTGCCGCCCGATTCAACTCATAGTTTTGGCGGGAGCGCGCCACCAGGGTCTCGCTGCCCTCGACGCCCAGCACCGCGCCCGCCTGGGTCGCCAGCGGCAGCGTGAAATTGCCCAGCCCGCAAAACCAGTCAATCACCCTCTCATGCCGTTGCGCATCCAGCAGTCGCAGTGCACGGCTCACCAGCACGCGGTTAATGGCCGGATTCACCTGAGTGAAGTCGGTCGGCTTGAATGGCATGGTGATGCCGAACTCGGGCAACGTATAGGCCAGTTGGGGACCACCGTCCTGCAGCAAATGCACGGTTTCCGGCCCCGCGGGCTGCAGCCACCACTGCACGCCCGGATGGGCGCTTGCAAACGCTTGCAGCAGATCGATATCCGCGGCGCTCAGCGGCTCCAGGTGGCGCAGCACCAGCGCAATGACGTCTTCATGGCCGCCGCCCATATCACCCATCGCCAGTTCAATCTGCGGGCAGGTTTCGCGCGCCTGCATGGCGCCGATCAGTCCGCGCAGCGGCAGCAGCAGTGCGCTCACCTTTGGCGGCAGGACGTGGCACTCCTTCATGTCGGCCACGTAGCGGCTCTTGCGTTCATGGAACCCCACCAGTACCGTGTCTTTCTTGCGCACATGGCGCACCGACAGCCGCGCCCGGTAACGGTAGCCCCACGCCGGGCCTTCGATCGGGCGCAGGATGCTGTCAGGTTTGACCTTGCCAAGGTGCCAGAGATTGTCTTCCAGCACGCGCTGCTTGATGGCCACCTGCGCACCGATATGCAGATGCTGCATCTTGCAGCCGCCGCAGGCCCCTTCGTGCAAGCCGAAATGAGGGCAGCCGGGCTTGACGCGCTGCGACGATTCGCGGTGAATGGCCATCACCGTGGCCTGCTCGTAGCTGCTCTTCTTGCGGTTGATGTTGGCCGTTACCAGCTCGAATGGCAGCGCTCCTTCGATGAACACCACCTTGCCGTCGGGCTTGTGGGCCACGCCCTGGGCCTCCATGTCGAGCGATTCGACCAACAGCCAGTCGGCGGGATAGCTTGATTTTTTGTCTGTGAAATCGGTCATGCCCGGATTGTCTCAGGCCCGCACCACCCGGACCTGTTCACGCTAGAGAAAAGCTTCCTTGCCGATCCCGCTGCGGGTCAGATGCCGCTTGAGCTTGAGCAGGGCTTCGTTCTGGATCTGGCGCACGCGCTCGCGCGTCAGGCCCAGGCGGTCGCTCAGCACTTCGAGGGTTTCGGGTTCGCGGTCGTGCAGGCCGAAGCGGCCCTCCAGCACTTCTTTCTCGCGGTGCGTCAGGGCGTCGATCCAGCCGCCCACCAGGCGCTCCACCTGATGCGTCTGGGCCGTATCGGTCGGGTCCACGGCAAGATTGTCGGGCATGGTGTCGCCCAGCGAGTGGTCGTCCTCCGACTTGTCCATGGCGGCGTCCAGCGAGCGCGGCGATTCCGCGAGCGAGAGCAAATCGGCCACCTCGTGCACGTCGCGCCCCAGCAAGGCGGCCACATCCTCCACGCGCACGCCATCGGGCCGTGTGGCCACAAAAGTCTCGTCGTTTTCAAGCACACGGCGCGCGCGCAGCACCTGCTGCAACTCGCGAATCACATGCACCGGCAGCCGGATGACGCGTCCCTGGTTCATCACGGCGCGCTCGACCGACTGGCGAATCCACCAGGTCGCATAGGTGGAAAACCGGAAGCCCCGGTCGGGCTCGAACTTGTCGATGGCATGCATCAGGCCCAGGTTGCCTTCCTCGATCAGGTCCGACAGCGGCACGCCACGGCCCAGATAGCGCTTGGCGATGCTCACCACGAGGCGCAAGTTGTGCTCGATCATCGACTGGCGCGCCACGAAGTCGCCGGCGCGCGCGCGCGTCGCGATGGCAAACTCTTCTTCGGGGCTGAACAGCTCGGTACGCCGCACGTCGCGCAGGTACAGGGTGAGCGCGTCGCTGGACTCTCCGGGAAAATCGGCGGGGACATCCCGGGCCAGCTCACCCGCTCCTGAATCAATAGCAGAACTTGCCAGCTCGTCGCGGGCCGGCGGCATTTTGCTCGCAAGCGCACCGCCGTCAAGCGCATTCGGGCCATCGGTATTGACGAGTCCGCTGCGCTTTTTCATGGAAGCTTACCTTGGTGGAAGATACTTGGTCGGATCGACTGGCTTGCCCTGGCGTCTGATTTCGAAATGCAGCTTCACGCGTTCGGCATCGCTGTTACCCATTTCGGCAATTTTCTGACCCTTGCGTACGGTCTGGTCTTCCTTGACCAGCAGAACCTGATTGTGCGCGTACGCGGTCAGATACGTGTTGTTGTGTTTGAGGATAACCAGATTGCCATAGCCGCGCAATCCCGCACCCGCGTACACCACACGGCCGTCGGCGGCGGCCAGCACCGGCTCTCCGGCCTTGCCGCCAATATCCACACCCTTGTTTTTGGCGTCATCAAAACCTGCCAGCAAGGGCCCGCCATGGGTCGGCCAGATCCAGGCAATGTCGTCATCGCTGCCCGGCGCAGGCGCGGGTGTCGGCGCCGGCAGGGGGACGGGCGTCGGCGCAATGGCGGCGACGACCGGTGCCGGCGATTTGGCCGCACTGGCGGCCGCTGCAGGTGACGCGGCCGTCACAGGCGTCACGGAAGATGAGGGCACGGGCTTGGCCACGGCCACCGACTCACCCACGGGCGGCACGACGCGCAGAACCTGCCCGACTTCGATCACGTTGGGATTGTCCAGATTGTTCCAGCGCGCCAGATCACGCCAGGCTTGTCCGGTGTCCAGCCCGATGCGCATGATGGTGTCGCCGGGGCGCACCGTGTAGTAGCCGGGTTTGCCGGCATTCTCGCTGCCCGGAAGCGGTTTGACGGCCCCGCTGGCATCCGTGGCGGAGGCCCCGGCGGTGCCGGCGCTGCGATCTGAGACGGGTGCCCAATTGGGGCCTTTCGAGGCGCATCCGACCAAGCCCATCCCGATCGCCAGTACCACCGCAAACATCCATCCCTGTCGTCGAATCCCCAACATATGTAATCCCTTCAAGCGATACCCGATTTTAAGGGGACAAAGTGGACCGCCTCAAGAATGCTGTGCTTTAACCCCCGCTCGAGCTTGTCCACCACAACCAGCGCCTGCTGCCCCGCCGCCGTCTCCATGGGTGCCACGATACGCCCGCCGACGGCAAGCTGCTCGATCCAGGCCGGTGGGATCGCATGACCGCCCGCCGCGGCAATGATGCCGGCATACGGCGCCCCCTTGGCGTATCCCTGCATGCCATCACCAAACAGCAGATGCACGTTGGCCAGTCGAAAGGACCGCAGGTTCTCGCGCGCCTTGTCGTGCAGGCCGCGCAGTCGCTCGATGCTGTAGACCTCACGGGCGAGCCGGCCCAGCACCGCCGCCTGGTAGCCGCAGCCGGTGCCCACCTCCAGCACGCGGCCCATTTTGATGGCCCCCTCATCCTGGCCCTGCAGCAGCAGCTCGATCATGCGCGCCACCACATTGGGCTTGGAAATCGTCTGGCCCAGACCGATAGGCAGGCTGGTGTCTTCATAGGCCTGGTTCACCAGCGCGCTGTCCACGAACCGGTGGCGTTCGATGGCGCCCATTGCCGCCAGCAGATTGGGATCGGCGATGCCCTGACCTGCCAGCTTGCGCACCATCCGCTCGCGCACTATCTGCGAATCCAGACCATGACCCTGCGCCGCCGGTGTCAATCCGGATTTTGCATCATTTTGGCCTCTAGCCCTTGTATGGACTGCACTGTTAGCTATATTTTTAGGAGCGACTGGAGCGCGGGACGATAAATCCATGCGGGCCGGAAAGCTCGGACGCTGCGCCATCAGGCTACCCCATCGCGGCTATCGGCCAGCCGGGCTGCCGTCTGCGCCCAGTAGTGCAAATGATCATGGTCGGTCAGGTCCACCTTCAGCGGCGTGACCGTCACATGCCCCTGCAGCGCCGCGTGAAAATCCGTGCCCTCGGCATCGTCCTTGGCCGGCCCGGCACCGCCGATCCAGTACATGGTCTCACCACGCGGGCTGTCCTGCGTGATCACCCGCTCGGCGGAATGCCGACGCCCAAGGCGGCATATCTTCAATGGTTTGAGCTGGCCCAAAGGCAGGTTGGGAATATTGATGTTGAGCAGCCAGGGCTCGGCACCTGGCGCCAGGCCTAGCAGGCTGCCGCGAATCATTTGCAGCACCAGTTCACGCGCTTTTTGCGTTGCGGCGTCCAGCTCGCGCCAGCCCTTTTCGACTTGCGAAATGGCAATCGCCGGAATGCCGAACAGGTAGCCTTCCATCGCCGCGCCCACGGTGCCGGAGTAAATCGTGTCGTCCCCCATGTTCGCACCGTTATTGATGCCCGAGATCACCAGGTCCGGCCGATAGCCCAGCAAGCCGGTCAGCGCGATGTGCACGCAGTCGGCAGGCGTGCCGTTGACGTAGCGAAAGCCGTTCGCCGCCTGGCTCACGTAAAGCGGAGAGTGCAGCGTGAGCGCGTTGGATTTGGCACTGTTGTTCTGTTCGGGCGCCACCACCTCGACGTCGGCCACGTCTTTGAGGGCCTCGTACAGCGTCACGATGCCGGACGCCTGGTAGCCGTCGTCATTGGAGATCAGGATTTTCATGGTCGATTTGGAGTGCAACCGATTGTAGGTGGCACGCCGCCTCCAGGAGGGCCGCTGCGTTGGTCGCTCGTGGGACATTGGGGCCCCGGGCCAGGCTCTATCATCCGGGCAGTTTCATTGGAGAATTTTTCATGCATGCATGGCTTTGCGAAAACCCCGTTGGCGTCGATGCGCTGACCTGGAAAGAACTGCCCACCCCGATTCCGAAGGCGGGCGAGGTGCTGATCGAAATCAAGGCCGCCAGCCTGAATTTCCCCGATCTGCTGATCGTGCAGAACAAGTACCAGATCAAGCCTCCGCTGCCCTTCGTGCCCGGCTCCGAATATGCCGGTGTGGTGCAGGCCGTGGGCGAAGGCGTGACGCATCTCAAGGTGGGCCAGAGCGTGGCCTGCCTGTCGGGCACCGGCGGCTTCGGCACCCACACCATTGCACCCGCCGCGCAATGCATGCCGCTGCCCGCGGGGTTTCCATACGTGGATGCGGCCGCCTTCATCATGATTTACGCCACATCCCACCACGCGCTGGTGGACCGGGCCCAGCTCAAAGCCGGCGAAACCGTGCTGGTGCTGGGCGCGGCCGGTGGCGTCGGCACCTCGGCGATCCAGATTGCCAAGGTGATGGGCGCCAAGGTGATTGCGGCTGCGTCCACCGACGAGAAATGCGCGCTGTGCAAATCCACCGGCGCCGACGCCACCATCAACTACACCACGGAAAACCTGCGCGACGCCATCAAGGCGCTGACCGACGGCAAAGGCCCGGACGTGATTTACGACCCGGTGGGCGGCGACTTTGCCGAGCCGGCATTCCGCTCCATCGCCTGGCGCGGCCGCTATCTGGTGGTGGGTTTTGCGTCAGGGCCGATTCCTTCGCTGCCGCTGAACCTGACCCTGCTCAAGGGCGCGTCCATCGTCGGCGTGTTCTGGGGCGGCTTCGCCAAGCAGGAACCCAAGGCCAGCGCGGCGGCCATGGCGGAGTTGGCCCAGTGGTATGCCCAGGGCAAGATCAAGCCCGTGATCGACCGCACCATGCCCATGGCCGAGCTCAAGGCCGCCTATGCCCACATGGGCTCGCGTGGCGTCAAGGGCAAGCTGGTGATGGTGAACCCCTGATTTCAAATGAATCTGTCCGTGGCTGGCGGGGACAAGCAAGGTAAACAAGACCGTCCCCCGGCCTCGCGCATACCGAAGAAGCATCTGTCCAGCCTGTTTTCCCAACGTCAATTCCTGCGCTTCTGGCTGGCGCGCTTCACGGGCGTCATGGCCAACCAGATGCTCATGGTGGCGCTGGCCTGGCAGATGTACGACATCACCTCCAGCGCCTGGGACCTCGGCCTGGTGGGCCTGTTCCAGTTCGGGCCTGCGCTGTTGATGACGCTGCCGGCCGGGCATGTGGCCGATCGCGTGCACCGCGGCCGCATCTTCGCCGCCTGCATGTTGACGCAGGCCGCCGTGGCCTTGCTGCTGCTGACGGCGACCCGCAGCGGGTTTGCCACGCGCGAACTGATTTTGGGTCTGTCGGTGGTGCTGGGTATCGGGCGCGCCTTCCAGATGCCCGCCCAGCAGGCGCTCATCCCGTTGCTGGTGCTGCCAGGCATGCTGCAGCGCGCCATCGCCCTGAGCTCCAGCGGCCTGCAGGTTGCTGTTATCGGCGGGCCCGCGCTCGGGGGTCTGCTCTATGCGACCGGGGCGGCCACGGTCTACGCGAGCTGTGCGGCGCTGTTGCTGCTGTCGGGCGTACTGACGCTCGCCGTGCGCTACCAGCATCGCCCTTCCGCTTTGGCCGCGAACTGGAACACCGTGCTTGCCGGCGTCACCTTTGTCTGGCATCGCAAGGTGCTGCTCGGAGCCACTTCACTGGACTTGTTCGCGGTGTTGCTGGGCGGCGCCACGGCACTGCTGCCCATTTATGCGCGCGACATCCTGCACACCGGGCCCGCAGGCCTGGGACTGCTGCGCGCCGCACCGGCGATGGGCGCGCTGTTGATGTCGCTGGTGCTCATGCGCTGGCCGCTGCGACGCCGGGTCGGCCACCGGCTGCTGGCAGCGGTGGCGCTGTTCGGCCTCGCCACCGTGGTGTTCGGCCTGTCCGCCCATTTCGGTCTGTCGCTGCTGGCCCTGGCGGTCACCGGCGCAGCGGACAACGTCAGCGTGGTGGTCCGTCAGACCCTGGTGCAGCTGGACACGCCCGACGAGATGCGGGGCCGGGTCGCGGCCGTCAATTCGATTTTCATCGGCGCCTCCAATCAGCTCGGCGAATTTGAATCCGGCGCAACCGCCGCACTGTTCGGCCCCATCGGGTCGGTGCTGGCTGGCGGCTTGGGCACCCTGCTGGTCGCGGCCGCATGGCTGAAACTGTTTCCCGCGCTGGCGCGGCGGGACCGCATGGGCTGAAGCCACGCTGGCTCGTGGTCTTCAAGAAAAAAGCCCGCTATCGTTTCGATAGCGGGCTTTTCTTTTTTTACCTGGGGTGGCTGATGGGGCTCGAACCCACGACAACAGGAATCACAATCCTGGACTCTACCAACTGAGCTACAGCCACCGTTTGAACATGATTATAGCGGGGCTGACTACTGCGTTGCCGCCTGCGACAACTCTTCCGCGGTCTTCGCCACGGGTTTGGGGACCTTGATCTTCACTTTGAAGCGCTCTTTCAGGAGGTCGTAGTAGGCCAGGCTCTCGGCCGACGCCTGCGCCTGCGTGAACTCGGCGCGTTGCTGCGCCGCCGCGTCGGCCGCAGGCGGCTCACGCGGAACGATCTTGTCGATCTTGGCGACAACATAGCCTTGCGCGCCCAGGTCCACGCCGACAAACGACGGCAGATGGGTGCTGTCGGCCCGCAAAATGGCCTCGACGACGGGGCCGGGCTGGCTTTGTGTCTGGTCACGCGAGACCACAATGGCTGGCGGCAACACGGCCGCCGCCGGGTTGGCCTTCCAGGCCGCCAGCTTGGCCATGCCTTCGGTCTTGGCCAGCGCTGCGCCACGGATGGCCAGCAGGCGCTGGCGCACGTTGTCCTTGACCTCGGCAAACGGCAGGGTACGGCTCGGCGTGTATTGCGTCACGCGCCCGGAAACCAGTTGATTGGGAGCCGTTTCCACCGCCTCGGTGTTGTGTTTCTTGTCGATCGAGTCGGGGGCAAAGAGCGCCTCCAGAAACTTGGCATTGGCCAGCACGCCGGTCACACCAGGCGCGGGTTTGCGCATCACATTGGCAGCCGTCTGGATCTGCAGCTTGAGTTTGTCGGCCACGGGCTTCAGGCTCTCCGCCTGCTCATACACGCCATTCGTGAAGGCATCTGCCGTTTCGGCGAATTTACGCTGGGCCTGCTGGTTTTTCAGATCGGCCTCGATCCCGGGCCTCATCTCCTCAAAGCTGCGCTGCTTGGGCGCCTTGATGTCGGTGAGTTTGATGATGTGGTAGCCGTATTCGGTCTCCACCACATCGCTGATATCGCCCTTCTTCATCGCAAAAACCGCATCGGCAAAAGGCTTCACCATCGCATCACGGGTGAAGAAATCGAGGTCGCCGCCCTTGGCCGCGGAGCCTGGATCCTGGGAGTCTTTTCGGGCCACTTCGGCAAAGCTGTCGGGCGCCTTCTTGACCATGGCCAGCAGCTCCTGCGCATGCGCCCTGGCCTTGTCCCGCTCCGCCGCCGTTGCGCCCTTCGGCACGGCAATCAGGATGTGGCTGGCGCGCCGCTCCTCCTGGCCGCTCAGGCGCGCGGCGTTTTGCTCGTAATAGGTTTTGACATCCTGCGGGTTCAGTGTGATTGAATTTTTGACGGTATCCAGATCGAGCACCACATATTCGATGCTGGCCTGCTCGGGCGCCTGGAACAGGGCCTGGTTGCTTTTGTAGAAGGCTTCGAGGTCGGCATCGGTCAACGTGACCTTGGCCGCAAAATCGGCGGTATTGAAAGGTGCAACCTGCACTTCACGCTTCTCGAGAAAGGCGTTCAGCGCCACATCGGCCTGCGCAGGCGTGGAAAAGCTGGTGTCGCTCAAGCCTTTCATGACTTGGCGCGCGGACAGATCGCTGCGAACGCTGGCCTCGAACATCGCGGGCGTCATGCCTTGGGCGCCGACCAGTTGCCGGTAGCGGTCCATGTCCAGCGTGCCATCGGGCTTGCGCAACGAGGCGATGGTCGGATTTTCCTGCAGTGATTGTGCGAGGCGCTGATCGCTCGTGACAAGCCCGGATTTTCCGGCTGCAGCGGCCAGCACGTGGTCGCGTACCAGACGCTCCAGCGTCGCATAGCGGGCTTGCGGCGAATCGAGCAATTTGGCATCGACCGTGGGCATGGAGGCACGCAGGCGATCGACTTCGTTCTTGTGCGCGTTGTCCCATTCGCTTTGGGTGATGTCCCGTCCGTCCACCGTCGCCACGACTTGAGCACTCTCGCTGTTGCGGTTGCGCTCGATGCCGAACAGCACAAAGGACGGAATGATCAACAAGAACAACAAACCCAGGACGATTTTGGAGTGCTTGCGGATAGCTTCAAACATGCTCAGTCTTTCAAATACGAAAAAAGAAAAGGCGAACAAGCCGTTCGCCTTTGCATCGGTGGTGGGTGCTGACGGGTTCGAACCGCCGACCTACGCCTTGTAAGGGCGCCGCTCTACCAGCTGAGCTAAGCACCCCACCTAAACGGGTTCTCAGTTCAACGCATCTTTCAATGCCTTGCCTGGACGGAACTTCGGCACCTTGGCTGCCTTGATTTTAATCGCAGCGCCGGTGCGCGGATTGCGCCCGCTGCGGGCGGCGCGTTTGCCCACTGCAAAAGTGCCGAAACCCACCAGCGACACCGAGCCGCCTTTTTTCAAGGTCGTCTTGACGGCACCAATGGTGGACTCCAGTGCGCGCGTAGCAGCGGCCTTGGAGATGTCTGCATGCTTTGCGATGTGCTCAATTAATTCGGTCTTATTCACAAGGGGCCCCTCGTTTGGAAAAAGTTGGTCTGGATGTGTTTCAAAAAAATCTCCCGAGGCTTGAGACTTCGATCTGTTGATTCTCTCAAACCTTCAGGGAGTTTTTGGTGGCAGCGCCCGCTGCTGCGTCAGATTAGAGCCATGGACTGCCATGGTGTCAATACAGCTCGCAGCATTACAGCGGCACAAGCGGTAATTTTAGACAGATTTACGCTGCCCCTCGGCGCCGGGCGTGCCGATTCGCCACAGTCGCTTGCAAATCTTGCGGTTTGACAAGGCTGGAGCACCGCTATAAAACGCCTGCGATGGCCCGGCCGAGGTCGGCCGTGCCGGCCGTGCCACCGATGTCCGGTGTGCGCGGCGCACCGCTGTGGGGATCCAGCACTTTTTCAATGGCTGCGAGCACCGCGTCGTGCGCCGGCCGGTAGCCCAGGAAGTCCAGCATCATGGCGCCGCACCAAATCTGGCCAATCGGGTTCGCGAGATTTTTACCCGCAATGTCGGGGGCCGAACCGTGCACCGGTTCAAACAGCGACGGAAATTTTCTGTCGGGGTTCAGGTTGGCGCTCGGCGCGATGCCGATCGTGCCGGTGCAGGCCGGCCCCAGGTCGCTCAGGATGTCGCCGAACAGATTGCTGGCCACCACCACATCGAAGAAATCGGGGCGCTGCACGAAATGCGCGGTCAGGATATCGATGTGGAATTTGTCGACCTTGACTGCGGGATAGGCCTTCGCCATCTCGGCAACGCGCTCGTCCCAGTACGGCATGGTGATCGCGATGCCGTTCGATTTGGTCGCGCTGGTGAGGTGTTTCTTTGGACGCGATTGCGCCAGCTCGAAGGCGAATTTCAGCACGCGGTCGACACCGATGCGTGACATCACCGTTTCCTGCATCACGATCTCTCGCTCGGTGCCGGCATACATGCGACCGCCAATGCTGGAGTACTCGCCCTCGGTGTTCTCGCGCACGATGACCATGTCGATCTCGCCGGGCTCACGCAGGCTGCCGTCGCGCCGCACCACGGGCGCGATGATGCCGGGCATCAGGCGCGCGGGGCGCAGGTTGACGTACTGGTCGAACTCGCGGCGAAACAGCAGCAGCGAGCCCCATAGCGACACGTGATCGGCGATTTTCTCGGGCCAGCCCACGGCCCCGAAGTAGATGGCATCGTGGCCGCCGATCTGCTCCTTCCAGTCATCCGGCAGCATCTTGCCGTGGCGCTCAAAGTAGTCCCAGCTCGAAAAATCGAAATGATCGAACTGAAGATCGATGCCGAACTTGCGCGCCGCGGCGTCCATCACGCGGACGCCCTCGGGCATCACTTCCTTGCCAATGCCGTCCCCGGCGATAACCGCGATTCGCTTCTTGCTCATGTCCAATGCTCCTTGACTCCCGCCAAATTTGACCCGGCTCAGCGCCGCGCCCGCACCACCAGGCTGACCCCGATCGCCGTCAGCGCCGTGCCGATCACGGTTGCCACAGTGATGGGCTCGGCAAACAGCAGCCAGGCCATCAGTGCCGTGGCAGGCGGCACCAGGTACATCAGGCTCGTGACCGACGCCACCGCGCCTCGCTGAATCAGCAGGTACAACAGCGAACTGCCGCCCAGCGTCAACGCCAGCACCGACCAGGCCATGGCCCCGGCCAGCTCGGCATTCCAGTGCATGGCCTCATGCTCGAGCAGCGTAAATGGCAGCGTGACCAGCAAGGCCGCCCCCAGCAGCACAGCATTGGCCGAGCGAACGTCGCAGGGCGCCACAAACCGCTTCTGATACAGCGTGCCGGCCGTGATGCTGAACAGCGCCATCGTGGCCAGCGAGAGATTGAACCAGTCGGCCTCGCCGCCCTGCCCCAGCCTGCGCGACACCACCAACGCCAGCCCGGCAAAGCCCAGCGTCAAGCCGGCCCACTGGCGACGCGTCACGTGCCCGCCCGTGCCCGAGAGCCAGACGGCGGTCAGCACCGGCTGCAGGCCCACGATCAATGACGACAGGCCCGAGCCCATACCGGCCTTGACGGCGGCCCAGACACCGCCCAGGTAGCCGCCGTTCATCAGCATGCCGGTGACGGCCAGGTGCAGCCACTGCGCACGCGTCTTCGGCCAGGCCACGCGCGCCAGCACGACCCACGGCACGAAGCACAGAATGGACAGCGCGTAGCGCAGCGCCAGAAACTTCATCGGCGGGGCATAGGGCATGCCGTAGCGCGCCACGATGAAGCCGGTGCTCCAGATCACGACAAACACCGCAGGCATGGCCCGGATGAGGGCGTCGTCGCGGGCCGCCGACGTCATGGTCGCGAGGTCACTTCACGCGCGCCCGGATTTCGGGCAGCGCTTTTTGCAGGTAATAGACCATGGACCAGACCGTGAGGATGGCCGCGATCCAGATCAGCCAGGTGCCCCACAGGTGCGTGTCGATACGCCCGAACAGGCGGCCGTCGAACAGCAGGAACGGAATGGCCACCATCTGCACCACCGTCTTGAGCTTGCCGATCATGTGCACCGCCACGCTCTTGGAGGCCCCGATCTGGGCCATCCATTCGCGCAGCGCCGAGATGGCAATCTCGCGGCCAATGATGATGAGCGCCACGAACACATCGACGCGCTGCAGGTACACCAGCACGAGCACGCAGGCGCAGACCAGGAACTTGTCGGCCACCGGATCAAGGAAGGCGCCGAACGAAGAGGCCTGGTTCAGCTTGCGCGCCAGGTAGCCGTCGAGCCAGTCGGTGGCGGCGAACAGCATGAACATCACCGTGGCCACCAGGTTGCGGCTGGGCTCGCTGATGGGCAGGTAGAACACGCCGACAATTAACGGAATCGCGACGATGCGCGTCCAGGTCATGAGGGTCGGAATGGTCAGAAACATGGGTTCGATTGTGTCATGGCCGGCGATCATCGACGGGCCGGCGCGCGCGCCTCATCGCAGCGCCCGGTAGATTTCCGCCGCCAGTTCCTTCGAGATGCCCTCCACCGTGGCAATTTCCTCCGCGCTGGCGCCGGCCACGCCCCGAATCCCGCCAAAGCGCTGCAGCAGCCGGGCGCGCCGTTTCGGACCGACGCCCGGGATTTCCTCCAGCTTGCTGCCTCCCACGCGCACCCTGGCCCGCTGGGCGCGCATACCGGTGATGGCAAAGCGGTGCGCCTCGTCGCGGATCTGCGCCACCAGCATCAGGGCGGCAGAATCCTTGCCCAGGTACACCTTGGGGCGGCCATCGGCGAACACCAGCTCTTCCAGACCCACCTTGCGGCCCTCGCCTTTTTCCACGCCCACGATCAGGCCGAGGTCAATGCCCAGTTCGGCGAACACCTCGCGCGCCATGCTGACCTGGCCCTTGCCGCCGTCCACCAGCACCAGGTCGGGCAAGCGCACGGTGCTGGCGGGCGCTTGTGCGGCGGCGTCATCGCCGGGTTTCTCGGCGGCTGCGCCCAAAGGGCCCGGGCCCGCATTTTCGGCTTGCCGGATGGCCTCCACCATCTTGCTGTAGCGCCGCGTCAGCACTTGGCGCATGGCGGCGTAGTCGTCGCCCGGCGTGATGTTGTCGATCGAGTAGCGGCGGTATTCGGCGCTTTGCATCTTGTGGCCCTGAAACACCACGCACGAGGCCTGCGTGGCCTCCCCGGCGGTGTGGGAAATGTCGAAGCATTCGATGCGAAAAGTGTCGAGTTGGTCCGGCACCAGCCCCAGCGCATCGACCAGCGCGCGGGTGCGGGCCTGCTGCGAGCCCTCTTCCGCCAGCAGCCGGGCCAGCGCGATGCCGGCATTTTTCTGCGCCATCTCGAGCCAGATGCGGCGCTGCTCGCGCGGCTGGTGCACGGCGTTGATCCTGACGCCGGTCTGCAGCGACAGCGCCTCGATCAGAGCCCGGCTGACCGGCTCGCTGGTGATCAGCGTGGGCGGCACCGGCACGTCGATGTAGTGCTGGGCAATGAAGGCCTCGAGCACCTGCACTTCCACCGACAGATCACCCGGCGGCGCCGTGTCGTCTTCCTCCCGGTCCGCCTGATAAACACCCGTGGCATCTTCCACCTGCGCCGGAAAGTAGGGCCGGTCGCCCAGATGCCGGCCACCGCGCACCATGGCCAGGTTGACGCAAGCCCGGCCCCCGTGCACCTGCACGGCCAGGATGTCCACGTCCTTGTCCGACACGTTGTACACGGCCTGCTGCAGCAACACGCTCGACAGCGCCGACATCTGGTTGCGCAGCTCGGCCGCCTGCTCGAACTCCAGCCGCTCGGCATGCGCCATCATGCGGGCCTGCAGCGCATCGAGCACCTGCTGGGTTTCGCCCATCAGGAATTTTTCGGCATCCTGCACGTCCTGCGCATAGGCCTCGGGCGAGATGTAATTGACGCAGGGCCCCGAGCAGCGCTTGATCTGGTACAGCAGGCAGGGCCGCGTGCGGTTGTTGAACACCGTGTCCTCGCAGGTGCGCAGCCGGAACACCTTTTGCAGCAGCAGGATCGACTCCTTCACGGCCCAGCCGTTGGGGAACGGACCGAAGTAGCGGTGCTTCTTGTCGACCGCGCCGCGGTAATAGGCGACGCGCGGGAAACTGGCCGCTGACGGCGCCCCCGCCACGGCCTTGTCACGCGGGCCGGTGATCTTCAGATAGGGGTAGCTCTTGTCGTCCCGAAACAGGATGTTGTACTTCGGGTTCAGTACCTTGATCAGGTTGTTTTCCAGCAGCAGCGCCTCCGCCTCGGAGCGCACCACGGTGGTCTCCATGCGCGCAATCTTGCTCACCATGTGGCCGATGCGCGTGCCGCCATGGTTCTTCTGGAAATAGCTCGAAACCCGCCGCTTCAGGTTGATCGCCTTGCCGACATACAGCACCTGGCCGTCGGCGTCGAAGTAGCGGTACACCCCCGGCAGCGCCGGGAGCGCCGCGACCTCGCTCAGCAGTTGTTCGGAATGCACGTCTGACATACAGGCGTATTGTGGCGCCTGTAGCCAGCACGGCGCGGCAATCAAACCGGAAACGGGCCGGGTCACAATCGCCCCATGCTGTGGGACATCTTTTGCAAGGTCATCGACAACTTTGGCGATATCGGCGTGTGCTGGCGGCTCAGCGCTGACCTGGCGGCACGCGGCGAACAGGTTCGGCTGTGGGTGGATGACGCCTCGGCCCTGCGCTGGATGGCGCCAGCCGGCTGCCCGGGCGTCACGGTACTGCCCTGGGCTCAGTCCCTAGACCCCACCGGGCTGCCGCCGGCCGATGTGCTGGTGGAGGCGTTCGGCTGCGAAACTGCTCCTGAGTTCATAGCTGCCTGTGTAGATGGGGCAAGGGCTACAGGCCAAAAACCCGTATGGATCAACCTCGAATACCTGTCCGCGGAGAGCTTCGTCGAGCGCGCCCACGGTCTGCCCTCGCCGGTCATGAGCGGTCCGGGCGCGGGTCTGACCAAGTATTTTTTCTACCCCGGCTTCACGGCGCGCACCGGCGGGCTGCTGCGCGAACCCGGCCTGGCGCGCCGCCAGCTGGAGTTTGACCGCTCCACATGGCTGGCGCGGCGGGGCGTCGACCCTCAAGGCGAGCGGCTGGTGTCACTGTTTTGTTACGAACCCCCGGCCCTGGAGGGTCTGCTCGATCAACTGGCGGGTGGCGCGCGGCCCACCCGGCTGCTGGTCACGGCGGGACGCGCGGCGGCGGCAACGAGGGCCGCGATTGAGCATAAAAACAGGCTGAAGCCCTTATGGAACGGGCGCCATCAGCTATCAATTTCATACCTGCCGGCGCTCACACAAATCGACTTCGACCACCTGCTGTGGGCCTGCGACCTGAATTTTGTGCGCGGCGAGGACTCGCTGGTACGCGCCCTGTGGGCCGGCAAGCCCTTCGTCTGGCAAATTTATCCGCAGGACGACGCGGCCCACCACGGCAAGCTGCAGGCCTTTCTGGACATGCTGCAGGCGCCCGCGTCGCTGCGCCAATTCCACCAGGTCTGGAACGGCGCCAGCGGCGCCGGCCTGCCGCCCATCGACGGTGCTGTCTGGGGCCAGGCGGCAGCGGCGGCGCGCACCCGGCTGCTGGCGCAGGACGACCTGACCTGCCAGCTGCTGCAATTCGTGCTGAAAAACCGTTAAAATGGAAGGCTCAGTGGAATTGACATGCCGGTTGGGCAGGAGATGCTTCCTGCCACCTGGGCGGCCCCACCTCCTGACACGTTTCTCAAGACCTCATCTCAAGACACTATGAAAATCGCTCAAGAAATCCGCGCCGGCAACGTCATCATGCACGGCAAAGACCCCATGGTTGTGCTCAAGACCGAATACAGCCGCGGCGGCCGCAACTCGGCCACCGTGCGCATGAAGCTCAAGAGCCTGATCGCCAACTTCAACACTGAAGTCGTGTTCAAGGCCGACGACAAGATCGACCAGGTCATCCTTGACAAGAAGGATTGCACCTACTCGTACTTTGCCGAGCCGATGTACGTCTGCATGGACGAAGAATTCAACCAGTACGAAGTCGAAGCCGAGAACATGGGCGACACGCTGAACTACCTGGAAGACGGCATGCCGCTGGAAGTGGTGTTCTACGACGGCAAGGCCATCTCGGTCGAGCTGCCGACCAGCGTCGAGCGCGAAATCACCTGGACCGAGCCCGCCGTCAAGGGCGACACGTCCGGCAAGGTGCTCAAGCCTGCCAAGATCGCCACCGGCTTCGAGATCGGCGTGCCAATTTTTGTGGCCCAGGGCGATCGGGTCGAAATCGACACGCGCACCGGCGAGTACCGCAAGCGCGTCTGACGCATTGCAGTCCCGCTGCACGCAAAAGGCTTGCCGCGATGCAAGCCTTTTTTGATTGAACGCTGAATTTGTCGGCGCCGGCCACGCTAACCGCAGCGCAAATTCAGTGTAGGCTATCCTCATGAACAAAGTGACTGCCGAACCGTCCGCTGCCTGCCCGGTGCCAGACAGCGGTCCCGTCAGCCCGGCCCGACTTTCGCTGCGCCGGGTGCTGATCGACACCTACCCCGAAAATGTGGCCTACCTGCACCGTGACTGCGAGATTTATCGAGCCGAAGGCTTCCAGGCGCTCTCCAAGGTGGAAGTCCGGGCCAACGGACACCGCATTCTGGCCACGCTGAACGTGGTGGATGACGAGCACATCGTGTCGTGCGGCGAGCTCGGCCTTTCCATGGCCGCGTATGCCCAGATGGAAGTGACCGGCAGCCAGAGCGTCACAGTATCGCAGGCGGAGCCGCCCGAGTCTATCGGCGCACTGCACCGCAAACTCGGCGGGGAACGCCTTGGGCTGGAAGATTTACGCGGCATCATGCGCGACGTCGCCGCGCACCACTACTCCAAAATCGAGTTGACGGCCTTCGTGGTGGCGACCCACCGCGATGACCTGGACCGCGAGGAGGTGCACTTTCTGACAGAGGCCATGATCGAGGCCGGACGGCGGCTGGACTGGCACGAGCCTCTGGTGGTGGACAAGCACTGCATCGGCGGCATCCCCGGCAACCGCACCTCCATGCTGATCGTGCCCATCGTCGCGGCACATGGCATGCTGTGTCCCAAAACTTCCTCGCGCGCCATCACCTCGCCAGCGGGCACCGCCGACACCATGGAGGTGCTGGCCAATGTGGAGTTGCCTGTGGAACAGCTCCAGGAGATCGTGCGCAATCACCGCGGATGCATCGCCTGGGGCGGCACAGCCGACCTCTCACCGGCCGATGAAGTACTGATTTCCGTGGAGCGGCCCCTGGCGCTTGATTCCCCCGGGCAGATGGTGGCCTCGATCCTGTCAAAAAAGATCGCCGCCGGTTCCAACTACCTGGTGCTCGACATCCCGATCGGGCCGACCGCCAAGGTGCGCTCCATGGCGGATGCCCAGCGCCTGCGCCGCCTGTTTGAATACGTCGCCAAACGCATGAACCTGTCGCTCGACGTGGTGATCACCGACGGCCGCCAGCCCATCGGTTTCGGCATCGGCCCCGTGCTCGAAGCCCGGGACGTGATGCGCGTACTGGAAAACGACCCGCGCGCACCCGTTGACCTGCGGCAAAAAGGCCTGCGGCTGGCCGGCCGTCTCATTGAATGCGATCCGGACGTGCGCGGCGGCGACGGTTTTGCCATTGCACGCGACATTCTGGACTCGGGGCGCGCATTGGCCAAGATGAATGACATTATCCAGGCCCAGGGCAGCAAATCCTTCGACCACAACAACCCCGAACTCGGTGCGCTGACCTTTGAGGTGCGGTCGGCCGAAGCCGGCGTGGTGGCCGGGTTCGACAATCTGCAACTGGCGCGGATTGCCCGCTTCGCCGGCGCTCCCAAGGTCAAGAATGCGGGTGTGGATCTGCAATGCAAGCTGGGGGATGCGGTGGAGACTGGCACCCTGCTGTACCGCGTGCATGCCGGATTCCCCGCGGACCTGGAGTTTGCGCGCCGCGCCTGCAGCCAGTCCACGGGCTACACGATTGGCGGCGCTGACGAGGTGCCGCACGTGTTTGTGGAGTTCTGATGACAGCGACTGCCTTGCTGTTGTACTTTGAAGACGAGCACGAAAGCGCGCTGCGGCTTGCCGGCGCAGCCGCCCTGGCGTCGGCCCCCGTCGGGCGCCACCGCTTTCCTGACGGCGAGCTCAAGCTGCGCCTTCCGGCATCGCTGCCCGAGAGCGTGGTGCTGCTGCGCACGCTTGACCATCCCAATGAAAAACTGGTGGAGTTGCTGCTGGCCGCCCGCACCGCGCGTGAGCTGGGAGCACGGCACCTGACGCTGGTGGCGCCCTACCTGGCCTATATGCGCCAGGATGTGGCATTTCTCCCCGGTGAAGCGGTCAGCCAGCGCATCGTCGGGCGCTTTCTCGCGGACCTGTTCGACGCCGTGATCACCGTGGACCCGCACCTGCATCGCGTCGCCACGCTGCAGGAGGCGATACCGGTGCCCCACGCAATTGCATTGACCGGCGCAGCCCTGCTGGCCGATCTGATCGCCGGGCGCCGGCAGCGGCCGCTGCTGGTAGGACCGGACGCCGAGTCGGCGCAGTGGGTCGCCCAGGCCGCCGCGCGACACGGTTTTGAACATGCGGTGTGCCACAAGGTCCGCCACGGCGACCGGGCCGTCGAGATTGAGCTGCCACCCGTGAACGTAGCCGGCCGCGCCGTGGTCTTGCTCGACGATGTCGCAAGCACCGGCCAGACCCTTGCAGGCGCCGCGCGCCTGCTGCTGGCGGCCGGCGCGGCTTCGGTTGATGTGGCCGTGACGCACGCCCTGTTTGCGGACGACGCCTTGCAGGTCATTCTTGACGCCGGCGTGGGCGAGGTATGGAGCACCGATTGCATCAGCCATTCCAGCAATGCGGTCAGCGTGGCACCGCTCATCGCCGCCGCGTTATCCGGCATAACCTATTGACAGCCTCCCGCATGAACACCCCTCACAACCTCAACGAACGCACCCTTGCCGATGCCTGGGCCGAATTGCAGGCGTATTCCGAGCAGGGCAACCCGCTGCAGGCCGACGCTTACCGCGTGGCCTTTGCCGACCCCGAATTCTTGTTGCGGCGCGAAACGCGCGGCCTGCGCATCCAGCTCGAGATGCTCAAGCCTGAAATAGAGCAGCACGCGCAGGGCATTGAAAACACCGTCGTGGTGTTTGGCAGCGCACGCTTTCCTGCCCCCGAGACGGCGCAAGAGAGCCTGGCACTGGCAAAGAAAACCGGTGACGCGGCGGCGCTGGCGCTGGCCGAGCGGCACCTGCGCAATTCGCGCTATTACGACCAGGCCCGGCGGTTTGCGCGCCTGGTGGCGGCTTACAGCAAATCGCGCCCGCTCAGGGAGCAGCTCTTTATCTGCACTGGCGGCGGACCCGGCATCATGGAAGCCGCCAACCGCGGCGCCCACGAAATGGGCATGCCCAACGTGGGCCTGAACATTGCACTGCCTCATGAGCAGGCTTCAAACCCCTACGTCTCGCCTTCACTGAGCTTCAAGTTTCACTATTTTGCAATGCGCAAAATGCATTTCATGATGCGTGCCAAGGTGCTGGTGGCTTTCCCGGGCGGCTTCGGCACGCTCGACGAGCTGTTTGAAGCCCTGGCGCTGGTGCAGACACGCAAGGCCAGGCCGGTGCCCATCCTTCTGTTTGGCTCGGACTACTGGAAGCGGCTGATTGATTTTGACCTGCTGATTGAAGAGGGAGTCATCGCGCCGGAAGACCTGAAACTCTTTATGTATGTGAACGAGCCCGAGGACGCCTGGGACGCCATCAAGACGTTTTACGAACTGTAGCGTTGGCGATAGAGCTGGCATCCCCGTGGCCAGGGCGCCGGCCACGCAAGGGGGGGCGACTCAATGATCGTCCAGGTCCTTGTCCAGCGGAATGAGCCGGGCGGATTCCAGTTCGGGCAGCGCCTCCACATTGCGCAGGGCCTTGCCCATGACCCGGCTGCGCTGCTCGGCGCTGCTCAGGGTGTTGAGCACGGTCTCGGTCTGCGATTTGACCTTGGCCAGCACGTCGCCGAACTTGCCGAACTCGGTCTTCACCGCGCCCAGCACCTGCCACACCTCGCTCGAGCGCTTCTCCAGCGCCAGCGTGCGAAAACCCATTTGCAGCGAGCTCAGCATCGCCAGCAAGGTGGTCGGACCGGCCAGCGTCACGCGGTGTTCTCGCTGCAGCACGTCTATCAGGCCGGGGCGGCGCAGCACCTCGGCGTACAGGCCCTCGGAGGGCAAAAACAGAATCGCGAAATCCGTCGTATACGGTGGCTCGACGTACTTCTCGGCGATGGATTTGGCCTCGAGCCGGATGCGCAGCTCCAGCGCCTTGCCGGCGGCCTCGGCGGCCTGAACATCGGCGCGCTGCTGCGCGTCGAGCAGCCGCTCGTAATCCTCGTTCGGAAACTTGGCGTCGATCGGCAGCCACAGCGGCGCGCCGTCATCGGAGCGGCCCGGCAGCTTGATGGCAAAGTCCGCCACGTTCTTGCTGCCCGGACGTGTCGCTACCTGCGCCGCATACTGGTCGGGCACGAACACCTGCTCCAGCAGCGAGGCCAGTTGCGCCTCGCCAAAGATGCCGCGCGTCTTCACGTTGGTCAGCAGGTGCTTGAGGTCGCCCACGCCCTGCGCCAGCGTCTGCATCTCGCCCAATCCCTTGTGCACCTGCTCCAGCCGGTCGGCCACCTGCTTGAAGCTGTGCCCGAGCCGCGCCTCCAGCGTCGTTTGCAGTTTTTCGTCCACCGTCTGGCGCATCTCATCAAGCTTGGCGGTGTTGGACTGCTGCAGCTGGGCCAGTTGCGCTTCCAGGGTAGCACGCACCTCGCCCATGCGGCGCGCGTTGGATTCACTCAAGCCCGAGAGCTGGGTGCTCAGCGTGTCGGACAGCGTCTTTTGCAGCAGTGCCAGCTGCTGCCCGAAGGCGTCGATCTGCGTGTTCTGCGTGCGAACGGCCTCGGCGCTTTGCTGCACCAGCGTCTGCTGGAAGGTGCCGAAGGTTTGTGTCAGTTCCTGGCGGCCCCCGCGCGACGATTCGCTGATCTCGCGGCGCAGCTCACGCTCGAGCCGCTCGTTTGCGGCGCCCAGCGTGGCGAGCAGCTCGGCGCGACCCGAATCAGGCGGTTTTCGCAGCAGCAGCCAGACCAGCAACAGCAGGTTGACGAGGGCCAGCAGCACAGGCAGCCAAAATTCCGGATGAGTCATGGATGCTACTTATTTGATAGCCAACACCGCAGGGTTCAACGGGGTTAGCGGCTTGTTTTGTGTCAGGTAGTCGATCAGGTTGTCGGCCGCCAGGGTTGCCATGGCCAGGCGCGTGGGCACGGTGGCGCTGGCGATGTGCGGCGTCAGCACCACGTTCGGCACGGTCAGCAAATCGGGGTGCACGCGGGGCTCGCCCTCGAACACGTCGAGCCCGGCCCCGCCGATGCGCCGTTCGCGCAGGGCCTGCGCCAGCGCCGCGTCGTCCACGATGCCGCCGCGCGCGATGTTGATCAGCGTGGCGCTGGGCTTCATCAGGGCCAGTTCGGCCGCGCCGATGGCGTGATGGGACGCGGGCGAATACGGCAGCACCAGCACCAGGTGGTCAGCGGTATTGAGCAGTTCTTCTTTGGACACAAAACGCGCTTTGCATTCGAGCTCCGTCACAGCATCGAGCCGGGAGCGGTTGTGGTAAATCACCTTCATGCCAAAGCCGTGCGCACCACGCCTGGCGATGCCCTGCCCGATGCGGCCCATGCCCAGAATGCCCAGCGTGGCACCGTGCACGTCGGAGCCGGAAAACATGTCGTAGCGCCACTTGTTCCATTGGCCGGCGCGCAGGAAATGCTCGCTCTCGGTGATGCGCCGCGCGGTCGCCATCAGCAGCGCAAAGCCGAAGTCGGCCGTAGTCTCGGTCAGCACGTCGGGCGCGTTGGTGGCCAGCACGCCGCGCGCGGTCATGGCCTCGACGTCGAAATTGTTGTAGCCCACAGCCATGTTGGCGCAGATTTTCAAGTCAGGACAGGCGGCCAGCACCTCGGCGTCGATGCGGTCGGTGCCGGTGGTGAAGGCGCCGACCTTGCCCCGCAGCCGCTCGATCAACTGTGCCCGGGACCAGGTTTCATCGGCCTGGTTGGCCTCGACCTCGAAGTGCTGCTGCAGGCGCGCAATGATTTCGGGAAAGATGGCACGGGCCACGAGAATTTTCGGCTTGTTCATAAAGTGGGAATGTTTAACGGAACCAGATCAAAGTCATGACGATGAACAGGGGCATCAGCACCGCCACCGACCATGCCATGTAGCCGAAGAAGCTGGGCATCCTGACGCCGCGCTGCTCGGCGATCGCTTTCACCATCATATTCGGCGCATTGCCGATGTAGCTGACGGCGCCCATGAACACCGAGCCGGCGGAAATGGCGGCCAGCGTGGCGGCCAGCGTGGTCATCAGCAGCTGCGCGTCGCCGCCGGCAGTGTTGAAAAACACCAGGTAGGTCGGCGCATTGTCCAGAAACGCACTCAGCACGCCCGAGGCCCAGAAATACATGGCGGGATCGGGCTGTCCGTCGGGTCGCGTGACGGCGGAGATGACCGCGCCGAACGGACCGTTCGCGCCGGCGCGCAGCATGGCAATCACCGGAACGATGGTCAAAAAGATGGCGGCAAACAACTTGGCCACCTCGGCCATCGGGCCCCACGAGAACTGGTTGTCGGCATGGACGCCAGCGGGCGTGATTCTCAGGGAGACGAGTGTCACCACGATCAGGCCCACGTCACGCAGCAGTCCGGGCAGTTGGACCGGCGTGCCATACACGTCGAAAACAATCTCCGGCTTCCACAGGCCGCTCATGAGCACCAGCGCGACCACCACACCGAGCAGCCAGAAATTGACGGCGCCATCAAAACCGATGCGCCGGCTGTCAGGCGTCGGATCGACCGGCAGCACGCCTTCGCGGCGGTAGTGCCAGCGGTCGAGGATGAAAAAAATCACCAGCAGCGCGCCCACCAGAAAAAACATTTCCGCAAAGATGTGGCCCGCGGTCCAGAAGAAGTCCACGCCCTGCAAAAACCCGAGAAACAGCGGCGGATCGCCCAGCGGCGTGAGCGCGCCGCCCGCGTTGGACACGATGAAGATGAAGAACACCACGATATGCACCGTGCGCGCCCGGTTGTCGTTGGCGCGAATCAGGGGCCGGATCATCAGCATCGAGGCGCCGGTGGTGCCCATGACGCTGGCCAGCGCCGCGCCGATGGCCAGGATCGCCGTGTTCAGCCCCGGACTGCCATGCAGGTTGCCGCGAATGAAGATGCCGCCTGCCACCGTGTACAGCGCGGTCAGCAGGACGATGAACGGAATGTATTCGGCCACCAGCGCATGCACCAGGCTGGCCCCGGCGGCGCCGGCGCCATGCAGCGCCGCAAACGGCAGCAAGAACGCGAGCGACCAGGCCGCGGAAATCTTGCCGAAATGGTGGTGCCAGAACGCCGGCGCGAGCAGCGGGCACAGCGCAATCGACAACAGGATGCCCGCAAACGGGATGCCCCAGGCGGCGGACAGCTGGCTGCCATCGAGCCCGGCGGCCCGGCCCAGGCCGGGCCACAGCAGCAGCGCCAGTGCGCAGCCCCAACGGAAACGTTGCATAAAGGGTTCCGGAGCGTTGTGATGAAGCCCGTCACGTGACGGGCTGCGTGCATGACGCCAGCGGGCAAGCATCACGAATCAGTCGGCCGACTTGATTTCGAAAACCTGGCGCAGGTAGGCCAGGTATTTTTCGTCATCGCACATGTTCTTGGATGGCGTGTCCGACAGCTTGGCCACCGGTTGGCCGTTGCAGCGCACCATCTTGATGACGATTTGCAGCGGCTCGTAGCCCAGGTCGTTGGTCAGGTTGGTGCCGATGCCGAAGGCCAGCAGGCAGCGCCCGCGGAACTGCTGGTACAGCTCGATGGTGCGCGGTACGGTCAGGCTGTCGCTGAAGATCAGCGTCTTGGTCAGCGGGTCCACGCGGTTCTTCTTGTAATGCGCGAGCATCCGCTCGCCCCAGACGAAGGGATCGCCGCTGTCGTGGCGCGCGCCGTCGAACCAACCGCGAGTAATGAACCCATGGACATCCCCCGATTCCACGTGGGGACTGGGTTTAGCGCGTTTGGAGCATGTCCATGGCGTCCATGCGATTTCGGCGGCAGTTTTAGGGTTCATGTCCATGGTGTAGTTCGACACTTGAGTCGTTGAATCAGACAAGTAGTAGTTAAATTGCCTCACGGGCGCCCTTCCGGCAAGCAATGGAGAACCCCAAGGCCCGCGCAAAAATTGCAGAGTACCTTCCAAATCATGCCCGAATTGCCTGTTTTGGGGTGTTTCCGATAAATAGTCGTTAAATGGCGCTCGAACAGGTCGGACGTCCCTGGACCCAATCGACGCCCGTCTTGCACGACGGGAAACGCTAATCTCAATCTGTCTGCAGTTTGAGGCTCTGGGTCCACTTTCGGCAGGTAAGTCACAACCCTCAGCGTCTGAGGCGCCCACTGGGGGGTGCAATCTGCTATTTATTCACAGGTTGCTGGAACAGGCGTGAGACAGGCACCGAGAGTACCTCGGCGAGCCGTTGAATGTTGTCGGCCGTCGTGTTGGCAACGCGCCGCTCGACCTGACTCACATAGGTCCTGTGAAAACCTGCCATTTCGGCCAGTTTCTCTTGGGATAGACCCATTTCCGTTCGAATTTGTTGGACGTTTGTCGCCAATAGAGTGCGCGCGTCTGGCGCTTTAGCCCGTTCATTCATCCCGGGAGAGTGCCTAAATACCGTCCTAAAATCTACAGTCTAAACATCGACTGTTCTTGACTCTACTGGCCATACATCTACAATCAGCAAAAATGAAGCCGCTCTTCCGCAATTTTTATTGAGGCCCTAAGGTCAAATGCCGCATCAGATTCGCACAACCCTTAGACACGAAGACACCTCTGAGGCCCTCTACAAAGAGCGCGGCTCCCGCTACTGGACGGCGGCGGAGCTGCTAGCTCCCACGTGGTTTGTCGTGGAGACCTGCATCGAAATCTCCGGTGTCAATGAAATCAGACGCTGGGTCACCACATCAATACGCGAAGCAACCCAGATTCAACTGGGGCAGGCTCCCTTCATTTGGTCTCAAATTTTCGTCTGTATTCGCGCCCCGCTCAGCGTGCGAAGCGCCACCGTTTTCGAGGTAGTCGATGAAGCCTATCAGTTACTCGCCAGCGGCGCATACGTCTATCAACTGGCCAATGGGATGAGCTTCAAGACGGGAGGTGAGCAGCTCCCTGTAGACAACGCTGCCCCTGAAGAACTCACCCTGGTGTATGCACGTCGGCGCTGAACGATGTACTTCGAGACGAACGTGCCTCACCCCCGAGGTCACTGTCGAATTTCAGCAAAAGCTGGAACGAATGTGCAAGGGTAGCCCTTAAGCCTGAGTTCGCTCGTGAGCCATCTGATTGAAGCAGAGCAAAACGAGAAATCGAGAAATGTCGGAGACCTTGACATGACAACAGACAAACACACCCAAACCCGGCAAAAAATGGAACTGGCAGAGGCGTATTTCAAGGACGCACAGTATCAAGGCCTGTCCGTGCGCAGCCGCGCCGACGCGGCGTTTGATGCCTGCTACATGTACGCGTTGGTGCTGCTGGGGCCTTCGAGTGCGGGGCGCCGGCACCCCGACCCAGAAGTCCTTGTCCTTGCGGCGGAAACGCTCGGGTGGTCTCGGGCAGACATTGAACCGGCTGTAGAGCGGTTGAAGGAGCGCGATGAACCTCTTCGCGATGGCTCGCGTTACGAAAAACTGATTGCCCTGGCTCGGCGGCTGCGAGAGGTCGTGTAGCGTGGCAAAGTCGGCCATCACGACCAGGGGACAGCCCCAAGAGCGGTCTCAGCCAACTGGCACCCTGACCAGACCGGTGCTTTTTCTGGATTTCGACGACGTCATTTGTCTGAACAACACGTGCGGTGGCTATGACGCAATACACGCCCTCGCGCGGGTCGCGAAAGAACCTGGTCTGCGCTTTGACGATTTCCAAGACCTTTGGGACCAGCTTTTTGACGCCAATGCCAAGCGTTACTTGAAAGCACTGCACCACAAGTTCTCCCCTTGGTACGTGCTAACCACGAGCTGGTGGTGGCTCCTCGAAAAGGACGCACTTGAGCAGATTCTTCGACGCAGTGGATTGGAGTTTGTCGCCGACAACTTGCATGCCGGTTGGGCTACACCCAAAGGGCCACGTCCCGATGTGCGAGCACGGGAAATCAGTGACTGGCTCGGTCGAAATGCCGAATTTGTCGACGGCTGGGTTGTGCTTGATGACGAACTTTCAGGGACCGGTCTTGCTGACTGGGCCGCCCAGTCGCACACACCCTTCGTTGTCTTGTGCAAAGAAAACGTAGGGCTGACTGAGATTGAATTCAAAAGGCTGCAGGAGGCGTTTCGATTGCGCGCGAAATCTGCTAATCAAGTGACGATGAGCGCCGCAGTAAAAATGAACCGGCTCCCGGGCAAGAACCGTAGCGCCGAAAACTGATTTGAACGGCAATTTTCTGAGGGGAAACTATGACCATACCTTTTGAGAGAACCAGGTCGATATTGCAGACCAAGGATTTTCTGGAGAGACTCCTTAACCCGAGAGAGACTCCGCGAGTGCCACGGGCAGTCCGGGCACAGGCGAAGACGCTGTTGCGGCATTTCCCGACCTACTCAGATATCGAGCTCGCGCACCAGGCGTTGCCAGATTGGTATGGCCCGGTGCCGCCCTTCAGTCGAATGCGCGGCTCTCCGCAGACGGATGCAGCCATCGAGGCATCCACCCACAGCGCGGATGGCGATGTTTCGAAGAGGCCGTCTGATGACGAAAAGTAGTTCTCCGAGTCCAACTGACGAGAGCACCGTCTTGGACGGCTGGCGACAACTCTCAGATGATTATTTTCGAGACGCTGACCGTGGACAAGTCTCATCACTGTCGAAGGAGGACCTCGCATTCGAGGCTGGGTATTTATCCGCCCTCGTCGTCCTTGGCGTTGAGCAGTCCCGCATCTATCTGCATCCAGACCCGCGGGCACTGCAAGATGCGGCGGAAAAGCTGCGATGGCCCACTGAGACCATGGACCTCGCGATAAGGTCTTTGGCGCAAAGATACGAGTCGAATCGAGACGGTGCGCAGGCTGACGCGCTGCTGGCATGGGCTCGCACGGTGCAAGACGCGGCGAGCGAAGGCGAGGGGTTTTTACCCCTCACGAAGGCTCAGCACGATGCCATCGCCGAGGCCGAGCCGAAGACAAGGGGCAGGGGGATATCGTCGTTGCTGCCCGATGAGGCGCAAGGGGGGTAGCCGCACAGGGAGCCTTCTGACCGTGCCCTGGCGATGAATACCGATAGCTCCGCGTATCAACGCATTGGGCAAAGGCAATCCGTTGGATGTTCTCTTGGCAGCGTTATAAAAAATTATTCTGAAAAATATAATTAGAAAAAGTCAAATAAATTCCTATGTGAAGGCCCACGTGAGTGGTGCTGCAATTGAGCCATCGCGACGCGCTTCGGCACAGTCGACGGCCAATATCGGCCATCTGCATTCACCACGCGAATGATTGGCACCACGTGGCATGAGAATTTTTTTCGATACCGAATTCACCCAACTCCGCGACGATGCGGAATTGATTTCAATCGGCCTCGTCGATGAGACCGGCCAGAATGTCTTTTACGCTGAGGTGCTGGGCGTGGAGGTGGCTGAGTGCAGCGCATTTTGTCGCGAATCGGTTCTACCGCTGCTGGAGCACGGCGATGTCGAGTTGCCGCTCGACCAACTCCGAAAAAGCCTTTTCGCTTGGCTCTGTGCTCAAGGACCAGCGACGCTTGTCTGTGACTCGCCGCGCGACGCGATGCAGCTGTCTCGACTATTTCCGGAAGGGCTACCTGGCACCTACAAAGTTCATGTTGTCGGCTTTTGGACGAATGCCCGGCGCAGACTGCTCAATTTCGGGCGTCGATTGCACCGCCGACACGGCCTGCGCGTACATCATGCGTTGGACGACGCGCAAGCCAATCGAATCGCGCTCACGTGAGCGATTGCGCCTTTGGCAACATGACGTGAGGGGTGTGCAGAATTCATGACCACATTCAAATCAGTAAATTTGCTACTGAATCTTACTGATTAAAAGCTTTCATACTTCGACGGTGATTGCCGACAGGCATGAACCAACCAGGAGCGGAAAGTCAACCTACTGCCCCGCCACAAAAGAGACCGCGAGGATGACATTGGGAGGTCACTTCTGGCCAGCGCGCCAAGCCCCCTCCTTCCGGGTTTCCGCGTGGCTCGGCATTGATTAATTATGTTCACCATTTTGGGCAGGCATTTATCGTGACGACCAAAATAGCGAACATCATGCCTGCGCACATCGAACTAGACTCCGGTTTCGAACGCCATCTGCTGGCACAGCTTGGGGCACGCCTGAGAGATGCGCGCCTGAGCCGGGGCGTTGCGGCCCGCAGTCTGGCCCGGCAACTCGGGGTGTCCCGAACCACGTTGAACGCGGTGGAGGTGGGGAGAGCGTCGGTGACGATGGGCACGTACTTGCGCGTCATGTCTGCGTTGGGCCTGGCCGCCGACCTGGTATTGCTTGCGACGGGGGTGTCCAATCCCCCAAATGCACTCGGGGAGCACACGGGCGAGCCCCCGGACTTGCACCGTCGCCAAGACCTTCGAAGCCTCGCTCTGCATCAAGAGGCCGTTAAGGTGCTGCGCGGGCATCCGGAGCGGGCACAGCGCGCGCTGCAGGTGCTAGCGCGCTGGGAAGGTTCTGCAGACCCGCACTCTCAGCCCCTGCGCGAGGAATGGCGACGCATCATCACGGGCCGACTGTGGAAGCTGGCCGTAGAAGAATCAGAGCAAGGACGTCAGCTTCGCCAGGCGAGCCCCTTGGGTTTTGTGTTGGACGACTCTGTGCGTAGCGAAATTCTTCGCCGCTATAGCCGGGCGTCGCTGAATGAACCGCGCGCAGCTTGAACACGTCATCCGCGAGGCAGCGCACGTGTCGCGCCAGTACGACATGGTGGTGGTGGGCAGACTAATCCTCCATCGGGCGGGAAGCGGTAGAGTCGGGATGTGGCGCGGTGGCAAAGGATTGCCTTGGCTCCGTTTCCACACCCCTCTCATCGAACCGGACATGCAGATTTCCCGCATCCGGCTCTCGGACAAGATTTCACGCCTTCGCCCACGCCTGCTCACGCCCCCGTGCAGTCAGTCTCACGAGCCCGAAGTGCCCGTATAGGTGCGACAGTGGATAGCTCCCGCCCCTGCGTCTCCTGACCTTGTACTTGTTGCGTAACCACCGACGCAACCGCGCAGCGGTGTAGCTGTCCATCGCCCTGTATGCGCCATTGACCGTGCCTACCTGAAAGTAGTTCGCCCAGCCGCGCAGCATGCGATTCAACTTGCCCACCATCTGCGTGGTCTCTTGCCAACCCGTCTTCACGGCGGTCAGCTCATGGACCTTTTCGACCATGCGCTGGATACTCTTCTTGGACGGACGCATCCCTATGCGGGCTTTGCCTGTCTTTGGCGAGTACAACCGCCCAAACGTGTAACCCAGGAAATCGAAAGTCTCTTGCGGCACCTTGCAGATTCGTGTCTTGTCCTCGTTGACCGTCAGCTTGAGCTTGCCCATGATGTCGCGCAGTCGCTGCAGGGCCTGTTCGGCCATGCCCCTGGCGCAAAGTATCACGAGGTCGTCCGCGTAGGTCACGAGCTTGGCCCCCAGCGTTTTCTCCAGCCCGAACTTCTTCCACGCCAGCACAAACCGGCGCATGTACACGTTTGCCAGTAGTGGTGAAATGGGTGAGCCCTGAGGGATGCCCCGTCCCTGGTCTCTGGCTTCGGTGGTGCGCGACTTGCGTCCCTGGTCGTCCTGTTCTTCGACGCCACATTCCAGCCACATCTTCATCAGATGCAGCACACGCCTGTCTTGGATGCGCCGCGCGAGCGACAACATCAGTTGGGCGTGCGGAATGCTCCCGAAGTAGTCCGCCAAGTCTGCGTCCACGACTTCCCTACGTCCATGGAACAGCGTCTCTTCCACTTCGAGCACTGCCTGCTGGGCGTTGCGGCCCGGGCGGTATGCATACTGCTCGTCAGGAAGGTCCGCCTCAAAGATGGGTTCGAGCACCAGCATCGCTGACGTCATGCACACCCTGTCCCTCAAGGTCGAGATGCCCAGTGGCCGGAGTTTGCCATTGGCTTTCGGTATGAACACTCGTCTGATTGATTCCGGTCGATATTTCTCCGTCTTGAGTGCAAGCGCCAGTTCGCCAAGCCACCTCGGCACGCCATATTCCTCGACATCCGCAAAGTCCTGACCGTCCACGCCCGGTGCGCCCTTGTTGGAGCGGACCTGGGCCCAGGCATGGGCCAGAATGTCTTGCCGGTATATCTTGTCGTACAGCGCATAGAAGCGGTAGTCGGCTTGTGACTTAGCTTTCGCGTGTAACGCCGTCTGCAGTTTCCGGACGGTTATCGGAGTTGATAGGTTGCCCAATCTCCTGACCCTTTCCACTTGTTGCGTTCCTCTTGAACCAAGGCCCCTTTCCTCCACCGGCATTACCCGGCTTCATCGGTACTACGGGCCTATCCGTCACCCCAAGGCGCCCGGCCTGTCCGTCACCGGCGTCCGGTTGGTCGTCCCCGACCACGCCAAGGGGCTTCCCGTGTTGCGTGCGCTTTCCTTGTGTACATGCTGCCGCCACTACCCCGGCGCGGCGACTGTGTTCGTATTTGCCCAATCCCACAGCCGTATCAGCCTTCCCCGGTATGGTCGCCAGGTCGGCCCGCGCATCGTCCTTTTCGAGGCTTGCTCGGCGTTCACTCGCGTTGCGGCCTGCACACTCGCGCTGTCACCGTATGTCGTGACACGCTTTACCCGAAGGCTTCAACCATTTCGTTACCTCCATAGTTGCTCCGGTTGCTTCCGGCTGGAGCTTTGGCCGGGTGGGACTTGCACCCACAGGAAAGCGCCGCCTTTGCACGGCGCACACCAGGAGCAGACATTTGCGCGCGATACCGAAATCGAACAGTCATCGCGAATCAGTGCAACCGTGGCCGGCTACCTGTTGAGCCGGCATGTGCCTTGTGGACTGCCACTGCCAACGCCGTCGCCTGGGTGAAATCCGCCCGCAGTACACATTGCTCAGCCGCAAGCCCGCGCCTTCCTCCAAGGACCTACACTCCAGCAATTCGTCAATCACAGTACCTTCTATGTCCGTTAGCACCGCCCCTCCATCGCTTTCCGTTCTCGCCACGCGTATTGGAGCGACCTTGCGCGAACGAGGCCAGACTGTTGCGGTCGCGGAATCTGCTGCGGGCGGGCTTGTATCCGCCGCACTACTCGCGATACCTGGCGCGTCGGCATTCTTTCTTGGCGGAGCTGTCGTCTATTCGCGAAGAGCGGGCAAGGCGCTGCTCGGGCTCACAGCCACGGACCTCGTTGGAATGCAGGCTGAAACGGAACCCTACGCTATCTTGGTGGCGGGAAAGATGCGAGAGTGTCTCCAGGCTTCGTGGGGACTTGGTGAAAGCGGTGCGGCGGGCCCCTCGGGGAGTCAGTATGGCGATGCTCCGGGACACGTTTGTGTTGCAGTCGTTGGCAAAACAGCGACGAGTCGGACCATCGAAACCGGAGACACAGACCGTCCGCTGAACATGGATATCTTCGCGCGCCAATTGCTCCATTTGTTTGATGAAGTTTTGCAGGCGGGAGGGCCATGTGAATGACCCTTGCAATTTTGTTGCCTTCATCGTGCCTATGTTGTCGAGTAAGGCATCGGTGACAAACATTTTGCGACCGTGCGCGTCTTGAGTCGACCAGGACCGAGCCGTGGAAAATGACTGAATGCAAAAAGTGCGCTCCACCTGCAGGAAGTTCCCAGTGACATGACAGATTTCCAGCTCTACACACCCGACCAGCAAATTAAAGATGCAGCGAAGCACGGCGAACTGGTTGTTTTCGTCGGCGCGGGTGCGTCTATGCTCTGTGGCAGCCCTGATTGGCGTGGATTCGCAAGCGAAGTCGTCGGCGCCCTCGAGAGAGGCGGCGTGCTCAGCTTCCTGGAGGCGGAGCAGCTGCGCGGACTCGGTGACTCACGGCGAACCCTCTCAATCGCGATAGCGCTCGCCAAAGAGAAGGGCATACCAATCGACTTCGACAGCATCTTGCACCCGAACAAGCCTGCGGCGATTGGCTCTGAGCTGTATGAGTTACTTTCGGCCCTGCGACCCGTATTCGTCACGACGAACTACGATAAGTGGCTCGACGATGCTGGCCCGGCAGAGCTCTCAATGGAGGTCAAGGTGGGCGGCGAACCGGAACCGGCACAGGGACCAAGGAGACGACCAAAGTACTATTTACGCGAGCACCTGTCCTCCGCCCTGTTAGCCGAAAGGGGGGCTGTAATCCATCTTCATGGCTCCTACACGGAGCCGAGTTCGATGGTGGTCTCGCTAAAGAACTACATCGAACATTACGCGGACCCGAGAGTTCAGGCATTCCTCTCGGCGATGTTCAAGAACAACACTGTCCTGTTCGTGGGCTATGGGCTCGCAGAACTGGAAATCTTGGACCACATCATCCGCTCCAACGAGTCGCTCCGAACCGGTACGGCTGAGCCACGACACTTCTTGTTGTATGCCCATCGGTCAACTGAGTCAGTCCAGACTCGGTTCATTGAGCACTTCTTTCGCGAACAGTGTGGGATTCGCGTTATCCCGTACTGCGTCGATGCCAAGGGTTATCAGGAAGTCATCGAAGTCTTCAAGGTTTGGAGCTCGGAGCTGGATGTGCGCGACCCAACCACTCTAGACCTCCAAGCGCACCTTGATAGGTGTATCGCTTTACCTAATGCGGTCAACCGAGAAGCGGCACTTCGCCTTGTGAGAACTCGGCCCGAGCTCGCCTCGTACTTTGTCAATTCCCTGAAGGACGCGGTCTGGTTTAACGACCTTGACGGTGCTGGGTTTTTCAACGAGGAACACAGTCCTGCGGTAAAGGTCGTCGAGGGCGAACGTGGCACCACGTATCAGGCTGAAGGGTGGCCCGCACTGCGCTACCTTGAGCAGATTGCCGCGTCGGCACAGGGTGACCAGGCGAGTCGAATTGCCGCTATTGTTCGGGCTATCACTGCGGATGCTCAAAAGCGAGGTTTAGACAACTGGAGAACCTGGTGGTCCCTGGCAACAATCCTGTCGCAGTTGCCGGTGGAGGTCATAGCCGACTCGGACATTGACATGGTTCGTTCTTGGCTACTTGGCCGCTTCGAGTCAAACATGGTGGGTCAGGAGCTGGGCGAGAAGTTGCTACCGCGACTGCTGGACAGCTCAGAGCCGGTGCACTGGCGTAAGGCATTGTTGCTGGCCGATGCGTTGTCGATGATGCAGCCCAGTAGGAAGTTATCATGAGCGATAAGGCCGGGGTATTGGACAGCTACCACCTGGGCGAGGTACTGAAGACTTCAGCGACGAAGCTGGGGGCGCGCTGCGGCGCTGCCGCCGTTGACATGTTGGCCAGTCGTCTGTCCGAGTACATAGGCTCCGCAGACGACGACAAGTATTCGTACATCTGGCGCTTTGCGATTGAAGACCACGAGCAAGATGGGCAAAGGGACGATACGCGCGCCGTACTCGTCGATGCCGTCCGTGATGCCGCTCTAGGTGCTACAAGTACCAGTTCTACCGAGGCACTGGCCGTCGCGAAATCGCTCCTTCAGTCTCCCTACCCGACCCTTACTCGCGTGGGTATCTACGTATGTGGTGAGCACTACGGTACTGTCGGGGCAGTATTTTGGGAATGCGCAAAGAAGAGCTGGTTTATCGACGTCCCCTACTGGCATGAACTCTATTGTTTTATCAACAAGGCCTTTCCCAAATTCTCCGTCTCCCAAAGGGCCCAGTTTCTGGCATTCGTAGAGCAACTCAAGGGGGATTGGTCAGACAAGTCACGACAAGAGGAATGGGACGAGACCCATAAGCGCGACCTCTTGCATCCTGCTTTCGGGCTGGGCGACTCGGAGGTGGATGAAAAGTACCAAACCCTGGTGCAGCGCCGGGGGCCGGTGCGAGACCACCCAGATTTCCACACGTACCCCACTATCGGGCCGGTCGGAGACCGAAGCCCCATCGCATCCGATGCGCTTGTTGGCATGTCCGATGAGGAGTTGGTGACCTTCCTCAATGGTTTCGCGCCAGACGGCCGGAGTTGGGATGGCCCGACATACCAAGGGCTTGCCGCATCAATCTCTGCAGCACTGAGGGCCAGCGAGGACGGCTTCGCGCGACGAATCTGCCTCTTTGCCGAGTTGGCGCGTCCATACCAACATGGACTGCTTCGGGGGCTCAAGGAACGGTGGTCTGACGACAAGCGAGACATCAATTGGCCGGCGACGTTGTCGCTAATGCAGGCCATCGTTTCCTCGCCGACCTTCAGAGCGGACTTGGCTGCAGACCAGGCAGAAGGTGAGCTTTCGGTGCATTGGGTTGTGAGTGACATTGCCGACCTCTTGAAGAGTGCGTCGGGGACAGAGCGCCACCTACCACCGGAGCTTCACAAGTCGTGCCTTCAAGTTCTGCGTCTCGTTCTCGACGCTACTACCCCCACAGAGGCCGGACAGTCGAACGATGCCGTTTCGCATGCAATCAACTCTCCCAGGGGGCGGGCGCTGGAGTCCTTCATTCACCTCGCGCTAGCAATGCGGCGCGAGGAGGTCGCGGCAAAGTCGGGTTCAGGTGAGACCTGGGTCGTCGTCGGGGCGGCGTTTGACGCCGAACTGGCAACTAGCGAGTCCGGGCTGAATGCGGACTTTTCGGCAATGGCCGGGATGTACTGCGCGAACTTCCACTACCTAAATTCAGAGTGGACAGAAGTGAACTTTGACCGGCTCTTCTCATCCACCAGTGAAGCAGCTTGGCGGTGTGCGGCGCAAGGCTTCGCGTATCAACGCCAAATGTATGACTGGCTATTCAAGCGCTTGGTCACGGGCGGGCATCTGAGGAGGATGGTTTACTCGGAAGGTCTCCCTGACCGGGTGGCGGAGAGAGCTCTGCAGTTCCTGGGGCTTGCTTATCTTGAAGGCATGGAGGACCTCGATGGAGGAAGGCTGCTCGGCGAACTCGTTGCAGGTCTGAAGGTCAAGGAGCTAGCCCAGCTGTGCTGGTTCTTTTGGACGCTTCGAGGGACGGCCCAACCTTCCGCCCGCACGTCCAAGATACTGGCGTTCTGGATGAAGGTCGGGGAGCAGGTTCGCACGAACCGAGCCAACGTGCCTGAGCTGCAGTCGGCCCTCAGCCAGCTGGCAGCTTTCGTTCACGAGCTTACGCCGGCCACTGTCGAGGCATTGGTCGAGGCGGCGCCTCACGCGCAGGTTAGGCATCATGGCTACATGCTGGTTGAGAACCTTGCGCGTCTTGCGAGCCAGTATCCGAAGGACGTGGCCACCATCTTCCGAGCGGCGATGTCCGGTTTCTTGCCGGACTATCGCAAGGAGGACGTGATTGGATGCGTAAAGAAGTTGGCAGACGCGGGAGCGGTCGAAGAGGCTGAATCGATATGTAACGCTTACGCTGAGTACGGCTCTACTCTCCTGAAGGAAACTTACGAACTATTGCGTGCGAGTCAACGCTCTCGGTTTGAGGCTAATAACGGCAGTGTCTAGCAATTTCTCCTGCGCGCTAAATGCTGAACTTCGCACTCTTTTCCGCCGCATGTTAGGCGTGTGGATTATGGTACCCCCAGTGTCCGGGATGCGCGGGCGCTTGCGCAATAACTAAAGGTCCGCTTTGGGCGCCGACCTAGCAGGCTGGACCCGACCAGGAGCAGTCACTCGTACATCGGGCAAAATGCGGCCAAGGTCAGACATCCCACCGTGCTCTTTGGTCGTCGTCACTCTGACTCTCTATAGGAAGACATCCATGGCAGACGGCATTGGTTCAGCGACAGTAGCAGTGTTTAGCGCGGTTTGCTTAGGTTACCTAACTCAGTTTGTCGCCGAGGATTTCAGACGATTCCGCGACGGCTCAGCACTTGCTGCCGGTCTCTCCGGAGAATTGAGTTCATACAAACCTGCTTTGCCGATACTGCGTGACACGCTTCGGTCATGGATAGGCCTAGTTGCGGGGGGCAGGCGAACGGAACTGCATTTGCGTCCGTTCGACCGGCCCGTGGACGTGGTATTTGACCATGCGGTGGGAAAACTAGGATTGCTCGGCAGTGCGACGGTCGAGAGCGTCGTGTTCGTGTACAGCAACCTGCGGGCGTTTCGAATGGCCCTTGAGATGGTTACGACAAAGGGCGTCGAGATGTCTGACGAGGAACTTCGGCTGCGATGTGAAGGCTGTTTGCAAGCGCTAGAGCGCGCTGCGGAGCGAGCCGAGTCGCTAGTTCCCGAACTGCAAGCACGAGCGGTGAAGTCGTTTCGGCCGGGTTGGTGTTGGCTCAGAAGACCATAGACAGTTCGCGGCCACAAGCGGACGGTCGGGGTGACTGCGCTGCCAACGGCACAATCGGTGCAACGGGTAACCTTGGGAACTATGGCGAGCACAATCTACGCAGTCGATAACGAGCTCTACTGCTTCTGGTCAAATGACCTCTGCGCCGATGCGCTCACCTTCCTGGATTCTGTGGACGCCGGCTATTTTGCCTATGTGGCCGACGAAGCGCTAAAGCATCTTGGCGACGAGACAACTGAGATGCGCGCGGCGACAAATCTGCGGATTGCGTTCTTTCATGGACTCGAATCGCTGTTAATGCTCATCGCGGCTGCAGTGCAGGCCCCGAAATGCCCGCAGGCGTATTTGGGCCAGTGCACCAACGATGCGCTCCGAAGCCTACTCAAAAAAATTGACGAAGGCGCGGTGCTGCCACAGTACAACAGGCACCTCAAGGTTCGCTCTTGGCCCGGCATAGCCGAGGAGGTTCTCAGGTGTACGGGAGAGACGGGGGCCGAGCAGCAACGGCTCGTGGGGACCTTCGCCAACCTGTGGGCCGACCTGGCTAGTAAGCAGCGGAACCAGGTCGCAATTTGGGAATACAACAGTCTCAAGCACGGCTTTCGCATCCAGCCCGGTGGATTCACCCTCAAGATTGAAGCTAACGGTCCGAACCCTTCGAATCCGCTTGAATTGACCATAGGTGAGAAATTTGGTACGGGATTTCAAGTACTAACTAAGCCGGGCGACGACGCCAACACCAATCGGAGTCGCGTGACTGAGCGACACAACGTTATCTGGCGAGTTGAGGACCTTGCTCACCTTGTGTACCTGATTTCTGCATCTTTACGGAACGTGGTCACCTATTTGAGAGTCTATAACGGCGGCCCGCCCCCATACGTAATTGCGAGGATGACCGAATCGGCACCTGCGGTTCCACGCTCTACTTCAACTTCCATATCGCTAGCTGAGCCCGTTCCTGGCGCTAGGCCGACGACGAAGGTCGAGCTAGAGCAAGCCAATCAACGGAATCAACTGCTTCGGGAGAATCGTAGCAATGACGGCATAAGCAAGGCTCCAGAGATTGATGCTGGCCACACATAGTCTTCAAGATTCGACCAAGGCCATCGGGGCGAGACGCCTCCGGGCCAGTAGCGGCCCTTCGTAGTTACACTTCGCTTTTCGGCGGAACCCGACCTGCTGGAGCTCTGGTCGGACGACAAGGAGACGATGATGCTCGCGAAGAATTTCAAGGATTCGCTGAACAACGGCGCGTTCGTGATGCAGACGCTGCGCTCCAAAATGGGCGGAACTCCTGGTCCGCACCCTGACCACGCGTTGAGCCTCGCGATGCCGATGAGAACGTCGCATGCATGCTGTCGTGCGCGAGTGAACGTCGTCGTGGCGTAACTATTCAACGGCTGACCGGATGGACCACGACGCAGCGAGGCAGGCTATAGCCGACATTCTGGGCGCGACAAAGCTCCGCGAAATAAAGAAGACATGCAAGAATGCGACGATAACTGAAGATGCTTTCGCGGACTTCGTTATGTCGTGCGACGCTGGCACTCTCCCTTGGGTACATCACATATCATCGCGTGACTTTCTTCCGCCGAATCTCGTATGGTCCGACGAAGACAGTAAGCGACTCGGAAACATCAATAACGGGCCGCTGACGCGCGAGGCGACCAAGGCGATGAGGAAGTGGTATCAGCTTCTTAACGAGCGACGATACCTCGTTGGCCACGTTTTCTATTTGCGGGATTATTCCAATTGGCAGTTCTTCTACTTCGACAATCGGGATTTATGGCCTTACTCGAACCACTTTAAAGGCGGCCCGCACATCCACCTCATAAGCCACCTATGGCCCAATCGCACCCTCGAGGGGGTCTGGGATGAGTTCAGAAACGGCAATCCGGAAATGAAAGGAGCGGAGCATATCCGATTCCATCGGGAGAACCCGGGGCCGCCGAAGTTGTAGCGCTGTTCCCCGGCACGGCGCGCGCAACGACCGCTTTGGAGCTCCCTGACTGGCCGCTTGGGGCGCGTAGCGGAAGTTCACCAAGAACACAAACCGCTAACCTAGCCGATTCATTGTGCGTACCCGGCAATCTCGCGCTTCCTCCCCAGACTACTTAAAATCTCGACTCTGCGTCGCAAGTCGCCCCAGCAGTGGCGTCAAATCGAAAAGACGCTTCGCAATCAGATTGCGCACTTCCCCATCACGCTGCCACTCGCCATAGACTCCCAGCAGTCTCGATTCCAGCAATGCCTGCCGCTGGAGCTCCCGAATTCGTTTCCAGACGATGACCTGAATTGCACCGCCCTCGTCCTCCAGCGACACAAATATCGTCCCGTTTGCCGTCTCCGGCTGCTGGCGTAACGTCACCATGCCACAGGCGCGAACCAGTCGCCCGTTTGGCAGGTCCCGCAGTTCGCTCGATGACAAAAACCTCCTTGCTGCCAATCTCGGCCGCAGCAGCGCCAAGGGATGGCGCCGCAGCGTGAGCCCCGTCGACGCATAGTCCCAGACGATTTCCTCGCCCTCGGGCGCCTCGGGCAGTTCCAGGATTTCCTCGTCGACCGGCGCTTCCCGCAATAGCTCGGGCGGCGCGTGCAACGCGGCAGCATCCCAGACTTGCTGTCGGCGGTGACCGGACAGGCTCATCAGCGCGTCGGCGGCCGCCAGCAGCTTCATTTCATGCTGCTCGAGGTTGGCGCGCCGCGACAGGTCCTCCGCGCTGTCAAATGGGTGCGCTTCCCTGGCAATGACGATTCGGGTTGCCGAGTCGCTCTTGAGCCCGGCAACAAGGCGCAATCCCAAGCGCACAGCGGGCGCGTGGGGCAGGTCTTCCAAGGTGCTGTCAACGTCGCTGGCCATGACATCGATGGGGCGAACCTCGACGCCGTGACGCTTGGCATCCTGGACCAACTGGCTCGGTGAGTAAAACCCCAGCGGCTGCGAATTGACCATCGCTGCCAGGAATGCTGCAGGTTCATGGCATTTAATCCAGGCGCTGGCATACACAAGCAACGCAAACGATGCCGCATGGCTCTCCGGAAAGCCATATTCGCTGAACCCCTTAATCTGCTCAAAAATCGCCTCGGCAAACTGCCTCTCATACCCCCGTGAGGTCATCCCATCAACGATACGGCTGTAGTATTTCTCGAGTCCACCCTTGCGCTTCCAGGCCGCCATCGCCCTGCGCAACCCATCGGCTTCCCCGGGCGTGAAGCCGGCCGCGAGGATGGATATCTGCATCACCTGCTCCTGAAACACCGGAACGCCCAGCGTGCGTCCGAGCGCCTCGCGTAGCGCCTCACTGGGGTAGGTGACAGGCTCTTTGCCCTGCCTGCGGTTGAGGTACGGGTGCACCATGCCGCCTTGAATCGGGCCGGGGCGGACGATGGCCACCTCCACTACGAGGTCGTAAAAGCATCTGGGCTGCAGCCGTGGCAGCATGCTCATTTGGGCACGACTCTCGATTTGAAAAATCCCGACCGTGTCCGCCTTGCACGCCATCTCATACGTGGCACCGTCCTCGGCCGGAATGTCCTGCATCTCAAACTCATATCCTTTGCGCTGGCTGATGAACTCCAGGCCTTTGCGAATCGCGGTCAACATCCCGAGCGCGAGGACGTCCACCTTGAGCAGGCCCATCGCATCCAGGTCGTCCTTGTCCCACTCGATGACCGTGCGGTCGACCATGGAGGCGTTCTCAATCGGGACGATTCTGGACAGTGGCCCCTTCGTCAGCACGAAGCCACCCGTGTGCTGGGACAGATGGCGCGGGAATCCTAGGATTTCCCCGGTGAGCCGGACCAACTGCTGCACCCGCAGTTCGTCCGAGACGTCGAGCCCGAGTTCGGCCAGACGCTCGGGTTGAACCTGACGGCCATCCCACCACTGATGCCCCTTGGCCATGCGGTCGACGGCTTCCGCCTCGAATCCGAGAGCCTTGCCGACGTCACGCAGGGCACTTCGAGGCCGGTACGTAATGACAGCCCCGGTGAGGGCCGCGCGGTCACGGCCATACTTTCGGTACAGATACTGGATAACCTCCTCCCGACGCTCGTGTTCAAAATCCACGTCGATGTCGGGAGGCTCGTTCCTTTCCCGGCTGATGAACCGTTCAAACAGCACGCTCATGCGGGCCGGGTCCACCTCGGTGATGTACAGGCAGTAGCAAACGACCGAGTTGGCCGCGCTGCCCCGCCCCTGGCAAAGAATGTGTTGGCTTCGGGCGAAGGCGACGATGTCCGCCACCGTCAGAAAGTAGTGCTCGTAGCCGAGGTCACGGATGAGCTCGAGCTCATGCTCAATCTGGGTCTGCACCTTGGCCGGCATGCCATCGGGCCAGCGCCGCCCCGCGCCCTCGTAGGTGATGCGCCGCAGGTGGCTGGTGGGAGTCTCCCCAGGGGGAACAACCTCGGCGGGGTACTCGTAGCGCAACTCGTCCAGGGAGAACTGGCAACGCTGAGCAATCACGGCCGTCTGCTCCAGCAGCTCGGCCGGGTACAGGTGACCCAACCTCAACCGTGAGCGCAGATGGCGCTCGGCACTGACCTGCAGGTCCAGGCCGCACTCCGTCAGTGGCCGGCCCATCCGGGTGGCCGTGAGAACATCCTGTAGGGGCTTTCGGGACCGCACGTGCATATGCACATCGCCGCTGGCAACGAGAGGAATTTCGGTGGCGACGCTGAGCTCGCGAAGCTGGTGCAACCACATCGCGTCACCCAGATGGTGAAGGAGTTCGACTGCCAGCCAGCAGCGCCCGCTGAACTGACCCAGCATCCACCGGCCCAAGGCCAGCAGCTCGCCTGCCGTGGCATGCCGGGACGGCAGAACAAGGACCAGGCAGTCCGCCAGGACCTCCGAGTTGATACTGTCCTGACTCAGCGCGTAAGTGCCCTTTTCTGACGCCCGGCGCAGGCCCGTGATGAACTGCGAAAGGTTTCCATAGCCGTTGCGGTTCGTTGCCAGCACTACCAGTTTGAACGGCACCACCGCGTCGACCTGAAACTCGCTGCCCACAATCAGCTTGAGGCCGCGGCCCTTGGCCGCCACATGCGCTCGCACAATGCCCGCCAGCGAGCACTCGTCGGTGACGGCCAGGGCGCTGTAGCCGAGGGCGGCGGCCCGCTCGACCAGTTCCTCCGCATGCGACGCGCCACGCAAGAAGGTGAAATTCGAGAGGCAGTGCAACTCGGCATACGCCGGCAAGGTGGCCATGGTGGTGACGCCTCACGCAAACACGCCGTGCAGATACCAGCTGACGTCGTCGTGCGCCAGACGCTCCTGAAAAACCCACAGGGCACCGGCATGTTGACTCAGTGCGACCCAGTAATCGCGCTGCACGTTGTGGGCCACCTGCTGTCCGTCAGGACTCGCTTCACGGTGCCACCAGCCTCCCTCCACGCGGTGCGGCCCGACCACTAGCTGCAGCGGCCCCTGGTACAGCGGCCGGTGCTGGGCCACAGCGAGCTTGAGCGGTTGCGCCAGCACCCACGACGGCTGCGGAATGTCGACGCTCCGCGGGACCCTGCTTGCGGCGCGCGTCCTCTTTGCCTCTCCTGCCGGCTGCCAGGTCTGCATCCATTCGACGCGGTGGTCCTCCCCCAGGCACGGTCGCAGGACCCGCGCCGGCCCCAACCGGGCCGCAATGCGCTCCAGCACAAAGCCCAGCTCTTCGCCAGCGCGCACGGTATCTAGGAGCAGCGACTTGCTGGCCTCCTCCAGGGGAACGACGTCGATTGCAGCCAATGCGATGTCGCCGACGGGCGCCAGCAGCTCGACCTTCGCCAGGTGCTCGGCCAGCAGTCGCCCAAGGTGACTGATGTCCCGAGTCGGTGCGGCGGTGCGAATGATGAGCTCGCCGCCATCCCCGGCCGTCCTGGCTCGCATCGCATCGTGGCACCAGCGCAGCACGTAGGCCGTCACCCCGGCGTTTCGTGCCGCGAGCCAGCCGCACATCTGCAGCAGCAACCGGTGAGCGCCGAACATGAGCGAGCCAGTGGAGTCGACTCGCCCGGGCAGCTCAAGTTTGGCATCGAAGGACTCTGGCAACATCACCCAGTCATGGGCCGCCGGCCGCAGTCCATAGGCCTCGTCCAGTGCCGCCAGAACGTGCTTGTCGAAGCGCCGGCTGATACCACCGCGCGGCATTCGGCGCACGTCACCCAGAGTTCGGCAGCCCAGGCGCGCCAGGGTGGGTTGATGCGCGGCGACGGCGCTCAAGGATTCGAGCGGCAGGCGGTCCAGTAACTGCCCCAGAGGCCTGCAAAACCCGTCTTCCACCCCACAGCGGGCCAAGGCCAGCGCCGCCAGACTGGTCGGCGCCCAAGTCACGATGGCAATGCCCTGTTCCCGTGCCTCCTGCACCACGCGCTCGCGCAACAGGTCTTCGCCGCCGAAGAGCCGCAGGCTCGCCTCGAGCTCCATCACGACCGACTCGTCCAGATGAGCGACACGCGGCGTGAACTGGAGTGCCCACACTGCCACACCCCTCAGGTCAGTGGGACACGAGGTGGAGGCGGGTGGGTTCGGGAGCAGAGCTGCCCAGTACGCTGACATGGGACGTCTCCGGCGATGGAAGAAACTGGCTTGGCCGCAACAGACGTGGCGTCAACACGCCCGCCATGCTGTCCGGAATGGAGAACACGGAGATGGGGCGCTCCTGCGGGGGGCCGCGGCGCTTGAACACCTGGACCTGCAGTTGCCAGTCAGCACCAAGTTCTGCCAGCACCCTCAGGGGAGCGGGCGATGCGTCAAATTGCGCCGCCGCCGGCCGGAAAAGAAAGACCAGTGCATCGCAGGACTGGGCGTGTACTTGAAGGCGTCTGAGCTGTTCCTGCCGCGCCTGCGGCAACCAGGCAAGGATGACCCCGGCCGGGTTGGATTTCACCAGCTGCTCGGTGGCCCACAGACGCTCGGCGGGTGTGCGCGCGTCAAGCCAGACCACCTGGTTGGCGCGCAGGCCGTGCTGGGACAAGCCTGGCAGGTGCGGATGCTTGGGCGGACTCACCAGCAACAGCTGGCCACCGGCCTCCGTCACCCGTCTCAGGCTGGCACCGAGCAGACGCCATTCACACAGCGTGGGCTGGGGTTGCAGCACCTCAATCAGGGCGCGGCGCGGCCAGCCTCCACTCGGCAACTCCGCTTCCAGTGCGGCGAAGCCGATTCAACGAACTTCTCCTGCGAGGAGCCGAGCTCGCTGCCGCGCCAAATCGCGCTGGCGACACGAGCCGGGAACTGCACAACATCAAAATGTCGCGGCGTGGAGGGGCCTGGCGAAGGCAAAGCGCCTTCATGCCAGTGGGGCTGGGCAGACATGGCGTACGGGACATTTAACTGTGTATTTATCCAAAATATCGAGAAACCCGGGAACGTCCAGACAATGTGTTTTGCCAGTGCGTATTGCCCTGCGGGTGCAGCGCAGTTGTGGGCCCACGCCGTCGGCGACACCATGCCGACATGTGCAATCAGTACACCCCTGCCAAGTCACATGCGATTGCCGACCACTTTGGCGTGCCTGAGCCCGCGTTCAACTACCCGGCCAGGACCTACAAGGGCTACGTGCCCCCGATGCTGTGCCGCCCTCATGCGGGCAAAGGTCTGGTGCTCGAGGAAGGACACTTCGCCCTGGTGCCGTTTTTTGCCAAAACCGTCAAGCTCACCTACGACACACTGAACGCCCGTAGTGAGACGATTGCAACGGCCGCCAGTTACCGCGGCCCCTGGAAGAGGCGCCAGTTCTGTCTGATACCACGGTGTGTTACGTATAACATACCGCTAGCATTTCAGGAGGTCTCATTCAACGGCCAGTCGGTGCTTCAGCAGTTGGTTTAACTGCTCCAGTCGTCCGACAGCACCTCCGCCTGCTTCAGCACCATGTCAATGGCGGCTGCCGCCTTATCCGGTGGGTACTTGTAGTGGCTGAGGATGTGCTTGACCTTGATGCGCATGGCGGCGCGCACCGAGTCGCGCTTTGACCAGTCAACCGCGGCGCTGGCTTTCAGTTTTCTGGTGAGCTCCTGGGCGAGCGCCTTGAGGACCGGGTCGCCCAGCTCACGCACAGATGCCTCATTTGTTGACAACGCGTCGTAGAACGCCAGCTCGTCCGGGGTCAGGCCCAATTCACTGCCTCGCTGTGCCGCCTGGTTGAATTGCTTGGCCATCGCAATCATCTCTTCGATGACCTGTGCGGTTTCGATGGCGCGTGCCCGGTAGCGGTTCAGCGCCACTTCTAGCATCTCGGAAAACTTGTTCTTTGAAACTACGTTGGTGCGGAACTTGGCCTTGATTTCATTCTTGAGCAGGCGCTCCAGGAGCTCCACCGCCAGGTTGCGATACTCCATGCGCCGCACGTCTTCTAGGAACTCATCGGACAGGATGCTCAAGTCAGGCCTTTTCAGGCCCGCCACCTCAAAGATGTCGAGGACCTCCCCAGAGACCAGCGCACCCGAAATTATTTGACGCATGGCGTGCTCTTTGGCCTCGTCAGTCAGGGCCTGCCGGGGGTCTGTCTTGGTTAGTACTGCTTTGATGGCTTGGAAGAACGCCAGTTCTTCACGGTACTGGCCAGCGCCTTCTAAGGTACAGCATAGAGAAAACGCCTTGCTGGCAGCCAGCAGGTGGTCTGCGAATATGCGTCGGCCGTCTTTTTCCTTGTCCTTGTGAGATTGCTTAAGGACATGGTTAACCGCCTTTGGCAGCAACGACAGCGCCTTGGCCTTGAACCGCGAGTAATCGCAGCCGTGCAGGAGCCCGCGCAGGATACTCATCTCGTCAATGAATATCGAGAGCGCCTCGGATGCGTCAATGGTGGGGCGCCCCTTGCCCTTGCTGGTTGTGTATTCCTTCAGGGCTGCCTTGAGCTCATCGGCAATACCAATGTAATCCACCACCAGACCACCCGGTTTGTCCTTGAACACCCGGTTGGCCCGCGCGATGGCTTGCATCAGGTTGTGCCCGGCCATGGGCTTGTCCACGTACAAGGTGTTGATGACAGGGGCGTCAAACCCGGTGAGCCACATGTCCCGAACGATGACAATTTTCAGGGGGTCGTTTTCGTCCTTGAACCGCTTCTCCAACAGCTTGCGGACTTCTTTTGAGTGCGCGTGAGCCCGGATGTGCGGCTTATCGCTTGAGCTGCCGGTCATCACAATCTTGATGGTGCCCTTATCGTCATCATCAGAGTGCCAGTCGGGGCGCAAATCAATGATTTCGTTGTATAAGTGCACGCAGGCCTCACGACTCATGGCCACGACCAAGGCCTTGCCCGCAAGAACCTTCTGACGCTCTTCAAAGTGCAGGACCAAGTCGCTGGCAACCTTGGACAGCCGCGGCTGAGAGGCAACGACCTTCTCAAGGGCGGCCCATTTCCGGTACCGGGCAGATGTCGTGTCCTCCTCTTCATCCTCGGAGAGCTCTTCCGCCAATTCATCGATGTGCGATGACTCTCCGTCTTTGAGGTCAAGCTTGACCAGGCGGCCCTCGTAATACACGGGCACCGTGGCCCCGTCAGCGACGGCTTGCTCGATGTCATAGATGCTCACGTACTCGCCAAAAACGGCACGCGTGTCGCGGTCGGTGGACGAGACGGGGGTGCCGGTGAATGCCAGGAACGTGGCGTTATGCAGAGCGTCGCGCAGGTGCTTGGCGTAGCCGTATTTCAGGGTGCCGTCGTCCCTGAATTGGGCGTTGAACCCGTACTGGGTCCGATGGGCTTCGTCACAGATGACGACCACGTTGGCGCGGGTGGTCAGCGCCGGGAACTTGGTCTCCCCCGGCTCCAAAGCAAACTTCTGGATGGTGGTGAAGATGATGCCGCCGGACTGCCGGCCATTCAGCAACTTGCGCAAGTCTTCACGGGTCTCGGCCTGTACAGGCATCTCGCGCAGGAGCTCGGCGTTTTTGCAAAACGTCTCAAACAGCTGCCCGTCCAGGTCGTTGCGGTCTGTGACCAGGACCAGGGTCGGATTGCCCAACTCGGGCTCCATCAATAGGACGGACGACGAGCAGACCATTTCGATGGACTTGCCGGCGCCCTGGGTGTGCCACACGACACCGCCCTGGCGGCTCCCCCCCGGCGCCGCCGCTTTGATGACGCTCTCGGCCACGGCCAGCACCGCATGGAACTGGTGGTAGCCGGCGATTTTCTTGACTAGGACGCCTTCCTCCTCAAACAGGATGAAGTTGCGGATGTACTGGAGAAACAGTTTTTTGTCGAACAGACCTCGAATGAGGGTTTCCAGTTCCTGATGCGGGCCCAACGGGTCCAGGGTCACGCCGTCAATGGTGCGCCATGCAAGGTAGCGTTCTTTGCTGGCTGTCAGCGAACCAAAACGGGCATGAGAAAAGTCGGAGATAACGCAAAAGGCGTTGTGGTTGAACAGTGCCTTGATGTCTGCCTTGTAGTTCTGGATTTGGTCGTAGGCCATCCAGACGTCCGCGTTTTCGTCGGCAGGGTTCTTCAGCTCTATGACCACCAGCGGGAGGCCGTTGAGGAACACAACCACATCCGGCCGACACTTATGCTTCGGGCCCTGGACGGTGTACTGGTTCACGATGAGCCAGTCGTTATTTTCTGGATTTTTGAAGTCAACCACCTGCACCAGGGCGGCAACCTGCTCACCCTTTGCTTCGTACTCAACTTTCACGCCATCAACAATGAGGCGGTGAAAGGCACGGTTGGAGTGGATGAGGTCCGGGTTATCGAAATCTGCCAGGACCGCCGCGGCTTTCTTGATGGCAACAGCGGGGATGAGCGGGTTGATACGGGCAAGCGCCTGAATGAGGCGTTCCTTGAGCACAATCTGCTTGTTGTCAGAACGCTCGGCGTCGCTGTCGGTGGATGTGATATCGGGCCCATAGGCATAGGCGTAGCCCAGCTCTTGGAACCAACCTATCGCGGCTTCCTCGACCGCGCTCTCGACGATTTTGCTCATGCCGTTAACTCATTTGATTGTTAGGCTTTATATAGCGACTTCATCCCGGGCGGGCCCCACAGCAAAAAGGGCGGTCAACCCGCCCTTTTGTCACACCGGCTCTGCTTCCAGCTCCGATGTTATCTCTGTAACCGAAGCTTCAGCGTCTTCGATGCGAAGCTTGCCTGAAATCAACCGGGGGAGTAGGTGGTCTCTTAAAGAAACCAAACAGGATACTAACCGGCAGTTGTTTGCATGTAGGCTAAACAAGGGAGCAGTTGTCTTGTGAAACGCCTGCATGACTTCTGAAGATGGCACCACAAGTGGCTGCTTGTGAACGATATCTGGACGAACAGCGGGGTAGGCCGCTCCTTCGGCAAGGTGAGTCAGTCGCACAATATTCTCTGTAAGCGTCATAGCGCAATAGACGAACTCCGTCGAATTCTTGTTCATTGGTCGCAGGACGGCAAACCCGGTACTTCCTGTGAGTCCTGCTTCACTCCCGCCCACAAAGCCGTAAGAAAGGTTACCTGGGCGCACGGTCCCATACAACGAGTCTCCCTTTCGCAGAACTCTCCTTGCCCGAGAAGGTGCATCGCCAAAAGTGAATTCAACAGGTTCTGAAAATACGTTTTCCTTCAACCCAGAAAGGTCAACATACTTAATGACAACGGGGTGAGTCTTTGCAGACCAAGACTCAGGATTGAGGTTGCAAATATCGCTTAGGCGTCCGGGCACCCACCCCTTTGGAATCAAACTCAGTTCACTGTCTTCAAACTCGCTTGGAAACAATGCAGCCAGTTCTGCCGACATGGCCTCGGGCTCATTGCCAGCAACTTTGGCATGAACGGGGGCAAAGTTGATAAACCAGGAGCGAAACAATGTCTGGGCGATTGATTCCAGAGCGGTGTTTTGACTTTTAAGGCTAAAACACAAGTCTTCTATTGCGCAAAGAAGCTTCGATGCGCGTGCACGGTAAGCTTGGGCCGGTAATACTGTGGAATACGTATTGAGCGCATCGTTTGGAATTCGTTGACGACCAGAAGAGCCGACCATGCTCTTAATGGCATGCGCCCGAAAGTCCTCACTTCGCATCAAGGCATAGATAAAGGCCCTGTCTTCAGGGTTCTTGGCCCGGATGACGATGAATTCGGTCGAGCCATGCCCTGCAGTAGAAATGGCCGGCGCCACAGCTGTTTTTCCATTTTCGAAGCAAGGCGTTATGCGAGCCAAAAGGATGTCACCACTTTGAAACTTTGAGCCACTGCCCCTGAATTCCCGAGGAACAAGCGATTTCAGTGGTACATCTCGCTGCCATTCTGTAATGGCGGCCATGTCCATGAACGGGTACAACTGGCCTTTGACAATGCCTGTTTTTGGATTGACTTCGATGATGTCGCGCAGCAGTTCCGGCTCAAAGCTCATAACCCAGTTCCTCCATGCCCTTTTTGACTTCAAGACGAAGCGCATCACTGCGGCCAAACAGCCCCTTCAATTCGCCGACTATCTCGTCGAGCCGCTCCTTGAAGGACTCGTCGTCGTCCTCCACTTCCTCGGAACCGGTATATCGCCCAGGGGATAGCACGTACCCATGGGCTTGGATTTCTTCCAACGTGGCTGACTTGCAAAAGCCGAGGATATCCCCATAAACGGGTACATCCACGCCTTCTGGAACTTCTGCACGGTCTTGGTCTTCACGCCAGAGGTGCACGGTCTGGGCAATCTTCTGAACGTCGTCTTCAGAAAACTCGCGATTTACCCGGTTCTTCATAAACCCGAGTTTGCGAGCATCGATGAACAGCACTTCACCCTTGCGGTCATGGCCGTTTTTGGTCTTGTCCTTTGCCAGGAACCACAGGCAGCACGGAATTTGGGTGTTCAGGAACAACTGGCCCGGCAATGACACGATGCACTCGACAACGTCAGCCTCGACCATCTTTTGACGGATGGTGTCCTCGCCGCCGCTGGTAGTGGTCAATGTTCCGTTTGGCATGACGATGCCTGCTTGACCCTTTCTGCTCAGATGGTGCAAAGCGTGCTGCAACCAGGCGAAGTGGGCAGGCTTGGCCGGGGGCACCCCGTAGACCCAACGCGGGTCTTTGAGCAACGAGTCTCGTGGCCATTCGCTTTGCGCCCCAAATGGCGGGTTCATCTGGATGTAATCAGCCTTCAGGTTCGGGTGCTTATCCGCGGCAAACGTGTCGCCGTTTGACTCCCCCAAGTTGAAGTCCAGGCCCCGGATGGCCAAGTTCATGGCCGCCAGCTTCCAGGTGTTGGGGTTGCGTTCCTGGCCGTATATGGAGATGTCGCTGGTCTTGCCACCATGCCGGAGAATGAATTTTTTGGAGGATACAAACATGCCGCCGGCGCCACAGGCAGGGTCATACAGCTTGCCCTTGTGCGGAGCCAGGATTTCCACCAGCACGTTGACGATGGAGTGGGTTGTGAAGAACTCCCCCGCGTTCTTGCCTTCGGAGCCGGCGAAGTTGCCAAGGAAGTACTCATAGACGTCACCCAGCAGGTCGCCACCGTCTTTGTCGTGTGAGAAGTGGAGCGAGGCGGCCAGGTCGACCAGCGCGCCCAGGGTGTTTTGCTCCAACGCGGTGCGGACGTAGACCTTTGGCAGCAAGTTGTTGAGCTTTGGGTTGTCCCCCTCAATCAGGCGCATAGCGTCATCGAGCAAAACTGCGATGTTGGATTGCTTGGCGTTTGCTTGGAGGAACGGCCAACGAGCCATTTCTGACACCCAGAAGACATTTTCCATGGTGTAGTAGTCCCTCTCTTCCATGGCGGCCGTGCGGTCGGCTTCGTCCTCAATGTAATAGTCGCTTTCCAGGTCCGCGAATGAGGCGGCCAGCTGCTCCTGGCGAGCAAAGAAGCTCTCGGAGGCGTACCTCAAAAAAATGAGACCCAGGACCGGGTACTTGTAATCAGACGGGTCAACAGACCCGCGGAGCTTGTTTGCTGTCGCCCAAAGCGCGTTTTGGAAGTCTTGATTCATCTGTCAGGTGCCGTTAAGTGGAGAGTCGTGTATGTTCAGGGTTTATACGCTTGCGCCGTGGCTGCCGTCGCATTGACACGCATCGCACTTTCTTGCTGGGGGTTCCGAACCCAGGCCGAAAAATCGGCAGTTTACCCTTGCTGATACGCCCATTCTTCTCATTGAGAGTCGCTTGGCCGAGCGCCTGCTGCTCACCATGCCTGGGGAATACCGTAGGGCAGACATCCCCTGACGTAGCCAACGCGTCATTTAACATCCTTAATGTCCGAACTGAAAAGACGAACCTTGATTCATTTAATGACTTTAATGTCGGTATCCAATGGTCTAGTGACGTCCGAGCTTGGTTGGGGGAGGCTGGAATTCGTCCACTTTTCGCTGCAAAGCCTGCACTTCAGCGGTCAGTTCGACAATTCGAAGGTTTGCGCTGGCGAGGACCGACTGAGCTTGGTCGCGCTGGCGAAGCGCATCATCAAGCCGCTCGTCCAACGAACGTTTGGCGGCTTTCTGCCTCTTTGCCTTCCGAGCCAACGCATGGTCTTCAACGTTGTGCAGCTCGAGGTACGCCTGAATCTCGCGAATCAGAGTAGGGAACCGAGCCTTCTTCAGGGCGGATGGGTCACAGCTGGCCTCTCGCGCCACATTATTTTGGGTAACGGGGGTTCCGGGCTCCACCACTTTCGGCTGGCCGCACTTCAGGCGCTCAAAGGCCTGGCGGAAGCGCGTTTCCGCGCTGAAGGCCTCAGTTGGCCGCTGCGATGACATTCAGGTAGTTCTCCATTGCTTTTTCCTCTGCAGCAAGCGCTGCGCGCCGCGGATGCCCCTCAGGGAGTTGCTCCATTTCTCCCGTCACCCTGGCCATCTGGGCACGCACGTGCGGCTCTCTCTCCCGGTCATAGACCACGTCTGAGCATGGCTTGCCCCCGTCCCCGCCACCGCAGCGGGCGACTGATTCGACGCCGCCGTACTCGCACGGCCCGGCCTTCATGCAGCCACCCAGCCTATGCTCCCGGAAGCTGACTTTCCCGGCCTTAGCCCATGTAGTTAGGGTCTTCACGTCCTTTGCGCTGAGGAGGTTGACCGCTATAGCCTCTTTGCGCTCCGCCGAGTGCGGCGACACAAACCGGGTACTGACGACGCTCCTGAGCCTCTCAGCCATCGCCTCGTACATAGCCTTAACAACGGCCTGCTCCACCTCCTCGTTAAGGTGCAGGCGTGTATAGCCCTGGCCGTAGTACAGGGGCATCAGCCGGGTGCAATGCTTCATCTGCTGCTGCATCGAACTGTCCGAGATGAGGCCCGAAGCGAACATGTTCACCGCGCCAGTGCGCCGATACTGATGCCATGCCAGCGGCCACACTTGGCCCACTTCGAATTCGTCCTCGGGAAGGTTTGGCGTCAGTCGACGCGCAATCATTAAGTCCTCGCTGGTAATTCTGAGCTGGTCCTCGCCAAGCAACAGAGGGTAGCGCTTGATGACATCCTTCAGGGCGCTGATGTCGATGCGGATGTCGTAGGGCCTGGCCCGGCCGAGACAGAAGCCCCACGGCTCGGTCCCGGTGCTGAACAGGTATGGGTCCTCGGTGTCGGAGACGGCCGGTTGAATCTCAGGATTCACCGCGTCACACAACATCCTCAGCCGCGCGATGGCCGTCAGAGCCTCAACGGCTACTGCAACGCTTGGGCTGGCCACCCACCTCGCATCCGAGTCCGGGTCGGTCTTCGTGGTCTCGCCGCAGATGATTGGCACTCGCCCCAACCTTTCGTCGTCCTCCCAGACCAGGCAACTGGCCCTGAGCGATGTCGTCTCTTCCTTCCGCTGCAGGGTGAAGTTGGTGATGTATGCCAGCCCTGCGATGGAGACGAGATTGAGATACGTTGAGAAGAACGATACCCGAGGTGCCTCAAGTCCACCTGTGACCCAGGTGGCTAGGAGGGTGGCAATGCCATAGCGGTTGGCCGTCTCGGAGAATGGGCCCAGGTATGTACAGCCAGGTCGTTTTGCGGAGCCGGCAGTAAATGGTCCCTTGGTGCCATCCTTGCTTTTGGTCAACGCGGACTCGGGCGACCCATAGTTCACGATATAGGCGTCGAGGCAGAACTTGAAGCAAGCTTCGACCTGAGTTCTGTGAGCCAAAAAGTCCTCGAGGCACTCGCGTAGCCGCTCTACCTGGTACACCCAAATGCGTGGAGGGATATAGGGAGTTTGGACGTGCACATGGTTGTTGGCGACTTCGGCCAATCGCTTCAGGGCGCCCGCGTCCACGATAGTGAAGCCGAGTGCCTCGCGTGCGTCGTAGAGCCGATGCAGCACCGCAATCGTCTCTTCCCATTTGCTGGGCGCAATACGTTCAGGAAGGCTCTCTAGGACCTTGGGGAAGCGCATCAGAGTCGCGGCACTGATTCCGTTCTGGCTGCATAGGGCAATCACGCCCCGGACCTGCGTGAACCGGTTTTTGATGGTGCCCGCAGCCCTGTAGGCCCGCGGCCCCCAAATCAGCCACCCCATAGCCAACCTCAACAAGTCTGCATTCTCTTCATCGAGCGACTCGCTTCTTCCCGCCTCGCCATCCCCGAAGTTCAGGAGAACGGGCTTCCCCTCCCAAGGCGTCAGGTCCCACACGGAATCGCCCCAGCGAGAGACCACCACGCCATCTTTGTCGACGACCACGGGCCAGTCGCGGGCGGGCGGCCACGTGAGCGGCCGGTAGTTCGCCGACGCTGGCGTGACGACTCGAGAGGCGACCTTCAGCCCGAATTCGAGCATCGCAGCCTTCACTGGGCGACACCTTCCATGTCCTGAATCAAGTGCGACCATTCGCGGTGGTAGTTGCCCTCCTCGACCCGGGCAAGCGCCTCTTCGACCCACTTCCGGCGGGCGGCGTTCGAATCCCTGAACCAAGTCAGCTTCTCGCTCAGCTTACTGATTGCATGTTGGGCGGGGTGCACAGGCTTCTCAGCGCCGGACGGGAAGACATGCCTGCCCACTTCAAGGCTCTTCAGATGCCTGAAGCAGGCCATCGACCACACGTAGTCGAGGGAATCGATGTCTCGGTGATGCTCACACCACAGGCAGCCAGACGGACGCGTGCAGTCTGGCGACGGCGCCGTTGCGGGCTTTGCGGGAGATGTCACGGGTCTGCCATCGCACTGGCCGGGCGCCACCGCCCGCGACGGCTCGGCGCTGGCAAGCGACGGGTCGTTGACCTGCCAGAAGCGGCCGACCTCGCCTACGGTGCGTTGATGGGAAGGATACTCATACACTTGGAGCAGGGTCTGCTTATGGTGTTGCGCAATCTCAGCCGTCAGGTCTGGGTCACCGCTGCGCCGAAGAAGCCAATTCACCCGCGTCCCGCGAAGCAGGGTCGGAGGAGTCCACGACACTCCTGCCTGTTTGCAGGCGCCGATGATGAGGTCGAAGCGAGGGGCAAGTGTTTCACGCGACCCCTCTCGAATGATAGGGAACAATTCGTCCGAGCCGGGAAAGAGCGACCTGCGCCACTCAAGGTACCGCTCGAAGTGACTGCGATACTCGCTGAAGATTTCGAACAGAACCTCGCCGCCGCGCCGCTTCTTGTACTCCCGAACCTTGTATCCGTCGACGTCACTCGAATAGGTGAAGTGCCGCAGCTTAAGCGGGAAGACCTGGGCCAAGTTCATGCCGGTCTGGCCGATGAACATGAGCAACTCTACAAGGATGCGCGTATTGACTATCGCCTTGCGGCCTCGATGCCCCAGCGAGCGGTCGGCTTCGTAGGCTTCGTTCCGCTTTTCGGCGTTTCGAACCTCCCAGTCAGCCCACGGCATGTCGGTACGCCGCGTACTGCCCCCCATCCAGGGAACGAGGACGCCTCCTCCCTGGAGCGGGATTTGGATGTTGCGGGAGCCCCATACAACGCTGAGCGGCAACCCGTCGCAAATGTCTTGCAGCAGCCGACCGAACGTAAAGGTGTCGTGCAGGTTCTGCTTCTCGGCCGCAGTGCCTTGGGGCGACTTTCGTGTCTTGGGTCTGGTAAGTCTGGTGAGGTGAAGGATGGGCTTGTGGCGCTCGAGCGCCCCATCCAAGACCTGACCGACCCGGAGAGCGTTCGTGTAGGCGGAACGTTCGGACAGGTTCTTGACCACCTTGAAGCGGTGGAAAAGATGCTCGGCGTAGCTCAGGTAGCTCGCCTGGACATCGGCGGTCGTGAGAGCAGCGTCGCCCTTTTCTGCCCAAGCAAAGAAGGTCGTGACATCGTCAACCTGGTTCCGGGCCGTCACGTGACTTCCGCCGCCCGCAAGCTTGCCCGAGATATACCCATGTACCAGCCGCACCAGCTCAACCCGCTCGGAGCAAACATCTCCAAGTAAGCCCCGCCGAATCGCCTGCTCCGCCTTGTCCACGCGAACGCCGGCACCTCCTTTGTAGAGCAGTCGTTTAAGGTCGGGAGGCGTCTCTTTTTCGCTGACGGGAATCTCCGGGAACGCCAGGGACAGATTGCGCAGGTCGTCATGCATGGAACTTGTTCCAATCTCGATTCAGGACACCGGAGAATACCGCAGCGAACTCCTTACCAATGGCCACCTTCACAGGCGTCTTCTGAACAAAATGGACGTACCGGAACGTCGTTGCCTCATCCTTATGGAGCATCGAGTCCCGCACGAAGGCCACGGCGTCCTTCACGGACGCCACCCCAAGCGCCAGCTCCATCACCATGGTGCCGTAGGTGGCCCGCGTCTGATGAAATTTGAACTGCTCCATGAAGCGCATGCCATTGGCCATACCTCGCCGGCGAAGGTCGGTCATGAGTCGGTTGAACGTCTGCGGCTCATACGGATTGCCCCTCACGGTGAGGAACAGTCGCCCACGATTTGCTTCGCTTGCTTGCGCCTGCCGTCCAAGGCGATGCATGGAGTAGGCGTAGCCCTTCAGGGCCTCTATCAGATACGTCGGCACCAACAGGTCGCCCGACACGTCGAACTTGGTTTCCACGCCTGTCCCCGGACCCACACTCACTCGGCTACAGCCTGACATCGAAGTGTCCGGTCTCGCATCTTCAATGTTGCGGACTCCCAGTGTCGCGACGGTCTCCAGTCTTGCTCCCGAGAGCACGCCGAGCGACAACATGTAGTGCAACTCCAGGAGGCCCTCTTTCTCCGTGAAGTCGAGCAACTGCCGCGCATGCTCCGGTCGAAGCGGAGTTAGCCCGGCCTCGAGCTGTCCCCCCGGGCGGCCCCTGTTTGGAATAGCCAGCTCGGAGGATATACGAAGCATCGTTCGCACAAACCCGACGTTGTCGTAGGAGCGAACGAGCACCTGCTTGTCCCTCCACATCGAAGAGCGACGCTCGACAAACCCGTAGACCTGCGCGTGACGGTAGAACTGGACTACTGCTGCCATGCGAGCGGTGGCGGTTGACGGTCGCAGGAGGCCCAGTTCGTCACGTTGCCGAATTAGTTCACGCCGGAATTGCACCACCGCGCGGTCGGTCACGCGCATCGGGAAGTGCCGCCAATCGAAACCGTTAGATTCGAGCCACGAGGCGTACGCGGCAAGGTGTTTCATCAAGCTGGTCACGGTCTTGATGTCCCCACCAACCGTGCTTTTGACCTTGGTGAGCGCCCAATGGTTCACCTCCGACCAGGGTTCCCCGTCGTCCCAGAAGAGCTGAGGCAGGTCGGCAATCGTGGCGGCCAGCCTGTCGGGCTCCCAACGAACGCCGTCGCCCTCGACGACCTCACACATCGGCGTGAATCGGATGTTTTCGAGGTTAGCCATCCCAAACATCCCGGACCCAACCATGACGCCAAGGCCGACCGGAGCCGCCGATTGCCGGCTTTGGTCGGGCTAGACCACAACAGGCGAACAAGTCTCTTACTCCTTGGGAACTGGCACATCGAAGACGCTGCGAAGATAGGCGAGGAACGTCTCGTCGTCGCACATGGTCTTCCCCGGGGAGTCAGACAGCTTCGCTACCGGACGGTCATTGCAGCGCACCAACTTCATCACAATATCAAGCGCCGCGTAATCCTGGCCGAAGTCGTTGGTCAGGTGCGTACCAACACCGAAGGCGGTCTGGGTACGCGTAGCAAAGTGCCGCCACAGCTCGATGGATTTCTCGATGGTGAGCCCATCGGAGAACACGAGGCGCTTGGTCCGCGCGTCGACGCGCAGCTTCGCATAGTGGGCAAGAGCTTTTTCGCCCCACACTACAGGGTCGCCGGAATCGTGCCTAAGCCCATCGAAGAGCTTTGCGTCGAAGAGGTCGAATTCTCGCAAGAAGGCATCCATTCCCACCACATCAGTGAGTGCGATGCCGAGGTCCCCGCGGTAGGTCTGAACCCAAGCATCCAATGCTGCCTTTTGGAAGTAGCGCAGTGGGACGTCCCGGACCGCCTGGAAAGTCTGAAGATACTCATGCGCCATCGTCCCGATGGGCACGAGTTTGTGCTCCATGGCCAGGTAGACATTGCTCGTGCTCTTGAATAAGTTCGGAACATCCCGATGGAGCGCCAGGACGACTTCCTCCTGCCAGGCGGCGCTGAAGCGGCGCCGCAAACCATAGTCGAAAAGTGCGAACCCGTGCGCATCGGGCACGCCCTCGGCTTCACGCTCGAACTCACGCAGTCGTTCAATCTTGGCAGCGAGCCGACGGCGGCCCTCCACCAGCGCTTTGTCCTTCGGAAAGCGCCGGGCGTGAAGTTCGCCAACGATGGCAAGCACAAAAATTTCGAAGAACATCACGTGGACCTGCGGCCCACGCGCGACAATTTCTAAATCTTTCCCGTTCGCCTCAATGTGGATGAACCGCCGCTGCAGCCGGAAGATGGACAGGAAGTCGACGAAGCTGCTCTTCATGTAGCGGAGCGAGCGAAGGAAGTCGAGTTCCTCCTGGCGGAAGCGGAGCGAACATAAATGCTCGACCTCGCGAATAACTGCGTCCTTCAAGTCCGCAAGAGGCAACGCGGAAGGACGGCGGCACACGAAGCGGTATTCCGCTTCGTTGTCGTTGTAGGCGCTATTGAAGAGCGCCTGCCACATTGTGAATTTGTAGAGGTCGGTTTCCAGCAAGCTGTTGATGATTGGCGCGTTTTCGGACATGGCCGGAACCTCTCAGGACAGAACCGCGCCGTGGCGAGCCGCCACAACACCATGATTTTTGGCAAGGGCAACACGCCGACGTCTACCTCGGTGCACCCACCGTGACCTCGAGAATCGGCTCGCCCAGGCTTTACGCCCAACTGGGGGGGAAAGCCTTCCCCCCCGCCTTAAAGGCATGGACAACTCTTCGAGTTGCCCACACCACGGCCCCCCTCCTTCTTCTTTTGAAGGATTTCCATTTTCTGCACTGGCCCTCTCCACGTTACGCGTCCATGTCCATGATTCATTCAACTCGCAGTTAAGCGTCCATGATACCAATTCGCAGTTGTCGAACAGCTTGCAGAAATACATGTCGAAGTCGCGCAGGAAGGCGTCCATGCCATAGACATCGGACAGCGCAATCCCCAGATCGCCCCGGTACTCCATGGCCCAGCGCTCCAGGCCGAACACCTGGCTGTCGCGCAGGCGCGGACCCAGCGCCTGGCAGGCCTGCAGGTATTCATGCGCCACGGTGCCCAGCGGCGTCATGCCCAGCTTCATGGCATACAGCACGTTGCTGGTGCCCGCGAGCTGGCCCGTGCTGCCCGTGCCCAGGCGCGCCTTCAAGGTGCGCAGCACCTCTTCGTGCCAGGTGTTGCAAAAGCGCCGGCGCGTGCCGTAGTCGGCAATCTTGAGCTCGCTCAGGCCCGGCCCCTGCAACAGCTCGATCTTGGCCTCGAGCCGCCGGCGCCCCTCCGGAAAGTCCGGCGCCTTTTGCGTGTTGCGGAAATACACCTCGTTGACGATGGCCAGCACCGGGATCTCGAACAGGATGGTGTGCAGCCACGGCCCCAGGATCGTGATGTCGATCTCGCCGGAGGGCAGCGCGGTGACGGTGATGTATTTCTCGTTGAGCCGGAACAGCCCGAGAAAGTCCACGAAGTCGCTCTTGATGAAGCGCATGGCGCGCAGATAGTCCAGCTCGGCGTCCTGGAAATGCAGGCGGCACAGCGTGCGGATCTCGTCGCGAATTTCGTCCACGTAGGGCGCCAGCTTCATGCCAGTGTTGCGGCACTTGAACCGGTATTCCACCTGCGCACCGGGAAACTGGTGCAGCACCACCTGCATCATGGTGAACTTGTACAGGTCGGTATCGAGAAGGCTGGTGATGATCATGGTGACACTGTAGCGCCAAGCCGGCCGGCCGCCAGCGTGATGACCCGGTCGGCATGCGCGGCCAGGATGTGGTTCTGCTCGGCCACCAGCATTGGCATGCCGTCGCGCTTGAGCGCCAGCAGCGTATCGCGAATGGCCACGACCAGCATAGGGGCAATGCCTTCGCAGGGCTCGTCGAGCAGCAGCAGCTTCGGGCCGGTCATCAGGGTGCGGGCGATGGCCAGCATCTGCTGCTCGCCGCCGCTCATGCGGCTGCTCGGGCGGTCCAGCATGCTGGCCAGCGCCGGGAACAGCCGCAGCACCTGCGCCTCGCGCGCGGACACATCGCCGCGCGCCGCCAGATGCAGGTTTTCGCGCACCGTGAGGCCGGTGAACAGGCGTCGGTCTTCGGCCACGTAGCCCAGCCCGATCAGCGCGCGCCGATGCGGCTCCCAGCGCTCGATGCTCTTGTTTTGATAGCTGATGGTACCCGTGGTGCGTGGGCTCATGCCCATAATGGCTTGCAACAAGGTGGATTTGCCGGCGCCATTGAGGCCCTGCAGCACCACCAGTTCGCCCGCCGCCACCTGCAAGGACACATCGAACAGCGCCTGCGCGGCGCCGTACCAGACGTTGAGGTTTCGCACCTCAAGCATGGATGGATTCCTGCCGGGCGTGAGGGTTCATGGCATCTCCGCGTCAAAGGAATGGCCCAGGTAGCGGCTGCGCACCTCGGGGTGGCGTGCGATCTCGGCCGGCATGCCCTGCGCCGCGAGTTGGCCTTCGATCAGCACCAGCACGCGATCGGCCACGCCGAACACGGCGTCCATGTTGTGCTCGGTGTAGAGCACGGCCACGCCCTCACGCGCGAGCGATTTGACCAGTTGCATGAGCGCCAGCCGCTCGGGCTCGGCCAGGCCCGCAGCCGGCTCGTCGAGCAGCAGCAGTCGCGGCCGCGCGGGCGGTAGCGAGCGCCCTTGCGGATCCGCCAATGCGCCCTCGCCCTCGCCCTCGCCCTCGCCCTCGCCCAGCCCCGCCAGCGCCATGGCCAACTCCAGCCGCTTCTTTGCGCCATACGGCAGGCCCAGCGCGTCGGCGTGCGCCAGCGGCTGCAGGCCGACCCGCGCCAGCAGTTGCGTGGCGGCGGCCACCGACACCCGGTCCAGCACATTCCAGGCCGGCAGCCCATGCCCCGCGGTCATGAGCAGCTGCAAATTTTGCAGCACCGTGAGCGCTTCAAAGGTCTGCGCCACCTGGAACGTGCGCGCCACGCCGCGCTGCAGCCGCTGCGCGGGCGCCAGGGCGTCGATGCGCTGGCCGGCCCACAGGACCTCGCCGCCGCTGGGGCGATGCTGCCCGGCGATACAGGCAAAGCAGGTTGATTTGCCGGCGCCGTTGGGGCCGATCAGCGCCACGCACTCGCCGGCGCGCACCTCGAAGCTGACGCCATCGACCGCCTTGACGCCGCCGAAGTATTTGACGAGATGGCGCACCTGCAGCATCCCTCAGTCCCCCCTGCCCGGCACCAACGCACGCCACGGGCGCTTCAATTTTGAGAGCAGTCCGAGCAGACCGGACGGGGACAAGACCATGATCAGCATCACAAACACGCCGAGCGCACCGCGCCAGTAGTCAAACCCCTGGCCGAGCTCGGCGCCGGCCCAGGTCAGCACCAGGCTGCCCACGGCGGCGCCCCACAACTGGTGCACGCCGCCCAGCAGCACGACCAGCAACGCGTCGAGCGAGGTCGAGACGCTGGCGCTCGACGGAAACACGGCGCCCTTGTGCGCCGCAAACAGGCCGCCCGCCAGGCCGGCCAGCACCGCGCTCTCGACAAAGATGCGGTACTTGATCCACGCCACTCGCAGGCCCGAGGCCGCGGCGCGCTGCGGCGCATCGCGCACGGCCTGCAGCGCCGCGCCAAAGGTCGAGCGGCCCAGGCGCCGCAGGGCCGCCACGCTGAGCAGCGCGAGCAGCACCAGCAGCGCGTAAAACAGGCCGCGCGTGTCGTCCGTGACCAGGTTCAGCCCGATGACGCCGTTGTCGCCGCCGGTCAAACCCACCCATTGCGTGGCCGTGGCCCACACCACCTGCGCCAGCGCCAGCGACAGCATGGCCAGGTACACGCCGGCGCTGCGCACCACGGCGGCGCCGAACACGACCGCCACCGCCAGTGCCGCCGCGCAGCCCGTGGCCAGCGCCAGCGGCAGCGCCGCGCCCCACGCCGTGTGGGCGAGCGCGGCCCCGTAGGCACCCAGCGCAAAAAATGCGGCATGACCAAAACTCACGAGCCCGCCCAGCGCCATCATGGCCTGCAGGCTGACGCCAAAAATCAGCAGGATCAAGCCGTCCGCGGCGAGCGAGCGCCAGTAGTCGCCGGCCTGCCACGCGATGGCGCAAAACACCGCCACCGCTACAAAAACAATAGCCGTACCCCAAGGGCTAGCTGGGGCCAGCATGAGTTTTTGTGCAATTTCCTTGGGGCCCGCATCGAGCGGCTGCCCCATCAAACCCAGCGGGCGCAGCGCCAGCACCACGGCCATGGTGAGGAACACCAGCACCAGCGTGGCTTGCGGAACCAGGCTCAGGCCGAAGGCGTGAATCAGCCCGATCAGCAGCGCCGCCAGAAGCGCGCCAGTGATGCTGCCCAAGCCGCCGGTGACGACGACCACAAAGGTCTCGACGATCACGTTCATGTCCATCTGCAAATTCGCCGGCTCGCGCGGCAGCGCCAGCGCGCCGCCCAGTCCTGCCAGCGCGCAGCCCAGAACGACAGCACCCAGCATCAGCGGCTTGGGATTCACGCCCAGCGCCGCCAGCATGCCGCGGTCCTGCGTGGCGGCGCGCAGGCGCTGGCCAAAACGGCTCCAGCGCAAGAGCGCGTGCAGCCCGAGCCAGACCAGCGGGCCGAGCGCGATGGTGACGAGTTGGTACACCGGGAAGAACTGGCCCATCCATTCGACCGAGCCCTTGAGGCCCGGATACCGCGGCGCGAACACCTCGTCCGGCCCGAAGCCCCAGCGCATCGCGTCGTGCATCGCCAGCGCCAGGCCGAAGGTGGTCACCAACTGGTACAGCTCGGGCACGCCGTACATCCGACGCAACACAAAGAACTCGGCCACAGCCCCCGCCAGTCCTGCACAGACTGCTCCCAAAAGCATAGCCAGCGCATACAGCGCGGCGCTCTCGCCCCAGGCCGGATACCAGTCGGTGACCCAGTGCGCCGCCAGCAGCGCGCCCAGCATGAAGAAGCTGCCATGGGCGAAATTGATGATGCGCGTGACGCCGAAGATCAGCGTCAGCCCGGCGGCTATCAGGAACAGCGTGGTGGCGTAGCTCAGGCCGTTGAGGAACTGGATGGCGACAAAAATCACGGGGTGTGATGCATCCGCAATTAATCCATCCAGGTCGTGAATTCGGCCGCCGCCACGCGCGGCGTGCGGTAGGTGTTCACCAGCGCCGCCTCGTCGGCGTAGCCGAGCGACATGCCGCACACCAGCATCTCCTGCGGGCCGGCGCCGATGTGCGGCAGGATGATCTTGGCAAAGCCGTTCCAGGCCGCCTGCGGGCAGGTGTGCAGGCCGTGGCCGCGCGCTGCGACCATGATGTTTTGCAGGAAGGCGCCGTAGTCCAGCAGGCTGCCGCGGCCCATCACGCGCTCCATCGTGAACATCAGGCCCACGGGCGCATCGAAGAACCTGAAGTTGCGCTGGTGCTGGGCGTGCATCTTGTCCTTGTCGCCCTTGGTGATGCCCAGCAGGCCGTACAGGCCCCAGCCGTTTTCGCGGCGCCGGTCGATGTAGGGACTGACCCATTTCTCGGGGTAGTAGTCGTATTCCTCTCGGTACTCGGCGCCCAGCGCGGGATTCGCGCGGATGGCGTCGTGCGCGGCGCAGACCTTGTCGGCCAGCGCGTCGCGGCTCGCGCCCTGCAGCACATACACGCGCCAGGGCTGGGTGTTGGTGCCCGAGGGTGCGCGGGCCGCCACCTGCAGCAGGTGCGCAATGGTCTCGCGCGGCACGCTTTGCGGCGTGAAGGCGCGTGTGGACATGCGGCTGTTGATGGCCTCCTCAACGGCCGCGGCCGGCGTGGCCGTGCGGCCCGTCTCGTTCATGACGCTCAAGTGAGTTTCTCCAGAACAGTTTTCAATGGATCGGGCAGCGGCACCGGCCGGCGCGTGTGCCGGTCCACGTACACGTGGATGAAATGTCCCTTGGCAGCGGTTATGGCCTGATCATCCGCAAACAGGCCGATCTCGTAGCGCACGCTGGACCGGCCCAAGTGTGCCACCCGCAGGCCCGCGCTCACCGTTTGTGGAAAGGCGATCGGCGAGAAGTAATTGCAGTGGGTTTGCACCACCAGGCCGATGGTGCCGCCATGCTGGATGTCGAGCACACCCTGCTCGATCAGGTAGCTGTTCACCGCCGTGTCGAACCAGCTGTAGTACACGACGTTGTTGACATGGCCGTAGGCATCGTTGTCCATCCAGCGCGTGCCGAGGGTGCGAAACACCTTGTAGGCATCGAGCGGTTCGGGGTCGGTCTCTCGGTCGAGGTTCATGGCCGGGTATTTTGCCAGCGTTGCCATGGCGCACCGATGGTGTCCGGCCGATGAAACGCAGGGGACCCGCCGGTTTCTAGGACATCACCCCTAATATGCTGCATCGCAACACAAAGCGCTTGTAATGGCGCGGGATAACCCTATAATTCGAATCATGCTGCGCTGCAACATAAAACCGGATTTGAGCCGGAGTCAGAGCAGATACTGCCCCATCACTCTTTACTTACCGGAGATCTCCTTATGTTGACCGCTGAACAAATCCTGGCCGCCCACAAAGCCAACGTTGAAACCCTGTTTGGTCTGACCACCAAAGCCTTCGAAGGCGTGGAAAAACTGGTCGAACTGAACGTGACCGCTTCCAAGGCTGCCTTGGCCGAAGCCGCTGACACGACGCAAGCCGCCCTGAACGTCAAGGACGCGCAAGAGCTGCTGGCCCTGCAAGCCGGTCTGCTGCAGCCCCTGGCCGAGAAAGCCGCTGCTTACAGCCGTCACCTGTATGACATCGCTCAAGGCACCAGCGCCGAATTCACCAAGGCTTTCGAAGCCCAAGCCGCCGAAACGCAAAAGAAATTCGCCGGTCTGGTTGACGGCGCTACCAAGAACGCACCCGCTGGTTCCGAGACCGCCGTTGCCGTGATGAAGAGCGCCGTGGCTGCTGCCACCAACGCTTATGAGTCCGTGCAAAAGGCTGTCAAGCAAGCCACCGACATGGCCGAAGCCAACTTCAACAACGTTGCGGCTACCGCTGCCAACGCCACGAAGACGGCCGTTGCCACCGCTAAAAAGCGTTAATTCGTACTGATTGTCTCCTCGGGTCCTTTCGAAGCCTTCGGGCTCAGGGATCCCTTAAGGCTCCGTCGCAAGACGGGGCCTTTTTTTATGGATTGACGGGTCTGGCCCCGGCCTCGATCAGCTGCTTCAACTTCGGCAGCAGTTGCCGCATGGCCAGCCGGCCGGCTTCGATGGCGCGGCGCCGCGCCGCGAAGTCCGAGCTTTTCACGCCGTTCAGGGCCGGGCGCACCACCAGGTCGGCATCGCGCAGTTCGTAGCGGTTGATGCTCTTGCTCATGATGGCAAAGGTCTGCAACAGGATCTGCAGCGTGCCGTCCGTGGGATTGCCTTCGGGCGTACTGGAAATATCGACGGCAATCACCAGCTCCGCGCCCATCTGGCGCGCATAGTCCACCGGCACGGGCGCCACCAGGCCCCCGTCCACGTAGTCATGCCCGGCAATGCGCACGGGCTCGAAGATCGCGGGCACCGCGCTCGAGGCGCGCACCGCAGTGCCGGTGTCGCCGCGCTGGAACAAAACGCCCTGCCCGCTGTTCAGGTCGGTCGCGACGACGCCCAGCCGCAGCGGCATGGCTTCGACGGGCCGCCCCGCCACCTGTTGATTGACGTAGCGCGCCAGGCCGTCGCCACGCATCATGCCGCGGCCGAACAGGGGCAGCGTCCAGTCGGTGAAGGCGGCTTCCTCCATCGACATCGCCACCTGCTGCAGTTGCGCACCATTCTTGCCGCTGGCGTACAGCGCCGCCACGAGGCTACCGGCCGATGTGCCCACCACCAGGTCGGGCTTGATGCCGGCCTCCTCCAGCACCTGGATCACGCCGACGTGGGCAAAGCCGCGCGCCGCGCCACCGCCCAGCACCAGAGCGATGCGCGGTGGGCGTTTCGGCGTGGGCTGCACCGCCACAGGCGGCGCCACCGGTGGCGCGGGCACGGGCACAGGCCGCGTAGCGCAACCGGCAAGGAACAAGCTGGCGGCCAGGCCCGCCGCGGCGAGCAGCGGCCACGGCCACGAACGGCCGGCTTTTTCGGAATGAGGAGGAGTATTAAGCTGCATGGGGGCGTTCATCTTAGGGCCATCGGCGGCACCCGTCATAATTGACGTTTACGTTAACGTCAAACCCATTTTCTTCAGGAGTTCAGCATGGAAATCAAAGGCAAGGTATTCATCGTCACCGGCGGCGCATCGGGCCTGGGTGAAGGCACGGCGCGCATGCTCGCAGCCCAGGGCGGCACGGTCGTGATTGCCGACATGCAGGTCGAAAAAGGCGAGGCCGTTGCTAGGGAGATCGGCGGCGCTTTCGTCAAATGCGACGTCAGCAGCGAGGCCGATGGCCAGGCCGCGGTGGCCAAGGCCACCTCGATGGGCAAGCTGATGGGCCTGGTCAACTGCGCGGGCATCGCGCCAGCCGAGAAAACCGTGGGCAAGAACGGCCCGCACGCCCTGAGCGTGTTCAGCAAGACCGTCATGGTGAACCTGGTCGGCAGCTTCAACATGATTCGCCTGACGGCCGAGGCCATGTGCAAGAACGAACCCGAGGCCACCGGCGAGCGCGGCGTGATGATCTCGACCGCCTCGGTCGCCGCCTACGACGGGCAGATCGGCCAGGCCGCGTACAGCGCGTCCAAGGGCGGCATCGTCGGCATGACGCTGCCGATCGCGCGCGACCTGTCGCGGAGCGGCATCCGCAACATGACGATCGCGCCCGGCCTGTTCGGCACGCCCATGCTGTTCGGCATGCCCCAGGAAGTCCAGGACTCGCTGGCCGCCAGCGTGCCCTTCCCGAGCCGCCTGGGCACGCCCGAGGACTACGCCAAGCTGGCGCGCCACATCTTCGAGAACGACATGCTCAACGGCGAGGTGATCCGGCTTGACGGCGCAGTTCGCCTGGCCCCGCGCTAGGATGAAACACCCCCGAAGCGCCTGCGGCGCCTCTCCCTCAAGGGTGCGACACCAGCGGCCCGGCAAAGCCGTATCTCTGGCATCTGGCCGCGCCCGCCAATCAAGGGCTTGGAGCCTTTATTGCTCACAACCATGACGCGCCGCGGCACCCTTCGATGGGGCATCCTGGCCGCCGCCGCGCTGGCGGCCAGCGCGTATCTCGCGGGCTGTGCCGGCGCACTGCCGCCGGGCGACACGGCACCGGCGCAGCCAGAGGCCGCATCGGGTTACGTCGACAAGCCTGGCTGGACCGGCAGCCGGTTTGCGGTCGCCGCGGCCAACCCGCTGGCCGCCCAGGCCGGCTACCGGATCCTCAAAGCCGGCGGCTCCGCCATCGACGCGGCCGTGGCCGTGCAGATGGTGCTGGCGCTGGTCGAGCCGCAGTCCAGCGGCCTGGGCGGCGGTGCGTTTTTGCTGTACTTCGACGGCCGGCAAGTCGAAGCTTTCGACGGACGCGAAACCGCCCCGGCCGCGGCCAGCGAGAAGCTGTTTCTCGGCGCCAACAGCAAACCGCTGCCCTTTTACGCCGCGGTCGTCGGTGGCCGCGCGGTCGGCGTGCCGGGTGCCGTGCGCATGCTGGAGCTGGCGCATCAGCAGCACGGACGGCTGCCGTGGGCGACGCTGTTCCAACCCGCCATCCGGCTGGCCGAAGACGGCTTTGCGGTCAGCGCGCGACTGAACAGCCTGTTGCAGAACGACAAATACCTGAAAAACGACCCGGTTGCCGCCGCCTACTTCTACAACGCCGACGGCAGCCCGCGCGCCGTGGGCTACACGCTACGCAACCCGGCGCTGGCCGAGGTGCTGAAGAAAATTGCGGCCAGCGGTTCCAAAGGCCTGCTAGAGGGCAATGTGGCGCAGGCCATCGTCGACAAGGTGCGCCACCACCCAACGAATCCGGGGCAGCTCACGCTGGCCGACCTGGCCGGCTACCAGGCTCAAAAGCGCGAGCCCCTGTGCAGTGACTACAAAGTCAGCACCCGGGATTACCGCATCTGCGGCTTTCCGCCGCCGAGCTCGGGTGCGATCGCAGTGGCGCAGATCCTGGGCATCCTGAACCACACCAACGCCGCCACCCTGCCGTTGCAGGACGGCCTGCCGTCGGCGCAGTGGCTGCACCTGTACCTTGATGCCTCGCGCCTGGCCTTTGCCGACCGCGCGCAGTACGTGGCCGACCCCGATTTCGTGCAGCCGCCGGCCGGCAGCTGGACCAGCCTGCTGGCGCCCGGCTACCTGGCCCGGCGCGCCCGCCTGATCGACCAGGGCCCGGATGGACGGGCGATGGAAAGCGTGCGACCCGGCGTGCCCGGCGCCGTACAAACGAGCTACGCGCCCATGCCGGGGCAGCCCGAGCACGGCACCTCGCACATCAGCATCGTCGACGCCTATGGCAATGCGCTGGCCATGACAACGACGATCGAGGACGCGTTCGGGGCGCGCCAAATGGTGACCCCCAACGCGGCGCTTAGTGGGGGCTTCCTGCTCAACAACGAGCTGACCGACTTCAGCTTCGCACCGACCGACGCGCAGGGCCGCCCGGTCGCCAACCGCGTACAGCCCGGCAAGCGCCCGCGCTCGTCGATGGCGCCCACCCTAGTGTTCGACAAGGCCAGCGGGCAGCTCGTGATGAGCACCGGCAGCTCCGGCGGTGCGCTGATCATTCACGATGTCGCCAAGACGCTGTACGGCGTGCTCGACTGGGGTTTGAGCCCGCAACAGGCCATCGCCCTGCCCAACTTCGCCTCGCTCGGCGGCCCGCTGCTGCTGGAGGAAGGCCGCTTCCCCGCCGCCACCGTCGATGCGCTGCGCGCGCGCGGCCACGAAGTGCAGGAACATGCGCTGACCAGTGGCCTGCAGGCTATTCAAAGCGGCCAGGTGGATGGCAAGCCCGTGTGGCTGGGCGGCGCCGATCCGCGGCGCGAGGGTGTAGTTCTGGGGGAGTGAGCCATTCAGGCCTCGAGAGATAAATTGCGCCCAATTGACAAGTTCGCGCCACAATGTATTGGTGAACACGCTGGGCGCCACCCCACCGATCATGATCGGCCTCCAGAACGCGGGTGACTCGCATACCCGGCGCGTGCGCGTTGTGGTGATTCTTGGCAGCGTGGCCTCGATTCTGTTTGGCGTTCCCTGGGCCGTTTTTTTTGCCCTTCGCGACGAATGGCTGGTCGCAAGTGCAGATTGCGCGGTGATTCTGGCCGGCGTGATTGCCATCCGAATGGCCCGACATCATCGGCTGCGCGGTGCCGCCGTTTTGCTGGTGGCCAGTCTGTTTGCCCGACTTTCCTGGATGGCTCTCTTTTTCGATGTTCCAGACACCCAGATTCCTCGTGCAGTCCATCATTTTTTGATACCGCTGGCAGTCGCGGCCTATTTGATGCTCAAGCACGAAAACGCATGGCTGCGCCATGGCCTGGCCTGGGGCTGCCTTGCCAGCGTCGTTTTTTCTCCAGCTCGCACTTCGCATTTGTCACGCGGCTTGCCACGCCTGACAGCGTGCGTGGCCCCGGCGCCTGGATCATCAATGTGTGTGCCATGTGGTTGCTGTTTCTGCTGTTGCATATTTATGTCGCAGACATTGATCCACTGGAAGCCCGTTTGCACCGCGCCCGCATGCGGTGGCTCAAGGTGGCGCACCTTGCCACACCCAGCCAGTTCGACCAATCTCTTGCGCGTCTTGACGAATCAATTGCCTCGACGATTCCTCAAAATGCCGGTCAAATTTCTATGGCGGGGACGCAGGGCTGGCAGCGCACGCGAACCACCCGGGTTCGGCTCACCATCCTCGCCTGCAGCAGCGTGACGATCGCCTTGGGTGCTCTGTTCGTAGTCTATTTCAGCCTACGGGGCTTGATGCCACTGGCGCTGCTCAACTGCGCAGTGGTGGCCCTCGGGGTGGCTCTGACGCTACTGAGAGCCGACAAACACCAAAGCGCAGCCACCATCGGATTGGTCGTCGGCCTGATGCTGATCTTCATGGTGAATTCGGCCATCCTCGACATCCCCACCCCCAATGTGCCGCGCTCCACACATTACTGGTTCCTGCCCTTGTCCCTGGGAGCCTACTTTCTTCTGCGGGAGGAAAACGCCTGGATCCATTGCGGCCTGCCGATTGCCTGCCTCGTAGCCTTTGTCGCTCTGGCCAGCAGCCATTGGGGCTTCATGACGGATTACCTCCTGCCCGACAATGACCGCCCGCCGCCCTGGATGGTATGTACCCTTGCGTTGGGCATGCTGTATTTTCTTGTTTACATTCTGGTGGGCGACATCAAACATCTCGAAGAGTGGCTGCTCGGTACGGTCAGCCGCCTGTCCGGACGCAATCCTGCGCGTTAGCCCGGGCCGGGCTCTTCAGTCATCTGAACGGGATGGGCACATCGTTTGTGGTGCGCGCAGCAGGTGAACTCAGATATCGATCGCCGCGGTGGACCCCGCCTGCCGGCGCAGCTCGAACTTCTGGATCTTGCCGGTCGCGGTCTTGGGGATCTCGCCAAACACCACGGCGCGCGGCACCTTGAAACCGGCCAGGTGCTGCTTGCAGTGGGCGACAATCTCTTCGGCCGTGACCGTCGCGCCGGCCTTGAGTTCGACGAACGCGCAGGGCGTCTCGCCCCAGCGCGCGTCGGGCTTGGCCACCACGGCGGCGGCCAGCACGGCGGGGTGGCGGTACAGCACGTCTTCGACCTCGATCGACGAGATGTTCTCGCCGCCCGAGATGATGATGTCCTTGCTGCGGTCCTTGATCTTGATATAGCCGTCGGGATACTGCACGGCCAGGTCACCGCTGTGGAACCAGCCGCCCGCGAAGGCTTCTTCGGTGGCCTTGGGGTTCTTCAGGTAGCCCTTCATCGCGATGTTGCCGCGGAACATGATCTCGCCCATGGTCTCGCCATCCCAGGGCACGGGCTGCAGGGTCATGGTGTCGAGCACGCGCGCATCGCGCTGCAGGTGGTAGCGCACGCCCTGGCGCGCGTTCAGGCGCGCGCGCTCGCCGATGTCGAGCGCGTTCCAGGCGTCGTGCTTGGCGCAGACCGTGGCCGGGCCGTAGACCTCGGTCAGCCCGTAGACGTGGGTCAGATCGAACCCCATCTGCTCCATGCCTTCGATCATGGACGCGGGCGGCGCGGCGCCGGCCACCATGGCCTTGACGCCCGCCGGCACGCCCGCCTTCATTGCGGCCGGCGCATTCACCAGCAAACCGTGCACGATGGGCGCGCCGCAGTAGTGCGTGACGCCGTGGTCGCGGATGGCATCGAAAATCGCCTGCGCCTCGACCCGGCGCAAACACACGTTGACGCCCGCGCGCGCCGCCACCGTCCACGGGAAGCACCAGCCGTTGCAGTGGAACATGGGCAACGTCCACAGGTAGGTCGCGTGCTTGGGCATGTCCCACTCGAGGATGTTGGAGATGGCGTTGATCGCCGCGCCACGGTGGTGATAGACCACGCCCTTGGGGTTGCCGGTGGTGCCGCTGGTGTAGTTGAGGGCAATCGCGTCCCACTCGTCGCCAGGCAGCGACCAGGCGAACTGCGGGTCGCCGCCAGCCACAAAATCATCGTAGTCGAGGCTGCCGATTTTTTGCACGGCCCCGGTATGGACCGGATCCGCCACATCGATCACCAGCAGCGGCGTCGTGCCTTGGCGCAAGGCCAGCGCCTTTTGCATCAGCGCCGCGAATTCCGGGTCCACGATCAAGACCTTCGCCTCGCCGTGGTCCAGCATGAAGGCGAGGGTTTCGGCATCCAGCCGCGTGTTCAGCGCATTCAGCACGGCGCCGGCCATCGGGATGCCGAAATGGGCCTCGACCATGGGCGGCGTGTTGGGCAGCATCACGGCCACCGTATCGCCCTTTTGGATGCCGTGGCGGCTCAGCGCACTGGCGAGCCGGCGGCAGCGCTCGTACAGCTCGCCCCAGTTGCGGCGCAGCTCACCGTGCACCACGGCCAGCCGGTCCGGGTAGACCTCGGCCGTGCGCTCGATGAAGGACAGGGGCGACAGCGGTGCGTGGTTGGCTTCGTTGCGCGGCAGATCACGGTCAAAAATGGATGTCATCCCAAGTCTCCTTCAGGTTTTATTGCATCATTGCATCGGCACAGTCTGACACAAAACTGGGGGCGCCAATGGGTCAAAATACCCGGGTGAGCATTCCCCAGTCTTTCATTCAGGAGCTTTTGGCGCGCGCCGACGTGGTGGAGATCGTCGGCCGCTACGTGCAGCTCAAGAAGGGCGGCGCCAATTTCATGGGGTTGTGCCCGTTTCATGGCGAAAAATCGCCCTCGTTCAGCGTGAGCCCGTCCAAGCAGTTCTACCACTGCTTTGGCTGCGGCAAGAACGGCAACGCCATCAGCTTCCTGATGGAGCACGCGGGCATGACCTTCGTCGAGGCAGTGAAAGACCTGGCGCAGCAATACGGCATGCAGGTACCTGAAGACGATGCATCGCCGTCCGAGCGGGCGCGCGCCACCGAACAGCGGCAAAAGCAGGCCACGCTGTCCGACGTGTTGGAGAAGGCCTGCGACGCCTACAAAAAGCACCTCAAAAGCTCGCACAAGGCCGTGGACTACTTCAAGGGCCGGGGCCTGTCGGGCGATATTGCGAAACAGTTCGGCCTGGGCTACGCGCCCGAGGGCTGGCGCAGCCTGGCCAGTGTGTTCCCCAACTACGACGACCCGCTGCTGGTCGAGAGCGGCCTGGTCATCGCGAGTGTCGATGAGGACAGCGGCGAGGAAAAGCGCTACGACCGCTTCCGCGACCGCGTGATGTTCCCGATCCGCAACGTGAAGGGCGAATGCATCGGCTTTGGCGGGCGCGTGCTCGGTGAAGGCACGCCGAAATACCTCAACTCGCCCGAAACCCCGGTGTTCCACAAAGGCCGCGAGCTGTACGGCCTGTTCGAGGCGCGCCATGCCCTGCGCGAGCACGGCTACGTGCTGGTGACCGAGGGCTACATGGACGTGGTGGCGCTGGCGCAACTGGGCTTTCCCAACGCCGTGGCCACGCTGGGCACGGCCTGCACTGCCGAGCATGTGCAAAAGCTGTTCCGCTTCACCGACTCGGTGGTGTTCAGCTTTGACGGCGACGCCGCCGGCCGGCGCGCGGCGCGCAAGGCGCTGGACGGCGCCCTGCCCTATGCCAGCGACGTGCGCAGCGTGAAATTCCTGTTCCTGCCGCCCGAGCACGACCCGGACAGCTACATCCGCACTTTCGGCAAGGACGCTTTTGCGCGCTATGTGTCCGAGGCCACGCCGCTGTCGCGCTTCATGATCGAAGCGGCGCGCGACGGCTGCGACCTGAACACCGCCGAGGGCCGCGCCCATCTCGCCAGCAACGCCAAGCCGCTGTGGAGCCAGCTGCCCGAGGGCGCGCTCAAGCGCCAGTTGCTGGGCGAGATAGCCGACCTGGTGCAGCTGAACAGCCGGGAACTGAACGAGGTCTGGAACGGCCCCGCGAAATCGGGCAAAGTCGACGGCGCCCACAGCGCCCACAGCGGGAAGCGCTACAACAACGATAGCTATCAGCGCATACAGGACGAGGGCTACAGCCATAAAAATCCATCAAACTTTGCCCCTCGCATGCGCCCGGGCGGGCGCACCGCGCCGGCCAGCCGCGCCGACCACGCGGCGCGCATTCTGCTGACGCACATGGCGGCCTGGGACAGTCTTTCCAACGAAGACCGCGGCATGCTGTGCGAGCTGGCAGCGCCGCATGGCCCGCTGTTTGTCTGGCTGGAGAGCCAGCTGCACGAGCACGGCGCGCAGCACTGGGCGGCCCTGCGCGAGGGCCTGCGCGACCACGAAAGCGAGGCTCTGGCTTTGAGGACCACCGCCAGCTTCGAGGTCCCGCTGGCGCAGGAACCCGCCCCCGACGACACCGCCAGCGAGTTGCGCGGCCTGCTCGATCTGATGCAGGACGACCGCTTCAAGCTGATGGAGACCGAGGCGCTGGCCGCCAACGACCTGGAGCGCTATCGCCGGCTGCACGAGCAGCGCCGCGCGCGCGCCAGCGCAAAATAAGCAGCGCCGGCGCTTGAAAAACGGCCATAAAGGTATAATGTAAGGCTTGACCAGACTGCAAGAGCGACAGCAATACCTCCGGGCCGGGCCGACCGATGAAGCAACTTCACAACGGGCCAACCAACCGCAAGGATTGCATTCCAAATGTTCGCCCACACATCTTGCAGATAGAAAACGTCCGGGGGTTTGCCCCTTGGTCACGTTGCCCGCGCCGGGAATTTGCGGCGCCCGCTTTTTTGTTTGTCCTGCCTTGAAGCCCTGAGGTTTATTCATGCCTGCTCAAAAGTCCGCCCCCCCTGCTGCGAAACCGGCCGCCAAAGCCATCTCCACATCAGCGGCAAAACCTGTCTCCACAGGCGCTGCCAAGTCTGCAACGAAAGTCCATCCCGTGCCCGCATCGAAGTCGCCCGCCAAAGAAGAACTGAAAAAACCCGTCAAGGCTGCCGCCGTGGCCGAAGAAACGCCTAAGAAGAAGCCCGGGCGCCCGCCCAAGGCCGCCGCCGCTGAATCTGACGCGCCGTCCCCAACCGGCGCCAAGCGCGGCCGCAAACCCAAGGCCGGCGTCAAGGCCGATGGCGACGACACCGACCTGAGCGACGTGGAAGCCGAATTTGCCGAAGAACCCGTGGCGACCACCGAAAAGGTCAAGCCGCTGCGCATGAAGATCAGCAAGGCGAAAGAACGCGCGCTGATGAAGGAATTCGGGCTGGACGAGACCGTCCTGTCGGAAGAAGACATGGCCAAGCGCCGCTCGCGCCTGAAGGCTCTGATCAAGCTCGGCAAGACCCGCGGCTACCTGACGCACGGCGAGATCTCCGACCACCTGCCCGACAAGCTGGTCGATGCCGAGACGCTGGAAGTCGTGATTTCCATGCTCAACGACATGGGCGTGGCCGTCTACGAGCAAACGCCCGACGCGGAGACCCTGCTGCTGAACAACACCGGCCCGACCGCCGCGACCGAAGAAGAAGCCGAGGAAGAAGCCGAAGCCGCCCTGTCCACCGTGGACAGCGAATTCGGCCGCACCACCGACCCGGTGCGCATGTACATGCGCGAAATGGGCACGGTCGAGCTGCTCACGCGCGAAGGCGAAATCGAGATCGCCAAGCGCATCGAGGGCGGCCTGATGCGCATGATGGAGGCCATCAGCGAAAGCCCGGCCACCATCGCCGAGGTGTTTCGCATGGCCGAGGACATCCGCGACGGCAAGGTGGTGATCTCCACCATCGTCGACGGCTTCTCCAACCCCAATGAAGCCGACGATTACGTGGCCGAGGAAGACTTCGACGAGTTCGACGCCGATGACGACGACGACGGCAAGGGCGGCTCCAAGGCGCTGACCAAGAAGCTCGAGGAGCTCAAGCGCGAGGCCCTGACGCGCTTCGACACGCTGCGCGGCCTGTTCGAGAAGGTCCACAAGATCTACGACAAGGAAGGCTACGGCACGCCGCCCTACGTGAAGGCGCAAAAGGCCCTGTCCGAGGAGCTGATGACCATCCGCTTCACGGCCAAGACCATCGAGAAGCTGTGCGGCATGCTGCGCAGCCAGGTCGACGACGTGCGCAAGAAGGAGCGCGAGCTGCGCCGCATCATCGTGGACAAATGCGGCTTCCCGCAGGAAGACTTCATCCGCGACTTCAGCGGCTTCGACAAGCACGGCCACCGCGTGGCGTCCAACCTGCTGAACCTGAAATGGGTGGAAAAGCAGGCCGCCGCCGGCAAGCCGTGGAGCACGGTGATGGCGCGCAACATCCCCCCGATCCAGGAGCTGCAGCAGCGCCTGACCGACCTGCAGTCGCGCGTGGTGGTGCCGCTGTTCCAGCTCAAGGACATCAACAAGCGCATGAACGAAGGCGAGGCCTCTTCGCGCGACGCCAAGAAAGAGATGATCGAGGCCAATTTGCGCCTGGTGATCTCGATTGCCAAGAAGTACACGAACCGCGGCCTGCAGTTCCTGGACCTGATCCAGGAAGGCAACATCGGCCTGATGAAGGCGGTGGACAAGTTCGAATACCGGCGCGGCTACAAGTTCTCGACCTACGCCACGTGGTGGATCCGCCAGGCCATCACGCGCTCCATCGCCGACCAGGCGCGCACCATCCGCATCCCGGTGCACATGATCGAGACCATCAACAAGATGAATCGCATCTCGCGCCAGCACTTGCAGGAGTTCGGCTTCGAGCCGGACGCCAGCATTCTGGCCGCGAAGATGGAGATCCCGGAAGACAAGATCCGCAAGATCATGAAGATCGCGAAAGAGCCGATCTCGATGGAAACCCCGATTGGCGACGACGACGATTCGCACCTGGGCGACTTCATCGAGGACAGCGCCAACACCGCGCCGCTGGAAGCCGCGATGCAGGCCGGCCTGCGCGATGTGGTGAAGGACATCCTGGACAGCCTGACGCCGCGCGAAGCCAAGGTGCTGCGCATGCGCTTCGGCATCGAGATGAGCACGGATCACACGCTGGAAGAAGTCGGCAAGCAGTTCGACGTGACGCGCGAGCGCATCCGCCAGATCGAAGCGAAGGCGCTGCGGAAGCTCAAGCATCCGTCGCGTTCGCGGAAGCTGCGGAGCTTT
>JARLJI010000115.1 GCA_031291295.1 Rhodoferax sp. | reverse complement strand
GCTGCCCTGGACCGCCGAACTGATCCTCGACCGCATGGGCCGCGAAACCCTGTACGAGGCGGGCGAGCGCGACGAGTGACGGCGTTACGACGTTTCGGCGGGCGCTATGGTGGGCGTTATGGCGCCGCGTGTCCCAATTGCCGGATCCACGAGTCGTAGCCGCCCTTGAGCGGGCGCACCGAGGTGTAGCCGAGCTTGCGCAGGCCGTGCGCCGCGCGCACCGCCGTGGCGTCCCCGGGGCAGGCACACAGGGTCACGATGTCATGGCCCTTCGCCCAATGGCCGACGGCCTGGGGTAAATCGTCCAGACTGGCCTGGGCGGCGCCGGCCAGGGGGCCCGTCTGGGCGATCATGGCGGCGCCGCGAAAGTCGAGCAGCAACGGCGGCGTGTCCGACGCCAGCGCCGCCGCCAGCTCCGCGGGGGTGATGTGGGGAATGCTCTGCATTTGCTCGAAGCGGTATTTCTGCCACAGCTTCCAGAGCAGCCATGCCGCCAGGCCGAGCGCGAGCACGGCGACGAGGCTGGCGCCGTGGCTGCTCATGGCGTTGATGGCGATTTCCACCTGCGCGCGCCACCACCACCCGACAAGAATCGCAAGCCCGGCCCACAGTGCCGCGCCAAGCCCCGCCGCCGCGAGAAAGCTCGGCAGCGGCATGCGCAGCGAGCCGGCGATGGGCGGCGCCACCGTGGAGAACCCGGGAACGAACTTGGCGATCACCAGCGACCACACGCCCCAGCGCATGAAGCGCGCCTCGGTTTCCGAGACGCAGGAGCCCGGATTGATGGACAGCCGGCACAAGCCGGACAAGATGCGATAGCCGAAGGCGCGCCCGGCCAGATACCAGATGCCGTCGGCAAGTACCGATGCCAGCACGGCCGCGGCGAGCATTTGCGTGGCCTGACCGGAGGAGGCGGCAAGACTGCCGGCGACCAGCAGTGTCGGCACCGCCGGGACCGGCAGGCCCACTTGCTGCATCAGCACGCTGACGAACACGACCCACTCCGCGTGCTGCTGGATGGCTTGAATGATCGCAGTGATGTCCATGAATACCGTTTGCCCTTCAAATGCCCCCGGGATTATGCGGGGGTTGCCGGCTCGGCGCAGAGGCGGCGCTCAGTGCGGCACTTCGACTGCGGCCGCGGCCTCGTCCGCATCGATGGCGCCCACTACCGCTGCCGGCGCGTGGCGCGGGCTGCTCATCAGCAGCAGCAGCGGAATGGCGGCCAGTGTCAGGACCGTCATGATGCTGAAGTCGTTGATGTAGCCGATCAGCGCGCCCTGGCGTGTGACTTCGGCGTTCAGGATCGCCAGCCCCGTGGTTGTGCCGGGGTCCAGCATAGCCGGCAGGTTCACGAGGCCCTGGTTGCCGGGCACGATGGTTGCCGCCAGCTGCGCGTGCGCCGTATCCGCGCCGCGCGTCAGCAGCGCCTGCACGACCGAAATGCCGACGCTTGAGCCGATGTTGCGCAGCAGGCTGTAGATGGGCGTGCCCTGATGGCGCACCACTGGCGCCAGCGTGGCGAAGGTCGCGGTGGACAGCGGCACGAAGGTGAAGCCGATGCCCAGCCCCTGGATGAAGCCCGAGACGATGATCAGGTGGGCGTCCATCTGCAGCGTCAGGTGCGTCATCTGCCAGAGCGCGAACGCCGTGAGCCCGAAGCCGAGCGCCATGATGGCGCGCACGTCGATGCGGTGCACCAGCCGCCCCACCACGATCATCGCCAGCATGGTGCCGACGCCGCGCGGCGCCGTCACCTCGCCGGTGTAGACCACCGGGTAGTCCATCAGGCTTTGCAGCAGGTTGGGCAGCAGCGCCATGGTCCCGTACAGGATCATGCCGACGATGAAGGCGAACAGCAGACCGGTGACAAAATTGCGGTCCTTCAGCAGGTTGCGGTCGAAGAACGACACGCCTTGTGCGGTCCAGGTGTGGACAACAAAGAAGGCAAATGCGACCAGCGCGGCGGCCGCCTCCAGCTTGATCTCCCAGGAGTCGAACCAGTCGAGCTGCTGGCCCCGGTCGAGGAACAGCTGCAGCATGCCGATGGCCAGCGAGAGCGTGGCGAAGCCGAAGATGTCCAGCCGCTCGCTTCCGGGCCGGCTCTCGGGCAGGTAGCGGGCAATGCCCCACAGCGCAAACAGGCCGACGGGCAGGTTGATGAAGAACACCCAGCGCCAGTTGTAGCTCTCGGTCAGCCAGCCACCGAGCAGTGGCCCCAGGATGGGCCCGACCATGATGCCGGCGCCCCAGATCGCCATGGCCTGGCCGACTTTCTCGCGCGGGTTGATGTCGAGCAGCACGGCCTGCGACAGCGGCACCAGTGCCGCGCCGAACACGCCCTGCAGCAAGCGCGCGAGCACGATGCCCACGAGCGAGGTCGAAAGGCCGCACAGCGCTGACGCGACCGTGAACCCGATCACCGAGACGATGAACACCCGGCGCCGGCCCCATTGGCCGCACAGCCAGCCGGTCAGCGGCAGCGTGATGGCGGAGGCCACGATGTAGGAAGTCAGCACCCACATGATCTGGTCCTGCGAGGCCTGCAGGCTGCCCTGCATGTGCGGCAGCGCGACGTTGGCGATCGTGGTGTCGAGCGCCTGCATGATGGTCGCCAGCATGATCGACAGGGTGATCATGCGGCGGTGCGGCACGCCGGCGTGGGTCGGTGCGCCTGCGGCGCCGGGGATGCTTACGGCACTCATGCCGGCGCCTCCTCGTTCATCGACAGGTTCACCAGGCCGCTGCGGGCCTTGCCGAGCAGGGCCAGCAACTGCGTGCGTTCGGCCGGCGTGAGCGCGGCGAGCACGCGCGTGTTCAGCGCGTCGCCGATGCTCAGCGCGGCACCGAGCGCTTCTTCGGCGCGGGGCTCCAGATGCACTTCGTTGATGCGGCGGTCGGTGGCGCTGGGCTGGCGGCGGATCCAGCCGGCCGCGGCCATGCGGTCGCACAGCCCGGCCACGCCCATCGCGCTCAGGCCGAGCCGGTGCGCCAGCTCGATTTGCGACATCGGCGCCTCATCGCCGTGCATCGCCAGCGCGCCGAGCAGGCGGCACTGCGCACGCGACAGGCCGATGCGCTCGCGCGCCAGCCGGTCGAACTGTTCCCCATAAAGCTTGGCCACGTCGTTGACCAGAAAGCCGAAGCGCTGGCTGAAGTCTCTTTTCATAAGTGGGTTGATTATAAATAGGCTTATGAAATTTCGCTGGCCGCGGCGGCGTGCTAGTCTTGCCCCATGAGCACGATTGAAGTGGCCATCATCGGCGTCGGCTTCGGCGGCCTGTGCGCCGCCGTCCGGCTGCGCGCGGCGGGCGTCGCCTCGCTGGTGGTGCTCGAGCGCAGCGGCGAGGTGGGTGGCACCTGGCGCGACAACACCTATCCGGGCTGCGCCTGCGATGTGCCCTCGCATCTGTACTCGCTCTCGTTCGAGCCGAACCGCCGCTGGACGCGGCCCTATTCGCAGCAACCCGAGATTCAGGCCTATCTCCGGCGCGTGGTGCAGCAATACGGGCTGGACGCCGTGATCCGCTTCGGCCACGAGGTCAGCGCGCTGCGCTGGGACGCTAGCGCGCAGCACTGGCAGATCGAACTCGCGGGCCAGCCCATGCTGCAGGCGCGCCATGTGATTGTGGCCACCGGCCCGCTCAACAAGCCGCTGCTGCCCAACGTGCCGGGGCTGGACGCGTTCGACGGCCCGGCATTCCACACGAGCCAGTGGCGCCATGACGTGGACCTGCGAGGCAAGCGCATCGCCGTGGTCGGCACCGGCGCCAGTGCGGTGCAGGTCGTGCCCGAAATCGCCCCTCATGCCGCACATCTCACGGTGTTCCAGCGCACGCCGGGCTGGGTGCTGCCGCGCCGGGACCGGCCCTACGGCCCGTTGCGGCGCTGGCTGTACGCCCATGTGCCGGGGCTGCAAACGCTGGTGCGCTGGCGCATCTACTGGTTCAACGAATGGATCGGCATGGGCTTTCTGGGCTCGGCGCGGATGCAGGCCCTGCTGCGCCGGCTCGCGCTGCAGCACCTGCGCCGCCAGGTCAAGGACGCCGCGCTGCGCACCGCCCTCACGCCCGACTTCAACCCCGGCTGCAAGCGCCTGCTGTTCTCAAATACCTGGTTCCGTGCCCTGCAGCAGCCCAACGTGAGCCTGGTGACGCAGGCGGTAGCGCGCGTGACGCCGCAGGGGGTGGTCGGCAGCGACGGCACGCTGCATCCCTGCGACGTGATCATCTGGGGCACCGGCTTTCGGGCCACCGAATTCATCACACCCCTGCGGGTTTACGGCGAGCAGGGCGAAGAGCTCTCCGAGCGCTGGCGCGCGCAGCCGGCGGCCACCCGTCTCGGCATTACGGTGGCCGGCTTTCCCAACCTCTTCATGCTGGTCGGCCCCAATACCGGACTGGGCCACAACTCCATCATCTTCATGATCGAGGCGCAGGTGTATTACATCGTCGATGCGCTGCGCAGCCTGCGCCGGCGCGGTCAGACCCTGCTGCGCCTGCGCCCCGAGGCCCAAGCCAACAGCTACGCCGCGACGCAGCAGAAAATGAAGACAACGGTCTGGTCGTCGGGCTGCCATAGCTGGTACCAAAACGCCGACGGGCGCATCGACACGCTATGGCCCGGCTTCACCTGGGAGTATTGGCGCCAGACGCGCCGATTCGATCCGGCGCACTACGAAGGTGCCGAAGGTGCACCGCGCTGATGCGAGGCAACGGCCTTGAACCCGGCCGCATCGCCGCGTACCACGCTGAAGCGAAAGGGCATCGATTCACCATGATCCGGTGCGCGCGGTGCCACCTCTACCCTTGCCGGCAGTTGCGTGTCGTCGGGGCCCGGTTCGGCCAGGTGCTTGATGCCGGGCGAATAGCGTGACAGCAAGACTTCGACTGGGGAAGGCATCGGGTTCATTCGGGGTAACAAGGCCACGAGAACTTCAGGGTAATCACTTAAGTGCGTAGAGGCACTTTTAGCCCGAGAAATTATGTATCTTGTGTAATCATATGTTTGTCGATCGAGTGACTTTCGGTGAAAAACGCTAATGCGCAAATTGCATATTTGAGCGCAATCCAAACGAAGGAGACAACATGTCGTCAGTATTGGTGGGACCGGGGGCTGCTCCACATGGGAGCGCGCCAGGGCTTCTGGACAAGGAACGGACTGTGGCCGGGCCGGGCTTTAATCGATGGCTGGTGCCTCCGGCGGCGCTGGCCATCCATCTGTGCATCGGCATGGCCTACGGCTTCTCGGTCTTCTGGCTGCCGCTGTCAAAGGCGATCGGCATCACGGCGGCCAAGGCCTGTCCGAAAGACATGAGTCTGTTTGCCGAGTTGTTTGTGACCGATTGCGACTGGCGGATTTCCACCATGGGGTGGATGTTTACCCTGTTTTTCGTGTTGCTGGGCGTGTCCGCCTCGATCTGGGGTGGATGGCTCGAGCGTGCCGGGCCGCGCAAGGGCGGCGTGGTCTCGGCAGTGTGCTGGTGCGGTGGCTTGGCGATTTCCGCACTCGGGATCTACCTGCACCAGATGTGGTTGATGTGGCTGGGCTCAGGCGTCATCGGAGGTATCGGCCTGGGGCTGGGGTACATCTCGCCGGTCTCGACCCTTATCAAGTGGTTCCCCGACCGGCGCGGCATGGCGACCGGCATGGCCATCATGGGGTTCGGCGGGGGCGCGATGATCGGTGCGCCGCTGGCAGCCGAGCTGATGAAGCACTTCGCGACGCCCACCAGCGTGGGCGTGATGCAGACCTTTCTGGTGCTGGCCGCCGGGTATTTTGTCTTCATGATGGGTGGCGCGATGAGCTATCGCATCCCCGCCAGCGGCTGGAAGCCGGCAGGCTGGACGCCCAAACCGGCGCAGGCCAGCAACGTGATGATCACGCATGGCCATGTGAACGTGAACAAGGTCTGGGGCATTCCACAGTTCTGGCTGGTCTGGATGGCACTGTGCATGAACGTCAGCGCCGGCATTGGTGTGATCGGCATGGCCAGCCCGATGCTGCAGGAGGTGTTCGGCGGTTCGCTGATCGGCGTGCCCAAGCGGTTCGGCGATCTGGACACCGCGCAGCTGGCCGCCATTGCCGGCGTGGCTGCGGGCTTTGCCGCCCTGCTGAGCCTGTTCAACATCGTCGGGCGCTTCACTTGGGCCAGCCTGTCGGACTGGTTGGGGCGCAAGATGACTTACGTGGTGTTCTTCGTGCTCGGGGGCCTGCTGTACGTCAGTGTGCCGGCCATCTCGGCTGCCGGCAGCACGGTGCTCTTCGTACTGGCCTTTTGCATCATCCTGAGCATGTACGGCGGCGGCTTCTCGACGGTGCCGGCGTATCTGGCGGACCTGTTTGGCACCCAGATGGTGGGGGCGATTCATGGCCGCGTGCTCACGGCGTGGGCTACGGCCGGCATCATCGGGCCGGTGGTTGTCAATTACATGCGTGAATACCAGATCGGCCTGGGCCTGCCGCGCGCGCAGGTCTACAACCAGACGATGTACATCCTGGTCGGCATGCTGGTCATCGGCCTGATCTGCAACCTGCTGGTGCGTCCGGTGGCCGGCAAGTGGTTCATGAGCGAGGCCGAACTCGCTGAGGAAAAACGCTTGGCGCACGACCGCGCCATCGTGTCCGATGTGGGCCAGGGCTCCGGCACAGGCGGCGCCACCCCGACGATCCTGGTCGTGCTGGCTTGGGCCGCCGTGGGCATTCCTCTGGCTTGGGGTGTGTACCGGACGTTCCTCAGCGTCTTGAAGCTGTTCCACTGACGCTCGGCGGCCAGATCGCCTACCGGGCGAACAGCCGCGACGGATCGGCAAAGGCCTTGAACTCCACGGCGTTGCCGCACGGGTCCAGGAAAAACATCGTGGCCTGTTCGCCCACCTGGCCCTTGAAACGCACGTGCGGCTCGATCACAAAGCGGATGCCCGCGGCGCGCAGCTTGTCGGCCAGCGTGTTCCACTCGGCCATCGGCAGCACCATGCCAAAGTGGCGCACCGGCACGTTGTCGCCGTCCACCGCGCTGGTGTTGTGGTGACCGGCCTCAGAAGGCGACAGATGCGCCACAATCTGGTGCCCGTAGAAATCGAAATCGACCCAGTCGTCCGAAGAGCGCCCCTCGGGGCAGCCGAGCAGGTCGCCATAGAAGGCGCGGGCCGCCGCCAGCGAAGTGACCGGGAAGGCCAGGTGAAACGGATACAGCGAGGACATTTTTTCTCCAGACGGTACGGCCAGATGCAGGCGATGAGGCCAGTTTAGCGCGTCAGCAAATTTTGCAGACAGCGTCTATAGTGGCCTCTTGCAATTTTCGGGGATGGGCGCACCACCTGCGCCCATGCTGCTCCACCACGTATCACACACAAGGGCCCCACCGTGACTACTGACACCAATCCCACGCGCTTCGGCAGCGGGCAAGCCGTGCGCCGGCTCGAAGACGAAAGCCTGCTGACCGGTATGGGCCGCTATACCGACGATGTGATGCCAGCCAACCAGGCGTATCTGTGCTTTGTGCGCTCGCCGTATCCGCATGCGCGCATTGCCTCTGTCGATGTGGCGGCCGCGCAGGCCATGCCGGGCGTGCTGCTGGTGCTGACCGGTGCGGATCTGGTGGCCGCGGGCGTCAAGCCGATTCCCGGTGTCGCCGGTTTCGTGCGCGCTGACGGCTCGGCCGGCGCCACGCCGCCGCGGCGCGCACTGGCGCATGAACGCGTGCGCTTTGTCGGCGAGGCGGTTGCCGCGGTGGTGGCGCAAACCCTCAAGCAGGCGCGCGACGCAGCCGAAGCCATCGCCATCGACTACGAAGAACTGCCCATGGCGGTGCATCTGGCGGATGCCACCGCGCCCGGCGCGCCGGTGCTGTGCGATGCGGCGCCCGACAACATCTCCGCCGAAATGCGCCATGGCGATGAGAATGCCACGGCGGCCGCATTTGCCAGGGCGGCGCACGTGGTGGCGCTGGACCTGACGAACCAGCGCGTGGCCGCACTCACGCTGGAGCCGCGCACCGTGCTGGCCAGCTTCGACGCGGCCAGCGGGCGCCTGACGATTCACCTGAGCACCCAAATGCCCTCGGGCGCGCGCGACATGATCAGCGATGCGCTCGGTCTGCCGCGCAAACAAGTGCGCGTGCTGGTCGGCGACGTGGGCGGCGGCTTCGGCATGAAGGGCGGCGCCTATCCCGAAGACGTGGTGGCGGCCTACAGTGCATACACCCTCAAGGGTGCCGTGAAATGGGCGGCCGAGCGCAGCGAAGAATTCCTCTCGAGCGCGCACGGCCGCGACCTGCAAAGCCATGCCGAGCTGGCGCTCGACGAGCAGGGCAGGATCCTGGCGCTGCGCATCGCGTCACTGGCCAACGTGGGTGCCTATGCCACCGGGGTGGGCGTTGCCATCCAGCTGCTGATCGGGCCCTGGGTGCAGACCAGCGTGTACGACATCCAGACCATCGACTTTCATTTCAAGGCGGTGCTGACCAACACCGCGCCGACCGGCGCCTACCGCGGCGCGGGCCGGCCCGAGGCGATCTTCATCATGGAGCGTCTGATGGACGAGGCGGCGCGCCAGACCGGCATCGACCGCGTGGCGCTGCGCCGGCGCAACTTCATCCGGCCGGAGCAGATGCCGTACAAAAACCCGATGAACCAGACCTATGACACCGGCAAGTTCGAGCACGTCATGAACCAGGCCCTGGCGCTGGCCGACTGGGACGGCTTCGCGGCCCGCGCCGCCGACTCGAAGGCGCGCGGCAAGCTGCGCGGCCTGGGCCTTGCGACCTTTCTGGAGTGGACCGGCGGCAATGTGTTCGAGGAGCGCGTCACCGTCTCGGTGCAGGCGGACGGCATCATCGAGGTGTACTCGGCCGTGAATGCCATGGGTCAGGGCATCGCCACCTCGCTGGCGCAACTGGTGGTCGATGCATTCGGCGTGCCGATCGACAAGGTGCGGGTGGTGCTGGGCGATACCGACCGTGGCGACGGTTTCGGCAGCGCCGGCTCGCGCTCGCTGTTCACCGGCGGCTCGGCCATGCGCGTGGGTGCGGACCGCACCATCGAGAAAGCCAAACAGCTGGCGGCCAAGGAGCTGGAGGCCGCGGCCGAAGACATTCAATACGCCAACGGCACCTTCAAGGTCGTCGGCACGGATCTGAACATCGACCTGTTTGCGCTGGCCGCGCGGCAACCCGAGCAGCGCATCTTCATGGACTCCACCAGCAGCGTGGCCGGGCCGACCTGGCCGAACGGCTGCCACGTGAGCGAAGTCGAAATCGATCCGCAGACCGGCGCGGTCGCCGTGGTGGCCTATGCCTCCGTGAACGACGTGGGCCGCGTGGTCAACCCGATGATCGTGCGCGGCCAGCTCGACGGCGGCGCAGTGCAGGGCATCGGCCAGGCGCTGCACGAGCACATGGTGTACGACCGCGAGACCGGCCAGCTCGTGACCGGCAGCTTGATGGACTATTGCGCACCGCGCGCCGACGACGTGCCCGCCTTCCGGCATGAATTGGACGAATCCTCGCCCTGCCTGAACAACCCGCTTGGCGTGAAGGGCGTGGGCGAGCTCGGCACCATCGGCGCCACGCCCAGCGTGGTCAATGCCGTGGCCGACGCGCTGACACGCGGCGGGTTCGCCAGGCAGGCGCCGGGCTTGCAGATGCCGCTGACTGCATCAAAGATATGGCAGTCACTGCAGGCGGCTGGCTGAGCGTTCAGCGCGCGTGCGCGTAGGGGCCGCCGCGCTCGATGGCGCGGCGGTAGGCGGGCCGGGCCTGGAAACGCTCGACCCACGCTTGGATGTGCGGAAAGTTCTCGCGGTTGCCGCGACTGCCCGCCACTTCTCCGACAAAGCTCATCTGGATGTCGGCACCCGTCAGGTCGCTGCCCACCAGCCAGTCGCGGCCCTGCAGGGATTGATTGACGTAACCCAGGTGGTTGGCGATTTCGCTCTCGATGCGCGGAAACAAAGGCGCACCGGCGTCGCCGAGCCGCGAGACGTACAGCTTGAGCATCAGCGGCAGCATGGCCGAGCCTTCCGCGTAATGCAGCCACTGCTGGTAGGCGTCGTAGTCATGCGTTTGCGGCGCCGGCTGCAGACGCCCGCCGCCATGACGCCGGATCAGGTAGTCGACGATCGCGCCGGATTCGATGATGGTCTGCCCGTCGTCGGTGATCACTGGCGACTTGCCCAGCGGATGCACGGCCGTGAGTTCGGGCGGCGCCAGCCGGGTCTGGGCGTTGCGCTGGTAGCGCTTGATCTCGTAGGGCAGGCCGAGCTCTTCGAGCAGCCAGAGCACGCGCTGCGAGCGCGAATCATTGAGGTGATGGACGACAATCATGAAGCGCTCCTGAAATGGGGATGGCGAGGCTGGCGTCGGTGACCCGGCGTAGCGCAGGGTGAACTGGATTTCTGCACGATGGCTTCCATAACGCCAGGGAAGAGTCTAAGCTAGCCTGGCAGTTGGACACAGGCACCCACGATTTTTGGAGGTGAACAATGACTGCGCTTAAGGAAAAGTCACAACCGGCGGGCGCGTCGCCAACCCGGTCCGATCTGCGTTACCAGACCGGCTTCGGCAATGAGCACGCCACCGAAGCCGTGGCCGGTGCGCTGCCGCAGGGGCGCAACAGCCCGCAGCGCGCACCGCTGGACCTGTACCCTGAGCTGATTTCCGGCACCGCCTTTACCTCGCCGCGCCACGAGAACCGGCGCTCCTGGCTGTACCGGCGCCAGCCCTCGGTCGTATCCGGCCGCTACCAGCCCTACGCGCAAACCGGCTGGAGCACCGGCGCCGACCGCGCCATCGCGCTGCCGCCCGAACCCATGCGCTGGCACCCGATCCCGCTCGATAACGTTGACGCGGATTTCGTCGACGGCATGTGCACGCTCGCCGCCAACGGCGATGCCGAAGCGCAGGTCGGCATCGGCTCGCTGGTCTATCGCGCCAACCGCTCCATGCAGCGGCGCGCCTTCGTCAATGCCGACGGCGAGCTGCTCATCGTGCCGCAGCAGGGTCGCCTGCTCCTGACCACCGAGATGGGCGTGCTCGACGTCAAGCCGGGCGAGATCGCGCTGGTGCCACGCGGCGTGGTGTTCAAGGTGGCCTTGCCGGACTCCGATGCAGGCCAGGGCCCCTCGCGCGGCTATGTCTGCGAGAACTATGGCGCCCAGTTCCGCCTGCCCGAACTCGGCCCCATCGGCTCCAACGGCCTGGCCAACGCGCGCGACTTCCAGGCGCCCGTGGCCGCCTACGAAGACAGCCCCGGCGGGTACGAGCTCGTGAAGAAATTCGGCGGCCGCTTCTGGTCCGCGCCGATGCAGCATTCGCCCTTCAACGTCGTCGCCTGGCACGGCAACCTCACGCCGCTGAAGTACGACACCGCCAACTTCATGACCATCGGCTCGATCAGCTTCGACCACCCCGATCCGTCCATCTTCACCGTGCTCACCTCGCCCAGCGACACGCCTGGCACCGCCAACTGCGACTTCGTGATCTTCCCGCCGCGCTGGCTGGTGATGGAGGACACCTTCCGTCCGCCCTGGTACCACCGCAACCTCATGAGCGAGTTCATGGGCCTGGTCTACGGCGAGTACGACGCCAAGCCCGGTGGCTTCAAGCCCGGCGGCGCCAGCCTGCACAACTGCATGGTGCCGCACGGCCCCGACGAGGAGGCTTTCGAGAAGGCCAGCCATGCCGATCTCAAGCCGCAGAAGCTGGACAACACGCTGGCCTTCATGTTCGAGAGCCGCTACCGCTTCATTCCCACCGCGTTCGCGCTGCAAAGCCCGGCGCTCGACACCGACTATGCCGACTGCTGGGCCGGCCTCAAAGACCAATTCAAACCATGAACACTCTCAACGAAACCCATGCCCCGACGCTGCGCAGCTGGGTCGCTTCGGCCAACCAGAGCGGCTGCGACTTCCCCGTTCAGAACCTGCCGTTCGGGCGCTTTCGCACGGTGGGCGGCGTTGATGCCCTGCGCATCGGTGTCGCGATTGGCGACCAGGTGCTGGATCTGCGCAGCACCGGACTGATCAACACGGATGACATGAACGCGCTGATGGCCGCGAGCCCGGCCGATCGTCGGGCGCTGCGTAGCGCCATCTCCGCTGGGCTGGCCGAGGGCAGCAGCCAGCAGGCCGCGTGGAAGAGTGCCCTGCTCGCCCAGTCCGCGGTCGAGATGGCTGTGCCCTGCCGCATCGGCGACTACACCGACTTCTACACCGGCATCCATCACGCCACCACGGTCGGCAAGCTGTTCCGCCCCGACAACCCGTTGATGCCCAACTACAAGTGGGTGCCGATCGGCTACCACGGCCGCGGCTCGTCGATCGGCGTCAGCGGCCAGCACTTCCGGCGCCCGCTCGGCCAGCTCAAAGGCGCGGCCGAGGCACCCCCCGTGCTCGGCGCCACGCAGCGGCTCGACTACGAGCTCGAACTCGGCTACTTCGCCGGTGCGGGCAACGTGCTCGGCGAGCCGATTCCGATGGGCGAGGCCGAGCAGCACCTGTTCGGCGTCGGGCTGTTCAACGACTGGTCGGCGCGCGACGTGCAGGCCTGGGAATATGTGCCGCTCGGGCCGTTCCTGTCGAAGAACTTCGCCTCCACGGTCTCGCCCTGGATCGTCACGATGGAGGCGCTGGCGCCGTTCCGCGCTCCGTTTGAGCGGCCCGCGGGCGATCCGCAGCCGCTGCCGTACCTCGACTCGGCTGCGAACCGTGAGCACGGTGCGCTCGACATCACGCTGGAGGTCTGGCTGCAGACCGCGAAGATGCGCGAGGCCGGCGCGCCGGCGGTGCGCCTGACCAAGGGCAACGCCCGGGAGGCGGCCTACTGGACGCCGGCGCAGCTGATCACGCACCACACCGTCAATGGCTGCAACCTGCAGCCGGGCGACCTGCTCGGCTCGGGCACGCTCTCGGGACCGAAGCCGGACGAGGCCGGCTCGCTGCTCGAACTGACCCTGGGCGGAAAGAACCAGATCACCCTGCCCAATGGCGAGCGCCACACCTTCCTGGAAGACGGCGACACACTCACGCTGCGCGGCTATTGCGAGCGCGCGGGTGCCGTGCGCATCGGGCTGGGCGAGTGCGCCGGCACCGTGCTGCCCGCTGTTGCTACATCGGCCGCTTGAACTCTGCTCTCGCGGCTAGCGCCGCCGCGCGCACATGGCAGCCCTCGAGATGGTCGTTGACCAGGCCCATGGCCTGCATGAAGGCGTACATCGTGGTCGGGCCGACAAAGCTCCAGCCGCGCTTGCGCAGGTCCCTGGACAGCGCGTGCGACGCGGGCGAGGTCGGCATCGCCTTGACGGCCTCATGCGTGAGGCGTTCGGGCCGGCCGGCCGGCTCGGGCTCGAAGCGCCAGACATAGGCCGCCAGCGAACCGAATTCCGTGCGCAACTCGAGCACGCGCCGGGCGTTGTTGATCGTGGAGCGGATCTTGCCGGCGTGGCGCACGATGCCGGCGTCGCCCAGCAGGCGCTGGACATCAGCCTCATCGAACGCCGCCACCCGTTCGGCGTCGAACTCGGCGAAGGTACGCCGGAACGCCTCGCGCTTGTTCAAAATGGTGAGCCAGGACAGGCCGGCCTGGAAGCCTTCCAGGCACAGTTTCTCGAACAGCCGGCGTTCGTCGGCTACGGGCCAGCCCCATTCGTGGTCGTGGTAGTGCCGGTACAGCGGCGTGGCCTGGCACCAGGCGCAGCGCGTGATGCCAGCGTCGTCGGCAAAGAGACCTTGAATATGAGTCATATCGGTCTGTAGCCCATATGGGCCATGCACATATAGCTATCTATTTTGTAGTAAACGAGATTCAGCCACGGCGTCAGCTTGGCATGGCGTTGATGAGGGCTCAAGTTGCTTTCTCCTTGGGCGTCTGACCCGCGCCGAGGTCCCAGTACAGGCCGGTCATGATGCACAGGCCCTCGCGCAAGAGCGCGGGCGGCAGGTGCTCGTTGGGCGCGTGCTGTGAGCAGCCGGGGTAGGAGTGCGGCACCCAGACCGTGCGCAGGCCCAGCACGTCGGTGAAGATGTCGTTGGGCAGCGAGCCGCCAAGATTCGGCAGCACCGCCGGCTTCTTGCCGCTGGTCTGCGCGATCGAGGCCACGGCCCAGCGCACCCAGGCGTCATCGGGGTCGATGCGCGTGGCGCGGAACATGTCCTGCGGCGGGGCGACGATTTGCACCATGGGGAAGCCCTGGCGATCCAGATGGCGGCGCAGCGCCGGCACAAAGTCGTCCGGGTTCGGGCCCACCACAAAGCGCAGCTGGCAGCGCGCCCAGGCGCGCGGCGGGATTGCGTTGACGGGCGTTTCGGGGTTGCCGGTCTTGCAGGCCAGCACTTCGAACGAGCACCAGCCGAACACGCGCTCGGCGGGCGACAGGCCGGGTTCGCCCCAGCCGGGCTCGATGACCGGGCCGTCGGCGCCGCCATCGACCTCGCAGTCGACCAGCGCGCGCCGCACCGAGTCCGGCAGCTCCGTGGGCACCCATTCGGGAATGCGGATCTGGCCGGTGGCCGAGACGATGCTGGCAAGCGCATGCGCCAGCTGGATGCCGGGGTTGGAGATCAGCCCGCCCCAGTTGCCCGAGTGGTGGCCGCCCGCGCGTGCGTCGATGCTCAGGTCGAAGTTCATGCTGCCGCGTGAACCCAGGAACACGGTCGGGCGCTCGGCGCGCAGGCGCGGCCCGTCAGAGGCCACGAGCAGATCGGCGGCGAACAGGGCCTTGTGGGCCTCGCACAGTTCGCGCAGGCCGGGCGAGCCGGTTTCTTCGCCCATTTCGATCAGGTACTTGGCGTTGAAGCCCAGACGGCCGCGCGTGCGCAGCACGTTGGCCAGGGCCTGCAGGTTGACCGAGTGCTGGCCCTTGTTGTCGGCGATGCCGCGGCCGTACCAGCGGCCATCGGCCTGCGTCAGCATCCAGGGCGACAGGCCCGGCGCCCATTCCGGTTCAAGTCCGCGAATCACATCGCCGTGGCCGTAGCCGAATACCGTTGGCAAGGCCGGGTCCTCGAGGCGCTGGGCAAACAGGAAAGGCGCGCGCGCCTTGGGGTGCGTCAGGGTCTGGCAGGTAAAGCCCATGGCCTCGAACGCAGGGCGCATTTCGCTCTCGAGGTAGTCGGCCAGCACCGCGCCGCGCTCCGGGTTCTGGCTTTCCGTCGGGATCGCGATGCGCCGCGCCAAGGTCTGCCGGAACGCGCCCGAATCGAACTGCTGCTGAGCCTGCGCAACGGCTTGTGTACGCGTCATGGTGGTTGTCCTGTGCGGGCCAGGGTGATTCCTGGGTAGACTGAAAATCCTGCCTTCCATTGTGAGCCCAGACCGTGATGAAGATTCGACCCTATCAACCGCAAGACGAGTCCGCCGTCATCGCGCTGTGGCAGGAAGCAGAACGCCTGCTGGTGGCGCGGGGTTGCCCCAAGCTCAGCCTGATGGTGCGCTCGAACAACGCGGGCGTGATCGATTTCTACCGACGGCTCGGCTATACGCAGGACGAGGTGGTCAGCCTGGGGCGGCGTTTGATCCCTGACTGAAGGCGCCTTGTACTGCGCCTCAGGCGGCGACCACCGCGTCGCTCTGGCGCTCCACCACGGTGACCTCGTGACCGCGTTCGAGCAAATGCCAGGCGGTGCTCACACCGATGATGCCGGCACCCAGGATGACGATTTTCATGGAGAGTCAGTTGGGGGGAAGATGCGGGTCAACAAAAGAGAAATCAAATGCACCCAGACCGGCCCGCACCGAACCGCCCCCGCAATGAACACCTTTGACCCCGACGCGCTCGAATGCCTGGCTGCCATTGTGGAGGAGGGCGGCTTCGAGCGCGCCGCCCAGCGCCTGTGCGTGACCCAGTCGGCGGTGTCGCAGCGGCTGCGCTCGCTCGAGGCCCAGGTCGGCACCGTGCTGATCGTGCGCAGCCGCCCGCTGAAGCCGACGCCGGCCGGCCAGTTGCTGCTCAAGCACACACGCCAGCTGCGCCTGCTGCGCGCCGACGTGGAGCGCGACCTGCAGGAGCTGGCGCCCGGCAACACGGGCGGCGCGCGCGAGGAAGAGCGCATCGCGATCGCCATCAACGCCGACAGCATCGCCACCTGGGCGCTGCCCGCGCTGGACGCGCTGGCGCGCCAGGGCCTGCCGATGGAGATCATCACCGACGACCAGGATTTCACCCAGGACTGGCTGCGCGAGGGCAAGGTGCTGGGCTGCGTCACCACGCTCAAGTCCGCGCTGCGCGGCTGCAAGGTGGTGCCGCTGGGCGCCATGCACTATGTGGCCGTGGCAGCGCCGGGCTATGCGGCACAGCATGCGCCGCAGGGCCTGGGCCCGCACAACTTCGGCAGCCTGGCGTTCGTGGCCTTCAACCGCAAGGACGACATGCAGACCGAGTTTGTCGGCAAGGCCTTCGGCCTCAAGCGCGTCACGCTGCACCAGTTGTTCGTGCCCAGCTCCGAGGGCCAGGTGCGGGCCGTGCTGGCGGGCTGGGGTGTCTGTGTGCTGCCCGAGCTGCTGGTGCGGGGGTTGATCGCGCGGGGCGAGTTGGTCGATATGGCGCCGGGTCAGGTGCTGCCGATCCAGCTCTACTGGCACTGCTGGAATCTGGAGTCACAGGTGCTGGACGCCTTGAGCGGCGCACTCACGGCGGCGGCCGCGACGGCGTTGGCCTGAAGCGCAGGCCTCGGCCGTGCGGGTTGGGTCAGGGCTTGGTAGCGCGCAGCGTTTCACGCAGCGCCTGGGCCTTGTCGGCGTCGAACATGCCTTGCGCCCGCGCCAGCACCTCGCCGTTGCGGTCCAGCACCAGCACCACCGCCTGGTCCGTGCCGGTCACGCCGGTGGCGTGGACAAAGGCGTCGCGGTCAGTGAACACCGGCAGCAGGCTGGCCCGCTCCGACTCACTGGGATAGCGCGACAGCAGGCGGGTTTCCACCGCGCTGCGGTGTGCCGCATCGCCCGTGTCGTTGATCACCGGCATCCGGACCCACGAAATGGAGGAATCCTTGCGCAGCTGCAGGCCGTCGATCCAGCTCTCGATCTGCGCGTTCTGGTTGTGCTTGAACGCGACCAGGGCCAGCGTGCGCCCGGCGGGCAGGCCTTCGGGCAGGCTGATCGGCTCCTGTTTGTGCCCCAGCCGGCTGGCGACCAGCGACGGCAGGCGCCCCATGACATTGACCTCGTTGGGCGTGACCACGGCCAGAACCAGGGCGAGCAGCGTCGCCGCTCCCCACGCCAGTCCATACACCCAAACCTTTTTCATGGCAGCCTCCGAGTTCATACCATTCGACCCACTGTAGACAGCATGCAAGATACGTGCAAGATGCCTTCTGGTTTGATTGTTTCATACTGTGTAGTAATTTATTAACCTCCCGGTTGTAAATTAGTCTGAAGCTGTGTTTTTAGATGCAACTGGCTAAAATTGAAGCATGAGCAGTCCCGTCGTTGCCAAAGTGTCCTTCAAGCAGCAGATGCTCAGGGCCCGTGAAGAGGCCATCGTGAAAGCCGTGAGCCGGCTGCTGGCTGAAAAGGGTTTCGAGGCCATGACGGTGGATGAGGTCGCTGCGGAGGTGGGTATCGCGAAAGCGAGTCTTTACAAACATTTCCCCAGCAAGGAAGATCTGGCCGCCGCGGCCATGGTGCGCGTGATGCGCCGCGCACAGGATTTCCTGCGCTCACTGCCCGCGGACGACGCGCCGCTCGACAAGCTGCGCGCGGCGGCGCGCTGGACCATGGCGCTGCAACTGGCCGGTGAAATGCCCTCGCTGCCGAGCCAGAACTCCTCGCTGCGCAGCACATTGATGTCCTGCAAGCCCTATCTTGACGGCCTGGCCGAGGTGAGCGACCGGCTCGGCGGCTGGATCGCGGCGGCCCAGGCCGGCGGCGCTTTGAACCCACGGCTGCCGGCCAGCGCCGTGCTTTATACGCTGTATGGGCGTGCCTGCGATCCGGTGCTGGAGTTCCTCAAGGCTGGCGGCCAACACAGCGACGCCGAGATCGTCGAACTCGTGATGAGCACCTGTTTTGAGGGATTAAATGCCAGGTAGTCCATACCCTGCATGGACTGTTGGCTATTCAATTCATAGTAAACGTCCACGATGGATGTGCACCGATGCGGTGCAAAATTCGCACCAAACGAGTGCGGTCGATCAAACAGGCGCAACCGATGGATTCTGGGCGCGCTCACAGTGTCAGGCACAGTTGCGCACGAAAGGCCGCCTGCTCGCTCTTGCGTGCGTAGCCCAGCGGATTCGCGACGACGCGGCAACCCGCGCGGGTATAGTCGCTCGGGGCATGCAAATGGCCGTGCAGCCACAGATCGGCGCGGCCCAGCAGATCGTCCAGCGCGTTGCAAAAGCCGGCCGTGCCGGGGCTCAGGCCATAGCGCGGATCGGCGCTTTGCAGGCTCGGCGCGAAATGCGTGACCGCCACGGTTTTCCCCCCGAACGGGCTGCTCAATGCCTTGCGCAGCCAATCCTGGCAGATCAGTGATTGCTCACGTACAGTGGGCGCCAGCATCGGCTCACCGCGGTAGCTGATGCCGGCTTTTCTCAGGTAGAAGTTGGCGGCGCGAAAGGCTTTTTCGCGCGCCTTGAGCTGCTGCCCCAAGGTGGCATGGGGGTCATCGGCACGCGGACCGAGCGCGTCGAAGTCGCTCCACAGGGTGGTGCCGACGAAGCGCACGCCATCCAGCACCACGGTTTCGCGCTCCAGCCAGATCAACCCCAAGCGCTCGCAAGTGGCGCGCAGGCGGGTGTGGGTCACCTCAAAATCCAGTCCGTCGTACTCGTGGTTGCCGGGCGTGAACAGCACGGGGGTGGGCCAGCCGCCCCACTGGGGCAGCGGCGAGAAACGCGCCAGGCCGAAATCGGGGCCGGTCAGCAGCGAGCCGGCCTGGTACGAGCCAATGTCGCCCGCCAGCACCAGCACGTCCGCACCCGGCGTCGGCTCGGGCCGGAACTGCGGGTGCACCTCGAGATGCAGGTCGGACAGCAGCTGGATCTTCATGCGGCGCTCGCCGGCTCGAATGCCTTTTGCGCCGCGCGCACCATGGCCTGGCGCAGCCACTGGTGGGCCGCGCTGTGTTCGACCCGGCTGTGCCACAGCGCATCGACAAGTACAGCGGGCACTTCAAAGGGCAGCTCGCGCTGCACCAGATCGTTGGCCGGCCCGGCCATGCTCACGAAGTGGCGCGGCAGCACGGCGAGCAGGTTCGATTGCGCGACCACGTGACCCGCCGTGAAGAACTGGTTGACGGTGAGCACGATGCGGCGTTCGCGCCCCTGCGCGGCCAGCGCTTCGTCGACAAAGCCGAACGGGCGCCCCGAAAAACTCACCAGCAGATGGCGTGCGGCGCAAAAGCGGTTCAGCGTCAACGGGCCGCTGGCCAGCGGGTGGCCGCGGCGCATCACGCACACATCCTTGCCCTCGTACAGGCGCTGGCGCGCAAACGCGACCGCCTTGCCCACCTGCGCGCGCGCTGTCAGGTCGGCCAGCACGGCGGGGAAATAGCCCACGGCGAGATCGGCCGACTCGTCATCGAGCAGGCGGCGCGGGTCGCGCGTGGTCAGCGGCAGCACCTGGACGGAAACACCGGGGGCCTCGGTTTCAAGAATGTCGACCAGGCCCGGGATCAATTCGGCGCCGGTGGCGTCGGCCATGGCCAACACGAAGGTGTTGTCGGCCCGGGCCGGGGTAAACGAGCTGGGTGCGAGCGACTCCTGCAGCTGGCGCAGTGCCTCGCGCACCGCCGGCCACAGCGCGAGTGCGCGCGGCGTGGGCACCATGCCCTGGCCGCCGCCGCGCCGCATCAAATCATCGCCCAGTACCTCGCGCAGGCGCCGCAGTGCGTTGCTCACGGCTGGCTGGGTCAACGACAGGTTGCGCGCGGCCCGGGTCAGGCTGCGCTCGGCCATCACCTCGTCGAAGACGCGCAGCAGGTTCAGGTCCAGCGTGCGGAAGTTGGGGATGTTCATGAGGGGTTTACGGGCACATTATTATCACTGATGTGAATATATATAATCACAGATATAAAGTTGAACAACAGTAGTGTTTACCCTAGTATTGCGCTAAGAGTTTTCAAGAAGGGAATTACCATGATCAACTTTGTACACGCAGCTTATCCAGTGCAACACTCGGATGTTGCCCGTGTTGAATCCGCCGCGCCGGCCGTACGGCAACCCAGCCGGGGAATTGAAAGTCGCAAGGGTCTGGCGGCCCTGTTGCTGGCGGCGGTCGTTGCCGCGCTGCTGGTGGCAGCGAACCAGATGATCGACACGTGGTCCGATGACCATTTGCTGGCCGCTTGGGTCATTCTGTGGGCCATCGGCTTTGCCGCGCTGGGCCTGTTTGCCGGCACCGCCCGCAAGCTGGCCTCCGGCGCGGTAGCCCGGCTCGATGCCTGGTCGTATCGCGTAGCCCGTGCGCGCGCAGACGCCCGTTTCCTCAAAGCGGCTCAAAACGATCCGCGCATCATGGCTGATTTGCAGGCGGCAGTGTCGCGCCAACGCGATGACGAAGTGCAAGACACCCATGCCAGCAACGACGTGGCCGTGGTCCCCAGCGCGCATCGCCCCGGGACCGGCCTGGTCGCCCATTACGAGTCCCTGGCCCGCAATATTCCGGTCACACACTTCGCCTCCTCCTGGTGAGGAGCGGCGCTGGCTAAAGGCACATAGCACCCCGTCAAGAAACCGCCCATAGGGCGGTTTCTTTGTTTGTCGGGGTCAAATCATCACTGATGCGAATAAATCAAATCATCAACCTGAAGCTGGGTAACTATAGTGTTAACCCTAGTATCTGGCGCAAGTTATCGAGAAGGGAAATTACCATGACCGGCTTTGTTCATACGGCCCATCCGGCACAACATCCCGGCGTTGTGCGCGCCCAGTCCGCCCTTCGGACCGCACGGCAATTCCGCAAGAATTTCGACAGCACCAAGGGGCTGGCGGCCATGCTGCTGGCGGCGATTGTTGCCGCCTTGCTGGTGGTCGCCAACCAGATGGTTGAGAACTGGTCCGACGGCCACTTGCTGGCCGCCTGGGTCATTCTGTGGGCCGTCGCTTTTGCCGCGCTGGGCCTGTGTGCCAGCACGGCGCGCCAACTGGCCGCGCGCACGGTGGCGCGGTTCGATGCCTGGTCGCAGCGCGTGGCCCGTGCGCGCGCCGACGCCCGCCTGGTTGAGGCGGCCCGTCACGACCGGCGCATCATGGCGGAATTGCAGGCCTTGTTGTCGCATCAGGATGTGGAGGTCGACGCGCCGACGCAAGCGCCTGCTGCCGGCTGGCTGTCGCCGTGCGAGTCCATGCAGGACTGGCGCAATAGTGACAAAGCCGCTCCTGCGGCACGCACCCAAGGCTGCTGGATGGCGCCATACGAGCCCGCACTCCATATGCTGCGCGGAGCGCCCAACGACTAAGCTGAGCCATTAAAAACCGCCCTCGGGCGGTTTTTTAATGAAGCATGACCAGCCGCTCAGGCCGCGAGGCGCCGCTCAATCGCCGCCTTGGTCTCTTCCAGTTCTTTCGGCAGATGGTGTTTGAGCCGCTCGAACAGCTCGGTGTGCAGCACCAGCTCCTGCTGCCAGGCCGCCTTGTCGACGCTGGTCACGGTCTCGAACTGCTCGGCCGTAAAGTCCAGACCGGTCCAGTTGAGTTCCTCGAACGCCGGGCTCACGCCGAACACGTTTTCGAGACCCGGGGCGCTGCCTTCGACGCGGTCGATCATCCACTTCAGCACGCGCATGTTCTCGCCGTAGCCCGGCCAGACGAATTTGCCGTCAGCGCCCTTGCGGAACCAGTTGGTGGTGTAGATTTTGGGGAGCTTGGCGCCGGACTTCGCCAGCTTGTCGCCCATGCCGAGCCAGTGCTGGAAATAGTCGGCCATGTTGTAGCCGGTGAACGGCAGCATGGCGAACGGGTCGCGCCGCACCACGCCCATCTGGCCCGCGGCCGCGGCGGTGGTCTCGGAGCCCATGGTCGCGGCCATGTAGACGCCTTCGACCCAGGTGCGCGCCTCGGTCACCAGCGGCACCGTGGTCGAGCGCCGGCCGCCGAAGATGAAGGCGTCGATCACCACACCCTTGGGATCGTCCCAGGCGGGATCGAGCGCCGGGTTGTTGGTGGCCGCCACGGTAAAGCGTGCGTTCGGGTGCGCCGCCGCACGCGGTTTGCCGTCCACGGCGTTTTCCCGGGCGATCGCCGGCGTCCAGTCGCGGCCCTGCCAGTCGATCAGGTGCGCGGGCAGGCTGCCGCTGTCCTTTTCCATGCCTTCCCACCAGACATCGCCGTCGTCGGTCAGCGCCACGTTGGTGAAGATGACGTCGCGGTTCAGGCTGGCCATGCAGTTCGGGTTGGTGTGGAAGTTGGTGCCCGGCGCCACGCCGAAGTAGCCGGCCTCGGGGTTGATGGCGCGCAGCGAGCCGTCGGCCTGCGGCTTGATCCAGGCGATGTCGTCGCCAATGGTGGTGACCTTCCAGCCCTCGAAGCCCCTGGGCGGCACCAGCATCGAGAAGTTGGTCTTGCCGCAGGCGCTGGGGAAGGCGGCGGCCACGTGGTACTTGGTGCCGTCGGGCTTGGTCACGCCCAGGATCAGCATATGTTCGGCCAGCCAGCCCGGGCTACCGGAGGGGCCGCCAGCAGCCTCGCGGCCCATGGTCGAGGCAATGCGCAGCGCAAAGCACTTCTTGCCCAGCAGCGCGTTGCCGCCGTAGCCCGAACCGTAGCTCCAGATCTCGCGCGTTTCGGGGTAATGCACGATGTACTTGGTCTTGTTGCACGGCCACTTCACATCCTGCTGGCCGGCCTCGAGCGGCGCGCCCACGCTGTGCACGCAGGGCACGAACTCGCCGTTCACGCCCAGCACGTCGTACACGGCGCGGCCCATGCGCGTCATGATCTTCATGTTGACCACCACATAAGGGCTGTCGGAGAGCTCGATGCCGATATGGGCGATTGGCGAGCCCAGCGGGCCCATGGAGAACGGCACCACGTACATCGTGCGCCCGCGCATGCAACCGTCGAACAGGGCGGGCGGGTCGCCGGCGCGGCCATGCTGCAGCAGGGCGCGCATCTCGGCCGGGGCCATCCAGTTGTTCGTCGGGCCGGCATTTTCCTTGTGCTCGCTGCAGATGAAGGTGCGGTCTTCCACGCGCGCCACATCGGAGGGGTCGCTGCAGGCCAGGTAGCTGTTCGGGCGCTTGGCTTCGTTGAGCTTTTTGAAGGTGCCCGCGGCCACCAGCTGCTGGCACAGACGCGTGTATTCCTCGTCGCTGCCATCGCACCAGTGAATCTGCGCAGGCTTGCACAGGGCCGCCATGTCGGCGACCCAGGCGATCAGCCTGGCGTTTTTGACATAGCTCGGGGCGTTGAGATTCAGGCCCTGCATGGTGGGTGAGTTCATCGGGTCGCTTCCTTGAAGTTGAAAATCGTTTTTTCAAAAGCGGGCGGCCTTTGAGAAAACGGCTTGGCGGGTAGAAAAAAGAGGCGTTGGGAAGGGCGGCTCGTCGGGTGCGGCGTGGCCAGGATGTCAATTTTATGAAACCCGAACCCGGTTACCAACCCGTTACCCAGGAAAGTAATGCAAAACTTGCATGAGGTTATGCCCATATTGCTTGGCCGCGAAACCAACGCGGGCGCCCGCCGAAACCCGCGGTTTCGGCGTCAAAAAGCGCGTCTGACCCGCTCGGGGCCGGCGCAGCGTGCTATGAAGTTGGGAGTCGCCGATGGGCCGCAGAAGACGGCCATGGCGTGGGTGAAGGGTTAATCGCCAAGTCGGTCCGAGGGCCGTGCGAGATCCAGGATGCTATTGAATTTGAAGCGGCAGGTGAAGTGCCGGTGCTGGCTGCCGCCCGTTCAACCCAAGAAGACGGCGATGAAGGCGAGCAGAAAAATCAGCACACCGCCGACCAGCGGGATCACCAGCGGAATCATCGGAACAATGCCCTCGATCGGGTCCTGTTCTGGCGTGGCGGGATGGGCGGCGGCGGGGGTGCTGGGTGTGGACATGAGGTTCTCAACTCTTGTAGTTACCGGATTTTACCTTGGCAATCACCGCGGCAGGGCCTGGCTGGCCCCGGCGCGCTCACTTCTGCTCCTGCGCCGACAGCCCCGCGGCGTGCAGCGCGGCCAGCACGTCGGCAATGTGCTCGCGACCGCGCGTTTGCAGGACCAGCTCGATTTCCACGCTCTGCGCCGACAGCGTCGTGAAGGCGCGCTGGTGGTGCACTTCGTCGATGTTCGCGCCGGCATTCGCCACCACCCCGGTGATGCTCGCCAGCACGCCGGGAATATCGCGCGCGCTGACGCGGATGCGCGCGAGTCGCCCGGCGCGCGCCATGCCGCGCTCGATGATGGCGGCCAGCAGCAGCGGGTCGATATTGCCGCCGGACAGCACTAGCCCGACGCGCTTGCCGCGAAACCGCTCGGGGTGCTTGATCAGCGCGGCCAGGCCAACCGCGCCCGCGCCCTCGACCACCGTCTTCTCGATCTCCAGCAGCATCAGCACGGCCTGCTCGATGTCGCCCTCATCCACCAGCAGCAGGTCGTCCACGCGCTGCGCGATGATGGCTTGCGTGAGTTTGCCGGGCGCGCCCACGGCAATGCCCTCGGCGATGGTGCTGTTGCCCTGCGGGTAATGGCTGCCCTTGATGGCGTTGACCATGGCCGGAAAGCGCGAGGTCTGCACGCCAACGATCTCGATCCCCGGCTTGAGGGCCTTGGCGGCCGTGGCAATGCCCGAGATCAGGCCGCCGCCGCCCACGGCGACGATCAGGGTGTCGAGATCGGGCACGGCGGCCAGCATCTCCAGCCCCACCGTGCCCTGGCCGGCCATGATGGCGGCGTCGTCATAGGGGTGGACGAAGGTCAGGCCCTGCGCGCTGGCCAGTGCCAGCGCGTGGGTGCTGGCCTCTTCCAGCGTGTCGCCGTGCAGCACCACCTCGGCGCCAAAGCCGCGCGTGCGCGCCACCTTGACGCCGGGCGTCGAGCGTGGCATCACGATCACGGCGCGCAGGCCCAGGCGCTGCGCGTGGTAGGCCACGCCCTGCGCGTGGTTGCCGGCGCTCATGGCCACCACGCCGTGCTGGCGCTCCTCCACGGTCAGCTGTGCCAGCTTGTTGCAGGCGCCGCGTTCCTTGAAGGAGGCGGTGAACTGCAGGTTTTCGAATTTCAAAAATACCTGTGCACCCGAAATCTGCGACAGTGTCTTCGATTCCACGCAGGGCGTGTTGAGAACCTGGCCTTGCAGGCGCGCGGCGGCCTCGCGAATATCGTTAAGTTCAATCATTTCCGGAGTGTCTGCGGTAAAAGCACGAAATCGTGCCGATGTTTTCAGCATTAGTATCTTCCAAAGCCCGGCAGTCTGCGTTATCGTGGAACTGCGCATGTCGTTGCTGGAGGCTTTTCCATGACCAAGCGTTCGGTTGACTTGAAAGATTCGCAGCTCATCGCGTCCCCGGGCCTCAAGAGCGCGCCCGTGCTGGACCTGATGTGCTCGCACTTCGTGCTGACGCTGGCCGCCAAGCAGGGGCCGAAGTTCAATGTGCGGCGCGATCTGAACGGCCTGCTGTCGCTCTCGGGCCGGCACCTGGTCTGGCCCGTGCATGTGTTCAACCGGGTGCGAGAGTTTCTGGCGCGGCGCTGCAAGGACAACGAATTCTGGCGCGGGCACGAGGCGCTGGGCAACGCCGAATTCCTGGAGCGCCACGCCGTCTGGCGCGGCCCCTACGAAGAAGGCACGCTGTTCTTCTACCTCGACGAATACGCCAAGGACCAGCCGAAAGACCTGCTGTCGGTGCTGGCCGTGACCGGCGACTGGCTGACCCACGCGCTCAAAAAACAGAGCACGCTGGTCGAGAAAAACATCGATGCGCTGTCGAATCTGCTGCAGCTGAATCGCGCCGAGCGCGCGCTGCTGTTGTACGGCACGCTGGCGCGTTACCAGCGCGACCTGCGCAGCCTGCTGGTCGAGTTCAAGGTGAACAACGCGCCCGAGGCCTATGCCGCGATCGCCGACATCGCCGGCGTGAACGCCTCCGAAGTTGGCGAGGCGTTGCGCGCGGGCTCGCGGCTGGAGCGCATCGGCCTGGTGGAAAACTTGATCTCCGAACACAACATCACCGACCTGGCCGACCTCATGAAGGTCAGCGAAAAGCTGCCGCCCGTGCTGATGCGCGAGTACCGCGACCAGAACGAGTTGATGGCGGTGTTCACGCGGCCCGCCGCAAAATCCACGCTGACTTTGAGCGATTTTTCGTTCGCGCAGGAAGACGCGCAGGTGCTGTGTGCGCTCTTGCGCAATGCGGTCGAGCGCAAGGAGCCCGGCGTCAATGTGCTGCTGTATGGGCCGCCCGGCACCGGCAAGACCGAACTGGCCAAGGTGGTGGCGCAGTCGGCCGGGCTGGACCTGTTCGAGGTCGAATACGCGGACCGCGACGGCAACTCGCTCTCGGGGCGCGACCGCTACCGCTCGCTGCAAATCGCCCAGGTGTTTTTAAAGGGCAGCCAGCAGGTGGCGCTGCTGTTCGACGAGGTGGAAGACGTATTCCCGTCGGTCAGCGTGGATGCCGCCAACCTGATGGCGCGCCAGGAGCAGCAGGCGCTGGCCGCCGCCGTCGGCCACAGCGTGAACGGCAAGGCCTGGGTGAACCAGATCCTGGAGTCCAACGCCGTGCCCACCCTGTGGGTGACGAACCGCATCGAGCAGATCGACCCGGCCTTCCGGCGCCGCTTCGCGTACCACCTGGAGCTCAAGTCGCCGCCGCCGGGCGCGCGCGAGCAGCTGGTGCGCAAGACGCTCGAGGGCGTCGAGGTCAGCGACGGGTTCGTCGCCAAACTGACCGAGCGCAAGGGCCTGACGCCGGCGCAAATCCGCACGGCGGTGCGCTTTGCCGGACTCGCCACGAGCGAGGCGCTGGGGCTGGAGGCGCTGATCGAGCGCCAGCTCAGGAACGCCGATGCCGCGCTCGGCAACAGGGTCGAGACGGCGCCCGGGCGCCCCGCGGTCACCACCTACGACCTGGCCATGCTGAACGTGGAGTCGCGCTTCGAGATCGAGCGCATCGTGCAGGCGCTGCGCGCGCGCGGCCACGGCACGCTGTGTTTTTATGGCGCGCCCGGCACCGGCAAGACCGCACTGGGCGAGTACATCGCGAAGGCGCTGGACAAGCCGCTGATCGTCAAGCAGGCAAGCGACCTGATGAGCAAGTACGTGGGCGAGACCGAGCAGAACATGGCCGCCATGTTCAAGGACGCCGAGGCCGAGAAGGCGGTGCTGCTGCTCGACGAGGTCGACAGCTTTTTGCAGGACCGGCGCGGTGCCCAGCGCACCTACGAGGTGACCGAGGTGAACGAGATGCTGCAGGGCATGGAGCGCTACCACGGCATCTTCATCTGCACCACCAACTTGCTGGACCGCATCGACCAGGCGGCGCTGCGCCGCTTCACCTTCAAGATCAAGTTCAAGCCGCTCAGCAGTGCGCAGCGCGAGGCCATGTTCGTGACCGAGGCGCTGGCCGGTCAGGCTGCGCAGCTGAGCGAGGCGATGCAGTCACGCCTGCGCAAGCTTGAGCAGCTCTGCCCCGGCGACTTCGCCGCGGTGAAGCGCCAGACCGACATTCTGGCCACCGAGTTCAGCGCCGAGGAATTCCTCGAACAGCTCGAGGCCGAGCACCGCATCAAGCCCGAGGTGCGCGACGCGCGCGGCATCGGGTTTATGCAGTAAAACGGCTGCCAGCCCTTGACTGGCGTGCGCCAGGCGCTATCTATTTCGTAGTATTCAGGCCGGCGCATCCATCGCGGGCGCGCGGCCCGCACCGCGCCGGTACAGCGCCAGCGTGGCAATCAGGCCGCACACGGCGGCGGCCGTCATCCACCAGCCCGGCGCGGCGCTGTCACCGGTCCACTGGATCAGCCCGGTCGCGATGGCGGGCGTGAAGCCGCCAAAGATCGCGGTGGCCAGGCTGTAGGCCAGCGAGAACCCCGCGGTGCGCACGTTCACCGGCATCACCTCGGTCAGCGCCACCACCATGGCGCCGTTGTAGCTTGCATAGAGGAACGACAGCCACAGCTCCACTTTGAGCATGTGGCCAAAGCTCGGCGCGGCGACCAGCCACTTGAGCGACGGGTAGGCCGTCAGGATGGTCAGCACCGTGAACAAAATCAGCAGCGGCTTGCGCCCCACGCGGTCCGACAGCGCGCCCATGATCGGCAGCCAGATGAAGTTCGAGATCGCCACGAACAGCGTCACCACCAGCGCATCATTGGTCGAGAGGTGCAGCACGCTCTTGCCGAAGGTCGGGGTGTACACCGTGATCAGGTAGAACGACACCGTGGTCATCGACACCAGCATCATGCCGGCCACCACGATGCCCCAGTTGGTGATCATCGAGCGGAAGATTTCGCGCACGTCGGGCCGGTGCTTGCGCGCCATGAACTCCTCGGTTTCCTGCAGCGAGCGCCGGATGATGAACAGCACCGGCACGATCAGGCAACCCACGAAGAACGGCACGCGCCAGTAGAAGTCCGCGATGTCGCCGGCGCTGTAGGTGGTGTGCAGCCAGTAGCCCAGCGCCGCCGCCACCATGATGGCGACCTGCTGGCTGGCCGACTGCCAGGCCACGTAAAAGCCCTTGTGCCCGGGCGTGGCCATCTCCGACAGATAGACCGACACGCCGCCCAGTTCCACGCCGGCCGAGAACCCCTGCAGCAGCCGCCCGACCAGCACCAGCAGCGGCGCCGCCAGGCCGATGGTGCCGTAGGCCGGCACGCAGGCGATCAAGAGCGTGCCCGTGGCCATCAGCGCCAGCGTGACGATCAGGCCCTTGCGGCGCCCGACGCGGTCCACGTAGGCGCCGAGAAAGATGGCGCCGAGCGGACGCATCAAAAAGCCCGCGCCGAAGGTCATGAAGGTCAGCATCAGCGAGGCGAACTCGTTGCCTGCGGGGAAGAACGCGTGCGAGATCTGCGTGGCGTAGAAACCGAACAGGAAGAAGTCGAACATCTCCATGAAATTGCCACCCGTCACGCGCAAGACGGTGACGAATTTGGAGGAGGGGGGCTTGATTGAAATGGCTGGGTTCATGGGCGTGGCGTCGGTGGCGGCGGTGCCACTGACTGTAGGCCGAAAGCTGCCCTGGAGCCAGACCGCGGCGGCTTTCGAGCCTAGGGAAAACACCTAGGTGGCGGCCCGGCGCGCCCGGGGGCCTGCTGCGGCTGCCTCAGAACGGTCCTGCGCAGACGCGCAGCACCTCGCTGCCATAGGCCTCGAGCTTTTTCGCGCCGATGCCGCTGATGCCCTGCAGGTCGGCCAGCGTGGCGGGCGCGCGTTCGGCAATCGAGGCCAGCGTGGCGTCGTGAAAGATCACGTAGGCCGGCAGGTTGTGCTCGCGCGCGACCTCGCCGCGCCAGGCCCGCAGCGCCTCGAAGCGGGCCTGGCCGGCCGCGTCCAGCGCG
>JARLJI010000114.1 GCA_031291295.1 Rhodoferax sp. | reverse complement strand
GATCGGCACCGTCGAGATGCACGCCAGGTACACGCCCTGGGCCAGCCAGCGATGGCAGTCCTCGTGATCCCCGCGCCCATAGGCCTGCGACACCAGCGTATCCAGCCCCAGCAGCAGCCCGATGCCGAACAGCGAAGGCGGAAAACTGATGGCGTTGGCCAGCGCCACCGAGCCAATGGCCGCCGGCCCCAGCCGGCCCACCATGATGGTGTCCACGATGCCCAGCGCGACCCACGCCAGTTCGCTCAGCACCACGGGAACCGCCAGCGTGACCATCGCGCGCAGCTCCGCTCTCCATTTGGATTGCATCGGACTCATTCTTCTAATTTAATTGCTGGGGCAATGACACAGCGCGGGGTGGATTGGATGAAGCGTTTCATTCCGCCCCGACAGGGCGGAAGAGGTGCAATCGGACATCGACCCACGGTTGCGCTACGCTCCACCGTGGGCTATCTTCCTACGCTCCCTACGGGAGCATTTTTGCAGTTTCAATTGGATTTGGCATGAGAGTTGTCCCTACTTGTAGCGCCGCGTGGCCTTGATGACCATCGAAAACACGCCCGACTCATCCCGCGCCACCAGCAGCGAAACATGCCGGTTGATGGCCACTTCAGCCTGGATCAACTGCTGACCGGTGGTATTCACATTGGTGGCGTAGGTCAGCGTCAGGTTGCGGCCCAGTTGCTCTTCCACGATGATCCGCGAAGTGGAGTTGCCCAGCGCGCCCAGGTAGTTGGGATCCACCTTCACCGACCCCGCACCGAACAACTTCTGCACGCGGCTGCTTACTGTCGCGTTCAGCGCTCCGCCCAGCAGGGCGTCGGTGGTGGGATTGGCGCCTGCCTGCAGTTGCTGTTGCGTATAGATGCGCTGCTGGCTCTCGGTGCGACCCAGCGCTAGGAGCGCGACCACATCGGCCTCGGGCAGCGGAGGATCGCTGCGGTAGGTGATGACCGGCTTGTCCAGCGTTCCATGCAGGCCCAGCGTAATGTCGTAGTCCTCCACGCGGGCGGAGGCGTTCAGGTCCACCGACGGCTGAATGCGGATGGGGTTGGTGAAAAAGACGTCGCCGTGCTCCAGATCGTAGCGGGTTCCGGCAATCAGGGCCGAGCCCTCGGTGATGGAGACGCGCCCCAGCAGCGACGGCGAAGCCAGGGTGCCGCGCAGCCGCAGGTCCATGTTGCCGGCCAGCTTGGCATAGGCATTCTGGAAGTTCAACTGCGGCGACGACTGAAGGTGCACGTCGAGGCGGAAGTGGTTCGACGGAGCGTCTGGCGGCGCATAGGTCTGCACCCCGGTGGTCTGCGTGGCCAGCGCCGCAATATCCAGGTCGGGACTGACCGTGAAGCGGGTTACCAGCACGTCGCCGCTCAGCAGCAGGTTGTTCTGCGAGCCTTGCAGCCGCAGCGTGGCATCGGCCTGGGAACTGACCCCCTGGGGATAGCGAATGCGAATCCCCTTGCCGGTAACCGACAGGTCGGCATAAAGGCCGTGCTGATAGGCCAGATAGCCGCCCACGCTGAGCAGGCCGCCGCCGCTCATGGCGGTCAGCGACTTGACCTCAAGCCGGTTCTGGTTGAACTCCAGCGTGCCATGCATCTGGCTGAGACCGTTGGGCACGTCTTCCAGCGCCAAGGAACCGCCTTGCAGGTCAATGCGGCCCTGCAGGCCGGGATTGCTCAGCGGACCGTGCGCTTCCACCTGGAAGGTCGTGGTTCCGCTCGCGGACAGGTCGGGATCGAGCGTCTGCGCCAGCTTCAGATTCACCGAGCCGCTGGCGGCAAAGTCCAGTTGCCGCTTGTCTTTCAGCGACAGGCTGCCCTGCGCGCGCAGGTCGGTCTCTTCGCCGGTCACGTGCACCGGGTCGAGTGCGATGCGGGAGTTGGCCATGGTGGCGTGCAGGCCGCCCTGGCTGCGCAGATGCACACCCGAAACCGTAACCTCCGCCTCCTGGATGCGGGCCTCGCCGCGCATTTGCTCCGGCCGCGCCAGGGGGCCTTCCACCGTTAGCTTGCCAGCCAGCGAAGACTCCCCGCTCAGGCCCTTGACGTGGGCCAGTTTGAGCAGCGCGCCGATGTTGAACCGTGAAAACTGGACTTCGGCCTGAGTCGTGTAGTCCTTGTTCAGCGCGGTCTGTCCGTGCAGCACCAGTTCGGCTGT
>JARLJI010000113.1 GCA_031291295.1 Rhodoferax sp. | reverse complement strand
CGGCTACCACATCGCCGAGGCCGGCGCGAACCCGATCAGCCAGCTCGCCTTCACGCTGTCCAACGGCTTCACCTTTGTCGAGGCGTACCTGGCGCGCGGCATGCACATCGACGATTTCGCCCCCAACCTGAGCTTCTTCTTCAGCAACGGCATGGACCCCGAGTACACCGTGATGGGGCGCGTGGCGCGGCGCATCTGGGCCGTCGCGATGAAGGACAAATACGGCGCCAACGAGCGCAGCCAGAAGCTCAAGTACCACATCCAGACCAGCGGGCGCAGCCTGCACGCCCAGGAGATCCAGTTCAACGACATCCGCACCACCTTGCAGGCGCTGATCGCGATCTACGACAACTGCAACTCGTTGCACACCAACGCCTTCGACGAGGCCATCACCACGCCGACTGAAGACTCGGTGCGCCGCGCGATGGCGATCCAGCTCATCATCAACCGCGAATGGGGCCTGGCCAAGAACGAGAACCCGAACCAGGGCAGCTTCATCATCGAAGAGCTGACCGAGCTGGTCGAAGAAGCGGTGCTGCTGGAGTTCGAACGCATCGCGGAGCGCGGCGGTGTGTTAGGTGCCATGGAAACCGGCTACCAGCGCGGGCGCATCCAGGACGAGAGCATGCATTACGAGATGCTCAAGCACACCGGCGAGCTGCCGATCGTGGGCGTGAACACCTTCCGCAACCCGCATGGCGATGCCGTGCAGGACAAGCTGGAGCTGGCGCGCAGCACCGACGAGGAAAAGCAGGGTCAGCTGAAACGGCTGGCCGACTTCCACCAGCGCCACGCCAAGGAGTCACCGGCCATGCTGAAGAAACTGCAGCTCGCCGTGATTGAGAACAAAAACGTGTTCGAGGTGCTGATGCAGGCCGTGCGCGTGTGCTCGCTGGGCCAGATCACGAATGCGCTGTTCGAGGTCGGCGGGCAGTACCGGCGCAATATGTGAATGCAAGTGAGGAAACTCTGACATGTCTAGGGAGATGATTCGAACGATGAAACGGGTGGTAGCAAATGGACGTGACAACAATGCGTCCACGGAATCCGTTTCACTCGCCAAAGACGCCGCACTGCGGCTCCTCGCGCGGAGCATCAGTTTTGGTCATGGTCGTTTGTCTGTGGTCCGTCTGGCGATGGCGGTCCGTTCCGGGGCCGATGTTCCGCAGGAGCATTGGATTTACTGCCGTCAAGTTGCGTCGTCCAGCGAGGATGCTTGTACACAAGCATTGTTTGAGGAAGCTGTACAAGCCGTCCCCGGCTCATCCAAGTCTGACCATCAAGCGCATTGAAGCAAATGCAAGGCTGCTGACTGATTCCGATCGTATTCAATGACTGGCGACGACATCGTGTACTCAGAGCACCAGCGTCCCAGGCTCGTACTGAAAAAGCCGCGCTGCGCCACCAAGTACCGACACAACCGCTGTGATGGCGATCCGGTATAGCACGCCGACACATCGTAAGCAACCAGGCAACACAGGTTGACTGCCTGGTAGCTTTTAGGGTTGTGGCGTCCAGCGGTGCGGAAGCAGATCCTCGATCTGGCTGTTCTGTTGGGTTGGCAGCCGGGTGAGGATGTCCTTCATGTAGGCATACGGGTCATGCCCATTGATCTTTGCGCTTTGGATCAAGCTCATCACAGCGGCGGCACGTTGACCGGCGCGCAGTGACCCTGCAAAAAGCCAATTACCTCTTCCCAATGCGACCGGGCGGATTTGGTTCTCGCACCAATTGTTGTCTATAGGTACTTGACCGTCATACAGGTAGTGCGTCAGCGCCGCCCAGCGTTTGAGGCTGTAATCCAATGCTTTTGCCGTCGCCGAGCCGTCGGTGACCTTGCTTCGTTGCAATAACAGCCACTGATACAGGGCATCGGCAACCGGTTTGGCGTTTGCCTGTCGAATCGTCCTGCGATCCTCGGCGCTGACTGTCTTGACGGCGACCATCTTGGGTGGCGTGAGTCTGGGTGGAGGAAAAGGATCGGTCACGAAGGCATTGGTCGGAATGATGATTGTTCTATTGATTGTCAATGGGCTGACGTCCGCGTCAGTGCCCGGTGGCGTCACCAATATGGTTCTAGCTGCGACGCTGATCGTTGCCGCTGCGATCGATATTCGGTGGAACAAGAATCGGCAGCGGGTTATCCGTAACATTTACGTCAGTCCGACATATCTCGCGCTGCCGCCTTCGCCGGTCGTGTCTCCCAATGTGAGGTCGGTTTTCCGAAGGCGCATGACACAGCGTCTTCCATCTGACGAATGGTTAATCCCTCAGGTCAACAACGGCTGCGTGCTGAAATTCAGCTTGGAGGGGAAAGTGCTGGAGACGTTGTGGGATCACGGGGCGGTCAACCATCCAATGATCACGTCAATGCGCGAGCACAAGGGCTGGCTCTATCTCGGAGGGCTGACCAACAATCGGATTGGCCGCTATAAGCTACCGGACGGGACCTTCGATCCGGATTTCATGCACTACGAGCATCGTTGGAGGAAATCGGCATGATGAAGACCCTACGTCGCTGGCAAGACAGGTCATTTGGAAGAGGCTCCGCGGTGATTCCGGCCCCGGTCTTCGACGGTGCATTGAAGCCCAATCAGTTGCTTCAGGAGGCTGAAGTCTGCTGCTCGCTAGAGCAACCTGAAGACTTAGCGACGGACGGACGCAGCCTCTATCTGGCGGATGGCTCAACGGTGATTCGCGTCAGCGATGACGGGGTGCGCGAACGGGTACTCGATGTCGGACGGCCGATTACCGGACTCGCTTGCGTCCAGGGCGGCTTTGCAGTCGCGCTGGAAGGCTCTGAAGTCCGGGTGATGGGCGGCCATTTCGACGGACGACGCTTCACGGAAGTCAACGGACGCCGACTGCATGCTGCAAATGCGCTGGTCACAGACGGCGATCGCCTCATCGTCACCGACGGAAGCGCGCTACGGCCCTACACGCAATGGCGTCATGACTTGATGGAGTCGAACCGAGCCGGCCGCGTATGTGCGCTCGACTTGTCCACCGGCGGATCAAGCCAGATCGCTGATGGTCTCGGATACGCCTTCGGAGCGGCTGCATTCAAGGGCTCACTACTTGTGAGCGAGAGTTGGCGCCACCGTTTGTCGGTAGTCCTTGCCTCCGGGGAGGTCCAAGAGGTGATAGGGCAATTGCCTGGATATCCTTCACGGTTGACGCCCGCAAGCGGGGGCGGATACTGGATGACCGTCTTCTGCTGTCGTACCCAACTCGTTGAATTTGTGCTGCGGGAGCCTGCCTATCGACAGCGCATGATTGATACCGTGGATCCTGATCTATGGATCTCTCCCCAGCTGAGCACATGGAGGAGTTTCCACGAGCCTTTGCAGTATGCCGGTCTGAAACAGGTGGGAGTTGTGAAGCCGTGGGCGCCGCCGAGATCCTATGGATTGGTGGTTCGACTGGATGCGAACGGGCTGCCCCGGTATTCATTCCATAGTCGTGCTGGCGGCACTTTCCACGGCATCGTCGCCGCCGTGGAGGTTGGTCGCTACCTGTATATGCTGAGTAAGGGTGCGAAGTTACTGCTGCGCCTTGAGGTCGAGAAAGCCGAGATGAAGGTAACGCCATGAACTCAGAGAAAAGTACACCCGCGATCGAAATACGTCGCGCGCGCAAGCTGTACGGTGGCGTTGCGGCCATCGATGGTATCGACTTCTCGTTGCGGCCTGGCGAGGTTCACGGCCTTCTCGGCGAGAACGGTGCTGGCAAGTCCACGTTGGCAAAGTCGATGGCGGGGGTCATTGAACTGACTTCTGGTGAGATCTGGATCAGTGGAAAGCTAGTCGCGCCGAAATCCCCTCGCGAGGCTCTAGAGTGCGGCGTCGCGATGGTGTTTCAGGAAACGAGCTTGGTCCCGACGATTTCAGTCGCACAGAATCTCTATCTGGGCCAAGAGCGATTCTTCAACCGACTTCGGGGCGTCAATATTGCGGCACAGCAGCTACTCCAATTCCTGAATTTCGATGTCGATCCTGCGACAATTGTTTCAGCATTGGGCGCCGCGAAGAAGCAGATGGTTGAGATCGCGCGAGCGGTCCTGCACAATGCGAGAGTCATCATCTTCGATGAGCCAACTGCTACGCTTACGCCTGAGGAGAAGGAATATTTTTTCAAACTCGTGGCCAGTCTGAAAGCCCGAGGAGTTGCCATCATTTTTATTACCCACGCCGTTGAGGATGCTCTGGCGATTACTGATCGGATCACAGTATTGCGCGATGCCAAGCACATTGTGACAGACGAGACGCGAGTGTTCGACCTTACCAGCGTTGTCAAGGCGATGGTTGGTCGCGATCTCTCACGGACGTTTTATGCAAAACGTGAACGCAAGGCGCGCCGACCCGGCAAACGTGTTCTTTCAGTGGAGAATTTGCGCATGTCGGCGCTGGTCAAGAACAACTCGTTTTCCGTTTTTGCGGGGCAAGTGACTGGTGTGTTCGGTCTTGTCGGTGCCGGGCGCACGGAGACGTTCAAGGTCGTTGCGGGACTGATAAAGCGCGACTTCATGCATGGGGGGCAGGTCATATTGAACGGACGTCCGGTGCGCTACGCCGTACCTGCCAAAGCAGTGCAAGACGGCATTGCCTACGTAACGGAGGATCGAAAGGTCGAGGGGTTCTTCGAGACCATGACTATCTCGCGCAACGTGTACGTCGGGCTTCTTGCGAAGCTTCGCGGCAAGCGAACCTGGATCTCAAGGCGTGAGGAGGGCGAGGTGAGCAAGCGCTGGATCGCGGGCTTGAACGTCAGAGCTGTGGACAAGGACGCCAAGGTGGTAGAACTATCCGGCGGCAATCAGCAGAAAGTGGTGATTGCAAAGTCTTTGGTCCAGCAACCGGACCTCATTATTTTCGATGAGCCGACGCGCGGGGTCGACGTCGGCACAATTGCCGAAATCCATCAGATCATCAATCGACTCGCTGACGAGGGCAAGGCAGTAGTCGTAATCTCCTCGTATCTGCCAGAAGTCATAGCCCTGTCTGACCGCATCCTGGTTTCCAGAATGGGCAAGGTCGTGGAAGAGTTCTCAGCGGTCGAGGCTACCGACGAAAAGATCATGTACGCCGCTGTGCACTGACGGCATCGTTTGGAGCAGTCCGGCAGGGAGGGAACTGCAATGGGTTATATCAAGCTAGTGTTCCGTCCAGTGGATAACTGGCATAAATAATGCTTCCTGGTGCGGTATCTTTGGGATGGAGATACCGCGATGACAAGAAGCAGGCCGAAGACAGCAGAACTGGTGGTGACGGATGATGAGCGAGCGCAGCTTGCTTCGTTCGTACGCAGTCGTTCGTTGCCAGTCGCTTTGGTAACGCGAGCGCGCATCGTGCTGAGCAGCGCCGAAGGCGAGGCCAACAGCGCGATCGCTGCTCGACTGAAGCTGACCAAGGCCACGGTGGGCAAGTGGCGGCCGGCCTGCTCACCGCCCTGCGCGAACGCAATGGGTTCGCGCCGGAACTGGTGAACGACGTCATCCTCGGCTGCGGCGAACCCTCGCTCGAACAGGTCTCGGATGTCGCCAAGGCGGTCACGTTCGCCGCTCCCGGCTTCTCGCACGTGCCGGGCATCCAGGTCAACCGCTTTTGCGGCTCGGGTCTGGAAGCCTGAAATTTCGCTTCGGCCATGGTCATGGCCGGCCAGTCCGAGCTGATGATCGCAGGCGGCGTGGAAAGCATGTCGCGCGTCCCCATGTTCGTGGGCGGTGGCGCCTGGGTCACCGACCCGCAGGTCACCATCCCCAACCGCATCGTGCCGCAGGGCGTGTCGGCCGACCTGATCGCCACCCTGAACGGCTACAGCCGCCGCGACGTGGACGCCTACGCTGTGCAAAGCAGCGCGCCGCCGCGGCCTGGTCCGAAGGCCGCTTCGCCCGCAGCGTCGTGCCGGTGCGCCAGGTCAACGGCCTCACGGTGCTGGCGCACGACGAGCACGTGCGCGGCGACACCACGATGGAATCGCTGGCCAGGCTCGAGCCGTCTTTCACGGTGATGGGCGAGAAGATGGGCTTCGACGCTATGGCGCTGCAGCGCTACCCGCAGCTCGCCGCCATCGAACACGTGCGCCACGCGGGCAACGCCTCGGGCATCGTCGACGGCGCCTCGGCCGTGCTGCTGGCCAGCGCGGACATGGCCAGGCAGCTGGGCGTGAAGCCACGCGCGAAAGTACGCAGTTTCGGCACCGTGGGCGCCGAGCCCACCATCATGCTGACGGGCCCGGCGCCTGCCGCGCGCGCCGCGCTGAAACGCGCGGGTATGGCTCCGAAGGACATCGACCTGTTCGAGTGCAACGAGGCGTTCGCCGCCGGGGCCGTGCTGCTGCGCTTCATGGAAGATCTGGAGGTGCCGCACGAGAAGGTCACCAGTCACCCGAAGAGCGAGGTCGCCAGCGAAGGCGTCGAACGCGCCCGATACTGGACGAATTGCAGCGCTGGATGAGCGCCACATTGGCACAGGTCTCGGCCAAGTCGCCCATGGCGACAGCCATTGGCTACTCGATGAGCAACTGGCGGGCGTTGACCCGATTCGTGGACGACGGGCGCATGGAGGCGCACAACAACATCGCCGAGCGGGCCTTGCGCGGTGTGGCCATCGGGCGCAAGAACTACCTGCACCTGGGCTCGGACAGCGGGGGTGAACGTGCCGCCGTGATCTACAGTCTGCTGGGCACCGCCAGGCTCAACGGTTTGAATCCATGGGCCTATCTGCGCCATGTGCTGGAGCGCATCGCCGAGCACCCGAGCAACCGCATCGATGAGTTGCTGCCGTGGGTGGTGGCAGAGCAACTGCGACAGTCCCCGGAGCCCGTGCGTCGGGCGGCCTGACGGTGCTGTGCCATTGGCACAATGGTCGTCATGAATGACGCCAAGCTGATAGAGGCACTGTCAAACGCCAGCAGCCTCGAACTGTTCGAGCTCTCCACCATCATTGACCGGTTGCTGGCCGACCCAAAGCGCATCGTCGCGGTACTCAATCGGCTCAACCTTGGCAAATCGGTGCGATTCATGGATGGGCGCTCGGGCCACATGCGCTCAGGCAAGGTCGTGGCGATGAAGGGGGACCAGGTGACGGTGCACGAGGACGGTACCCGTTCGCAGTGGAAGATGTCGTACGCCGCCATCGACCCGGGGGACGCCAGCGAGCGGGTCGAAAGCCCAGCACCCACGGTCAATCAAACGCCGGTGCACAAGCCCGGCCCAGAGGACTTCCGCCGTGGCGACAAGGTCTCGTTCACCGACAAATATCTGCAGCCCTAAGTGGGAACCATCACCCGCATCAATCAGCGCACGGCATCGGTCGATTGTGAAGGCGGCGCCGGCTGGCGTGTCCCGTTTGCCATGCTGCGTCATGTCATGGACATCTGACCTACTTGGGACTGGTCGTCAACGACGGCGTTCGTCGGACTATTACGGTGTAGCGCACGTCGTGGCGCAGCAAGAAGCCCTTAAGCTGGTGGCGGGCCTGGGCGCGACTGTTGACCGCGTCTTCGCGCGCCCGCGACAGATCACGGATCGCTTCGTCGTCTGGATCGGGGATCCACACGGCGCTCAACTGGCCGGCGCGCGAGCACTCGGCCAATTGAACGCTGCCGCGTGTTTCGGTCTTGACGCGGTCGCCGGGACGTCGCGGAATCTGCGACGGGGCAATGATTTCGCAGATGTAGCCCTTGGCCTTCAGGGCACGCTGCAGTCCGAAGCCCGTCGGGCCAGCCTCGTACACGATGTGCAGTTGCTCGGCGGTACCGACCTTGGCCAGCACCTTGAGCAACTTGTTCACGTCGTGCGTGACCTTGCCGATCAAGCGCCCGGGCGCCCCGGGCCGGCTCGGCCGCCGCCACGCTGATGCTGTCCTTGTGGACGTCCAAACCCACGTGAATCTTGCTACGCTCTTCCATGGTCGGTCTCTTGTTGCTGACGACGCAAGTCACAGCATGTAGCCCCACGTCTTTGGACGCAATCTACGATGTCGGAGACCGGCCGCCTACCCGAGGGGCGGCGACCATGGTGTCTAGCATTGCCGGCAACGATTCATCCACCGGCGTTCCATGGCATCCCAGAGCGCCCGTATTCAGCCTTGTTCTTTTGGCTTCTCCCGGCCCCTCTGGCTGAGCTCAAACAGCTTGACTGCCTGGAGCGCGCTAATCGATGTCGAGCACCACACCGCCCATGACCGATCCTTGCTCGAGGAGCTCGTGCGCGCGAGCTGCCTCAGCCAAGGGGAGCCGCAGCCCAATGGTGTGCTGGAGCCAGTCCGCGCGCAGCAGCGCATCGAGTTCGGTCAAACCGGCCTCGCGGTCCTGCTGCGAGATGTCGTAGATCATGAAGAAGCGGATGGCGATGCTGTTTTGCATCAGCCACAGGCTCGGCAGCCTGGTCTCGTTGGTCGAAATACCATAGACCACCACGGTGCCGTGGGCCTTGAGGATTGCAGGGTAGAGCGCCGCATTGGCGCAGAGGTCCACCTCGATCACGGCGTCCACGCCCTGGTCGTCGTTCAACGCCTTGATCCGGGCGCCAACGTCTTCACGGCGATAGTCGATCACATGGTCCGCGCCAGCGGCGCGGGCGTGCGCCGCTTTGGCTGCGCTGCTGACGGTGGCGAACACCGTCGCCCCTCTGGCCTTGGCGATCTGCACCGCGTAATGACCTACGGCTCCGGCGCCACCCGCGACCAGCACGCGCATTCCGGGGCCCACCTGCGCCAGGCGCACCGCTTGCATCGCTGTCAGCGCCGGGATGCCGAGACAGGCGCCTTCGGCGTAACCGAGCGTGGCGGGCATGGGAACAACCTGCGAGGAGGGTAGAGCGATGTATTGTGCCGCCGTGCCAAAGGCTCGCTGCCATTGTCCGTTCCAGATCCAGACCCGCTCGCCAATTCGACTGGCTGGCTCGCCATCTCCGACGGCGTCGATGTCGCCAGCCCCATCGCTGTGGGGAATCACCAGCGGGGCGAACAGCCGCCTGTTGCCGCCGCCCTTACGGGTCTTCCAGTCCGACGGGTTGACGCCCGAGGCGCGCAGGCGCACCCGGACCTCGCCCGGTCCTGGCTGGGGCGTCGGCTGCTCGCCGAACGTGAAGACCTCGGAGGCCGGTCCTTGCTGCTGATAGAAGGCTGCTTGCATGCGTGGTTTGTCCTTAAGAGGTGGCCTGCGATGCCGCCGGATGCAGGCGCCAGATCGGCCCTGCCTTGCTGACCTGGGAGGGCACGCCGTGGCCGACGATGGCGGGGAGCCCGCTGGCCACGGCCAGCAGCCGCTCCAGTTCCACGCCGGTGTCATGGCCCATGGCCTGCAGCATGTGGATCGCGTCTTCACTGGCGATGTTGCCACTGGCACCCGGCGCGTAGGGGCAGCCGCCCAGGCCGCCCAGGGATCCATCCAGGCGCACCACGCCGCTTTGCACCGCGGCCAGCACGTTGGCCAGGCCCATGCCCCGCGTGTTGTGGAAATGCAGGGTCAGCTGCATCGAAGCCGGCAGGCGCCGCTGCATCGCCTCGCACAGGGCGCCCACCTGCGAGGGATGCGCCATGCCGGTCGTGTCGCACACGGTGATGCCGCGCACGCCCATGCCGGCGAAGCGCTCGGCCAGGCCTAGCACGTCCTCCGCGGGAACGTCGCCTTCCATGGGGCAGCCGAACGCCGTGGAAATCGAAACGTTGATCGCCGTGCGGCCGGCCACCACGCGAACCACTTCCGAGAGCGCGATGAAGCTCTGTGCGCGGCTCATGCTCAGGTTGACCTGGTTGTGTGACTCGGAGGCCGACATCACCAGATTAAGTTCGTCGGCCCGCGACTCCAGCGCGCGCTCGGCGCCGCGCAGGTTGGGCACCAGCACCGCGTACTCGACCCCGGGAACGCGCCGGATGCGGCCCATCACCTCCTCGGCATCGCGCAGCATCGGAATCGCCCTAGCGGAAGTGAACGAGGTCACCTCGATTTTGGCGTAGCCGCATTCGGACAGCGCGTCGATCAGGGCGACCTTGGCGTCGGTGGGGACGAACTCTGGTTCCATCTGGAAGCCGTCGCGGGTGACGACCTCGTTGCAGAAAATGCGGGTCATTGCGTTCCTCCGGCCACCACGCCGCGGCGTTTCAGTTCTGCGATCTGGTCCGGCGTGAGCCCTATTTCGGTCAGCACCGCACCGGTGTCCTGGCCGATGGCTGGCGCGTTGCGGCGATGGCCGCCGGGGGTGCGCGAGAGCTTGGGCACCACACCGGGCACGGTCAGCTTCGTGCCATCGTCCATGGTGACGCCGTCCAGCATACCGCGCGCCTGGTAATGCGGGTCGGCCGCGATGTCGGCCACGGTGTAGATGCGTCCGGCCGGCACGCCGACTTCGTCTAGCGCGGCCAGCACTTCCTTCACGTCGCGCTGCACGGTCCAGGTGCCGATCGCCGCGTCCAGTTCGGCGACGCGTGCGACGCGGCCGGCGTTGTCGGCCAGTGCCGGATCGGCCGCGAGATCGGCTCGCCCGATCACCGCCATCAGGCGGCGAAAGATGCTGTCACCATTGCCGGCGATCAGGGCATAGCCACCGTCTCGGCACAGGTAGGCATTGCTGGGCGCGATGCCGGGCAGGGCGCTGCCGGCAGGGCCTCGCACCGCGCCGAACGCACTGTATTCCGGCAGCAGGCTCTCCATGCAGTTGAACACCGCCTCGTACAGCGCCACGTCGATCACTTGTCCCAGGCCCGAGCGATGTCGCTCCTGCAGGGCAATCAAGATGCCGATCACACCGTGCAGCGCCGCCAGCGTGTCGCCGATGGAGATGCCCACCCGCACCGGCACATGTCCCGGCTCGCCGGTGAGGTGGCGCAGGCCGCCCATCGCCTCGGCGACCACGCCGAAGCCCGGGCGGTCGCGGTAGGGTCCGGTCTGGCCGTAGCCGCTGACGCGCAACACGATCAGCCGCGGATTCGCTGCCAGCAGCACGTCCGGGCCTAGCCCCCAGCCCTCCAGCGCGCCAGGGCGGAAGTTCTCGATCAGCACGTCGGATTCCGAGGCGAGCTTGCGCACGATCTCCTGTGCTGCGGTGTCTTTCAGGTCGAGTGCGACCGAGCGCTTGTTGCGTGATTGCACCTGCCACCACACGGAGGTGCCGTCCTTGAGCAAGCGCCATTTGCGCAGCGGATCGCCCGCACCGGGCGGCTCGACCTTGATGACGTCGGCCCCGAAGTCGGCCAGCGTTTTGGCGGCGAATGGGCCGGCAATGAGCTGCCCCATCTCGAGGACTTTCAGGCCGGCGAGCGGGCCCAGGGATGCGGAGAGGTTGGATGAACTCATGGGGTCCCAATGCAAGGCGCGGCCGCAGCGCGCGAGTCGCCCGGGCCGCGCCGCGGTAGAAGAAAAGCGGGAATCAGGCGGGTTCGATCCGCAGCGGCAGCTTGTCGAGCATACGCATCTGGTTAACCGGCCGATAGCTGGCCTCCCCGGCCAGGGAAATGGTCTTGACCCGCTTGGCCAGCGCGCCGATCAGGGCCTCCGACTCCAGCCGCGCGATCATCTGGCCGACGCAAGCGTGCAGGCCGGTGCCCATGGCCACGTGGTTGCCGGCCAGCTGCGGTCGGTCGATGTTGAAGCGGTCAGGCTCGTCCCAATGACGCGGGTCACGGTTGGCGGCGCCGAGGAAGACGCCGATCTTGGTGTCGGGCTCAAGCCGCAGGCCGGACAGTTCCGTTTCACCGGTGGTGGTGCGGTAGGTCACCTGGAACGGCGACTCGAACCGGATGCCCTCCTCGAACGCGGCTTTGACCTTGGCCGGATCACTGCGCACGCGTTGCCACTGGTCGGGGTGGCGCGCCAGCTGGTTGAGCGTGAAGCCGACGCCGGCGATGGTCGAATCGGTGCCGCCGCCCACGAAGCTGCGCACGATGTTGGAGGCCACGCCTTCGTCGAGCTCGCCCGCGTCCTCGGCCTTGAACAACAGTTCGGCGATGGAGTCGGGCAGCACGCTCTGGCGCTGTACGCTTTCCTCGAACCACTGCAGGTACGGCTGGGCCCTCTCCAGCGCGCGCCGGGTCAGCTCGTTGTGCGGCCCGCTCTGGTTGAAGCGCATCTCGCCGATGGCAAGCGTTTCGGTGCGCGGCAAGCGCACGCCGACTGCGGCCGGAAAGGCTGCCAGGATGAACGCCTCGGCGCAATCCTCCACGCCGTCGAACTCGCGCCGCTCGATCAGCCGTTCGACCATGGCGGCTGCCTTCTGCTCGAAGCCTTCCTTCCAGCGGCGGATCACCAGTGGCGAGAGCACGCGCGTCACCACGGCGCGGATGCCCGTGTGATTCGGTGGGTCAGTCTCCAGCAGCCGGCTGGGGATGCGGAACTCGCCGGGCTTGCGGATGTCCTGGATGCCGATGCCGCCCGCGTTGCTGAAGCGCGCGTAGTCGGCCAGCACGGTCTTCGCCTCGGCATGCCGGCCCACGGCGTACACGCCGTGCGGCTTGATCAATGCCACGGGGCCGGCTTCGCGCAGCGCCTGGTGGAAGGGGTAGGGGTCGCGCAGCACTTCGATCGAATAGGGATCGATGTCCAGAACAGGCGTATCGCGCAGTTCGACGGTTTCGGTGGTCATGCGAGGACTCCTCGGGAAGATGTTCTGGACAAATTTAGGCGATCGCACCCCCCGCGTATGTCCCCTGCTGCGGGGACCCGGGCGGCTAGACTCCGGCTGATCAAAGAATCTCGACGATCCGGTAAGTCACGCCGCTGGCGCTGCGACTGCCGAAGCCCACAGCCATTAGGTTGTTCAGCCACAGCAGGCGCGGTGAAGCGCATTCGAACTGCACAAGCGTGCGGAAGTATTCCGCGTCTGCATCGACAGCTTCGGAGCCGACGTACCTGGCCATGACCTCGGGCGGCGCGTAGCGGCGGCCCACGTAGGTTATGTAGATCAGCTCGCCTTGGTCGGTTTCCAGCACCAGACGCACGTCCAAGTGCATCGCGCCGTCGGGTCGCAGGATGAGGAAGTCGCCACCGGCGGGCAGCACGCGGCCGCGCAGCCGCTCGCCTTCGAAGGTGCCGCCGGTCACAAAGGTGACGCGCCGAGCATAGCCTGCAGGTACGTTTCCGATGTGGTTGGCCGTACTGGTGTCTGCCCAGGCCGTCATCGTCATTAGCGACCGTACATTGATGGTGTCCATGGACAAAGGACTCTAGGAGCCGCGGTGCGCAACGTATGTCCCCTGCGGAGGGGGCTTGGCGGCACAAGGGCAAACCCTGTCACGCCATATAGGGACAGACGCGGACCGCGCCGCTTGGTTTACTTGCGTTGTATCCGGAGCGGACCGCGCCGGAACATTCACCCCGTACAACCCCAGGAGACTTCATGCGCTCTTCCCTCATCGGCCTGCTGGCAGGCGCTGCCATCGCCACGGCACTGCCGGCGCACGCCCAGAAGAACTACGGCCCCGGCGTCACCGACACCGAGATCAAGCTCGGCCAGACCGTGGCCTACAGTGGCCCCGGTTCGGCCTATTCCATGGTCGGCCGCATGTCGGTGGCCTACTTCAAGATGCTCAACGAGACCCAGGGCGGCATCAACGGGCGCAAGATCAATCTGCTGTCGCTGGACGACGCCTACAGCCCCCCCAAGACCGTCGAAGCGACGCGCAAGCTTGTGGAAAGCGAGCACGTGCTTGCCATGGTCAATTCCATGGGCACCGCGGCCCAGACCTCGGTGCAGAAATACCTGAATGCGAGGAAGGTGCCGCAGTTGCTGTTCTATGCCTCCAGCCCTGGTCTGCACGATGCCAAGGCCACGCCATGGACCGTGCCCTTCTCCTTCGCCTACAACATCGAAGGCAGCATCTACGGCAAGTACTTATTGCAGAACCGCCCAAACGCCAAGATCGCTGTGCTGTACCAGAACGACGACGTGGGAAAGTCCTACATCAAGGGCTTCCGTGAGGCGCTCGGCCCCAAGGCCGACCAGATGATCGTGAAGGAAGCGAGTGCGGAGGTCTCCGATCCGACGGTGGACTCGCAGATCCTGCAATTGCACGCCTCCGGCGCCGACACGCTGATGGTCTTCACCTCCAACAAAGCGGGCGCGCAAGCCATCCGCAAGGTCGGCGCGATCGGCTGGAAGCCGTTCTTCGTCGTTGCCTACGTCTCCAGCTCGATCAGCGGCGTATTGACGCCGGCCGGCCTGGACAACTCGACAGGGCTGGTTTCCTCGGCCTGGTTCAAGTCGCCCTTTGACCCGCGCTGGAAAGACGACAAGGCCGTGCAGGACTATCTGGCCTTCTTCAAGAAATACCTGCCCGACGACAATCCGGGCGACACGACCTCGGTGTACACCTACATGGGCGCGAAGCTGGCGGCGCTGGCGCTCGCGCGATGTGGCGACAACCTGACGCGCGAGAACCTGCTCAAGCAGGTCACGACGCTGAAGGACGTGGAGCTGGGCATGCTGCTGCCTGGCATGACGGTGAACTACCGGCCCGACGACTACTACCCGATCCGCCAGGCGAGGCTGGTGAAGTTCGACGGCAAGAGCTGGGTGCCGATGTCCGAGCTGATCACCGTCGAGCGCTGAAACGCGACCGCGCCGATAAATGGAAAGGCCGCGAAAGCGGCCTTTTTCTTGTGCGCCCAAGGTGCAAGTCCTCCCGCGAGTTGATCACAGCGATACGCAAGCGAAGCGCAATTGCGAGAGGGCGACTGATCGCGGAGCGGAAGCGTGGAGCGAAGCTGCGAGCCGATCGGGCGGTGTGGGAGGGGCCCGGTCAGCGATGCTTGGCCCCTATCCCGATGAACGCAGCCACCTACCGGAAACGCAATCGCGGATCATCCGATCCGCGTTGCGTTCGACTTCGCGCCAGCATCGCGACGGACGGCTGCCGCAATTTCTGGGGCCCAAACGATACTTACTGTTCATCCCTGGCGGCCGCGAGCAAACGGTCGCCGAAGAGGTTTGACCATTCCTGCGGCGTGAGGCTGGGCCGCGTTTGTATGTACTTCGACCGATCGGCGTCCATGATTGCTGCGACGGCCCGCTCGACAGCGGGGCGCGCGCGGATGCGCTCGATCCAGGCTGCAAGGGAAGGCATCCCTGCCACTTCGATGCCGATGCCGCGCGTGCCGGATACCCACGGATAACAGGCGATGTCGGAGATGCTGTATTCGTCGGCAAGATAATCCCTGCCGCGCAACCTGCGGTCCAGCACTTCGAGCAACCGCCTGGCCTCGCGCAGGTAGCGTTCGACCGCATAGTCTTGGCCTGCCGGAGCGTAGCGCACGAAGTGGTTCGCCTGCCCGAACATGGGGCCGAGGCCGGCCACCTGCCAGACCAGCCATTGCTGGGCCTCTTGCCGGCGGCGCCATTCCGCCGGCAGAAGCCTGCCCGTTTTCTCGGTGAGGTACAGAAGAATAGCCCCTGACTCGAACACGGCCAGCGGTTCACCCGCGTCGGCAGGCTCGCTGTCGACGATGGCCGGCAACTTGCTGTTCGGGTTGATTTGGCGGAATTCGGGCGTGAGATGGGTGCCGGCGTACATGTCGTACTTGACCAGCCGGTAGGTCAGGCCCAGTTCTTCCAGCGCGATCGCGATCTTGAGGTTGTTGCCCGTGGGTACGTAATGAAAGTCGATCATGCGATCGCCCCGACGGCTTGCGCCTCACGGAAACCCTCCAGCACCGCGTCGTCCACCTCGCGCGGCGCTATGCAGTCGCCCACGCGTCGCACCTTCAGGCCGCGGGCCTTGAGCTGGTGGTACAGGTAGTCTTCGCTCTCGCGCATCATGCACAGCACCACGGTGTCGGCGGCAATGCGTTCGGCCGCGCCGGACAAGGCGCTGCGCAGTTCCACCTGGCCCGCCTCGATGCGCTCGACAAACGTCGATGTGCGCAGCTTGACGCCGGCTAGCGCCGCGCGCGGCATGACCCAGGGCCAATCCAGCGTGGCTTCCATCTTGCGGCCGCTCATCGCGTCCGACGTCACGATCAGGACCTCGCGGTCGCTCGCAGCCAGCAGGCGCGCTAGCCCTATCGGCAGGTAGTCGCCGTTGTCGTCCACGACCAGCACCTTGCGCCCGCACGCTTCAATGTTGTCCAGTGCTGTGATGGGGTCCAGCACATGAGAACCGCGCGCCTGCGGGATCGCATCTCGGTCGGTGCGAAAAGTCGAGAAGCCACTGGTCTGCCAGCGCGCGCCGGTGGCGACGACGATCTCGTCGGCACCGAAGGTGGCCACAGCTTCGGCAGAAGCTTCGGTGTTCAGGCGGACGTCCACATTGCGCCGACGCAGCGAGGCTTCGAGGTCGTCCACCAGGAAATTCCACGACGCATAGTCCGGCAACTGGCCGGCGTACCGTACCTGGCCGCCCAGCCGCGCACCGCGCTCCCACACCGTGACCTGGTGGCCGAGCGACGCGGCGGTGTCGGCGAACTTGAGTCCGCCGGGGCCGCCGCCGATCACCAGCAGCTTGCGCGGCGTGGCGGCGGCCTTCACGACGGTGATGCCGACAGTCAGTTCGCGTCCGGCGGCCGGGTTCACCGTGCAGCTCAGGTTCTGGCCCAGGCGGCGCCAACACCCTTGGTTGGCGCCGACGCAGCGGCGGGTTTCGTCAGCGCGGCCCTCGCGCGCCTTGTTGACGATCTCGGGATCCGCGATGTGGGCGCGCACCAGCCCGACTAGGTCGGACTGGCCGCGCTCCACGATCTGCGCCGCCGTGTTCAGTTCACGCACCGAGCCCTGGATCAGCAGCGGGATGCGGCCGGCCAGCGCCTCGCGCACCAGCTTCGCATTGGCAGCCAGCGGCGCCGTCTCGCCGCTAGAGGCGGGCGGCACCAGCTTGTGGTTCTGGTGGTAGTCGGTGTGCGAGATGCATACGTAGTCGAACAGGCGCTCGCGCTCCAGGAACTGCACTACGCGCACGGTTTCATTCGGGTTGGTGCCGGCATCGCCCAGGTATTCGTCCAGGCTCAGTTTGATGCCGATGACGAAGTTCGGGCCGCAGCGCTTGCGCACCGCCCGGCCGATCTCGACCGCCAGCCGGGCGCGGCGCGCCGTGTCGCCGCCCCAGGCGTCGTCACGCCGGTTCCAGTAGGGCGAGAGGAAGTTGGAGAGCAGGTAGCCATGCGAGCCGTGGATCTCCACGCCGTCGCCGCTGCCGGCCTGAACGTTGGCTGCCGTGGAGGCAAAGCCTTCGATCACCGCAGCAATGTCTTCCTCTTCCATCGGCTTGGGCATGGCGCGGTGCACCGGCGAAGGAATCGCCGAGGGCGCGAGCACCGAGCCCCACAGGTCCATGTCGTCGGTGCGGCGCGTGCCGCTGGCGCCCATGTGCGTGATCTGCACGAACACCGGGCAGCCCAGCGACTTGGCCGGCGCCACGAACTTGTGCACGGCGTCGGCCCAGGCCGGCTCCCAGGGCGAGACGCCAGCGCGCGCGCTGGCCGGGTGCACGTGGAAGCCGTGCGTCACGATCAGGCCGACGCCGCCGCGTGCGCGCTCGGCCAGGTAGGCGCCGTATTCCAGCGGCGGCAGGCTGGGTTGGTGGGCCGGCAGGTAGATCCGGTTGCGCGTTTCGACGTGGCCGATGCGCACCGGCTGCCACAGGGCTGAGAGGTTGCTCATCGCGGAACTTCGGTCAGGAGAAGCACATGCCGCCGTTGACGTCGAGCACCGCGCCGGTGGTGAAGGTGGCGCCGCGCGAGGCCAGGAAGGCCGCCGGCCAGCCGATCTCGTCGGGCTGGCCAAAGCGCTTCATCGGGTAACTGTCCAGGGCAAATGGTTGGTTGGCTGAGACCAGTAGCGGCGTTAGGATCGGGCCCGGCGCGATGCCGTTGACGACCACACCATGGGCCGCCGCCTGCCGCGCGAAGTAACGCACCAGCGCCTGCAGACCGCCCTTGGAAGCTGCATAGGCCGGCTCGACCGCCAGCGTGGAGCCCGCATTGCGTGCGGCCATCGAGCTGGTCAGCACGATGCGGCCGCTGCCGCGCTTCATCATGGCCGGCATGCAGGCGCGGATCAGGTTCACCGGCCCCTTGACGTTGATGTCCATGGTGCGAGCGAGCAGCGTTTCCCATTCGTCGCCGCCGTCGAGCCAGTCGCCCTTCACGTAGTAACCGCTGCAGTCGATCATGGCGTCCAGCTGGCCGGCATCCGCGAACACGGCGTTGACGTCGTCGCGCTTCGTGTTGTCGAGCGCGACGGCGCGAGCGCCGATTTCGCTGGCAAGTTCGGTCGGAGCCTTCAGGTCGGTGATGATCAGCTCGGCGCCGAGTGCCGAGCAGACGCGCGCCGTGGCGCCGCCGATGGCGCCGCCGGTGCCGGTGATGAGGATGCGCTCGCCGCGCAGGTCGAACAGGTTTTTCATGGGTGATGCCTAGGTGTTGAAAAGAGTTACTGGGGTTCGCCGTAGGCGCCAGCCTCGAGCAGCGCACGCGAGCCGAGGTCGGCGCCATTCCAGCGCGTGAAGTAGCCGGCCGAGGTGCCGCCGTCGACGGTCATCACGGAGCCGGTGAGATAGCTCGCGGCGTCGGACAGCAGGAACAGCGTCGGGCCGGCCTGTTCCTCGGCGCGCGCGAGGCGACCCATGGGGATGCGGTCGAGCATCGCGTACTGCAGGTGGTCCGGCGGAATGTTGGCGCGCAGCAGCGGCGTGTCGACGACGCCCGGTGCGACGGAGTTGACGCGCACGCCATGGCGGCCCCATTCGATCGCCAACGCGCGCGTGAGACCGATCACGCCGTGCTTGGAAGCGCTGTAGTGCGCGCGGCCGGCGTGGCCGCCGAGGCCGTCCACCGAGGAGATCGTCACGATGGCGCCGCGCTTGCGTTGCACCATGCGCTGGCCGACGGGACGGATCGAGCGAAACATGCCGGTGAGGTTGACGTCCAGGCAGCGCGACCAGGTTTCGTCGCCCATATCGGTGGCGGCCGAGGGCGGTGAGATGCCTGCGCAGGCCACCATGCCGTCGAGCGGACCGAGTTGCTCCTCGACGCGCGCGACCACGTTGTCGCAAGTCTGCGAGTCGCGTACGTCAAGCAGTTCACCCATCGCCTGCATGCCCAGGTCGCGCAGTTCGGCGGCGACCTGCGTGGCGCGCTCGGCCACGGCGTCCGCGACTGCGACGCGGGCGCCGCCGCGTGCCGCCAGCAAGGCGATGGCGCGGCCGATGCCCGAGCCGCCACCGGTGATGAAGATCACCCGGTCCTTCAGTCCGTAGTCGATCATGCTGCCACCTCCAGTTCGTGCTGGTCGGCCCTGACCGTGCCCGGTGCCATGTGGCGCGCGGCGATGTAGCCGAAGGTCATGGCCGGGCCGATGCTGGAGCCGCCGCCGGGGTAGCGGCCGCGCATCATTGAATTCATGTCCAGCCCTGCGGCATACAGCCCCTGGATTGGCGTGCCGTCGGCCGCCAGCACTTGCGCGCTGCCGTTGGTGTCCAGGCCGCCGACGGTGCTCAGGTCGCCCGGGTGCAGCGCGACGGCGTAGTAAGGACCGTCGCCGATCGGCCCGAGGCTGGGGTTGGGCTGGTGGGTCTGGTCGCCGCGGAACTTCGAATGGGCGTCGGCGCCCTTGCCGAATTCCAGGTCCTCGCCGCGCAGCGCGCCCTCGTTGAAGCGGCGCACCGTGGTTTCCAGCTGGCGCGCATCGACACCGATGCGCGCTGCCAGCTCGGCCAGCGTGGCTGCCTCGATCAGGTAGCCGGATTCCACATAGGCGCGTTCGCTAAAGGGCGCCGGCCGGGCCAGTCCCAGCCCATACTTGCGCAGGAAGTCGCGGTTGGCGATCAGGTGTACCGTGGTCAGGCCGCGCTGGTGCATGGTGCCCACGAAAGTCTGGTAAGAGGCGCCTTCGTTGACGAAGCGCTTGCCGCCCGGGTCCACGACGATGCAGCCGGGCATGGCCCGGTCGATGAAGATGTGCGGGTACTTCACGATACTGCCGTCCGGCTTGCGCAGCACGGAGACCGGCGTCCAGATGCAGTCACCGGCATGCACAGGGTCGTGCACCGCCCCGGCGGCCAGGCCGATGCGGATGCCGTCACCCACGTTGCCTTCGGGCTGCAGCGAGTAGTGATGCTCGGGCGTGGGGATGTATTTCGCTCGCATCTTCTCGTTGGCGCCGAAGCCGCCGGTGGCGAGCAGCACGCCGCGCCGGGCTTTCACGGTGACGCGCTTGCCGTCCTGCTCAACCACCACGCCGCGCACCGCGCCGTTTTCGATCACCAGCTCCAGCGCCGGCGTGTTCTTCCACAACGTCACGCCGGCCTCGATGGCGGAGTGGAACAGCCGCGCCGCCAGCGCGTTACCGTTGACCAGCCGGGTGCCGCGGCCGTAGCGCAACTTGTCCAGCACGAAGCGGCGCATCACCTTGGCTGTGTGCTTGAAGCCGGCCCAGGTCTTGAGGGCGTGACGCATCGGGTGGATGTCGGCGCCCTCGATCTGCATGCTGCCGAACAGCATCAGCTGCGGCAGTGGCTGACGCAGCTCGGCCAGCCGTTTGCCCAGCAGGCGGCCGTCGAATTCTGGCGTCAGCAGCGAGCGGCAGCGCGCTGCGCCGGGCAGCTCGGATTCGTAGTCGGGCAGCGGGAAGGGCTTGAAGCGAACCTGCGAATTGCTCTCCAGGAACTGCAGCATCCGCGGCGCATTGTCCAGGTACTGCTGCACCAGCTCTTCGCGGTAGGCCTCGCCGAGCACGGCGCGCAGGTAGCGATCGGCCGCCTCGCGCGAATCGTCCAGGCCGATCTGCTTCATGACGTGGTTGCAGGGAATCCAGGGCGCGCCGCCGGAGTAGGCGGTGGTGCCGCCGAAGTGACCGGTCTTTTCGACCACCAGCGCTTCCAGCCCCAGCTTGCAGGCAGTGATGGCCGCGGTAAGGCCGGCCGCGCCGCTGCCGATGACCACGATGTCTGTTTCGATCATGATGTTTCTTCCTTGGGAGAGGGTGAGGCCCGCCTACTGCGGCACCAGCCGCAGCGGCAGTTTGTCGAGCGTGCGCATCTGGTTGACCGGACGCCAGGTCGCCGCCCCGGCCGGCTCGATCGACTTGACGCGAGCGAGCAGGGCGCCCAGCAGGCACTCGGCCTCCAGCCGGGCCATCATCTGGCCGATGCAGTTGTGGTCGCCGCCGCCGAAGGCCATGTGGCCGACGGTGATGCGCGCGGCATCGTAGCCGTGCGGATCATTCCAGCGCAGCGGGTCGCGGTTGGCGGCGCCCAGGAAGATGCCGACCTTGCGACCGGCCTCCAGCGCCACGCCGCCGAGCTCCGTTTCGCCGGTGGTCACACGGTAGGTCACCTGGAACGGCGTCTCCATTCGCACGCCTTCCTCGAAGGCGCCGCGGGCGCGCGATGGCTGCTCGCGCAGCCACTGCCATTGCGACGGGCTGCGGGACAGGTGCATCAGCGTGGACGCGAGTCCGGCGATGGTGGAATCCATGCCGCCGCGCACGAAGGTGCGCGTGAGGTTGGAGGCGATGCCGGGTGCGATCTCGCCCGCGTCCTCGGCCAGGAAGAATTGCCAAGCCACGCCGCCGGGCTTGACGTGCTCGCGCCGCTGGCTGTCCTCGAACCATTGCAGGTAGGGCTGGACCCGCCGCATCGCCTCGTGGAACAGCGCGTTCGGCGGGCCGCTCTGATTGAAGCTCATTGCGCCGATGGCGAGGATCGCGTCGCGGTCGAAGCGCACGCCCACCGCGTCCACGAACACCTTGAAGATATAGGCTTCCACCAGATCTTCCACGGCCTCGATCTCGGGGTCCTGCAGCAGGCGGTCGACCAACTGCGCCGCGTCGTGTTCCATCGTCGCGCGCCAGCCGCGGACGGTGGCGGGCGAGAGAATCCGGTTGACCACGCTGCGCAGTCTGGCGTGGTCGGGCGGGTCGACCTCGAGCAGCGCGTTGAGCGGACGGAAGTTCGCCCCCGGCTTGCGCGCGTCGGCCAGCCCGATGCCACCGGTGGTGGAAAAGCGCTTCCAGTCGCCCAGCACGGCGGCGGCCGCCTCATACTGGCCGACCGCGTACACGTCGTGGGCGGTGATGTGCGCCACTGGCCCGGCGGCGCGCAGTTCGTCGTGGAACGGATAGGGATCGAGCAGTACGTCCATCCCGTACGGGTCGATGGCAAGCGGGCTCGGCGAGTGCAGCACGGTCATATACGCCTTTGTGGCGAGTTGGGGGATTGAGCCGACTGTAGGCAGCGACCGCTCCGGCGTCAGTCCCCATCGCAAGGGACAAGGATTTCCCCGCCGGCGCCGTGTACCACCGGCAGGGGACAGACGAGCAGCTCGCGCCAGCGAATACTGGCTGCCATTCCCCGCTTGGTCCGACCGGGCTGCGCGAAAACTTATGACTACGCCCCAATCCACTGCCGATTCCTTGCTGCGCGTGACCGACCTGTCGGTGCGCTTCGGGGGCATCGTCGCTCTCGATGGCATTTCGTTCGAGGTCCAGCGTGGCCAGATCTGCGGCGTCATCGGCCCCAACGGCGCTGGCAAGACGACGCTGTTCAACTGCCTCTCCCGTCTGTACACGCCGCACGCGGGCGCGATCCTTTTCGAGGGCGAGGACCTGCTGGCCAAGCCCCAGCATGCGATCGCCGCCTGCGGGATCGGACGGACCTTCCAGAACGTCGCGCTGTTCCCGGCGATGACGGTGCGCGAGAACGTCATGGTGGGGCGCCACTGCCGCACTGCCAGCGGCTACATCGCCAACGCGCTGCGGCTGCCCTCGGTCAGCCGCGAGGAGGAGCAGGTTGGAGTGCGTACGGATCAGCTGCTGGAACTACTGTCGCTGCGCGACGCGGCCGACACGCCGGTACGCAACCTGTCGTTCGGCACGCGCAAGCGCGTCGAGATGGCACGCGCCCTGGTGGCCGATCCCAAGTTGCTGCTGCTGGACGAGCCTGCCGCCGGCCTGAACCACGAGGAAGTGGACGGCTTGCGTCAGCTGATCATAGACGTACGCGACCGTTTCCGCGTCACCGTGCTGCTGGTCGAGCACCACCTGAATCTGGTGATGCGCGTCTCCGACCAGGTGATCGCGATGAATTTCGGCCGCAAGATCGCCGACGGTCCGCCGGCGCATGTGCAGGCGCACGATGAGGTGGTTCGCGCCTATCTCGGAACGGAGACCGCCTGATGGCTGCCTTGCTGGAAGCGAAGAACGTGGAAGCCTTCTACGGCGCTACCCGGGCGCTCAAGGGGATCAACTTCGAGGTGGCCGTCGGCGGCATCACAACCATCCTCGGCGCCAATGGCGCGGGCAAGACGACGACGCTGCGTGCGCTCAGCGGCCTGATCCGCACGGCTGGCGAGATCCGCTTCGCCGGACAACGGATCGACGGCCTTGCCACCGAGAAGATCGCCGCGCTCGGCATCGCGCACGTGCCCGACGGTCGCGGCACGCTGGTCAACCTCACGGTGGAGGAGAACCTGCGCGTCGGCGCGTACCTGCGCCGCGAACGGAAACAGGCCGAAGCCGATTTCGAGCGTATGTACACCTACTTCCCGCGCTTGCGCGAGCGCCGCACGCAGCAGGCGGGCACTCTTTCCGGCGGCGAACAGCAGATGCTGGCGATCGGAAGGGCGCTGATGCAGCGGCCAAAGCTGCTGCTGCTGGACGAGCCCTCGTTCGGGCTCGCGCCGCTGATCATCCAGGAGATCTTCCAGATCATGCGCGTGATCAACGAAAAGGATGGCGTCAGCATCCTGCTCGTGGAGCAGAACGTCGCGCGCGCGCTCGACCTTGCCGACCATGCCTATCTGCTCGAGACCGGCAGCACCGTCATGTCCGGCACGGCGCAGGCTCTGCGCGACGACGAGCAGATCCGCCGCTCCTACCTCGGATTCTGAAGGAACCGCATCCATGTACAACTTGCTGCAGCAGATCGCCTCCGGCATCGCGATGGGCGGAATCTACGCCTGCCTCGCGCTGGCGCTGGTGATGATCTACCAGTCCACTCACCACATCAATTTCGCGCAGGGCGAGATGGCGATGTTCTCCACCTTCATCGCCTTCATGCTGCTCAAGGCCGGCCTGCCGTATTGGGTCGCCGTGGCGGTGACCCTGGCATTCGGCTTCGTCGGCGGCTTTCTGATCGAGCGGCTGATTCTGCGGCCGCTCAAGGACGCGCCGGAACTGTCGGTGATCATGGTGTTCATTGGCCTCTTAATTGGCATCAACTCTCTGGCCGGCTGGATCTTCGGCCATCAGCTCGAGACCTTCCCCAGCCCGTTCCCGCAAAGGGCACCTTTCGGCACCGCGCTGATCTCCGGTCATGAGATGGGCACCATCGCCGTGGTCCTGCTGGTCATGGTGATTCTCTATGCCTTCCTGCGCTTCACCCGGATGGGCCTGGCGATGCGAGCCTCTGCCGAGAACCCGGTGTCCTCCCGCTTGGCCGGCATCCCCGTGTCGCTGATGCTGTCGCTTGGCTGGGGCCTGTCTGCGCTGATCGGTTCGGTGGCCGGGCTGATGGTTGCGCCTATCGTGTTTCTCGACCCCAACATGATGGGCGGCGTGCTGATCTACGCCTTTGCCGGGGCGCTGCTTGGCGGAATTGATAATCCCTGGGGCGCGGTGGCCGGTGGCCTGATCGTGGGCGTGGTCGAGAACCTGGCGGGCACCTACGTGGTGGGCACCGAGCTCAAGCTGTCGGTCGCGCTCGTGCTCATTGTGGGTGTCTTGCTGATTCGGCCCTCGGGCCTGTTCGGCCGCAGGCTGGTGGTGCGGGTATGAGCATGTCGACCTTACCGGTGAGAACCGACGGCGAAATATCCGCTGCCGCAGCGGCGCCCGGCATCGCGCCGTCCCGCCTTGCAGTCGGCACCTGGCAACGGGCCGGCCTTGCCGCCCTGCTGGCGCTGGCGCTGGCGATGCCGTTCGTGCTGAGCGACTACCGGCTGTTCCTCGTGACCATGATGCTCATCACCGCGATCGCCGTGCTGGGCCTGAACATCCTGGTCGGCTACAACGGCCAGCTCTCGCTGGGGCACGGGGCGATCTATGCCCTGGGCGCCTATGTCACTGCGGTGCTCATGGAGCATGCGGGCTTCCCCTGGTGGGCGACCCTGCCGGTGTCGGCGGCGGTCTGCTTCGTGTTCGGCTTTCTGTTTGGCTGGCCCGCGTTGCGGCTGAAAGGGCACTACCTCGCGCTCGCCACGTTCGCGCTGGCGCTGGCGACGCCGCAACTGCTCAAGCACCAGGCGCTCGAGCCGTGGACCGGCGGCGTGCAGGGCATCTCGCTGCTCAAGCCCGAGGCGCCCTTCGGATGGAAGCTGTCTTCCGACCAGTGGCTCTACATGGTGGTGCTTGCGATTGCGGCGCTGCTGTTCCTCGCCGCATGGAACCTGCTGCGCGGCCGCCTCGGGCGCGCCACGGTGGCGATCCGGGAGCAGCCCATGGCAGCCTCGGCCATGGGAATCAACGTTCCCTACGTGAAGGCCATGACCTTCGGCGTCAGTGCGCTCTACACCGGTGTCGCGGGCTCGCTCGGAGCCGTCGCCACCGCATTCGTGGCGCCCGACAGCTTCGGCATGTTCGTGTCGGTGTTTTTCTTGGTCGGCGTGGTGGTCGGCGGTCTCGGGACGATTTCGGGAGCCCTGGTCGGCGCGGCCTTCATCCAGTTCGTCCCGAACGTGGCGGACCAGATATCCAAGTCGGCTCCCTCCGCCATCTTCGCTGGTTTCCTGATTCTCTCGATGTTCGTGATGCCCGACGGCTTCGTCGGCCTGTTGCGCAAGGCCGTGCGGCGCGTCAAGGAGCGCCGCACGGCACGCTGACGTCCCCCCAATGGGGACTGACGCGGCGCGACCCCTGGCCGACATTTGAACCAACCTAGCAACCAACACAGTTACTCACGATGCCACGCGTCATCTATGTCCATCCCAACGGCGAGCGCACCGAGCTCGAGGTGCCGACCGGCCAGAGCCTGATGGTAGCGGCTACCGGTCACGACGTGGATGGCATCGTGGGTGACTGCGGCGGCGTGATGAGCTGCGCGACCTGTCACGTGTTCGTCGACCCCGCGTTCGCCAGCCTGCTGTCGCCGCCCGGCGACACCGAGAACCAGATGCTCGAGTACACGGCGGCGGCGCGCGAGCCTACCAGCCGCCTGTCGTGCCAGATCGTGATGGCCGACGCGCTCGATGGCATCACGGTGCGCATCGCCGATCCGCAACTCTGAAGCAGCCAGGCGCCATCTCGAACCAAGTAATTACTACCCGGAGAACCCAATGCAAGCAACCACCCCCAAGACCCTGCACGCCCTTGGCGCGCCCAATCCCGGCCTGACGCCGATGATGCTGAACCACGCGGCGTGGGTCACGCCCGACGCGGCGGCGACGACCGACTTCTACACGCGGATCATGGGAATGGAGTTGGCCAGCACGGTGCTCGATGACAGCGTGCCGTCCACCGGCGACGCGATCCCGTATTTCCATATCTTCTTCCGCATGGGTGATGGCTCCACATTGGCCTTCTTCGAGGCGCCCGGCGTGCCGGCCCCGTCCGAGTCCAGCCACCCCGCCTACGATATCTTCAACCACATCGCGCTGCAGGCGAAGGACCGCGAGGAAGTGCTCAAGTGGTACGACTGGCTCAAGTCGCAGGGCGTCGACGTGATCGGGCCGACCGACCACAAGGGCCTGATTCTGTCGATCTATTTCCACGACCCCGCCGGCATCCGCCTGGAGATCACCACGCCACTGGACAAGGAGTGGAATCGCCACACGGTGAAGGGCTACGCCGACCTGAAGCTGTGGGAAGACGCCAAAGCCAATGCCAGGGCCGCGGGCCGCGACGTGCCCGAGGCGCTGCTGGAGCTGATCAAGGACGTGCGCAAGCGCTACGACTGATCGGACGCTCCATGACCCCGATCGAACTCAAGCCCCTGTTCACTATCAAGGCCGACGTGGACGCGCCGGCGCAGCTGGTGGGCGCCGTGCCGCATGGCTACACCCGCCGCGTGATGTGCGTGGCCGGCGGCCGCTTCGAGGGCGAGCGCCTGCGCGGCCGGGTGCTGCCGGGCGGCGCCGACGTGGTGCTGGAGCGGCCCGATGGCGGCCTGCACCTGGACGTGCGCCTGGTGCTGGAAACCAACGCCGGCGAACTGGTCTACATGACCTACAACGGCCGGCGCAACGGCCCCACGCCCGAGATCATGCAGAAGATCGTCAACCGCGAGCCCATCCCCAAGGGTGCGGACTACTTCCGGGTGCTGGTGCAGTTCGAGACCGCGGCGCCGGCGCTGAAGTGGCTCAACGACCGGGTCGCCATCGGCACCGGCACACGCGAGCCGGATGGCCCGGTCTACGACATCTGGGAGGTCGCATGAATCGCTTCGAGGGTCGGTCCGTCATCGTCACCGCCGCGGGCTCGGGAATCGGCCGCGCCATCGCGCTGCGTCTGCACGAAGAGGGCGCAAAGGTGTTGGCGGTGGACATCCATGCCGAGTCGCTGGCATCGCTGCCCGCCTCGGACACGCTGCGAACGCTGATGCAGGACGTCACGGCCGACGACGCGCCGGCGCGTATCGTGCAGGCCTGCATCGGCCACTTCGGCGGCGTGCGGGTGCTGGTCAACAACGCGGGGCTGGGCAATTGCCCGCCGTTCCACGAGACCTCCGACGCCGACTACCAGAAGTGGCTGGACATTAACCTCAAGACCACCTTCATCATCACGCGCGCGGCCCTGCCGGAGCTAATCAAGGCCAGGGGCGTGGTGCTCAACATCGCCTCCACGCTGGGCGTAGTCGGCTATCGCAGGCAGGCCGTGTACTCGATGGCGAAGGCCGGTGTGATCGGCCTGACTCGCAACCTGGCCGCCGACTATGCGGACCGGGGCATCCGGGTCAACGCGATCGCGCCGGGCATCATCGCCACGCCGCAGACGGCGGGCCGCCTGAACACGGCGCGCTTCTACGCCACCATCGTCGGCACCACTCCGATGGGCCGGCCGGGCAAGCCCGAAGAGATCGCGGGCGCCGCGGCCTTCCTGTGCAGCGACGATGCCGGTTTTGTGACCGGCCAGGTGCTGGCCGTCGACGGCGGTCAGACCAGTAGCGCCTACATCAGCGACGCGCTGGTGCAGTGCTGGGTCGACGCCCATCCCGACACCTGACCGCCATGGTTACGTTCACCCAGCGGCGCTTGCAGGACCGCCCGGCGGTCGTCACCGGCGCCGGCTCGGGCATTGGCCGGGCCATCGCCTTGCGGCTGCTGGATGAAGGCGCGAACGTACTGGCGGTGGACCTCAACGCCGGCTCGCTGGACGCCTTGCCGCCGTCGCCGAACCTGCGCACGCTGGTGGCCGACGTGACGCAGGACGGCGCGGCGCAGTCCATCGTGTCCGCCTGCCTCGGCCACTTCGGCGGGCTGCGGATCCTGGTCAATAACGCCGGCCTGGGCAACGCGCCGCCGTTCCACGAGACCAGCGACGCCGACTGGACCAAGTGGATGGACGCCAACCTGCGCGGCACCTGGTGCATGACGCGGCAGGCGCTGGATGCGCTGTTCGCCTCGGAAGGCGTGGTGGTGAACATCGCCTCCAGCCTCGCGCTGGCCGGCTACCGGCGCAGCGCGCCCTACACTGCAGGCAAGGCGGCGGTCGTGGGACTGACACGCAACCTCGCCGCGGAATACGGCCACCTCGGCCTGCGCTTCAACGCGATCGCCCCGGGCGTCATCCGCACCGCGCTGACCGAACAGCGGCTCACGACCGCGCGCTTCCAGGCCAGCATTGTCGGCACCACGCCCATAGGCCGCGCCGGAACGCCCGAGGAAGTCGCGGGCGCGGCGGCCTTCCTCTGCAGCGACGACGCCGGCTTCGTCACCGGCCAGGTGCTGGCCGTCGACGGCGGTCAGACCTCCAGCGCTTTCATCAGCGACGACCTCGTGCAGTGCTGGGTCGACGCCCATCCCGATTCATAGGATCTTTCCATCATGCGTATTGCTCTCATCACCGGCGGCGCCAGCGGGCTCGGCCTGGCCAGTGCCCAGCGCCTGGCCGCGGACGGCCTGGTTGTCGCCATCGCCGACCTGAATCCGGACAAGGCGGCATCGGCCGCGGCGAGCCTGCCCGGCCAAGGCCACATCGGCCTGGCTATCGACGTGACCGACGAGGCCAGCGTCCGCGCCGCCTTCGACGCGGCGCAGCAGCGACTCGGACCGGTGACCGTGCTGGCCTGCTTCGCCGGCATCCTCAGCAGCCAGTCGGTGCCGGGGCGCCTGCCCACGGTGGACATCACGATAGCCGAATGGGACCGGGTGATGCAGGTCAACGCGCGCGGCACCTTCCTGTGCGTGCGCGAGATGCTGCGCCGCTGCGCCGGCCGCACGGTGGAGCAGGGCCGCATCATCACGGTCGCCTCGCTGGCCGGCCAGATGGGCGGCATGCAAAGCGGGGCGGCGTACAGCGCCTCCAAGGGCGCGGTGCTGGCGCTGTCCAAGGTGGCCGCGCGCGAAGCGGCTTCCCTGGGGATCACCGTCAACACGATCGCGCCCGGCCCGATCGACACGCCCATGCTGCAGCAGACCGTCGCCCCCGGCCATGGAGACCAGAAATACCTGGGCACCTCGCAGGTGCCGCTGGGGCGCATCGGCCTGCCCGAAGAAATTGCCGCGGCCGTGTCGTACCTGGTGTCCCCGGGCGCCGGTTTCGTGACCGGCGCGACGCTCGACGTCAACGGCGGCATGCTGATGCGCTAACACGAGGAAAGAAACATGAACGCAATCACAATCTGTCCCTTCCATTCGGCCGGCAGCAGCTTCAAGCCCTATTACAGCCTAGAGCTGCACGCCGCCTTAGAGCGCCAGCGCCGCGATGAGTCGGTGTTCTGGTCCGAGGAGATCGGCTACTGGGTGCTCACCAAGCATGCCGACGTGCTGGCCGTCCTGCACGACGGCCAGCGCTTTTCGGCGCAGAACACCACCCGTCCGGTGACACCCATGCACCCGGATGCGCTGGCTATCCTCAAAGATGGGGGCTATGCGTCCACCGGCAGCCACTCCAGTCTGGACGGCGAGACGCACAAGCGCATCCGCGGCGTCACCAGCCAGGTGCTGAACCTGCGTGATTTCATCAAGCTGGAGCCGCACATCCGCAAGCTGGTGGCCGAGGCGATGGACCGTATCGACGGGACAGACCAGGTCGACTTGTTGCACGACGTGAATTACGAGCTGCCGGCGCAGGTGGTGTTCAAGCTGCTAGGCATACCCGATTCGGACATCCCTTCGGTGAAGAAGTGGGCTGGCACGCGTAGCGTGATTGACTTTAGCCCCGCCACCTACGAGCAGCAGATTGAAGGTGCGAAAAATCTGGTGGCGTACTGGAAGTACTGCGCCGACATGGTCCAGGACCGGCTGAGGCATCCGCGCGATGACTTCACCAGCCGCATGCTTGCGATCCGCAACGGTGACGCCGCCGTGATGAGCTTGGACGAAGCGACCACCCATACTTTCGGCGTGGCCTTCGCCGGCCACGAGACCACCACCAACCAGCTCACCAACACCTTCCGCACGCTGCTGCAGCATCCGGAGCAATGGCAGGCGCTGTGCGCCGACCCGTCGCTGGCCGCGAACACGGTGGAAGAGGGCATGCGCTACGCCGGAGCCGTGATCGGCTGGCGCCGCATCGCGCTGGAGGACGTGGAATTCAGGGGGGTCAAGATTCCCGCCGGCGCGCCGATCATGCTGTCCTTCGCCTCGGCCAACCGCGACGAGGATGTGTTTGAGGACCCGCAGCGATTCGACATCCGCCGCAAGAATGCGCGCCGGCAGCTCACCTTCGGCAACGGCGTTCACTTCTGCCTGGGCGCGCCGCTGGCGCGGCTGGAGATGAAGATCGTGTTCGAGGAATTCTCGAAGCGGTTTCCGAAGATGCGACTGGTGCAGCCGGACGAGGCCAAGCACATGCACACTTTCGTGTTCCGCGCGCCGCGCGCGCTGCCGGTGGTGCTGCAATGATCGGGCCGTTCGAGGGCAAGGTTGCCGTCGTCACCGGCGGCGCGAGCGGGGTCGGCTTGGCCCTGGCGCGCCAGCTGCTGGCTGCCGGCGCGAAGGTTGCGATCGTGGACCGCTACGAGGCCGCGCTGGCCCGCGCGGGCGAGGGCTTGGACGCCGCACGCCTGCTCACCGTTGCTGCAGACGTGGCGAACGAGGCCGATGTGCAGCGCTACGCGGATGCCGCGCTGCAGCGATTCGGCCGCATCGACCTGTTCCACAACAATGCCGCCATCGTCGGGCCGCAGAGCTCGTTGCTCGATTTCAGCATGGCCGACTTCGACCGGATCTTCGCCGTGAACGTGCGCGGCGTCCTGCTGGGCATGCAGGCGGTGGGTCGCGCGATGCGCGCGCAGGGTGGGGGCACCATCGTCAACACCTCGTCCGTCTCAGGTCAGCGCAGCAGCCGCGCCGACGCCGGGCTGGGCGTGTATGGTGCCTCGAAAGCAGCGGTGATCCGCATGACGCAGCAGGCCGCGCTGGAGTTCGCCCCGCATGGCATCCGCATTAACGTGATCTGCCCGGGCCCGATCGATACGCCCTTGCTGCGCAGCACTTTCCGCATCGATGGCCGCAGCGAAGAGGAGGTCGAGCGCGCGCTCAAGCAGCACTTCGCCAACCAGCCCCTGGGCCGCGCCGCGACGGCCGATGAAGTGGCGAACCTGGTGTTCTGGCTGTTGGGCCCGCAGGCCGGCTTCATCACCGGCGGCGTCTACAACGTCGACGGTGGCATGACAGCCTGACGCTGCCACGCCCCACCATCGGCGGCGTTCAGCCGACGAACATGCCGCCGTTCACGTCGAGGATGGCGCCCGAGGTGAATGATGCCGCCTGCGTGCAGAGGAGGGCGATCGGCCAGCCCAGCTCGTGCGGCTGCCCGAGCCTTTTCATCGGCAGCACCGACGTGTCGATCTTCATCGGCGCCGATAGCGGCGTCGCCACGATGCCGGGTGCCACTCCGTTCACCATCACGCCGTGCACTGCCGCGCGGCGCGACAGCCAGCGCACCACGGTGTGGATGCCTCCCTTGGAGGCCGCGTAGGTGGCGTAGGCCTGCGAGTCGTTGGGCAGGCCGCCGCCGTTGCGTCCCGCGGCCGAGCCCACCAGCACCACGAAGCCTTCCTGGCGCGCGATCATCTGGTCGACGCAGGCGCTGGCCAGCTGCATGGTGGCGCGCACGTTGACCCCCATCACGAAGTCGAAGGCCTCCTGCTCGCTCATGCCCGGCTTGCCGGCGAAGACGCCCGCGGCGCTGGCCAGCGCGTAGTACGGACCGGTGGCGAGCAGGCGCTGCCGCAGTGCCTCGTCGGTAATGTCGCCCTGGATGCAGGTCACCGGAACGCCCAGCGCCTTGACGCGGGCTTCGGTTTCATCCAGCGGGCCGCGGTCGGTCAGCACCAGGGTAGCGCCGAGCTGCGCTAGGCATTCCGCGGCGGCCTGCCCAATTCCGCTGGCGGCGCCGGTGACGAGTACACGGCGGTCCGCCAGCCCGAGCGCGCCGGGAAGGTGAGCGCCCATCGTCACTCTACCGTGACGAAGTTGCCGTTCTTGACCTGCAGCAGTACGCCGCCATAACTTGGGTTGCGCTTGTCGTCCACGCTCCAGGTGCCGTTGCCCAGCACCGTCGGTACCTTGTTGAGCTTGGCCATCGCGTCGCGGATCTTGGTGCGGTCGGGATTGGGCCCGGCATTGCGCACTGCCTGGACCGCGACCGTTCCCAGCGCGTAGCCCATCGCGGCCCAGTTGTCCGGTGTGGCCTTGTACCTAGCCTTATACGCGCTGATGAAGGCGACGTTCTGCGACGACTTGGCGTTGGGCGAGTAGTCGGACACGATGTACGTGCCTTCCACTGCCTTGCCACCCGCCTTGATGAAGCCCAGCGAGCCGAAAGTCGAGGGGCCGATGAACTTCACCTTGGGGTCGATTCCGGCCTGGCGGATCTGGATGATCAAGTTGGCCGCCACTTCCGCGGGTGCGGCGATGAAGACGGCATCAGTCTGTGCTGTTGCGATCTTGGTCGCCAGCGCCAGGAAGTTGTTTTCGGACGCGACGAACTTCTCATCGGCCACGATGGTGACGCCTGCGCCCTTCAGGTAATTGACCAGCGCGTCCTTCTGGCCGACGTAGCCGTCATTGCTCTGGTCAATGGCCGTGATGACGCGCTTGATACCCAGCTTTTCCACGCTCAGCTTGCCGAGGAAGTCCATGATGTCCACGGGCGTGGCCTGGATCTTGAATGCCCAGGGGCCGGTGGCCGGAATGCCGGGGGAGCTGCCGATCGCGAGAATGGGTACCTTCAGGTCGTTTGCTACCGGCGCTCCGGCCAGGGCGCTGCCGCTGATCGTGGGGCCGAGGATCAGCATCACGTTGTCGCGCTTGACGAACTGGTTGATCAGGCTGATGGTCTGGCCCTTTTCGCCGGCGGTGTCGCCTTCGAAGATCTTGAACTTCGCGCCGCCGGGCAAGCCGGCCGCATTGGCTTCTTCCAGCGCCAGCTTCATGCCGTTTTGGATGGGCACGCCGCCGAAGGCATAGTTGCCCGTCATGGCATTGAAGACGCCGACGGGGATCTCGCGGTTCTGGGCCATGGCGAAACCGCACACGGCGATGAGAGCGGCGCTTGCGATAGCCTGCCTGCGAAGAAGTTTCATGGATGTCTCCTGAGTAATGAGTGGGTGAACTGCGACGGACTTGAATTGCGCGATCAGTATCCAGAGCGCCTTTCAGCGCGTCTGTCCCCTTCTCCGGGGACCGTGCGTGCTACCAGGGAACTCCTCGCGGCGGCCCATAGGTGGAAGGCCGCAGCAGGAAAGAATCGGTGCGGCCCACCAAGGGCACGCCATGCGCGGCGCGTTCGGCCGCGCGGGCGGCTGCGACCGCTTCGTCACGCGCATGGGCCATCCAGGCAGCCTCGCGCTCCGCCGCATCGGGCCATGCCAGGAACACCGCGGCTTGAGGCAGGCGCGGGCCCACCACCATGTCGAACAGGCCCAGGACGCGCGCGCCATGCCGGGCCACACAGGCCAGGTCTACCGTGGCGAGCGCCCCATGGGCGGAGTCGGCAGCTTGCGGCGCGAGCTCGACCATGCGCAGTTCGTGCAGGCTGGCCGGCACGGGCGAATCGTCATGGTCCGGCTGCCACGCCGGCGACGCACGCATCAACAGCACGTGCGAGCGCTCCAGCATCTGTTCGCCGCCGTGCGCGTCTTCGTACTGGCGCCACCACTGTGGGTCGCCATAGAAGCGTCCCCAGGCCGCCATGCGCTCGTCCAGGCTGTTCCAGCGCAGCAGGTACGCGAGCATGGCCGTCATCGGCCCGGCAAAGCAATCCCAGAAAGCCAGCGGTGCCGGCACCCCTGCTCGCGCAAATAGCGGCGGGACCTCGTGCGCGAACTGATGGTGCATGTCGGGAAGGCGTCGGGGCAGCATCTCGTACAGGCGAAGTTCCCAGAATCCTGGGGCGTTGGTGTTCATGGGGTCACACCGAAATCCGGCCGCGGCTCGCAGCCCGGCAGCGCCGTGAGCAGATGGCATTCCTGCGCGCCGAACAACGGGCGACGCAGCCGGATACGTTCCTCGTCGCGGCGGCGCCAGAAACGCGGCTCAACGTCGAGGCGCGCCCACGCATACTGCTGCGTCTCCAGGGAAGGCCAGGCGATGAATATGACCATGCGCGTGCGATGGCTGCCTAGGAGCAGATCGAAGACGCCCAGGACTTGCCCGCCCAGGGACTGCAGCAGGGGCAGGGTGGATTCGCCCGTGACCTTCGCCGCTTCCGTCGAGTGGCCGTTGAGGACCTGCTGGATCCGCAATTCGTACAAGCCGCCGGGGGGCAACGGCGCCGTCTCGCGGCGCGCCATCCGCCATGCGATGCTGGGGCCCAGCACCGCTACCTCGTGTCTGAGCAGTGCGCCGTCGCAGGGCGTGCCGGCCAGCGGGTGCGAACCGGCAGCGAAGGCCGCGCTTCGGTCATCCAGCTGGTTCCAGAAATGCAGCAGAACGAGGCGCGGAAGCCCGGCGCCCGCGGTGGCCTGCCATGCCCCCACGAGCCCGGCGGGCCGCTCGGCCAGCCGCCCCAGCAGGCCGGTCGGGACGGCTGCGTCGGCCAGATCGCCCTGGATCAGCTCGAAGTACACGGTGGCCCTAACGAACCAGCCGCAGCGGGAGCGTGTCCAGCGTGCGCAGCGTGTTCACGAGCCGCCATTGGGCGGCACCCGCGGGCTCGATAGCGCTCACGCGATGGATGATCGCGCCCAGGATGCTCTCGGCCTCCAGCCGCGCGATCATCTGGCCGATGCACACGTGTGCGCCGACGCCAAACGACCGGTGAATGCCCGTGGTCTGCCGCGTCACGTCGAAGCGGTCGGGCTCTGGCCACTGGCGCGGGTCGCGGTTGGCGGCGCCTATGTGGTAGCCCACCTTGGTGTCGGCGCGCAGCCTGACGCCGCCCAGTTCGACGTCGGCGGTGGTGGTGCGGAACATCACCTGCGCCGGTGATTCAAGGCGCAGCGCCTCTTCGAAAGCGCCTTTGATCCTGGCGGGGTCGGCCTTGACCAGCGCGAACTGGTCCGGGTTCTCAGCAAGCAGCTTGAGCGTCGAACCGATGCCGGCCATGGTAGTGTCGACACCGGCGCGAAAGAAAGTGCGCACGTGAGGTGCTGCCGTGCCGGGATCAAAGTCGCCGGCGTCCTCGGCCAGGTAGATCTTCTCGCCGAAACCGCCGGGCAGCATGTGCTCCCGCTGCAGCACCTGGGCGTACCACTCCATGAGCGGCGCCGTGCGCTTCATGGCGCGCGCCAGCCGGGCGTTATTGGGGCCGAGTTGATTGAAGTTGAGTTCTCCGGTCTGCTTGATGCGCTCGGGCTGCACATCGACGCCCAGTACCTCGGGGAAGACCTGGAGCACGAAAGCCTCCGAGATGTCCTTCACGCCGTCGATGCTGCCTTGTGCCACCACGCGCTCGGCCACTTCTTCGGCGCGCTGGGCGAACTTGTCGCGCCAGGTCTTGACCACCAGCGGTGAGAGTATTTTCTGCAGCGCGGCGCGTACGCGCGTGTGTTCCGGCGGGTCGATCTCGGTGATCGGGCTGCGGGGGCGCCACGCGCCCGGCTTGCGAATGTCGCTTAGGCCCACGCCGGCAGCCGTGCTGAATCGCGCATAGTCGCTGGCGACGATACCGGCTTCCTCGTGCCGCGTCACGGCGTAGTAGCCGTGCGGCTGGATGAACACGGCCGGGGCCAGTTCACGCAGCCGCACAAAAAGCGGGTAGGGGTTGGCGATGTTCTCGTCGGAGAACGGGTCCTCGTCGGTGACGGGGGCATCAGGCACGTTCAGGGTAGCGCTATCGGCATTCATCGTCTATTTCCAATCAGTTAGAGTCCGTCGGGCAACACGCGCACCACGGCGTCGCAGATGCGCCAGCCCTCGCCGGTACGGCGAAAGCGCAGGTTGTACTTGCCGAACATGGCGAACTTGCCGGGGCCCTCGCGCCAGTCGGTGATGAGTGCGCGCGCGTGCCCCGCTGCGTCGTCGGTGGTCTCGCCGGGCTCGACGTAGAAATCCGTGAACTGGTGGTGCATGCGCTGGCGGAACTTCTTTTGCATCACCTCCACCATCAGCGCGCCCAGCTTGTCGCGGCCGTGGATGGTTTCAGGCGGCAGGCCCGAGCCGCCCATGGAAGCGGGCGGCGAATTGGCGCGGGTCCAGGTGGCGTCGGGCGTGAACAGTTCGACGAACAGCGGGTCGCCGGCGTCGGCCAGGTGGCCGTAGCGCGCGAACAGGGAGCGGATTTCCAGTTCATCGTCCACCGGCAGTCGTGGGAATTTCATGGTTGTTCTCGAAGAGGATAGAAAGGGTTACCAGGTCACCATCAGTCGGCGCAGGGCGCGAAAGGACGTGTTCGGGGTGTAGGGGAATTCCTGGCCGGGCACCAGCGCAAGCCCCGGCAGGCGAGCGGCTACGCGCTGGAGCGTCACCTCGAGTTCGAGCCGCGCCAGCGGCGCGCCCAGGCAGAAGTGCGTGCCCGCGCCGAAGGAGACCTGCTGCAGCGCATTGCGCCGGCCCGGGATGAAGGCGTCGGGCGATGGGAACTGGTCCGGATCGTGGTTGGCCGAGGCGAACGCGAGCAGCAGGCGCCCGCCCGCCGGGATCGAGACCCCGTCCAGCACCACGGCCTCCTTGGCTTGGCGGCGCCAGGCTTGCACCGGCGGATCCATCCGCAGCGCTTCATCGACCACGGGCGCCGCAGCTTGTTCGCCGCGGCACACCTTGCCCCATAGGGCGCGATCCGGCAGCAGCGCCTTGAACATGTTGGCCGCGGCGCTGGAGGTGGTCTCGTGGCCGGCGAACAGCAGGTTGAAGGCGATGGCCGCGATCTCGTGCAGCGTGGCCTGGGCATCGTCGTCGGCGCGCAGTCGGATCAGGTCGCTCAGGTAATCGTCGGCTGGGTTCTCGAATTTCTGCTGTACCAGTGCCTGGGAATAGCGGTAGTACTCCACAGCGCCCGTGGAGAGCGACACCTGCTCAGCTTCGGTCGGACGGCCCCAGGTCATCACCACGCGGCTTGAGGCCCAGTTCTTGACCTGCTGCACGTCCTGCGCCGGTACGCCCAGCAGCTTGAACAGCACTAGCGCGGGCACGTCCCATGTGAGCCCCGCCACCAGGTCCGCCGGATTGGGTCCCGCCGCCAAACGGTCTAAGTAGGCATCGACTGTTTCCTGGATGAAGGGCTTCAAGGTCTGCATGCGCTCGCGCTGCAGCGGCGCGCCGAAGAAGGCACGGTAGTGGGTATGCGAAGGAGGGTCATTATTGACGAGCAGTGGCGGCACGTTGAAGCCGGCGTCGGCAAAAATGGAGCGGGCGTGAGGGCACAGCGGCGTCAGCGGGTCCGACGCGAGCATCGCGGAGTAGTGCTGCGCGTCGCGCAGCACGGCCTTGACGGTTTCGAACCGCGTCACCACCCAGGAGCCGACGACCGGCGAGAAGAATACCGGCTCGCTCGCGCGTAGCCCGGCCAGGATGGGGTAGGGATCAAGGACATAGGTCGGATCGAAGGGGTCGAATCGGCCGCTGGCCGGGGTGATGGGCCCTTCTGCCTGAGACGAAGCTTCTGTGGAAAGTGGTCGCAATGGAATCTCCTTGGCCGCGAGGGTCGGTATCGGCTACCGTCAGACTAGCCACGGGCGTCAGGTCCGTCAGTCCCCCTGCCCCGGGACAAGGGAAGACCCGTCCCCGGGCAGGGGGACTGACCGGAAAACGTTGGCCTCCTATCCTGCCACTATGCTAATGCAACAAATACTCAACGGAATTGTCGTGGGCAGCGTCTATGGCCTGTTTGCGCTCGGTTTCACGCTGCTGTTCGGCGTCAACCATATTTTGAACATGGCCCACGGCTCCGTGTTCATGTGGGGCGCCTTCGCGGGGCTGTATGCCGTCAACGTGCTGGATGCGCCGATCGTGGTGGCCCTGATGGCGGGCATGGTGGCCGGCGGGCTGGTCTCGGTGGCATTGGACCTCTTCGCTTTTCGCCCGTTGCGGCGGCGCGGCGCGTCCGAGTTCTCCGCCATCGTTTCGTCCATCGGCGCCAACCTGATCCTGCTGGCCCTGGCGCAGCAGGTTTCCAACACCGCCATCATGCGTTTTCCGTTCGGCGCCTTCCCGGTGGTCGTCTTCAACGTCTTTGACTTGCGCATCCAGCTGCTGCAACTGGTGATCGTCGGGCTGGTGATCGTGCTGGTGATGGCGCTGATGTTCTACCTGTACCGTACCGGCTTCGGTCAGCGCATCCGCGCTGTCGCCTATTCCGAGCAGACGTCGCGCCTGCTGGGCATCAACCCGGGCCCGGTCAACATGCAGGTGTTTTTCATTTCGGGCGCTCTGGCCGGCATGGCGGGCGTGCTAATCGGCCTGGTGTTCAACTCGGTCCACTTCGCGATGGGCGAGCCGCTGTTGTTGCGCGCCTTTGTCATCATCATTCTCGGCGGCCTGGGCAGCATTCCCGGGGCTCTGATTGCCGGGCTGGCGATCGGGCTGGTGCAGACGCTGAGCATCGCCTACATCTCGTCGGGGGTTTCCGAGGCGATCGTGTTCCTGGCCCTGTTCGTCGTTATCGTCGTGCGGCCGACCGGCATCTTCGGCCAGCCCACCGCAGCCATGCGGGTGCAGCGGGCATGATGAGCTTCTTCTACACCTACCAGTCGCTGTTTGACCACATCCTGGTCAATTCGATGCTGGCCATGAGTCAATACGTGGTGCTGCGCGCCGGCGTCTTTTCTCTGGGCAGCGCGGGTTTCGCGGCGCTCGGCGCCTACTGCACGGCGATCCTGATCACCGCCGCAGGCTGGCCGCCGGTCGCCGCCGTCGCCGCCGGCGCGCTGCTGGGCACGGCCGCGGGCGCGCTGCTGGCGCTACCCCTGGCGAGGCTGCGTGGCGTGTTCCAGGCCGTGGCGACGCTGGCTTTCGTGCAAATCGTGTTGTCGGCAACCGAGAACTGGGAAAGCCTGACGCACGGGGCGCTCGGCATCAATGACATTCCCCATGTGGCGGGTACCGGCACGCTGTTCGTGATCGTGGTGGTGCTGGTGCTGGTGCTGGTGGCCATGGGCCGCTTCAGCCTGGGGCGCGCTATGGACGTGATCCGCGAAGACGAAACCGTGGCCGTCTCGCTGGGCATTCACGTGCCGCGCTACCAGCGCTTCGCCTTCATCCTGTCGGGCGCGCTGGCGGGCCTGGCGGGCGGGCTGCACGCGACCAGCAGTTATGCCATTACACCCAATGACTATGGGTTCGGCCTGCTGGTCGCGGCTCTGGCGATGGTGGTGCTGGGCGGCCGCACCACGGTGTGGGGCGCGCTGGTGGGTGCCGTCGTGCTGGTGTCCCTGCCAGAATTGTTTCGCGTGTTCGCGGCCTACCGCAACGTCGTGCAGGGCGTCCTGTTGATGGTCGTGATCATCTACCTGCCGCGCGGCGTGGCCGATACCTTCATCGCCACCATGCGCGACCGGCGGCTGAGGCGAGCGGCGGCCCGCGCGTTGGCGGAAACTTCGACACCGCCTGAACCACCCTCCATCCCTAAGCCAGGCCTGCCGGTGTCCGGCAACCAGGCGGGAGTGCGGCCATGAGCGCCACCCTGGTTCTGGAAAACGTGGCACGCCATTTCGGCGGCGTGCCCGCCGTCGACGGCCTCAGCCTGTCCGTTCCGGCCGGGCAGATCACCGGCCTTATCGGCCCCAATGGCGCCGGTAAGACCACCGTGGTCAACCTCATCACGGGGTTGCTGCACCTCACGTCGGGCCGGGTGCTGCTGGACGGCAAGGACGTCTCGCGCGCTGAGGCGCCCGAACTGGCGCGGGCCGGCGTGGCCCGCACCTTCCAGAATATTCGTCTGGTGCCGGATGCGAGCGTGCTCGGCAACGTGCTCGCGGGCTTCCACCGGCATGAGCAATCGAGCCTGTGGGCGAACCTGTTGGGCCTGCCATCCGCGCGCGCCGAGACGGCGCGCCTGAAGGGCGATGCCATGCAGTTGCTGGAGCGCTTCGGCATGGCGGCGTTGGCGCAATACCGCGCTGGCGGACTGTCTTACGGCCATCAGCGGCGCATCGAGATGATGCGGGCGCTGGCGATGCGGCCGCGCTTGCTGCTGCTGGACGAGCCGGTCGCTGGCATGAACGATGCCGAGGCCGAAAGCCTTGCCGGCATTTTTCGCAGCGTCGCGGCCGACGGCGTGGCGGTGCTGCTGATCGAACACAACATGCGCTTCGTGATGTCGCTATGCTCCCACTTGTACGTGGTGGCATCCGGCCGGCTGATCGCCGAGGGCGAACCTGAAGCCGTGGGCCGAAATCCCGTCGTCGTCGATGCCTACCTGGGAGCCTGACTAATGCTGGAAATACGCAGCCTCGACCTGCACTACCGCGGCATTCAGGCGCTGCGCGGCGTCAGCCTGACGGTGAAGAAAGGTGAGATCTTCGCACTCATCGGCCCCAACGGCGCGGGCAAGTCGAGCCTGGTCAATGCGCTGTCGGGTATCGTGCCTTGCAGCGGCGAAATCTTCTTCGAGGGCCGGTCGCTGGGCAAGATGCCCGCGCACAAGCGCGCGCGCGCCGGCATTATCCAGGTACCGGAAGGTCGGCGCGTGATCGCACCCCTGTCGGTGGCGGAGAACCTCGAGCTGGGGCGCCAGGCCGCCGGCGTGCGCGGAAGCGACGCGGCCGACCTGGAGCGCGTGCATGCACTCTTTCCGGTGTTGGCCGATCGCTGCCACCAGATGTCGGGTTCGCTGTCCGGCGGCCAGCAGCAGATGCTGGCCATCGGTCGCGCGCTGATGGGCCGGCCCAAGGTGCTGCTGCTGGACGAGCCCAGTCTGGGCCTCGCGCCCGTGATCGTGAAGGAAGTGTTCAACGCGCTGCAGCGTCTCAACCGCGAGGGACTCACAATCCTGCTGGTTGAGCAGAATGCGAAGCTGGCGCTGCAGACGGCGCACCGCGCAGCGGTGCTGGAGCAGGGCCGCGTCGTGCACGAAGGCGACGCGGGCGAGTTGGCTAGTGATCCGGTGATCGCCGATCACTACTTCGGGCGGGCTGGCGCTATCGCCTGAGCGGGTGCGCTACCGTCGACGGGATCATTCGGGCTTGTCCGGGCCTTGTGCCGGGGCGACACACGCATACATTCCCCTGAGCCGCATCACAAGCGCGCAGGTCGCCATGCCGCCCGCACGGGTTGCCGCAGGTTCGATCGGCTCAGCTCAAAGCTCTCTAGAAGGAGCCTTGTGAAGCGCAAATCGTCCTGGCTGCGCTGGCTGGGCGCACACCCAGGCTATTTGTAGAACCCGCTGGTGGAATGACGCCTAACCTCGTCGGCGTCTGTTTGGCGCGAGCGCCAGGCTGAGTCGAACTTCAGCTCGCGTTGATCAGATCCCGCTGCAGGATCCGTCCCAGCGCTGTCGCCAGCACCTGCGGCGGCTTCGCGTGGGCACCTACCGAGCGCCAGCCTACGTGCTGGTCCGGCCGCACCAGGATCGCGCCGTCTGACGACACTTCGCGCAGATTGCGCCACGTGCTGTCGGTGTCACGCACTTGGCCTGCTTCGGAAATCTCCACCACGTCGATGGTGACGCCGCTGGCGTGTGCGACTTCGGCAGCCGCCTCGGTCCAGTTCGACTTGTTGCGGCCAACGATGAGCAGGAAGGTGCCGGGCCGCACCAGGTCCAGCGTGGAGATCATTTTCCCATCGCGCTCCACCCACGCATGCGGCAACCGGTGGCCGGGCCGCGTGGTGGGCACGTAGGTCTGGCCCAGCGGGTCGCGCCCGGGTGTGGGCGTGCCGTCGGGCATCACCGCGCCCACATCGTAGTGATAGCCCAGCTCGATGTCATGGGCCTGCCATTCCATGCGCTGCACTTCCATGATCTGCGCCAGGCGGGCGCGACGGGTTCGGCCTTCCTGGTTGTCGGCGAAGTAGCGCCGGAAATTGGCGAAGCTGGCCTCGGGATTGCCGCGCACGAGGCCGATGCCGGCATCGGTGAGTTGGTGGTTCTGGAAGGTCATCAGCGCCCACTGGATGTTGCTGGCCGCCACCGGCCGGCGTTCGGCCTCGTAGCTGTCCAGCAGGCTGTCGTGCGCCTGCCCCTTGATCACGGCGGCCAATTTCCAGGCGAGGTTGTGCGCGTCCTGGATGGCGGAGTTCAGCCCCAGCCCGGTCGTGGGCGGATGGCGGTGTGCCGCGTCACCGGCCAGCAGCACGCGGCCCCAGCGGTAGCGGTCCACCAGGACGCCTTCCACCGTCCAGTGGCCGATGCCAATGATGTCGGGCGTGAGGTCGGGAATCTTCAGCAGCTCGCGCATGCGCGGCAGCAGGGAGGCTTCCTCGAAGCGCGACGGATCGTCCGGGCGGAAGCTGAAGTGGAACATCCATTCTTCCGAATGGCGGCCGAACCTCGTCGGGCCGAGCTGGCCCAACACGCCGCTGGCCCAGGAACCGCCCTGGGGATTCACGAACCAGGTGGTCATGGAGTAGTCGTCGTCCCAGTATTGCGACAGGTCGGCGCGGAAGTACACCGTGACCATGTGCGCCAGGTCGGTCTGCCCCTCGATCTTCGCCCCGAGCGCCGGTCCCACGGTTTTGCCGCCGTCGGCGCCGATCATGTAGCGGGCGCGCACGTGGATCAGCTTTTCGGTGTCGCGCTCCTGCACCACGGCCGCGATGCCGCTCTCGTCCTGCTCGAAGGACACGAGTTGGTGGTTGTAGAGCACCTGGGCTTCGTCCTGCGCCGAGGCCATGTCGCGCAGGAGAGGCTCCATCCGCACCTGAGGGAACAATGTCGATTCGCAGGGGCTGTCCCTGGCGTAGTGGGTGAGCGAGCCGCCGCCGAAGGACTCGATGCGGTAGAAGGTGCGGCGGTCCAGTTCGCCGTCGCCGGCCAGCGTGGTGCACCATCGGATGTGCGAGATGTGCGCGAGCGGCATCGACTTGGCGTAGACCGCGTCGGCGGCGTCGAACTGGCGCAGCAATTCCATCGTGCGCTGGCTGATGTAGCGGGCCTTGGGCAGGCGGCCGGGCGCAGGATGGCGCTCAACTAGCAAGCTGCGGATGCCTTGGCGGGACAGGAACAGCGAGGAAGCCAGACCGCAGCCGCCTCCGCCGATGATGAGGACGGGAACTTCGATCTTTTGCATGGTGATTAAGTCAGGAGAGGGATTGGTTCGATGCGATCCGCTCGAACAGTTCGCGGTGGCCGCGAGCTATGGATTCCGCCAGGGCGCCGCGCTGGCGCGTGAAGGCGGCGCCGAGCTCGCTCCAGTCAGCGGGGGATAGATAGTCCATCGCTACCGGCAGCACATAGCTTTCTTCGACCTCCATGTGGCCGAGGTAATCTTCGGAATAGGCGTGTAGCAGCAACTCGAAGGCTTCGCGGCGCTCGTTGCCCATGATCTGCCAGCCCGTCAGGGCGTGTTCCAACTCGCGCACCGCCGATTCGCCGCGGCTGTGCTCCGCCTGCAGCCGGTCAAGCACCGGTCGCAGCGCGGGGCAGCGCTCGTAAATGCGCGGAAACAGCAGTTCACTCTCGTTGGCGTGATGTACGCGGGCCGGCATCTCGTCCAGGTAGAACAGCATCGCGCGCAGCCCGTCGAAGTCCGGCGGCTGGCCCGATTTGCCGACCCTTTTCACCGACTGGCGCAGCGCGCGCAGCACAGTGGTGAGCGCTTGGTGCTCCTGCTTGATCAGCGTAATGGCCGGAGGTTGCATGAATGGGATGTAAGCATGCCTCTATTGGGGCATCGCCTTGCCGGGTGGTCAGTCCCCGCGTTGGGGGACATTGCGCGCGCACGTCCGATGGTGAACGCCATGCACGCATGCAGAGCGCCACTTCCGCTGAACACGGCAACTCCGGTTATCTGCTGGCCGTCGGGTTCGCCACCTTCGCGAGCAGCGCCGCGCTGTGCCTTGTGCGATGCCATACTGTCAGCGCTGGCGCGGAAGTTCGATGCGTCGCTCACGTACGCCTTTTGGTCCACATCGGCCTACGCACTGGCCTACGGGCTGCTGCAACTGCTCTCTATGGCGCGCTCGGCGAGCGGTATGGCCGGCTGAGGCCGGCATCCAGCTTAGTGCAACGCTGTGGGAGCGGCTGCCGATGCGGCCAGCGGTTCGAAGCGCCGGCTGATCCAGGGGCTCCAGCGTGCCAGGTACCAGGTCAGCAGTTCCCGTTCGCAGCCGATGGTCAGCCGCTGATAGGCGCGCTTGCGATAGGTCTTGACGGTTTCCTCGCTCACCGACAGGTCCAGCGCGATACCGACGGATGACAGCCCGTACAGGATGCGCGCGCAGACTTGGGCCTCTCGCCGCGGCAGGTCGCTGGTGGCGGTGATGCAGCTTTCGATGTCCGGCAGCTCGGTGAGCGACTGCGCCGCGTTGGGCCGGCTCTGGCAGACGTCGGCATGCTTGCCTAGCATTGCCACCAGCAGGTCGGCGCATTGGCCCAGTTTTGCGATGGCGTCGCCGGCGAACGGGGAGTGCGGGTCAGAGCGCAACACGCTCAGCCCGAAGGCGGCGTTGGCGCTGCGGCCGCACAGCAGGATGCGGTCGCGCACGTCTGGATAGACGCGCATGCGCAGGTCGGTATCACCGTCGTCGCTGAAGTCCACATGGATGACGCTGCTGAGTGCTGGCCCCTGCAGGCAGCGCTGCGCTTCGTTCATGGCTGGATCGCGCTTCCACCACCCGCCGACATAGCGCTCGACCCGATCACGTGCGGTGTGCTCTGGCTTGACGCAGCACGCGGCGACTTCCCTCAGGTCGTCCGGACCGAGCCGGAACGCCGCGAAGTGGTCCGCGCCGCACAGGTGGTGGAGGTAATGGGCCAGGGCCGGGCCGAAGCGGTCGTGGCCGATGGATTCCACCAGCTGCGTCAGCGAATTGCTCGGGGTGCTGCCCGGGGCCACGGGGTCCTGAATCATCACGGTCATCATGTGCTTGTCTCCTGAGAAATACATATACATAGGACGGCCCTTCCCGACTGGACTCGCAGTCGGTTTGCTGAACCGCCTTGAAAACATAATTAGATTACGTTTACCGTAATAAAATTGAATCCGTAATAACCCGTAGATCCGGCTGACGGCGGCCTCAGGCCCAGCCCATGCGATGGGAGACCTCCTCTGCCCGGGCCGCCAACCCCAGTGCGACGGGGCCGTTGAGCCGTGTGTCGATCAGGCCGGCCGAGCCCATCACGGTCATCACACCGACGATGGCGCCGGTGTGGTCGAACAGCGGTGCCGACAGGCCGTGCAGGCCGGGATTGACGTCGCCCTTGACCTGCGCGAGCTTGTGCTGACGCACCTCGGCGAACATCGCTTCCACGTCCTCGATGCTCATCTTGCCGGCTGCCTTCGCCCCGTTGGTTGGGCTCGCCCCGGGGTGCAGCGTGCCGGCCAGTTCCTTGCGGATGTAGGGCTCGGTGATGCACCGCGGCAGGTAGGCGCCGAACACGCGGCCGGTGGAAGATGTGAGCATAGGCATGACCGACCCGGGGCGCCCGCTGATGATGAGCGCGTCGTTGGTTTCCTCGAAGCGCACGAACGTCGGCCCGGCCCCACCCCACACCGCGAGGCCGACCGTGAAGCCGAGTTCGTCGCGCAGCAGGCCTAGGGCGGGTGCGGTGACCGCGACCACGTTGAGATGACGCAGCGCCGCCAGCCCCAGCCGCACGGCCAGCGGGCCCAACCGGTAGCCGCCGCTGGCGGCGTCGCGTTCGGCCAGGCCGCTGCGGCAGAAACTCACCAGGTAGCGATGGGCCTTGGGCGGCTGCATCTCGGCGCGTTCGGCCACGGTCTTGAGCATCAGCGGCGCGCCCATGTCAATCAGCGCCGACAGCACGCGCACCGCGGTGTCCACGGCCTTTACGCCGCCGGCGTCATTGTCGCCGTTGTCTTCGCTCGTCGTCTCAGGTTCGCGGTTCTGGCCCATGTCCCCCTCCTTGTTCGCTCGCACCGGTGAATCCGGGGGCGCCAGCCTAGCATGGGGGAGTTTGCGCACGCCGGTCTTAGCCGCGCGCGGCCGCCAAGATCTGCGCGAAGCGCGCGATGCGCGTGCCCTGGTAGCGCGCCGCCGCGAGCACCTCGTCGGGCAGGGGCATGCCGCGCCCGTCGCTGAAGCTGATGCCGTATGGGTTGCCTCCGGCTGCCTTCACCAGCGGGTCGGTGTAGCCGACCGGCACGATGATCGAACCCCAGTGGTAGAAGATGTTCTGCAGCGCCAGCAGCGTCGACTCCTGGCCGCCGTGCAGGTTGCCGGCGCCGGTGAAGGCGGCGGCGGCCTTGTCCTGCAGCTTGCCCTGCGACCACAGCGGGCCGAGCGTGTCGATGAACTGCTTGAGTTGCGCCGCAGGCAGGCCGAACCGTGTGGGCGACCCGAACACAAAGCCGTCGGCCCACTCGAGATCGGCCGGCGTGGCCTCGGGCACGTCGCGCGTCGCCTCGATGTGCGCTTGCCAGGCCGGCTTGGCCGCAATCGTCTCCGGGCCGGCGAGTTCGGCCACCTTGCGCAGGCGCGTCTGCGTCCCAGCGTTGCGCGCGCCTTGCTCGACCGCGCGCGCAATTTCCCAAGTGTTGCCGGTGCTGCTGTAGTAGACGATGGTGACGTTGGCCATGGGGACTCTTGTGGGTTGAAGGAAGGGGAGAAGACCAGCCAGTCGTTCTAGATGGTCAGGACGATTTTGCCGAAATGCTGGTTGGCGCTCATGCGCGCCAGCGCCGTGCCGGCGTCGGCCAGTGGGTAGCTGCTGTCGATCGGCAGGCGCAGCCGGCGCTCGGCAACGGCCTGCCCCAGGTCCGTCAGCATGAGCGTGTTCAGCACCCGGATCTCGTCCACCGAACGGGTGCGGAAGGTGACGCCGATGTAGCTCAGGCGCCGCAGCGCGTGGAGCTGGAAGTCGAACTCGCCGCCGGCGCCGCCGAGGCGGCCGAGGTTGACGATGTGTCCGCCGATAGCCGCGGTCTGCATGGTCTGCGCGAACTGCTTGCCGGTGACCTGGTCCACGATGACTTCGACGCCCTTGCCGCCCGTGGCTTCCAGGATGCGCTCGTGCCAGCCGGGCTGGCCGGGGTCGATCGCCAGGTCGGCGCCGAACTCCGCCAGCCGCGCCCGCCGGGCGGCGTGGGTGGACGTGCCGATCACTTGGCGCGCGCCCAGCAGGCGCGCGATCTGCAGGCCCATCAGCCCGACGCCGGAGCTGGCCCCATGAATCAGCACGGCATTGCCGCGCTTGAATCGCCCTTGCGTGACCAGCGCGTCGTGCATGGCCTGCAGCGCCAGGGTCAGGACCGTGGCCTCTTCATAGGGCAGCGCCGCATCGGGAATCCGGCAGGCGCGGCCGCCGTCGGTGACGGCGTACTCGGCATACGCGCCGGCGCCGGTGCACATGACGCGGTCGCCCGGCTTCAGCGCCGTGACCTGCGCGCCGGCCTCCACCACTTCACCGGCCCATTCCATGCCGATCACCTTGCCGTCTTTGGCGGCCAGGCCCGCGAGGTCGGCCCGGTTCAGGCTGGCCGCCTTCACGCGCACCAGGATTTCATGGGCCTGGGGCTGCGGGACCGGCACATCGGCCAGCCGCGCGCCTTCGGGAGTGGAAACAATGGCTTTCATGTCCGTCAGCATAGGCAGCGCCACGCGCCGCGTATGCCCCCCTCGGATGGGACAGACAACGCGCGGCAGGTCGCTATCGTGGAGGCCATTCATTCGAAAGGCCGACTTCCATGATCTACGAGCTGCGCCTGTATTCCGTGGCCCCCGGCCGCATGGCCGAAGTGCATTCGCGCTTCGCCGACCACCTGCCCGTGCTGTTCGAGCGCCACCGGGTGGACTGCGTCGGCCGCTGGAGCGCGCTGGCCGGGCCCGACGCACCGCGTTTCGTCTACCTCCTGGCCTACCGCGACTACGCCCACCGCGAAGCGGTGTGGGCCGGTTTCTACCAGGACGCCGACTGGTGGCGCATTCGCGCCCACACCAATGCCGGCCACGAGATGGTGGAGCGGCACGACCTGTACTTCCTCAAGCCCAATGCGGCATGGGATGCGCTGGACGGCGCGCCGGCGCAGCAGTCGGTCGGCGGCCTGCACGAGCTGGTGCAGCAGCAGGTGGCGCCGGGCCAGGCGGCGGCGGTCAACGAATTCATCAAGCAAAGCTGGCTGCCGCGGCTGCGCGAAGCGGGCGCCCGCGTGCTGGGCGTATTCGACATGGCGGCCGGCTCAGGCATGCAGAAGGTGGTGCTGCTGTACGCGTGGCCCGATGCCGCGACATGGTACGCGGGACAGCGGCGCCTCGACACTGACGAGTCGCTGCGCGCTGAGTTGGCGGCGCAGCGGCGCAAGCTCGGCACCACGCTGTTCCAGCGCGGCGAGGTCAACCTGCTGGAGCCCGCGCCCGGCACGATGATCCGCGCCGGGCTGGGCCGGCATGCGGATTGAAGATCGCCATCATCGGGGCCGGCGGCAAGGTCGGCCGCCCGATCGCGCAGGAGGCGCAGGATCGCGGCCACGAAGTCATTGCGCTGTTGCGCCCGAACGCGCTTGGCCCGTCAGCGCTCGCCAGGGCCGCTGGCGCGGTGGACATCTTCGATTCGCTGGACCTGGCCCGTGCCGTGCGCGGCTGCGACGCCATCGTCAGCGCCTATGGCGCGCCGGCGGGCGCCCTTCAGCTGTTGCCCGCGGTGGCCGCTTCGGTGGTGAGTGCGGCGCGCCAGGCGGCAGTCCGGCGCGTGCTGCTGGTCGGCGGCGCCGGAATCCTGGAGGTCGCACCGGGCGTGCGGCTGGCCGACACGCCGGGCTTTCCGGCGGCCCTGATGCCCAAGGTCAAGGCCCACGCGGATGCGATTGCGGTCCTGCGTCGCGCCGCTGACCTCGACTGGACCTGCGTCGCGCCGGCCGCGCAGATCGGGCCCGGCGCGCGCAGCGGCCGCTACCGCACAGCCGTCGATGCGCTGGTGGCCGATGAGGCGGGCCGCAGCTGCATTTCGTATGGCGACTTCGCGTGCGCCCTGCTCGACGAGTTGCAAGCCTGCCGCTACCCGCGGCAGCTGCTGGGCGTGGGCGACTGACCGCGCCCTTGTTCCCCTGGCGTGGCACTGCGTGGACGCCGCACTTGCCGCAAGATGCCTGCTCACAACGCCCGATTCATTGGGCGCGCTGGTCCCCACAAGGGACCGTTCCGCCAGGAGACCACACCATGGCCTCGAGAGTCACTTCCGAGTTCCCCCGTCCCAGAACGCTGATCCATCCCGACGCGTTCAACTCGGTTCGTATCCGCAGCCGACGCTCGGGCCGCGCGCGCCATATCCGTCTGGCGCTGCAGCCCGGCCTCAGCCTGTTCGACGCACTGGTGCAGCCGCTGGCCGCGATCGGCATCGCCAACGCCTCCACCACGCTCCTGGGCGGCTTCTTCAGCCAGCTGCATTCTGCGTTGCGCCGCCGGACCCCACGGGGCGCGCCGTGATCGCCTACACGCGGCCGATGGCGGCCGGGCGCTCGTGCCTGGTGTTCGGCAACGCCCCGATCGGCAAGGACGCAGCGGGCGAGCCGCTGGTTCATTGCCACGCGGCCATCCGCACGGAGGCCGGCGAGATCCGCGGCGGCCACATTATCGCGTCGTCCTCCATAGTCGGACCCGAGCCGATTCCAGTGCTGGTAACCGCTTTCGAGGGGTTCGAGTTGCGCGTGGAGTTTGATCCCGAAACCAACATCCACGTGCTGCAACCGGGAAGCGAGCACCTGCATGACCTTTGAGGTCACGCTGGAGGAGTGACTGCCCGACGCGGGCTGATCACTGCGCAGGCCCGAGCATGATGACCCAATCGGCGCCAGACGCTTGTCCCCAAGAAGGGGACTACCCCGGGCCCGGCGCTGTCCTAGCATGACGACGGTCATAGAACGGAGGCCCCACCATGATCACCCCACCGCGGCTGGCGCACTGCGTTTTCCGTACCAACCAGCTGCAGATGCTCATCGACTGGTACTGCAAGCTGCTGGGCGCGCGCGTCAATTTCCGCAACGACAAGATCGCATTCCTCACCAACGACGAGGAGCATCACCGCATCGCCCTAGTGGCACTGGAACCCTACGCGCCGAGAGCGCAAGGCGTCACTGTCGGTTTCTATCACGCGGCTTTCGCGTATGCGAACCTGGGCGAGATGCTGCAGTCGTACGCCGAGCTGAAGGCTCAGGACATCGTGCCCTATCGCTGCATCAACCACGGACCTACGCTGTCCTTCTATTACCGCGATCCGGACGGCAACGAGATCGAAATCCAGGTGGATACGCTGCCCGATGCGGTCGCCACCAACGCCTGGATGCAGGGCGACGCCTTCGCGCGCAATCCAATCGGCGTCCTCGTCGTGCCTGAAGAGCTCATCGCCCGGCGCGCGGCGGGCGAGCCCGACAGCTCGCTGCTGCGCCGAGCCGACAGCTGAAGAACACAAGGGAGACTTCGTGCCGCCGGTGCGGACGCTGCTATGAAGCTGTCGGGTCGGGCCGGCCCGCGCCTCAGGCCGGCGTGAGACGCAGTGGCAGCCGGTTGAGCGTGCGCAGGCTGTTGACCAGCCGGAGGACCGGCTCACCGGTGCGCTTGAGCGCCTTCTGCAGGCGCTCGTTGTTCGGGCCCATCTGGTTGAAGTTGAGCTCGCCTGTGATGATCAGCCGCTCCGGCGGGACCTCGATGCCCAGCACCTTGGGGAACACGCCGCGCGCGAACGGCTCGGTGATGTCGACGACGCCGTCCACGTCGCGATGGTCCAGGACCTTCTCGGCCACGACACCGGCGTGCTGCTCGAACTGCTCGCGCCATTGCCGCACCACGATCGGCGACAGGATCTTCTGCCGCACCGCGCGCACGCCGGTGTGCTCAGGCGGATCGATCTCGGTGATCGGGCTGGCCGGCCGCCAGGCGCCGGGCTTGCGGATGTCCGACAGGTCGACGCCGATGGTAGCGAATCGGTGGTGGTCGGCGGCCACCTGGCCCACCTCTTTCCAGCGGCCCACCGCATACATGTTGTGCGCCGTGATGTGGACGGCGGGCGCGGCTTCACGCATCTAATCGAAGGGGGGGTACGGATTGGCCAGGGTCGCGTCGGAGAAGAGATCGATGTCAAGGACCGGCGGATCGATCGGCGAAGCGGCAGGGGCAGTGTTTGTCGTCATGATGTTCAGTGACTGCTCAACGGGGTTCCGGACGGGCGCTTTCAGCGCCTGAAGACTCTGCGACGCGGCGGTGCAGGCTGAGTGCGAAGGCCGCACCGAGCAGCGCCAGGCCGATGCCGCAGGCCAGGAACAGCGGCCGGTAGCCGATGCGGTCGACGCCGAGGCCGGTCAGTGCGACGCCGGCGGAGATGCCGATGAACAGCGCAGAGGCGTACAGCCCGACGGCCGTGCCGCGCACTTCCGGCGCCATCTGGGTGGCGTGCGTGGTCAGCGTGTTGTGCAGCATGTAATAGCCGATGCCGGCCAGGACGCAGGCCGGCAACGCGACCTGCCAGTGCGCCACCAGGGCCAGCAGGCTCCAGGCGAGGCCCAGCAGGCAGCCTCCCGCGAGGGATTGCCCGGATTCACCCAGGCGCGCGAGCAGCGGCTTCGCGGCGAACGAATACACCATCCCTCCCACGCCGTACAGCGCGACCACTGCCGCCGCCCACGAAATGCCAAGGCCGAACTCGGTCACCAGATAGGCAGGCAGGAAGGCCATCACGGAAAACGCGAAGGCACCCTCGATCGCGACGTTGAGGAGAATCCAGCGCGCCCAAGGCCGGCCCAGCACGTCCAGGATCTGCTGCAGGTGGCCGTGGCTCAAGGCTGGGCGTACCGGGTCGCTGCGAACTTCGCGATTGAGCGAGATCGTCGTGCCCGCGGCGCAGAACAGCAGGGCCAGAACCGCGAACACGGTGCGCCAGCCGAACAGGTCGGTGAGCACGCCCGACACCCATTGGCCGGCGATCATGCCCAGGATCGAGGCACTGAGGAAGCGCGCGAGCACTGCCTGCCGTTCTTCGTAAGGCACGGTGTCGCCGATCCAGGCCAGCACTAGCGGGATGATCCCGGCCGCCGCGGCGCCGGCCAGCATGCGGGCGGCCACCAGCATCTCCAGGCTCATCGCCAGTAGCGCGGCGAGGTTGCCGATCACGCAGGCGAGCGCCGCAAAGCCGATCACCCGCCGCTTGCCCCAGCGGTCGCCCAGCGGGCCGAACAACAGCTGCATCAGGCCGTAGGCGATGGCGTAGCAGGAGACGGTGAAAGCCGCCGGGCCGGTGGTGACGCCGAAGCTGCGGGCCAGCGCCGGCAGCATCGGGTCACACACGCGCATCATGGCGCTGCTCGCGAAATACGCCGCTGCCAGCGGCAGCAGCGCGGACAGCCGGGCGGTCAATCGCGTCGCGCTACTGCGCGTCCTGCTTCTCGAAGCCGGGCCGCGGGATCAGCGTCAGCCACGCGGTGGACAGGCCGCCGTCGACCAGCACGTCCTGGCCGCTGACATAGCCCGAGCGCGGGCTAGCCAGGTACACCACCACTTCGGCGATGTCGCGTGGGCCGCTGATGCGGCGCGCCGGCACGATCTGCTCGCGCTTCTTCAGCACCTCGGGGTTTTGGTAGATCACCTCGCTCATGGGCGTGCGCACCATCGCCGGGCTGACCACGTTGCTGCGGATGCCGTGTTCGCCGAGTTCCACCGCGAGCAGCTGCGACAGCATCTTCACGCCGGCCTTGCTGACACTGTAGGGGCCACTGTAGGGTTGCGGCACGCGGCCGGAGATGGAAGCGATGTGCACCATGCTGCCGCCGCCGCCGGCGATCATTTGGCGCCCGAAGGCCTGCGAGCACAGCAGGAAGCCGCCGACGTTGACCGCCATCAGCTGGTTCCACTTGGCCAGGTCGATGTTCATCAGCGCATCGGCGTAGATCGCGGCGGCGTTGTTGACCAGCACGTCGCAGCGTCCCAGCTCGCGCTCCACAGTTTCGGCGGCTTTGTCCACGCTGGCCTTGTCGGTGATGTCGCAGGCGACGGCGATGGCACGCGCGCCGGTTTCGGCGATGGCGGCGGCCACGGCCCGCGCGCCCTTTTCGTCACGGTCCAGGATCGCCACGTGGCCACCCACCTTGGCGAACTCGCGGGCGATCTCCGCGCCGATGCCACTGGCCGCGCCGGTCACGACGCAGACCTTGTTCTCGAGTTCGAGCCAGCCGGCGGCCGGCTTTGCGGAAGAATTCATGGGGATATCCTGGAAGTTGAAATCAGACTTGCGGGTCGGCGATGCGCACGATGATGCCGTGCAGCGCCTCGCTCATCACAATCTGGCAGGCGAGCCGACTGTTGGGCTGGCGGCCGGCGGCGGTGAAGTCGAGGATCTGGTTCTCGTTGGGCTCCATCGCGCCGACGCGATCGGCGAAGCCGTCCTCGACGAACACATGGCAGGTGGCGCAGCTCATCGCACCGCCGCAGTCGCCGACGATGCCTTCGATGCCGTTGTCGCAGGCCGCGCGCATGAGGTTGATGCCCATCGAGACGTCGACGTCGCGGCGCGATCCGTCCGCGCAGATGAAGGTGGCTTGGGTCATGGGGACTCCTTGGGGGTTCGCTCACCCTCACTGTCGGCTGGAGCGGGCGCGGTGTCAGTCCCCTCGTCAGGGGACGGTCGGCCGTGCCGGTCGGGCGCACACTCGCCGCATCCTGTTTCCGGAGCGCCGCCCATGACCGCCGCCGCCTTGCTGCCCGAGCCGCCCGTGCTCGGCATCGATCCCTTCACGGCCCAGACCCTGACCGACCCGTATCCCTTCTTCGAGGCGCTACGCGAGGCCGGGCCGGTGGTCTGGCTGGAGCAATACGGCATGTATGCGACCGGCCGCCATGCCGAGACGGCCACCGTGCTGTCGCAGTGGCAGCGCTTCACCAACACCGGCGGCGCCGGCCTGGCGGACATCCGCAAGCCCGGCAACTGGCGGCCCGCGAGCGTGATCCTGGAGGTCGATCCGCCGCAGCACACCGAAGTGCGCGCGGCGCTGCAGAAGATTCTCTCGCCGATAGTGGTGCGGCAATGGCGCGAGCGCTTCGCGGCCGAGGCCGAGAGACTGGCCGATGCGCTGGTGGCGCAGGGCGAATTCGACGGCATGCGCGACGCCGCCGAGGCCTTCGTGCTGTCGGTGTTCCCGCCGGCGGTGGGCATCCACATCCCGCGTGAGAACGCCCAGGCCATCGGCGACATGAACTTCAACGCGATCGGCCCGAACAACGAACTGACCCAGGCGGCCGCGGCGCGCGCCCAGCCCTACATGAAGTGGTACGAGGACAGCATGAAGCGCGAGGCCATGCTGCCCGGCGGCTTCGGCGAGCTGATCTACCAGGCCGAGGACGCGGGCGCGCTGCAGCCGGGCTTCGCCGCCAACCTGACCCGCTCGTTCCTGCGCGGCGGCATGGACACCACCATCAGCGGCATCGGCGCCGCGCTGCAAGCCTTGGCGCGCGACCCGGCGCAGTGGGCGCTGCTGCGCGCCGACCCGGCGCTGACGCGCAATGCCTTCGAGGAGGCGATCCGCTTCGAGGCGCCGGTGCAGGTGATGTTCCGCACCACCTGCGAGGGCGCCGAACTCGGCGGCATCGCGCTCGAGCCCGACACCAAGATCGCCGCCTTCATGGGCGCGGCCAATCGCGATCCGCGCAAATGGTCCGATGCCCATGTGTTCGACCTGCGGCGCCAGGCCGGACAGCAGCTGGCCTTCGGCCACGGCGCGCATGTGTGCATTGGCCAGATGATCGCCCGGCTCGAGGCCGAGTGCCTGCTGGGCGCGTTGGCCAGGCGCGCCCGCTCCATCACCCTGGCCGGCGTGCCAGTCTACCGTCCTGTCAACACCCTGCGCACGCTGGACCGGCTGCCGCTGCGGGTGGAACCTGCCTGAACTATTCCATGAAAGCCATCGCAATTCACCGCAACGGGGGACCCGAAGTCCTCGAGCCAATCGAGATCGAGCTGCCGCCGCCCGGGCCGGCGCAAGTGAGAGTCCGGCACACGGCCATCGGCTTGAACTTCTCCGACATCAACGTCCGCAACGGCGGCTTCTACCTGGGTAATGGGCCGAAGTTCCCGGTCATCCTCGGCAACGAGGCCGCCGGCGTGGTGGAAAGCGTGGGCGCCGAAGTCCAGGGGTTCCGGCCGGGCGATCGGGTCGCCTATGCCGGTACCGGCGGCTTGTTCTTCCATGACACCGGGGCCTACGCGGAGCAGCGCAACCTGCCGGCCGCCTGTCTGGTGAAGCTGCCGTCCGACATCTCCGACCAGCAGGCGGCAGCCATGATGCTCAAGGGGCTGACGGCCTCGGTCGTCATCCACCGCTGCTACCGGCCAAAGCCGGGCGACGTGGTCCTGATTCATGCCGCCGCCAGCGGCGTCGGCAGCCTGCTCGCCCAGTGGTGCCAGCACCTGGGCGCCACCGTCATCGGCACCGTGGGCTCGCCGGCCAAGGCCGCTTTCGCGCAGGCGCACGGCTGCCGCCACACCATCCTGTATCGCCAGGATGACTTCGTCGCGGCGGTTAAGCGGGTCGCCCTCGAAGGGGTCGCTGCAGTGTTCGACGGTGTCGGCAAGGACACCTTCCTGCCCTCGTTTGACTGCGTCAGGCCTTTCGCCGCGGTGGTGAACTACGGCAACGCCTCGGGCAACGTGCCGCCGTTCAACCTGATGCTGCTGGCGCAGAAGGGCTGCCTGGCGCTGCACCGGCCGGGGTTCGGCTTCCATGCCGCCACGCCCGAGACGCGAGCCGAGGCCTGCGGCGAACTGTTCCAGTTGGTGCGCAGTGGCGCGATGAAGGTCGAGGTCAGCCGCACCTACCCGCTCAGGGACGCAGCCCTGGCGCACGCTGAGGCGGAGCAGGGCCGCAGCACCGGGTCGGTCCTGCTGATTCCCTGAGCGCGGTGGGGTGTACCGCCCGGGGGGGACTGTGCCGCAGCGCCGGCGCGCTTAGAGTGCTGCGATGACCAAATCCCTTCCCGTCCAGGCCGAGTGGGTCCATCTCCAGTACGAGGAGAAGGCGGCCTTCACCGAAACCTATGGCTTCTCCGGCAACCAGGGGGCCGTGAACCTCGAAGGAATCCGCTTCCGGCCAGAAGGCACGCCCTCTGACACGCTGATGATCTTCATGCATCCGGCCTCCACGCTGCAGCTGCTGCCGGTGCCGCGGACCATGGCTGCCACTGGCGCGCACGTGCTGTGCGCCGCCAGCCGCTATGCCAAGAACGATACGGCGCTGATCATGGAGAAGGTACTGCTTGACCTGGGGGCCTACGTCCGCCACGCCAAGGAAGTGTGGGGCTACAAGAAGGTGGTGCTGGTCGGCTGGAGCGGCGGTGGCTCGCTGGCCGTGAGCTACCAGGCCGAGGCGGAAGACCCGCGCATCACGCACACGCCCGCCGGCGACCCGGTCGACCTCAAGGGCGCGGGCCTGATCCCCGCCGATGCCGTGATCTACCAGGCCGCCCACCTGTCGCGCGCCCACCTGCTGGCCGAGACCATCGACCCTTCGGTGCGCGACGAGCTCAACCCCGACGACCGCGACGTCGAGCTGGACATCTACGACCCGCGCAATCCCAACCAGCCACCGTATTCGGCCGAGTACATCGCCCGCTATCGCGCGGCGCAGCTGGCCCGCATGCGCCGCATCACGGCCTGGGTGAAGGGCATGCTGGCCGAGCTGAAGCGCCGCAACACGGGCGAGATGGAGCGCGGCTTCGTCGTCCACCGCACGCTGGCCGACCCGCGCTTCCGGGACCCGACGCTGGATCCCAACGATCGCCGGCCGAACTGGTGCTACATGGGCAATCCGGCGACGGTCAACAACGGCCCGGTCGGGCTGGCGCGCTTCAGCACGCTGAGATCCTGGCTGTCGCAGTGGTCGCTCGATGACTCCTGCGGTAACGGGCTGGAGGGCGCCAGGCGCATCCGGGCGCCGCTGCTGGTGATCGAGAACAGCGCCGACGACGCCGCGCCGCAGACGCACCCGACCATGCTATACGAGGCCGCTGCTTCGCCTGACAAGACCTTTCGCGTGATCAAGGGCGCCACCCACTACTACGCCGGCCAGCCCGAGCTGCTGGCCGAGGCGACCGCCCTGATCCGCGGCTGGCTGACTGAGCGCGGCCTGCTCGAGCGCTGAGGGCGCCGCCGCCATGAACGTCTTCAGCCTGCTCGAACGCACCGCGCGGCGCTGGCCGAACGCCGGCGCCGTCTATCTCGGCGGCGAACTGGTCCACAGCTGGGCCGGATTGCGTGACCGCGCGCTGTCGCTGGCGGTCGCCCTGCGCGAGCGCGGCGGCGCGGCGGTGCGGGTCGCGATCGCCACCGACAACTGCCCCGAGTACCTGGAGCTGATGTTCGGCGCCTGGGCCGCGCAAGCGGCGGTAGTCCCGGTCAACTACAAGCTGCACGCGCGCGAGATGGCGCAGATCGTCGAGGACGCCGATGCAGCATGGGTGTTCGCTTCGTCCGGACTGGCGGATGGTTTGCGGGAGGCACTCCCCGCGCCATGGCGCGAGCGCATCGTCGTCATCGGCTCGTCCGGCTACCAGGCCCTGTTCAGCGCCGAACCGGCCGAGCTGCCGGTGACTGATTCGCAGGCGCTGGCCTGGCTGTTTTATACCAGCGGCACCACGGGCCGCAGCAAAGGCGCGATGCTGTCGCACCGCAACCTGATGGCGATGACGCTGGCGCACCTGGCCGACGTCGAGGCCGTAAATGAGGATTGCAGCCAGATCCATGCGGCGCCGATGTCGCACGGCTCGGGCCTGTACATCCCGGCCTACGTGGCGCGCGGCGCGCGCCAGGTGGTGCCGGCCTCGCAGGGTTTCGAGCCCGACGAGTTTCTGGATCTGTGCGACCTGCATCCCGGCTGCGGCTCTTTTCTCGCGCCGACCATGGTGCAGCGCCTGCGCCGGGCCGCGCAGGCCGCGGGCCGCAAGCCATCCGGCCTGCGCACTATCGTCTACGGTGGCGGGCCGATGTACGTGGAAGAAATGAAGAAGTCGCTGGCCGTGTTCGGCAACGTCTTTGCCCAAATCTACGGCCAGGGCGAGTCGCCGATGACCATCACCTGGCTGCGCCGCGAGGATCATGCGGCGGGCGACGATGCGATCCTCGGCTCGGTCGGCCTGCCGCGCACCGGCGTCGAGGTGCGCGTGGTCGGGCCCGACGGCCGCTCGCTGCCGCCGGGAGAGACCGGCGAGATCGTCTGCCGCGGCGACGTGGTGATGTCCGGCTACTGGCGCAACGCCGCCGGCACCGACGAGGTGCTGCGCGGCGACTGGCTCTACACCGGCGACATGGGCGCGTTCGACGCGCGCGGCTATCTCACGCTGCGCGATCGCAGCAAGGACGTGGTGATCAGCGGCGGCTCCAACATCTATCCGCGCGAGGTCGAGGAGGCGCTGCTCACGCACCCCGGCGTCAGCGAGGCGAGCGTGGTCGGCCAGCCCGACGCGGAATGGGGCGAGGCGGTGATCGCCTTCATCGTCCGCACGCCGGGCGTGCAGGTGTCCGTGGCGGAGCTCGACGCGAACTGCCTGGACCGCATCGCGCGCTTCAAGCGACCCAAGCGCTACCTGTTCATCGACGCACTGCCCAAGAACAGCTACGGCAAGGTGCTCAAGCGGGCGCTGCGCGAGCAACTCGATGGCGGCCCTGGGGAAACCCGCTGACCGCGGCCGCCGCTTCGCGCACACCGCCGGCCATGGGCCCGGCGCTGGTCGTTCTCGTCGTGACGCTGGCGACAGCCGTGCAGCCGCTGGGGACCGACTTGTACCTGACGGCGCTGCCGGCCATCCGAAACGAGTACCATGCGCCGGTCAGCGTGGTGCAGCTCACGCTCGCGGTCCTGGTGTTCAGCTTCGGCCTGAGCCAACTGCTGTGGGGCCCGGCGTCGGACCGCTTCGGGCGCCGACCGGTGCTGCTTGCCGGCTTTGCGCTCTACGCCGGAGGCGCGTTGATCGGCGCGCTGGCGCCGACGATCGAGGTGCTGATCGCGGCCCGCTTCGTCCAGGGCCTGGGCATTGCGGCCTCAATGGTGTGCGGCCGCGCCATAGTGCGCGACCTGTACGAGCAGCAGCGCGGCACGCACGTGATGACGATCGCCATGTCGACGCTGGCCACGATGACCATGCTGGTGCCGGTGGCCGGCGCCCTGCTGACGGAAGCGCTGGGCTGGCGCTCGACACTGCTGGCGATGGCGCTGTTCGGCCTGGGCGGCGTGGCCCTGGTGCTGCTGCGCGTGCCCGAAACCGCCCGCGCCCTGCAACCGCATGCGATGCGCCTGCGCCCGCTGTTCGCCGGCTACGGCCGCATCGCCCGCGACCCGGCGTTCTGCTCGTGGACCCTGCTCAACTCCTGCGGCTATGCCGCCAATTTCGGCTTCTTCTCGAGTTCGGCCTACCTGTTCATCGAGACCTTCGGGGTTTCGCGCGTGGCCTTCGGGCTGGTCATCGGCGGCGCGTCAGTGGCCTACCTGGCCGGCACCTTTCTGTGCCGGCGCTGGATCGCGAGCCAAGGCATCACGGCCTCGGTGCGGCGCGCCGGCCTACTGTCGCTGCTGGCGGCGGCTCTGTTCATCGTCCCGCAGCTGGCTGGCGCGCACACGCAGTTCACGCTGACGGCGGCCCTGTGGCTGAACCTGCTGGCCTACGGCATCCACCAGCCTTGCGGCCATGTCGGCATGGCTACCCCGTTTCCGCTGCAGGCGGGCGCGGCTTCGGCGCTGGGCGGCTTCATCTTCGCGGCGGCCGCTTTCCTGTGCGGCACCTGGATGGGCGTGATGTTCAAGAGCGGCAGCGCTGCGGTGCTGTCGCTGACCACCGGCACACTGGTTGCCGCCACCGGACTGGTCGCGCTGACGCTAGTTCAGCGCCACGGGCCGCGAGTGGCGACCGCCTGATTTTTTCCTTCCACCCAACGAGGTAAACCATGACGAATGCACACATCATCGGCTGGGGCCACACGGTCTTCGGCAAGTTCGACAAGCTCGACTTGGAGCAACTGATCCGCGATGCGGTGCAGCCCGCCCTGGACAGTGCGGGTCTGGAGCCCAAAGACATCGACGGCATCTTCCTGGGGCACTTCAACGCCGGCTTCGTGGGCCAGGACTTCACCGCCTCACTGCCCGCGGTCGCGATACCCGAGTTCCGCCACACACCCGCGGTGCGCATGGAAAACGCCTGCGCCACGGGGTCGGCGGCTATCTGGGCTGCGCTGGACGCCATGGGGGCCGGCCGCATGAAACGGACCCTGGTGATCGGCATGGAGAAGATGAACGGCCTGACCACGCCGGAGGTGGCCGCGACACTAATCAAGTGCTCGTACGTCAAGGAGGAGGGTTCCGACCCGGCCGGTTTTGCCGGCATCTTCGGCGGCATTGCGACCAACTACTTCGAGCGCTTCGGCGACCAGTCGGATGCGCTGGCGGCGATCGCGGCCAAGAACCACAGCAACGGCATGCACAACCCCTACGCGCACATGCGGCGCGACCTGGGCTTCGACTTCTGCCGCAACCCGTCAGACAAGAACCCGTTCGTGTCGGGGCCGCTCAAGCGCTCGGATTGCTCGCTGGTGTCCGACGGCGCCGCGGCGATGGTGTTGTCGACCGAGCCGCTGGCCGGCGCCAAGGTGGCGCCGATCCGCTGGCGCTCGCGCACCCAGGTCAATGACTTCCTGCCGATGTCGCGGCGCGATCCGACCCGCTTCGAGGGCGCGGCGCTGGCGTGGCACCGCGGGCTGGCCGCGGCCGGCGCTGGCCTGGGCGACTTGTCGTTCGTAGAGACGCACGACTGCTTCACCATCGCCGAGCTGCTGGAGTACGAAGCGATGGGGCTGGCGCCGCACGGGCAGGGCGCGCGCGTGATCCTGGACGGCGTCACGCGCAAGGACGGCAAGCTGCCGGTGAATCCCTCGGGCGGCCTGAAGTCCAAGGGTCATCCGATCGGCGCCACCGGCGTGTCGCAGCACGTGATGGCGGCGATGCAGCTGTCCGGCACGGCCGGCGGCATGCAGGTGAACGACGCCCGTCTCGGCGCCGTGTTCAATATGGGCGGCTCCGCCGTCGCCAGTTACCTGAGCGTGTTGGAGGCAGCGTGAACGCAGCGCAGGCCATGAACCTGGGCCGGCTACTCACGCAGACGGCCAGGCTGTTTCCGGATCGCCCGGCGCTGATTCAGGAGGGCGGCAAGACCTGGACCTGGGGCGAGATGGAGCAGCGGGTGGCCGCGATGACGGCGGCGCTGCGAGCCCTCGGCCTGTGCAAGGGCGAGCGCATCCTGGTGCAGTCGCGCAACAACGTCCAGATGTTCGAGAGCTGCTGGATCGCCTTCCGCCTGGGCTGCGTCTGGGTGCCGACCAACTTCCGCCTGACGCCGCCGGAAGTGGCGTACCTCGGCGCTTCCAGCGGCGCCAGCGCGATGATCGTCGAAGACGCGTTCTCGGCGCACACGGACGCGGTACGCGCGGCCTCGCCGGCGCTGCGCCATGTAGTGGCGATCGGCGCGCCGCGGGAGGGCGAGCACAGCTATGAAGAGCTGGTGCAGCGCCATCACGGCGAGAGCGCCGAACATGAAACGGTGGAATACGACGACCCGCTGTGGTTCTTCTACACCTCCGGTACCACTGGCCGGCCCAAAGCCGGTGTGCTCACGCATGGCCAGATGAGCTTCGTGGTGACCAACCACTTGGCCGACTTGATTCCCGGCACCACCGAGCGCGACTGCTCGATCGCGGTTGCGCCGCTGTCGCACGGCGCCGGCATCCATGCGCTGCTAAACGTCGCACGCGGCGCGGCCACGGTCCTGCTGCCCGGGGAGAGGCTTGACGCCGCCGCTTTCTGGCAGGCGGTGGAGCGGCATCGCGTGAGCAATCTCTTCACCGTGCCCACCATCGTCAAGATCCTGGTGGAGCATCCGGCCGTGGACCGCCATGACCACAGCAGCCTGCGTTACATGATCTACGCGGGCGCGCCCATGTACCGCGCCGACCAGAAGCTGGCGCTGCAAAAGCTTGGCAACGTCTTGGTGCAGTACTTCGGGTTGGGAGAGGTGACGGGCTGCATCACCGTGTTGCGGCCCGACATGCATTCGGCCGACGACGCGGATCCCAACGCCAACATCGGCTCGTGCGGGCGCTCGCGCACCGGCATGGAAGTGGCGATCTTCGACGCCGACCTGAAGCCCTTGCCCGTCGGCGAAGTCGGCGAGATCTGCTGCCGCGGCCCGGCCGTGTTCTCCGGCTACCACGACAACCCGGATACCACCGCCAAGGCGCTGCGCGGCGGCTGGTTCCATACCGGCGACCTGGGCCGCTTGGACGAGCGCGGCCTGCTATTCATCACCGGGCGCGAATCGGATATGTACATCTCGGGCGGGTCCAACGTCTATCCGCGCGAGGTGGAGGAAGTGCTGCTGACGCATCCCGGCGTGGCCGAAGTGGCGGTGCTGGGCGTGCCCGATCGCAAATGGGGCGAGGTTGGTGTCGCAGTGGTGGTGCGGCGCGAAGGCCAGGCGGTGGACTGCGATGCGTTGCTGGCGCACCTGGAGGGACGCTGCGCCCGCTACCGCTGGCCGCACCATGTGTTCTTCTGGGATGCGCTGCCGAAGTCGGGCTACGGCAAGATCACCAAGAAGGACATTCGTGAGCAGTTGCTCGAGCGCGGAGAGGTGACGCAGTGACGACGGCGGCGCCTGCCTCGCGCTGCGTCGGCCTGATCGGCCTGGGCGCCATGGGGCAGGGCGTCGCACGCAACCTGTTACGCAAAGGCTTCAAGGTCCATGGCTGCGATTTGCGGCCGGATGCGCGTGCAGCCCTGGTGCGTGAAGGCGGCCAGGCTTGTGCCACGCCGGCAGATCTGGGCGAGAGGTGCGGCGCCGTGATCGTCCTGGTCGTCAACGCTGGGCAAACCGAAGCGGTCCTGTTCGGACCCGGCGGCGTCGCCGCGCAGTTGCGGCCGGGCAGCGTGGTGATCCTCTCGGCGACCACGCCCCCGGCCTTCGTCGAGAAACTTGGCGAGCGGCTCGCCGCGCTCGGCCTGCTGCTGCTGGACGCGCCGGTCACTGGCGGCGTCACCGGTGCGGCGCAAGGCACGCTGACGCTGCTGACCTCCGGTCCCGAGCCCGCCTACGCCGCCTGCGAAGACGTGCTGGCCGCGATCTCCACGCGCGGGTTCCGCTTCGGCACTGCGCATGGCCTGGGCTCCAAGGCCAAGGTGATCAACCAGCTGCTGGTCGGCGTGCAGATTGCCGCCGCCGCGGAGGCGATGGCGCTGGGCCTGCGCGAAGGGGTGGACCCGCAGCTGCTGTACCAAGCACTCCAGAGCGGCGCGGCCAGCTCCTGGGCCTTCAGCGACCGCGTGCCGCGGATGATTTCGCCTGAGCCGGGCGCGCAGACCGCGCTCGACATCTTCGTCAAGGACCTGGGCCTCGTGCTGGACACCGCGCGCGCCAGCGCCTTTCCCACGCCGCTCGCATCCACCGCGTACCAGATGTTCGCCATTGCAGCGGCGGCTGGACTGGGGCGCGAGGACGACAGCGCGGTGATCCGGATCTTCCCCGGCATCGGGCGGCCCCCGGCCGGTGCTGCCTGACGCGGCAGCCCTTCAGTTGGCCAAGCCGATGGGCGGCGGGCGTCAGCAACGCAATCAGGCTGAACAGGCGTTCGTACTTGGGATCGCGCTCACCCCCACTGAGCGGATCGCGGTCCTTCATGAACTTCGCGTCCAGCTGCGCCCAGTCGTCTGGCGTGAGCCTGGCTTGAGCCACCGGGAGGATCTCGGTTTCTTCCAGGCGCATGTGATGCAGGTAGAGTTGCACATACTCCCGGGCGGCCTGCCTGAAAGCAATTTCACCCGTCTCTCCGAGCAACTCTCACGACAGCAGCAAGTGCTACGGCTCGCGCACCCTCGCTTCGCCGTGCCCGTGATCGTTTTTAAGCTGGTCGATGACCGGCTTGTGCTCCGGGGCGCTTCGCACGACCGCGGGAAACAACAGGTTCGACTCATTGAGGTGACGGCGCCGTTCGGGGAACTCATCGGTGTAGAAAAGCATCGCCCGGAGTGCGTCGAAGAATTGACGTGGATCGTCGCGTGGGCCCCTCTCGAGCAGTGCAATGATCGACTACAGCACTGCGGACAGCGCCGAATGCTCTTCCCGGATGATGTGAAGGCTGGCTTGGTGCATGGGGTTTCCCCTCGTTTCAAGATGTCGGACGGCCTATAGGGCTTTGAGGTCGAACGCCGGCTGGCGGGCCGCAGCGGGCGTGGTCCTGCACCCCTTGGCGATCAGCCGCCGCGCCAGCATGTGGTCGGCCGGCCGGTTCACTGATTCGACGGCAGCCAGGGTGTCATCCCGGATACACAACACGGAGAAACTGCGAGACGCGGGATCCCCGATGACCACGTGCTCCTCATCGCCGCGGCGCAGGCCCGCAATCTGCAATTTGATGTCGCCCTGGTCGCTCCAGAACCAGGGCACAGTGGCGTAGGCTGCCTCCTTTCCCATGATCCGCGCCGCGACCGCGCGCCCCTGATCGGTTGCGTTCTGCACCGATTCCAGCCGGATGGCGCGTCCGCTGCCAGCTTCCGGGAAGCAGGCCACGTCGCCAATCGCCGAAATGTTCGGATCCGCCGTGAGCAGGTGGCTGTCGACGGAGATGCCATTTTCCACCGCCAGCCCCGCCTGCAAGGCGAGTTGGGTCTGCGGCGTCGCGCCAATGCCGACGAGCACCAGGTCGGCAGGCAGCCGCCGGCCTTGCGAAGTCACTGCCGCCACGACCTTGCCATCAAGCCCTTCCAGCCGCTCCAGTCCGGTGTTGAACAGGAACTCGGTGCCGAGTTGGCGATGGGCGTTGGCAAAAAATCCGCCGCACTCGTTGGAAAGGGCGCGTGACATGGGCCGGTCCGCGACATCGACGACGCGAACCTTGAGTCCCAATCCGCGGGCAGCCGTTGCGAACTCGAGGCCGATGAAGCCGGCCCCGACGACCAGCACGTTTTCGCAGCTCCGGAGCATGGGCAGCAACGTGTCGGCGTCACCGAGGGTCTGCAGCGCCAATACCCCGGCCAGGTCGGCGCCTGGAATGGCAAGTCTGCGGGCCTTGGCGCCTGTGGCCAGGACCAAGTGGCTGTATTCGACGCAGTCGCCATTCAGGAGGACCACCTGCTGGAGCCTGCGGTCGATGCTCGCCGCATTCGCGAAAACCACGTCGATCCGCTGGTCGCCGAAGAAACGCTCGGGCCGGAACAGCAGGTCCGCGGCGGAGGTCTTCTGCAGCAGGTAGGCCTTCGACAAAGGTGGGCGCTGGTAGGGCAGCGAGTCCTCGCCGGCGATCAGCACGATGCCGTCTTCGTAACTCTGTTGCCTAAGCGCTGCGGCGCAGTGAAAGCCCGCGTGTCCCGCGCCGACGATGACAACTGGCTTACGCACGCCCGCACTCCTGGATTCGCAGAATCGGCGGCTGCCCGGTACGTTCACTAGCGGCGGAAAGCCTGGGACGAGCACCAATGGCACCCGCTGCAGGCGTGTTGGAGGCATCGACCTTGGGCTCGACAGGCAAACGTCCCTCGCCCACGTCAGGTTCGTCCGGTTCCAGGTTGTACGGGATCAGCCATTCCATCTGAGCACCTCTCTTGCTGTCAAATGGTCGCAGTTGGGAGAGTTCCAGTCTGTCCCCGCCGAAGGGGACGAGTTGCCAAGGTGCTCCTCTCCCCAATTTTGCCGCCTACCACTTTATTGGTCTGAACAATCGGTGGCGCCCTCTGTCTCTCCAGAGGCGTGGCACGTGGCCGGTTGTTCATGCTGTCGGCGATCGCGTCGAACTCGTCCCGGCCGAACACCCTCAGGCCGGTGCCCTTGGGCAGGTACCAGGCATGAGCCCTGTACCCCTGCGAGGGGACAGCCTGCTGGCCGGGTACTGCCTACGATCCAGTCGAAGTCGCTGCTGTCAGCGTGCCTAACTTGAACCCTGTTGGCAATGGGAGAGGAGTTTCACACAGCTTCACCCGCCACTGGCAAACGTTGCACGCAATTTGAATCGTAAAGAAGAAAGCAAATCATGCGTAAGTTCCTGAAAAGTGTCCTTGTAGCCGCAGCAACCCTTGCGACCTTGTCCGCTGTGGCGCAAGACGTCATAAAGGTTGGCGCGGTGCTGTCGACGACAGGGGGGGCCGGGTATCTGGGTGCGCCGCAAGAGAAGGCACTCCAGATGCGCGTCGAGGAGATCAACAAGTCCGGAGGTGTCCTCGGCAAGCAGCTCAAATTGTTTGTCTATGACGATGGAAGCGACGCCGCAAAAGCGAATGGCTTCGCCAAGCGGCTGATCGAGAACGATGGCGTCGATGTGGTGCTTTGCGGCACCACGACCGGATCGTCCATGGCCATGATTCCGATCGTCGAAAAGGCCAAGGTGCCCTTCATCTCGTGCGCTGGCGGCGTCGTTGTGGTCGAGCCGGTCAAGCCTTACGTATTCAAGACTGCCTCCACCGATCGCATGCAGATTGCCCGGGTTTATGCCGATATGAACAAGCGTGGCATCAAGCGCATCGCGCTCATTTCCGAGACGACCGGCTACGGGCAGTCCGGCCGCAAGGAGTCACAAAGTGCAGCATTGAAGTACGGCATCGAGATCGTTGCGGACGAGTCATACGGAGCCAAGGACACTGACATGACCGCCCAACTGGCGAAGATCCGCGCGATTCCGAATCTGCAGGCAATCTTCGTGTTCGGGGCCGGTCAAGGGGCGGTCGTGCTTGCCAAGAACATGGCACAGCTCGGAATCAAGACGCCGCACTACGAGTCGGCCAGTGTCGCAACGTCCGAATACATCACCTTGTCGGGCACCGCCGCGGAAGGCGTCCGGGTTTCGGGCACCGCACTGCTCATTCCAAACAAACTTCCTGACTCGGACCCACAGAAGAAAGTGCTCATGGCGTTTGCAAAAACCTATGAGGCCAAATACAAGGAAGAGGCATCTCCGTTTGGCGGCTATGCATTTGATGCTCTCGATCTCTATGTCAACGCCGTTAGCCGGGCCAAGAGTACCGACAAGGAAAAAGTGCGTGACGCGCTCGAGCGGACTTCCGACTACGTCGGGGTCTCCGGCATCTTCACCATGTCTCCGACTGATCACATGGGTCTGGATCCGAAGTCCGCCCTCAAGTTGATGGACATCAAGAAGGGCGAGTGGTCTTTGGTCGACTGAAGCAGAATGTCAGTGATCTTCCTTTACAAACGTCCTCACATTTCAGACAGGAACCCCCGTATTGTCGCAGTTCACCCAGCTCCTGTTCTCTGGAATCACCATTGGCGCGACTTATGCTCTGGCGGCGCTCGGCTTCTCGATCATCTACAACGCTTCCGGGGTCATCAATTTCGCGCAAGGCGAATTCATCATGCTGGGGGGCATGTCCGCGGCGTTCCTGACGACCGTAGGAGTCCCGCTTCCACTCGCCGCCGTACTGGGTGTCCTCGTGGTCGCCTTCGTCGGCTTGGTGGTGGAAAAACTCGCCATCGAGCCGGCGCATGATGCCGACGTGGTGGGCATCATCATCATTACCATTGGCGTATCGATGGTCCTGCGGGGCTTGGTTGAGGTGACTCTAGGCAAGGGGACGTACGCATTGCGTTCATTTTCAGGCGACGCGCCGCTTTCGGCGTTTGGCGCGACGATCCTGCCGCAAAGCCTGTGGGTGATCGGTCTCTCCACGCTGCTTGTTGTCGCGCTGGGCTATTTTTTCACTCAAACTCGACTCGGCAAAGGCATGCTGGCGACCGCCTACAACCGACTCGCGGCTCAGCTGGTGGGGATCGACACCCGGCGCGTGCTGGCCTTGAGCTTCGTGCTGTCGGCGGCCATAGGCGCCGCTGGCGGCGTCTTGATTACGCCTATTTCGACCACGTCATACGACTCGGGAGTGATGTTGGGGCTCAAGGGCTTTGTCGCTGCGGCGATCGGTGGTCTCGGCAGTGGGCTGGGCGCGGTTTTCGGCGGCCTCTTCTTGGGCCTGTTTGAGACCTTGACTGCCGGCTACGTTTCTTCCGCCTATAAGGACGCGGTAGCGTTCGTTCTCGTCCTGCTTATCCTCGTGGTTCGACCGCAAGGGATGTTCGGTGCAAGGCAAACGGATCGTGTCTGAGGGCTCTTCCTCGTCAGTCACTGCACTTGACCCGACGGCACGGGCACAGTCGCGCCGCCTAGTTGCGACCGGGGCCTTTGCCGTACTGCTAGGCTTGCTGCCATTGGTTTTGCCCAACGCCTACTTCACCGACGTCGCGATACGCATTTCAATCAATGCCGTTATCGCGATCGCGCTCAACCTGTTGGTGGGCTATGCTGGCCAAATCAGCCTCGGGCATGCCGCGTTTTATGGGGTGGGCGCGTACGCGTCGGGGGTGCTTACCTCTCGTTTTGGTCTTCCGTCTGGGTTGGCACTGCTTGCATCGGTGATGGTAACTGCTGCTCTCAGCTGGCTGGTTGCCAGCGCCATCCTGCGGCTCCGCGGCCATTATCTCGCTATGGCCACATTGGGGCTGGGGATCGTTGTTTCAATCGTTATCTCGAATGAAAGCGCTTGGACTGGGGGGCCGGACGGCATGTCGGTCGGTAACTTCAGTGTGTTTGGCTGGAACCTGACGGGTGAAAAGCAGTGGTATTGGCTCTTCACCGGCCTTTTACTGGCGATGATCGTGCTCGCGCAAAACCTGATCGACTCGCCCGCGGGGCGTGCCCTGCAGGCTCTCCATGGATCAGAGATCGCCGCCTGCGTCGTCGGCATCGACACGGTGAAGTTCAAGACGCGCGTCTTTGTCTTCTCAGCGGTAGTCGCGGCAGTCATAGGTAGCCTCTCTGCACACTACTTGGGCTTCATTACGCCAGGACTGGCCTCACTGCCTTATTCGATAGAGCTCGTCACGATGGTGGTCATCGGCGGCATGGCTTCGGTGTGGGGCTCGGTGTTCGGCGCAGCGCTTCTGACACTGCTTCCGCAGGCCCTCACTCGCTTCGAAGGGTGGGAGACGATCGTCTTCGGCCTCATCCTGATCGTCACGATGATTTTTCTGCCTCGTGGCGTCGTGCCGAGCCTTGCCAAGCTGCTGGATCGGAAAGATAACTGACGTGCTCAAGGTTTCAAATCTCTCCAAGAGCTTCGGTGGCGTGCACGCCGTCCGGGATGTCGGGTTCGAAGTGCCGCAGGGGATCGTCTACGCCGTCATTGGACCGAACGGTGCAGGCAAGACGACGCTGTTCAATCTCGTCACGGGCGTCTATACGCCCTCGAGCGGTTCCATCGAATTCGAAGGGCAAGAGGTTGCCGGTGTGGCCCCGAACGAGTTGGCCAAGCGCGGCATGAGCCGGACGTTCCAGAATTTGCAGGTCTGCATGAACCTGAGCGCAATCGAGAACGTAATGGTCGGCGCCCATCTCAAGCTTAACAGCAGTCTGTTCGCGGGAATGGTTCGTTGGCCAGGTCTTGGCTCGGCCGACCGCGTTTGCCGCACGAGGGCCGCCGAGCTGCTGGGCTTCGTCGGCTGCGAAAGGTTTATCGGCGCGCATGCCAACTCAATGCCTTATGGCGCTTTGAAGCGCCTCGAAATTGCGCGAGCACTCGCCGCCGATCCCAAGATTCTGCTGCTCGACGAACCTGCCGCTGGCCTCAACCACACCGAAACGCATGAAATCGAGGAATTGGTTGCCAAACTGGCAAGCTCCGGAATCACGATCGTTCTTGTGGAGCACGATATGAAGCTGGTGATGAACGTGTCTCAGCGGATCCTCGTACTCGACCATGGCGAAAGACTGGCCGAAGGGACTCCAGACGAAATCCGAACCAATCGAGACGTCATTTCGGCCTATCTCGGCGAGGCGCTCGAGGAGGTCTGACTATGGATGACGAAGCGGTCGCTACTGCAGAGCACCTCGCGCGAGCGCCCGACGTCGATGTGCTGGAACTCAAGGGCCTGAAGACCCGGTACGGCCGCGTCGAGGCGCTCCACGGCGTATCGATCGTAGTGAAGGACCGTCAGCTCGTTTCTCTCGTCGGAGCGAACGGCGCTGGCAAGACGACATTGATGCGTTGCGTCTCCGGAGTCCAGCCTGTGAGTGACGGCAGTATCTTGCTGCGCGGCAAACCTATCACCAGTGCACGCCCGGACGCCCGTGTTCGCGCTGGCATCTGCCAAGCACCCGAAGGGCGACAGGTGTTCGGTCCGATGACAATCGAAGACAACCTGCGCATGGGGGCGTATACGCGCCCGGCCGCTGATGTTGCGAGGGGCTTGGAGGAAGCGTACGAGCTCTTTCCCATCCTCAAGGAGAAGCGGTTGCTACCTGCCGGCACACTTTCCGGCGGGCAGCAGCAAATGCTCGCGCTTGGCCGCGCGCTGATGGGAAAGCCGAGCCTGTTGCTGCTGGACGAGCCATCGATGGGTTTGGCTCCCTTGATCGTCCAGGAGATCTTCCGCGTCATCGTCAAGCTCAAGGAGGGCGGAATGACGATTCTGCTGGTAGAGCAGAATGCGCGCGCCGCGCTTGCGGTGGCCGACTACGCCTACGTGCTGGAAACCGGCAACGTGATGTTGCAAGGCAACGGGCGGGACCTGCTCTCCAACGATGAGGTGCGCCGCGCGTACCTTGGGATGTGACGGGCTCGTAGCGACGAGCATGTGTGGCAAACCCGGCTGCAGCTTGAGGCTTGGGGGCAAATCAGGTTGGACTTGGTGTCCGATGCAATTCAAAAAACACCGATGGTATACGGCTGCATCAGGCCGCTGCGGCCTTGCGCTTGGTGTGCGGTGCCGAGTCTTCGATGCTGACGGTAGCTGCAGACGGCAACTGACCGGGACAATGAATCCGTGGAGGCGCCGGCAAGCTGACATTCGATCCCACGGGCTAGCCGGCGAAGGACTGCTATCTGCCTCCATCGGGAAATCACTCTCCAGTTTGTATTCCAGCGTGTACTGCGCACGCGCTTGCTTTCCTGACACTTCTTGACTCCTTGGTCATATTTTGAACAAGGCTCAAGAACCCCACTTTTCGGGGGCAAGGTCATTTCGATCTTTGCGCCAACGACGTAGCCTTTCGATTTTCCTTCCCCCTTCACCGAGCGGCCGTCACTTTGGCTGCAAAATCCCCGGTATGGAAGCCCACAGTAAAAATGTTCCAGGAGCCGTCAAGCCCCGCCGGCCAAAGACGCCCGAGGAGGTCAAGCACCTCACGCTGCGCCTGCCATCGGCCCCGGACGCCGCGCCGGAACACGACGAATCGGCGGCCCTGACCCGCCTGCGCGCCCTCACCGAACTCCTGACGGGGCAGAGGCACACTATCCACGCCATTCTGTGCACCGTGATCGAAACCGCCCAGGACAAGCGATTCAAGCTTCCCGTACCCAAGTCACTGGCCATCCCGACGGGTCAAAGCTTTGAGCGCCTGGACGTGCGTCTGACCCAGCGGCAACTCGATCTGGTGGATACCCTGCGCGACCAGCTCCCGCCGCAGCCCGACATGCTTGACTTCCGGGAGTATTACGGGCGCCCCGACGTGGTGCGCGAGCTGCTCAAACTGGAGCTGGCACGCGTGGAGAGCCTGCTCGCCGGCTCCGAGGGGCGTGGCCGCAAGAGGTGAGGGCCGTGACCAAGAGGTCAGTACACCGACTCCAATGGCACACCCTGCACCTCGACCGCCTCGATGGAGCAGTAAAACTCCCCGCTGGCGCTATTGCAGTCGCACCAGGCCACAGGATTCGTGTGTCCATTGGCAATCGCAGCCATCTGCAGCGCCTGCATCGCGGACGTTGCCTCGAAATAGCCGACCACATCGCACCAGGCATCTTCATCCGGCGCTGACAACAACGCATCCTCTGGGTCAAGATCCCGTTCTTCATCGTCCGCTGCACGAGACAGTGAAAGCACGAAATTCAATTGGACTTCAAAAAACGTCAAGGGCAGCGTCATATACGGTTCCGTCAGAAATAATGGTTGGAGCCAAGGGGGAAGGCAGGGAAGCAGCCGGGGTCAATGCGGCCAGAATGCCCACACCAGGCGCCGCCACAGCGAGCCCCGGAGAAGCCGCCTGCGGGCGGCTTCAATGTCGGCGCGCGCTTGACCCAGCAGTTGTTTCTGGCGCGCGACCTCGGCCTGCAATGCCTGGTCTCTGCGAATAAGCTGTTGCGCCTCATGGGCGAGCGCGGCTGCCGCGTCGTGCAGTGCCGCCGCATTCAGCTGCGCGGCGCGCTCCATCGCCTCCACCAAACAGGTCCGTACACCGTCCAATTCACGCACGCTGACCTCAACCGCCTGGCGCGCCCACAGCACCTGACCGGTGGCGGAGGTCAGTTGTTGCTCGGAGAATTCCTGCAGCACCGCGACCTGCTGCAGGGCCGATTGATAGGCGTTCGCCCACGCCTTCTGAAAATCCTCGGGCCGCAGCCCAAAGAACTCCGTCATGCCTGACCCCGCACCGCCGCCGCCAGCGGGGTACTCTCGAACACCGCCATCAGATTGCGAACGGCGGTGCTCGCGAGGCTGTACAGCAGCATCTGATTGCCAATCTCGATGAGCTTTTGCTCGTTGCCCCGGTGTTGCGTCCGCAGCGCCTTGAAGTCGGGCTTGTCGCGCACGACATCAAAAACGGTCTGTGGGCCGCCCTTCAGAAGATGGTAGACATCGTTGTACAGCACGGCTTGGGTGGCAAACGAAAGGCCCAGATCGCGTGCCGAAGCCTTGAGCACCGCAAAGTCGGCCTCGAAGGTCGCGATGTCCGTGATGGCCTGCGCCACCACCACGATGCTGGCCGGGTCGATCCCGAGCTCCAGCAGGCTGGCAATCGTCCGCATGGTGTCGATCCGCTCCTTGCTGCCGGCGCGCACCGGCACGACCCAGAAGTCGATCTCGTCGCGGGTCAGCTCCAGGTCGGCAAAGTGCTGCAGCATGCCGCGCGAATTACTGGTTCCAATATCCAGCACAAAACTCTGTTCCTCATCGGTGTTGAGCTGCGCCGCCAGCTGATAGAACGACTTGGCACTGATTTCCAAATCGGCCTCGCCATCGCCGGAGTTCCAGTCCTCCACCGAGATACGGGAAGCGTTGGGCAGTTGAGGCACCAGCCCATGCTTGGTAAAGGTGGATTTGCCGGCGCCCCCGGCGATATTGATGGTCGCGATATTGATGTTGTTCATCTTTAAGTCCTTGAGGTTAGTGAATGAGTCGATACGGGTGGAGCTGTCTGGCCGAAAAGTCGGCTCATCTCTTTCGTGGCACTGGGAAAACGCTGCTTGTCTGGAAGAAGGGCCGGGCTGCCAGCAGCTTCTCTTCCTCCGCGATCTGCGCGCGCAGGCTTCGGTGCACCAAGTTGCCATCGGTCGGACACACAGGGGCCGTCTTCGGCGGGGAGGCTGCAGCCGAAACCTGGCGGGTAGGGATGGATGGTGCCGATGAGCGAGTCGCAACTAATGGAGCAGGCGAAGCGCTCCGATGAGAGATCTTTCGCATCTTGCGCACATGCCAGGAGCGCAGCGACTGAGGCGAGATTTCGACACCCATCAGCAGCAGGTTTGCAGCCACAGTCCGATAGCTTTGTCCCTGCCCGTTGAGCTGATCAAAAAGAACCTGCAGGAAAGGATCGAGTCTGGAAGCCATAATACGCATGAAACATTAATAATGTATGGCATGATATATGTATTGATGAGCAAACTCAACTCTTGCAGCAATTCGACAGCCCCAGCTGTGCACGACATAACTTTGAAACAACTTTGGCAGCATCTCGCAGCGCGACAGACGTTTGTCATGACTCTGTCAGAGCTTTGGAACCCTTCTGCACCGAATGCCTTGGAGGCGTGGTTTGAGGTGCATTCGGTCCAACTCTGCGCATTTGCCGCCCCGTCGCAGCCCCACACAGATACGCACCCGCAACCCGGCCGCCGCGGGTGCGTATCTGTGTGGGGTAGGGCGGGAAGGATGAATGTGGCTCCTGCCAGCCTCGGGATTGCCGCTTGCTCCAGGCCGGAGGAATACGGTGACACAGCCAAGTGATGTCCTGTCGATCGCGGCGGGCGAGACGTACACAGGGAAGGTCGGGTCATGACGGTTTCGCACAAGAAGACATCCCCGGCCGGCGGGCAGTACTACATCGACGGTCTCGAAGAAGAGGGTCTACACGACAGCGACGACCCACACGGCCTTACTGCGCTATGGTGGATCGTCGGTCCCGGCTCGGTAGCGGCAGAAGTTGCGCTGGGTATCGACAGCGGCCGCAGGTTCACCGCGGCAGACTTGCCCAAATTCGAGGCTCTGGTCCAGGGGTTCCATCCTTCGGAGCTGCAGCGGAAAAGGCGTTTGGTGCAGAACGCAGGGAACCCCAGGCGTGTGGCGCTGCATGATTTCACGCTATCGGCGCCGAAGTCGGTGTCGGTCGTCTGGTCCCAGGCAGATGAGCGGACCAAACGGCTCATCGAGGCGGCACAGGGTAGGGCCGCGAGAGCCTTTGTGTCACTGGTCGGCTCGCGCGCCGCCTACAGCCGCCAAGGCAAGGCCGGCATCCTCAAGACCCCCTGCGCGATCGTCGCGGCCTTGTTTGCTCACGGCACAAGTCGGGCCGAGGATCCCCAGCTGCACACGCACTGCACGCTACTCAACGTGACGATCCGATCGGACGGCAGCAGTGGCGCTCTCGAGACCCGAAAAATCATGTGCTGGCAAGGTGCGGCCGCGTGTTTGTATCACGCCGAACTCGCCTTCGGCTTGCGCGAGCTTGGATTCGGTATCGAACAGGCTGGCAATCTGTTCGAAGTGGAGGGCGTGCCCGCCGAGGTCTGTGTGGCGTTCAGTCAGCGCAGGAGGGCGGTGCTGGCAGCGGCCACGAGCGAGTTGCTGAGGCGGGGCAGGGATCCTGAGCAGACCCCGCCCAGTCGTGGGTTGTTGAGGAAAGTTGTCATCCAGACCCGCGCGCCCAAAGTGATGAGGCCGCGCTCAGAGCTGGAGCACTCATGGTTGCAGCGAGGAGAGGCGATGGGCTTTGGTCCGAATCAGGTCCGGGAGCTGATGCACGGAGGAAACGCGCGTGTCGCCGATCGCCACGAAATGTTGACAATTGCGCGGAGCGTCGCCGCGGAGTTGGATCAAGATTTGAATGAATTCACGGAGCCTACGCTGGTTGCACGCGTCGCGGTCGCGCTGGCGGGGAGGGCGGATGCTGTCGGCATCTTGAAGGCGATTGACGCGGTAATCGACGAATTGGCCCAGCGCGATCGCGATGGCCTGGCCATCGGCACTTCGTTGCTGCCGGTTGATCGAGAGAAAAACAGTCTTGCGCCTCGAAGCGACGATTGCCAAAAACCCCAGCCCGGAACAGGAAATGGGGGAGTGCGGGCGGCTGAGGGCTCCGGCCAAGATACCTTGGGTATGGGTCGCGCAATGGAGCGAATGCGCGAGTGAATTCATTGAAAGCAGAAGCTGCCTGATTTTCGTCAAGGGTGCAGCCTATGCCAAAATGATGCATCACTTGCCCGACGCTGTGGATACCTGTCTATCTCTGGCCCCAGAAGATGTGCGGGCGGGGCTGCTGGAAGCTGTGGCGTACGCCCGGGCGCAGATGAACCCGATGGCCATGATTTCGGGGTTCCGCGAGATCGGGAAAATGCTCGGGCTCTACGCACCGCAGGTGAAGGGGGTGGAGGCGAGTGCCGATGGTGAGGTCGAGATGAATCGATTGAACTCGCTCTCGGACGCGGATCTGCTTGCTGTCATCGCGAGCGGTAGTGGTGGCTGTATTGAGTGCGAAAGCGGACCTGTCTAAAAAAGTGGAGGGCAGTGGAGGCTATTTCAGTAACTTTCTACATGTAGAGGAAATATAGAAAAGCCACGAATTCAGCCTCCACCACCCTCCACCCGTGGCAGTAACGTCAACTGATCTTGATGCCCTCAAAATAGTTGCCGTCGTTGCGTTTGACCCTCTTGAAACGGTACGCGAAGTCGCGGCTGAATGTCCCCGCCGCCATGGGCTTGTAGCCATTTTGCTCAGCCCAGATTTTGTAGCTCTGATACGCATTTCCCGACTTGCACTCAAGGTTGGCTGCCACCGTGCAGCAGTCCTGCATCCACTGCCCAATAACGTCCATTTCTTCCCGGTAACTTGTTACCGCATTTGTCACCACCGTGGGCTCAGTGAGGCCGGCGTTCTGCCAGTCCAGGCAGCCCTTGATGGCCCAGTTCAGGATACCTGGGAGTTCAGTGCGCAGCTTTTCCTGCAGGTGCTTGTCTCGCTGTTGAGGCGGGATCGTGACCTCGAACGGGATCAGTCGAATCCGCCGCCAGATTCCGTTGTCGCGTCCGCGAATCATGGGCTTGTGGTTGCCGGCGATGAAGAGTTTGAACTTGGGCGTGAACTCAAAGTACTCCTGGTAGTGAAATTTTGCCGTCAGAGCCTCGCCGCCAGTCATCTGTTTGACCAGTGATTCGGCCAATAGGGAGCCATCTTCGATCTCGTTGGCAATAACCACTCGGACCCCTTGAAGGCGCGCGATGTCGTTAGTGCTGGTGGAGCGCTTGGCCATCAGCGTTTCGGATGGCGTTTGACTGGCCAATTCAGTCCCCAGCAATTCCTTGACCAGATTCAGAAACGTGCTTTTGCCGTTTGCCCCGTTGCCGTACAGGAAGAAGATGCACTGTTCATAAGTGCGCCCGGTCAAACTATAGCCGACCACCCGCTGCAGATACTGGGCGAGCGTCTTGTCGCCGCCAGTCACCTGGCCGATGAAGGCTTCGAACTGTGGGCACTGGGCCGTGGCGTCGTAGGCCACAGGGATGTGGCGCGTCATCAGGTCTTCTCTCCGGGCGGGCTGCAGCTTTCCCATCTTGAGGTTGATGACGCCATTGCCGACCCCGAGCAGCATGTCATGTGCATCCAGCAGATGAATCTCGGTCACCAGCTCGGGCAGGCTCTGCGCAAGTTCCAAAGTGGCCTTCAGCCTGGGGGCCTGCTGGCTCGATCTTGCATGTCTGGCAACCTCGATGCGTGCGTCATCATCATCCAGCGCCTCACCTTCTTGGTAGATGTCGCGCGCCACTTGCTTGGCGCTCTCCATGATTTTTCCGACCCGATCGCGCCGCCAACACAGGTGATCCCAAATCACCCAGCCCAGGCCATACACGTACAGAATCTCGCACTGGTAGCGACGGCCGAAGCGGATGGCGTTGCCAGCGTCGTTGAGCGACTTCAGGACGTCCTCGGTATTGGACTTTGGGTAGCGCATGATGCTAGCTGCGATGCCGCTGACTTCATTAAGGTCCAGCGGTGGTCGGCAGCGAGCCAGGTTCTCCGCCTGCAGAGCAGCGTTAATTGCCGCCTCAGACATACCCTTGCGGCGCATCGCGCCAGCCAGATTGGTGAGCGTGTTGTTGCGGCCGGATTCCGGGATGCCGCAGTCGTTGCTAGCTTGCGCCTGGGGAATGGCGTTCGGACTGGAATCCCGTCGAGCCTTATTTTTTTCGGGCACCTGGATGTCGTCAAGTTGCAATGCTTTCACGATGCTAAGAAAGGAGCGGTTTTTGGCCGTCGACGGTGGCGACTGCGTAACGAGTGGGAGGACGGTAGCCATGCGATTACTCCAGGAACGTAATGTGGGTCATGAAGGGCCCAGCCTTCTGGTGAAAAAACCCTGGCACGCGCATGACGCGGGGCAGGTCTGCGACGGCAGCGTCGCCGTCGAATTTCCGGGCAATTTGGAGCTGACGTTTCGTGAAATCTGACAATGGGCAATCATCGGTGAGCCAGTAACCGTGCCAACGCCCTGGGCTGCTTTCCACCACGATGTCGGGGTGCAAGGCCGCCAGCACGGGGTCGAGCGGCGAGCCATCAAGATCAACAAAGACGGATCGTACGGCAACGACGTTCTTACTCGTGCGGCAGGTCTTATTGCCCGGGTGAACAATGCCGTCGCCTTGGTTGACCATCACAAATATCCCCGCACCCTGTTGCTGAAATCGCGTGAGTGCCGCGTGGTGCTGGTCGAGCGTGCCGTGGAAGACGCGTGCTAGGCGGGGGTTTTTGCGCTGCTTGTTATCATCGAAAGTCTGGAAGGTGAAAATACCATTTCGGTCCAGGCGATCGAGAAAGGCCTTTGCCGCTGCGAGGTTGGGATTGTGGTAACCCTCGCTCATGACAAGGTTGCTTTCGTAGAGCCTTTGGTGCTTTGCTGTGCTTGGCGCGCGATCGCTACCTGCGTCGCCTTTGTCGGCCGCCCAATCTTCTTCGTGTCGTCTGTTCCGGCTGTCTCCATCAGCGCGGGCCCGCCCAGCCAGTCCCGGATGCTCCCCAACGACCAGCGCAAGTGGCGAATTGCCAACGGCTCAGGCATGCCCAGCCGCGCGCGCTGCGCGGGGTTGCGAAGCGACGAAACGGCGAAACCAGTGATGGATGAAATTTCGGGCGGCCCGATCAGAAACGAGTCCGGCAGTCTGGCCACCTTGGCCGCCAGGTCGAAATCGCGCAACACAAGTGGCGCTGAATGCACCATAGAATTTGAATTGATAGCACGCATGGTGTAGCCTCTTTGAAATCGATAACGAATGATTTCAGCGATGAGTAAACCTGACGACTCCCAAAGATCACACTTGACCATTTGCCAAATGCTCGGCATTGAAATCGACACTGATGCTGCGCGGGCTGGCGCTCACCCCGAGGATGAGCCGCTCATCGAGGGCATGCTGGATTTCCTTGATCTACGCCCCGGCAAAGACGGGAGAGAAAAGGGGGTGGCGAGGCGCATGCCAAGCGCTCCTTCCAGACTCGTCCAGGCGGTAATTCAAAAATGCATGGACGGCGGAATGACAAAAAACGAGTTGCCTCAAGCGATGGGCTGGGAGGCGGACCCCAAAAACGCAAAGCAGACCACCTGGCAGCGCTTCATGAGGCCGTACGAGGCAGATGACAAGCAAATGGACATGAATGTCCTGGAGGCTCTCATTGTTAATGCCACCGCCAAAAAGTGGATTGACAAAAAGCCCGCCGTCGACATGCCCCCTCACCCAAAAGATTTGGGTTGGGGTGATCCGCGCATGGAGGAATCAGCCCGGGCCTGGGAGCCCTTCAATGAACCTGCTGACAGCTGGACTTTCTATCAGCGAATGGACGCCATTAGTGGCTGCATTGAGCTTTCTAAGCGCCGGGAAGAAATCACGCTGGCCGCGCTCCAAGTTGTAATGATTGAACTGGACCTTGTGAAAATCAACGAAAAAGAAAATCGGCGCCCGAAGGGGGAGGGGCCTACGCGCCGGCACAGCCAGCTCGTCAGCTGGTCAAAAGCGCGTCACGGCGACAATTTCTGGATTGACTACGTATGACCGCGAGACGCAAATTTGGCGTAATTTTGTCGCACTTGCGTGTCAATATTGATCAATGTCGGTTGCGCATGATTTAACGTAAGTGGTTGATTATGTTATGATTTCCAGTTGATCGTAGTTTTGCCAGAAGGGCACTTTTAGGATTCACACTGCAGGGGTCGCAAGTTCGAAACTTGCACTGCCCACCAATCTGATTGGTTATGAAAATTAAGGACTTGGCAAACATGCCAAGTCCTTTTTTCTTTCCCCCGGGGGGGGGAAACTGAACCCGAGTGGCGTTCCAATCGATGCATTACTTGTCTTTACCAAATATTCACTCCGTGGACATTCTGAGGCACCTTCCTTGCTTGACAGTTGCATCATGCAATACAAACGACAAGCCTGTAGCATGTCACTTCTTGTTGCCAGAGCCATGGCGAGTACAGAATGGCATTGATCCAATACTGCTGCATCGATGGCGGGAACTTTGGTGATGACATCAATTTGCAGTTGTGGGCCCGACTGTTTCCCGATCTGTCGAAATTAACCGGGCAGGTGCTTTTCTATGGTGTCGGAACGCTGCTGGACGGCAGACACGATGCCACAGCCAGAAAAGTTGTGCTGGGGACTGGACTCGGCGGAAATCTGGTGGGCTTACCTGATTCCAACTGGGATTTTCGTTGGGTGCGAGGACCCAAGACGGCGAAGGAATTCGGGATACCCAGTGAACTGGCGCTCGGCGACTCCGCCATTCTGTGGCCGGAACTTCTGCCGGGGCATGATGCGGCGGGCCCTGTCGGACTGATTCCGCACCATGCGACCTGGGACAGTTTTGACTGGGATCGCGTCGCAGGCAAGGCGGACATGTTGGCCATCAATCCCCGGCAGTCGCCCAATGCGGTCATCGCGCAGACGCGCACTTGCTCGCGCATTCTGGCCGAGTCTTTGCACGGTGCCATTTGTGCCGATGCCATGGGCATTCCGTGGGCGGCATGTGTTTTGGCCCATCGCTTCAATGAGTTCAAATGGAGAGACTGGCTGGCGACGGTCAATCGTCCTTATGCGCCATTGATGATGGACCGGCCGCTGATCAGCTCGATCACCTGCAGCAAGGCAATGCTCAACAGATTGGCCCGTTTAGTCCGCTATCAGCGCCATACCCGCCATCCGGCGCTAAGACCGGTTGTCGTGGCGACGCCGGAGGATGCGGGCCGGGTAGCCGACGCTCTGCGCGCCTACGGTCGGCAGGCCGCCAACTTCACCTGCAGCAATCCGTCTGATGTCGCACGGCAAAAGCAGCGGATGCTTTCGCGATGCGAGGAGTTTGCCAGGGACTACCGGCTTCAGTTCACGCCCTGAAGGAAAAGCAGCGATATGAATCGCCCCGGCTATCGAGGAGGCCCGTTGGGTTAAGTCAGACCGACATGACGGCCTGACTGGTTAATTGCCGATAGTAGTTGTCTTCAGCTTCGGCAGGGGGAATGTATCCGATGGGCTCCAGCAGTCGGTGGTGGT
>JARLJI010000011.1 GCA_031291295.1 Rhodoferax sp. | reverse complement strand
CGGTGGCGGCTGGCTGATGCTGCAATTGGTCAACCGCATCAACCTGGCCAACGGCCTGTACCCGATCCTGGTGATCAGTGGCGGCCTGGTGGTCTTCGCCCTGACCAATGCCCTGCACGGCAGCGGCTTCCTCGCCGTGTACCTGTGCGGCCTGATGATCGGCAACCGCCCGGTACGCAGTCGTCACGGCATTCTGCACATGCTCGACGGCATGGCCTGGCTGGCGCAGATCGGCATGTTCCTGGTGCTGGGCCTGCTGGTCACGCCCCATGACCTGCTGCCCATCGCCCTGCCGGCCCTGGGCCTGGCATTGTGGATGATCCTGTTCGCCAGGCCGCTGTCGGTGCTGGTCGGCCTGTTGCCGTTCAAGGCCTTCCATGGCCGGGAAAAGGCATTCATTTCCTGGGTCGGCCTGCGCGGCGCGGTGCCGATCATTCTCGCGGTGTTCCCGCTGATGGCCGGCCTGCCCCATGCGCAGCTGTACTTCAACCTGGCGTTCTTTATCGTGCTGGTGTCGCTATTGGTGCAGGGCACCAGCCTGCCGTGGGTGGCAAAACTGCTGAAGGTCACGGTCCCGCCGGAGCCGGCCCCCATCTCCCGGGCTGCCCTGGAAGTGCATGTCACCAGTGAGTGGGAGTTGTTCGTCTATCGCCTGGGCGCTGAAAAATGGTGCATCGGCGCTGCCCTGCGTGAACTGAAAATGCCTGAAGGTACCCGTATCGCCGCGCTGTTCCGTGGTCAGCAACTGCTCCATCCGTCGGGTAGCACCACCCTGGAAGTCGATGACCTGCTCTGCGTGATCGGCCACGAACACAACCTCCCGGCCCTTGGCAAGCTGTTCAGCCAGGCGCCGCAGCGCGGGCTCGACCTACGCTTCTTCGGCGATTTCGTGCTCGAAGGTGACGCCCAACTGGGCGCGGTCTCGGCGCTCTACGGCCTGAAACTCGAAGGCGTCGACCCGAACACGCCCCTGGGCAGCTTCATCGCCCACAAGGTCGGCGGCGCGCCCGTCGTCGGCGACCAGGTGGAGTGGAACAACACCCTGTGGACTGTCGCGGTCATGGACGGGAACAAGATCGGCAAAGTCGGCGTCAGATTCCCCGAAGGAAGTCGCCCGGGTCCCGGTCTCTTCCTCTAAACTGCCCACTTTCTTCACGCTGCTTGACCGGTACTTATGTCTTCCTTGCGCACTTTTCTTGCCATAGCCCTGCTGGGCCTGAGTCTTTCCGTCGGCGCGTTGCAAGCGGCCGAACCGCCCACCCGTGCATCAGTCCAGCAAAGCCTGGACAAGATCGCCGACCGCAAGCTCGCCGACGCCGATCAAAAGGCCCTGCAGGCCGTGCTGCAGCAGACGCTGACCTGGATGTCGAACCAGGACGACTATGAAAAGCGCCTGGCCGCGACCAAGCAGCAAGTCGCCGATGCACCGCGCCAAACCGTTGAAAACCAGCGCGAACTGGCCCGCCTGAAGGTCACCAAGGTGATCCCGGTAGCCCAGCGTTATGCCAGCCAGTCGGTGTCGCAGCTGGAACAACTGCTGACCGAACGCGCCACCCAACAGGGCGACCTGCAAAAAGCCCTGGCCGATGCCAACAGCCTGATCATCACCGCCCAGACCCGCCCCGAGCGCGCGCAGTCGGAAATCAGCACCAGCCAGACACGCATCCAGCAGATCAACAGCATCCTCAAGCAGGGCAAGGACAACGGCAAAACCCTCAACGCCGACCAGCGCAACCAACTGAATGCCGAACTGGCCTCGATCAACGCGCTGATCCTGCTGCGTCGCCAGGAACTGGCCGGCAACAGCCAGTTGCAGGACCTGGGCAACAGCCAGCACGACCTGCTGATGGAAAAAACCGCGCGTCTGGAGCAGGAAATCCAGGACATGCAGTCACTGATCAACCAGAAGCGTCTGGCCCAGTCCCAGCAGACCGTCACCCAGCAATCCATCGAAGCGCAGAAGGCCGGCGACAGCAGCGTGCTGGCCACCGAAAGCGCCACCAACCTCAAGCTCTCCGACTATCTGCTCAAGAGCACCGACCGACTCAACGAGCTGACCCAGCAGAACCTGCAGACCAAACAGCAGCTCGACAGTGTGACCCAGAGCGACCAGGCCCTGGACGAGCAGATCAGCGTGCTCAAGGGCAGCCTGTTGCTGTCGAAGATTCTCTACAAGCAGAAACAGGCCTTGCCGCGCCTGCAGGTGGACAAGGACCTGGCCGATGAAATCGCCGATATCCGCCTCTACCAGTTCGAGGTCAACCAGCAGCGCGAGCTGATCAGCAGCCCGGCCACCTATGTCGACAAGCTGCTGGCGACCCAGCCGCCGGACCAGGTCAACGCACAACTGCGCAAGACCCTGCTGGACCTGGCGGTGACCCGCAGCGACCTGCTGGAGCGTCTGAACCGCGAACTGAGCGCCTTGCTCAACGAATCCATCACCCTGCAACTGAACCAGAAACAACTGCTCAGCACCGCTCAGAGCCTGCGTGCGACGCTGGACGAGCAGATGTTCTGGATCCCGAGCAACAAGCCGCTGGACCTGGATTGGATCGCCGGCGTACCGACACGCTTGCAAAAACAGGTCATCAGCCTGCCCTGGGCCTCCAGCTTCAGTGAACTGACCGACGGCCTGGTGCAACGCCCGCTGCTGTTCCTGCCCTTGCTGCTGCTGATCGGTGCCCTGCTGTGGTGGCGCAAGTCGCTGTATGCGCGCCTGAGCAAAGTGCACAAGGACATTGGCCACTTCAAGCGTGATAGCCAGTGGCACACGCCGTTGGCGATCCTGGTCAACGTCGCCCTGGCGATGCCGATTACCCTGGCACTGGCCCTGTGCGGCTATGCCTTGCAGATCGACGCCCGCGGCCAGAACGCCAGCCTCGGTGCCGCGCTGCTGCAGATATCCCTGGCCTGGCTGGTGTTCTATACCGCCTATCGGATTCTCGCGCCAGGCGGCGTGGCCGAGCTGCATTTCCGCTGGGAAAAGCCTCAGGTCGAATTTCTCCAGGGCTGGATTCGTCGACTCGGCTTCGTGGTCCTGGCGCTGGTAGCCATCGTTTCCGTCGCCGAGCTACAGCCGGCCTCACTGGCCGACGACGTGCTCGGCATCGCCGTGGTCCTGACCTGCTACGGCCTGATGGCCTGGCTGCTCAGTCGCCTGCTACTGGGCACGCCGAACCACGGCAGCGCCTCGCTATTCCGCAAACTGGTCGGTGTGCTCTTCACCGCCATGCCCATCGCACTGTTTATCGCCGTGTGCTTCGGCTACTACTACACCGCCCTGAAACTCAGCGACCGACTGATCGAGACCCTCTACCTGCTGATGCTCTGGCTGGTGATCGAGGCGACCTTCGCCCGCGGCCTCGGGGTCGCGGCCCGGCGCCTGGCCTACCAGCGCGCCCTGAGCAAACGCCAGGCGGCCAAGGACGCCGGCGATGGTGAACTGCTGATCGAAGAGCCGACCCTGGACATCGAACAGGTCAACGAACAATCCATGCGCCTGATCCGCCTGGCCCTGCTCGGCGGCTTCGTGGCGGCGTTGTACTGGGTCTGGTCGGACCTGATCAGCGTGTTCTCCTACCTGGACAACATCACCCTCTACGAATACACCAGCGGCACCGGCGCGACCATGAGCATGGTGGCGATCAGCATCGGCAACGTCATCGGCCCGCTGGCGATCATCGGCATCACCTTCGCCCTGGCGCG
>JARLJI010000112.1 GCA_031291295.1 Rhodoferax sp. | reverse complement strand
GAGATCGAAGCCGATATGGCCTCGCCCACCCGCATGTTGCGGCTGCTGCAAGGCGATGTCGGCTCGGGCAAGACCGTGGTTGCCTTCATGGCTTTGCTCGATGCGGTGGAAGCCGGTGCCCAAGGGGCCTTCATGGCGCCAACGGAAATCCTCGCCCGTCAGCATATCGCCGCGCTAGAGCCCCTCGCCCAGGCCGCTGGCGTGCGCATGGCTCTGCTCACCGGCCGCGAAAAAGGCGCCCCCCGCGAAGCCCTCTTGAAAGCCTTGGCCGCGGGCGAGATCAACATTCTGGTCGGCACCCACGCGCTCTTTTCCGATGACGTCGCTTTTCGCGATCTGGGCCTTGCAGTGGTGGATGAGCAGCATCGCTTCGGTGTGCATCAGCGCATGACCTTGCAAGGCAAAGGCGCCGATGTGCTGGTGATGACGGCAACGCCCATCCCGCGCACCCTGGCGCTCACCGCTTATGGCGACATGGACGTCTCGCGCTTGCATGGCCGCCCGCCAGGACGCCAACCGGTGGAAACCCGTGTCCTGCCCGCCGCCCGCCTGGAAGATGTGGTCGAGCATTTGCGCGGCGCCATGGCTAAAGGCGCACGTGCCTATTGGGTTTGCCCGCTGGTGGAAGAATCCGAAAAGATCGATCTGGCCGCCGCCGAGGAGCGCTGCAAAGAATTGCAGGCCTCGCTCGGCCCCATGGTCGGTCTCGTCCATGGCAAGATGAAACCAGCCGAGCGCGACAGCGCCATGGCGCGCTTCAAGGCGGGTGAAATCACCCTCCTCGTCGCCACCACGGTCATCGAAGTCGGCGTCGATGTGCCGGAAGCCACGATTATGGTGGTGGAACATGCCGAGCGTTTCGGCCTAGCCCAGCTGCACCAATTGCGTGGCCGCGTTGGGCGCGGCGCAGGCAAATCGAGCTGCCTGCTGGTCTATCACCCGCCCTTGGGCGAGACCGCCAAAGCCCGCCTCGCCACCTTGCGCGATACCGACGATGGCTTTGTCATCGCCGAAGAGGATTTGCGCCTACGCGGCCCGGGTGAGCTTCTTGGCACCCGCCAAAGCGGCCAGCTGGAGTTCCGCCTTGCCGATATTTCCGTGCATGGAGAGTTGTTGGCAGCGGCACGCGATGATGCCGGGCTGATCCTCAGCCGCGACCCCGATCTCAAATCCGACCGCGGCGTCGCCTTGCGCGTGTTGCTCTATCTCTTCGGCCGCGATGAAGCGGTGAAGTATCTGCGCACCGGCTAAATTTTGCT
>JARLJI010000111.1 GCA_031291295.1 Rhodoferax sp. | reverse complement strand
GGCAAACAGCGCATACATGCGCGTCGCATCGGCCCCGTAGCGCGCCACCATGTCGTCGGGCGAAACCACGTTGCCCTTTGACTTGGACATCTTCGCGCCGTCCTTGATGACCATGCCCTGCGTAAACAACCGCCGCGCCGGCTCGTCGTTGGTGATTAGCCCCAGGTCGCGCATCACCTTCGTCCAGAAGCGCGAGTAGATCAGGTGCAGAATCGCGTGCTCCACGCCGCCGATGTACTGGTCGATGGGGAACCAGTAACAGGCGCGCTTCGGATCGAACGGGCCGGTGGAGTTCTTCGCATCCGCGTAGCGGTAAAAGTACCAGCTGGAGTCGACAAACGTGTCCATTGTGGCGGTCTCGCGGCGCGCCGGCCCGCCGCACTTGGGGCAGGTCACGTTGACAAAATTCGGCACGCGGCCCAGCGGCGAGCCGCCCTGCTGCGTAATCTCAATCTGCGCAGGCAACACCACGGGCAACTGGTCATCCGGCACCGGCACCAGCCCGTCGCGTTCGCAGTGAATCATGGGAATCGGCGTGCCCCAGTAGCGCTGCCGACTCACGCCCCAGTCCTTCAGGCGGAACGTGATCTTCGGTTCACCGAAAGCGCCGCTTGCGGCAACTTCCTGCAGCTTCTTCTGTGCGGCTTCGCACGTCATCCCGGTGTACTCGCCGGAGTCGACCAGCACACCGTCTTCTGAGACAAACGGCAGCACCGCTTCTTCCGCCGCGGGGTCTGCAGGCGCAATCACGCGCCGGATCGCGATGCCATACTTGGTCGCAAACTCAAAGTCGCGCTCGTCGTGCGCGGGCACGCTCATAATGGCGCCCGTGCCGTAGTCGAGCAGCACATAGTTCGCAACCCAAATCGGCACGCGCTCGCCGTTGTAGGGGTTCAGCGCGTAGTGCCCGGTGGGAATGCCGTGCTTCTCAATCGCACCCAGGTCGCCGGCCTCGCGCGCCTTCTTCTGCTCTTCGATCAGCTCGTCGACCTGCGCCTTCAGCGCGGCATTGCCCGCAGCCAGCGCGGTCACCAGCGGATGCTCCGGTGCCATCTGCACGCTGGTCGCACCGAAGATCGTGTCCACGCGCGTAGTGAAGACGCGGATCTTGTCCGCGCGGCCCTCGACTCCGAAATCGACCTCGGTGCCGTCGCTGCGGCCGATCCAGTTGCGCTGCATGGTGCGCACCTTCTCGGGCCAGCCTTCGAGCTTGTCCAGTCCGTCGAGCAGTTCCTGAGCGTACTCGGTGATACGGAAGAACCACTGCACCAGGTCGCGTTGCTCCACGATGGTGTCGTCGTGCCGCCAGCAGCGGCCGTCTACCACCTGCTCGTTGGCCAGCACGGTGGCGCACTCCGGGCACCAGTTCACCTTGCTCTTCTTGCGGTAGGCCAGGCCCTTTTCGTACATGCGCAGGAAGAACCACTGATTCCAGCGGTAGTACTCGGGCAGGCACGTCGTCACTTCAGTCGCCCAGTCGTAGCCCAGGCCCAGCCGCTGCATCTGCCGCTTCATGGCGGCGATGTTCGACAGCGTCCACTCGCGCGGAGGCGTGTTGTTCTTGAGCGCGGCGTTCTCCGCCGGCAGGCCGAAGGCATCCCAGCCCATGGGGTGCAGCACGTTGTAGCCACGCATCCACATGTGGCGGGCCAGCGCGTCGCCAATCGAGTAGTTGCGCACGTGGCCCATGTGGAGTTGGCCGCTCGGATAGGGCAGCATCTCCAGCACGTAGTACTTGGGTTTGCCAGTATCCTCAGGCTCGGCCGCGTAGAGCGCGGGGTCTGCGGCCCAGCGCTCCTGCCACTTGGGCTCAATCGCCGCCGGGTCGTAACGAAGTTCTTTTTCTTCCGCCATAACCCTTC
>JARLJI010000110.1 GCA_031291295.1 Rhodoferax sp. | reverse complement strand
CGATTCCGTGCAGCGCACCCTCAACGCGGTGCGGGTAGACAAGTGGAAAAAAGGCAGCATCCGCGATGAGGCAAACCAGAACATCAGCGAAATTCTGCGCGACGTGCAAGTGAACCTGCCACCGCTCGTGCGCGACGCCGATGCAGGTCCCGCGACGCTGAGCAAGTTGCTGCCGGTCAGCCGCAACGTGAGCGCGCTTTATGACGTGCTTCTGCGCGTGGTGGAAGCATCGCGGGTTGTGGGGCCTGATGACCAGGTCCAACAGCTTCAGCAGGCTCTGGCCACCCTGGGAAATGCCCGGCTTGCCCTTGCCGACCGCATGCAAGGGTCGGCTGAAACGCTCGAGAAACAGGTGGCGGATTTGCGCGCGACCATCCAGCAGCAGGCCGCCCAGCGCCAGACCACGCTCGTTCCCGTGGCGCTGCCGTGTGTGACGCCGCCTGCGCACCGGACGGCCAGGAAGCCTGCAGCGAAGAAGCCGTCTCCGGCGACCACGACGCCGAGCACCGCGAAGCCGAATACGACAAATGCAAATCAGCAGAACAGTCATTGAAGCAGCGGCATGCATCGATGCCGCTCCGACTGTCGAGTATCCTATCGATGGCTCAAATCCCAGGTTGCAGTTCGATGTTGTGTGCAACCAGTTCCAGGAGCTTGAAGCGGGTAGCTGAAAACTGCGAACTGAGAACTGAGAACTCCCAAGAATCTAACGCAGCAATGCGGCCAGCAGCAGCGTGGTGCCCAACCCGCTGATGGAGAGCACCGTCTCCACAATCGACCAGGTTGCGAGCGTGCTTTTCACGTCCAGCTTGAACAGCGAGCCGACCAGCCAGAAGCCTGAGTCGTTCACGTGCGAGAGCAGCAGCGATCCAGAGCCGGTGGCCAGCACCAGCATTTCAGGACGCACGCCCATTTGCCCGGCGATCGGCGCCAACACGCCTGATGCGACGGCCATGGCGACCGTCGACGAGCCCATGCATACGCGTACCACCGCAGCCAGCGCCCACGCCAACACCAGCGGCGGCATGTGCGCGCCAAGCGCCAGACCCACCGTTGCCTGCGCCGCCCCCGAGTCGCGCAGAACCCCGCTCAGTCCGCCGGCCGCCGACAATATCACCAGCACCCCGGCAATGGGCACAAACGAGTCGGCTGTAAGCTTGCGAAGCATGTCGGGCCCGTGGTGCGGCTCCCGCGGAATGCGGCTGCCCAGCGTCGCGAGGGCTACCAATACCGCGATCAGCATAGCCACATCGGGATAGCCCAATGCATGCATGATCTGGTTGGGAATGCCGCCCGGCGGGGTGAGGGCATCGGCCCAACTGCCCACAAAGATGAGCACAATCGGTAACAGGATTGCGACTAGCGCACGCACTGCTCCGGCGGGCGCTACGAAGGAAGCGGCTTCGGTTTTATCGGCCGCGAATTCGAGCACATGCACGCCATTGCTGGGTGCCGTTGGCTGGCGGCGCTCCCAGCGCCCCATCAGCACCCACCACACTCCGGGCCCGGCCAGCGCGGCCGCAGGCACTCCGGCCACCAATCCCCACAAAATCACATGGCCAAGATCGGCATGAAAGACGGTGGCGGCCAGTAGCGCCGACGGATGCGGTGGAATCAGCCCATGCGTAATGGAAAGGCCCGCCAGCACCGGCAATCCTACCAGGATGGGCGGCCTCCCTGCCCGGCGCGCTGCTTCCACGATGATCGGCATCAGCAGCACAAGGCCCACTTCGAAGAACACCGGCATCCCGACCAGCAGGCTCAGCCCCAGTAGCGCCCAGGGCAGGCCGCGCGGTCCGCAGCCTTCCACAAGCGTTTTGCTCAGCGAAGCCGCTCCGCCCGACGAGGCCAGTAACTGGCCCAGAATCGCCCCCATGCCCAGGATGATGGCAATATGGCCCATCATGTTTCCCACGCCCGCCGTGAACGAAAGCGGCACCTGCTTGAGCGGCATGCCCGCTGCCACTCCAAGCCCCAGCGCGGCGATGGACAACCCCAGTGCCGCGTGCAGCTTGAACCTGACCACCAGCAATAAAAGCAGCAGCACTGTGCCGGCCACACAGGCCAGCAGGTACCAGTCATGAGCAGTTACGAGCGCAGGATCCACGGCCCGATTATTCCATATCGTTGCAACTG
>JARLJI010000109.1 GCA_031291295.1 Rhodoferax sp. | reverse complement strand
GGGATCGTGATGATCCGGAGTGCGAACGCGGTGTCGGCGGGCGTGAGCGGGCTGATGCTGTTCAGCAGCGGCACAACGGGCTCGGGTGCATCTGGATCGGTGACGATTGCAAGCGGTGCGGCCCTGCTCGGCAACCCCGGCAATGTGTTGGTGCAGTCGGGGAGTGGGAAGACGGGCAGCGCGGGCACGATCAGCTTGACGGTGGGCGTGACGGATTCGTCCGCGGGCGGGAACGTGTACGTGAGTGCGGGCGCGACGACGTCTACATCGTCATCGGGCGGCATTGTGAGTGTTGTGAGCGGCGCAGGCGGCTCGTCCTCCAGTGGCGGCGTGTTTGTGCGGAGTGCGAATGCGATCTCGTCAGGGTCAAGTGGGTCGATCGTGCTGAGCACCGGCACAACGGCATCTGGGCCCTCTGGCGGCATCATTGTGGCCAGCGGTGCAGCCATTGCTGCTGCCGCTGGGAATGTGTTGGTGAAGGTAGGTACCTCCTCGGGAGGAGCCTCGGGCAGCCTGTCTGTTGTCGTGGGTCAGTCCACCCTGGCCACCGGTGGCAGTGTGGCCCTGCTTGCTGGAAGCACCACAGACTCTGGGGGCATGGGCGGCGGCGTGTTGCTTGTCTCTGGCAGCAGCGCTGGTGCGTCCTCCGGCTCTGTCACCATCACCTCTGGCAATTCCGTTGCCGTGGGCGCATCCGGAGCCATGCTGCTCTCCAGTGGCACCACTGCTTCCGGCGCCTCGGGCACGGTGTCTGTCCTCACCGGTGTTGCGCTGGATGGTAACGCGGGGTCAGTGTTGCTGCAGGTGGGCACCGCCACTCACGGCGCCGCGGGCAGCGTCAGTGCTGTGGTGGGCTCCACGGACACAGGCACTGGTGGCGCCCTCGCCATCCTGGCTGGTGCCACCACCTCTACCTCTGGCGTAGGCGGCTCACTGGACATTGCTTCTGGTGCGGGCGGCTCCTCCTCCAGCGGCTCTGTGGTCGTTCGCACCGCCAACGCCGCGTCTGTGGGCGTCTCAGGCACGCTGCTGTTCCTGACTGGAACCACGACGTCTGGCAGCACGGGGGCCGCTACGATTACGACCGGCAATGCGTTGGGCGGCTCCGCGGGCTCCATCAGCGTGGCTGCGGGCTCGACCAATAGCGGCGCGGGGGCGGAGCTGCTCATTGCTGCGGGCGCCACCTCCGGCTCTGGTGTGACGGGGGGCACTGTGTGGGTGGCCTCTGGCGCCAGCACGTCGGGCCCCAGTGGGTTTGTGACGCTGCGCACCGCAAACGCGCCCCAGGGCACCAGCGGCGCCATGTTGCTCAGCACAGGCACCACCGCCTCTGGGAACTCTGGCATTGTTCTCATCACCACGGGCACAGCAGGCACGGGTGCTGGCGGCTCCATCAGCGTGGTGGTGGGCGAGGGGAACAGCGGCGTGGGCGGCCGTGTCCACATTGAAGCCGGCTCCACCCTGGACAGTGTGTCTGTGGGTGGCCCTGTGACTATCACCTCCGGCGCGGGCGCGTCATCCACCAGCGGCTCCATCATTGTGCGGACCGCCAATGCGGTTACCACTGGCGCGAGTGGCAGCATCCTGCTGAGCAGCGGCACGACGGCATCAGGCGCATCTGGCTCTGTTCAACTCGGCTCTGGCGCTGCGTTGTCTGGTTCCACGGGGTCACTGGTGCTTCAGACGGGAGCGTCCAGCAACACGGCGGGCGCGCTGAGCCTGACTGTGGGCCAGACCACGCTGGGCAACGGCGCCGGCTTTTTCCTGTCTGCGGGCACGACCTCCTTCCCGGGAACGCCTGGCGGCCCCATTGCCATCGTCAGCGGCGCGGGCCTGTCCTCAGGTGGCATCATGATCCGCACTGCCAATTCGCCAGTGGCGGGCACTACAGGCTCCATCACTCTCAAAACCGGCTCTGCGGGCTCAGGCAGCTCGGGCACTGTCTGGTTCGCCACCGGTGGTGCGTCACAGACTGCCGGCGCCATCTCTGTGTTGGTGGGCAAGAGCAACGTCGTGGACGGCAGCCCTGTGGTGATCGTGCCTGGCCGCACAGTGGCTGGGCTGTCCAATGGCGGCGCGGCGATCATGACCAGTGGGGTGGGCACCATCAACAGCGGCCCAGTATATGTGCAGAGTGGCACGGCGGGTCCCGGCGCAACCTCCACGGGCAACATTTTCCTCCGCTCCTCCAACTCGGGGGCAGTGGGCGTCACAGGCAGCCTGCTCCTCAGCACGGGCACTGCGTTCTCTGGCACCTCAGGGTCAATGTTCATCGCCACGGGCTCGGTGCGCTCCGCGGGGACTGTGGGCAGCCTGGTCCTCAGCACGGGCAGTAATGCTGGCGGCGGCGTGGGCTCGGTTACTCTGGCCAGCGGCGCGGCCACGGGTGGCGCTGCTGGCGCCATGTCTGTGCTGGTGGGAAGCACCAACAGTGGCGCCGGCGCACGCATTGCGATTGTGGCCGGCTCAACCACAGACACCAGTGGGCGTGGCGGTGATGTCATTGTGACGGGGGGCGCTGGCGGCGTCTCCTCCTCTGGCGCCGTTGTCATGCGCTCCGCCAACGCCATGTCAGTGGGAGCCTCTGGCGCAATCTCCTTCACCACGGGCGGTGTGACGAATGGCAATGGCGGCTCTGTCATCGTGGTCAGCGGCTCGGCTGTGGTTGGCACCAGCGGCTTGGTCAGTGTGGGCTCCGGGACAGCGCCAAGCAAGACCGGCTCCGTGTTCCTTGCGTCCGGCAGTGTCCTGTCCGGCGGCGCCAGTGGCAGCGTGGCCCTGGTGTCTGGCACCGTTGCACAAGGCAACTCGGGCTCTGTGGCGGTGACCTCGGGTTACGTGCTGGTGTCGGGTAAGAGCGGTAGTGTGGCCCTGATGACCGGCTCCACCTCTGACGGCAACTCTGGCTACCTCATGCTCGCCAGCGGGGCGAGTGGCAAGGGCACGGGTGCGGTGTCGGTTGTCGTCGGCCCTGCAGCCTCCGGCGCGGGGGGCAACCTCTTCATCGCTGCAGGCCGCTCTGCGAACTCGGTTACGGGTGGCAGCGTGACCATCACCAGCGGCACCGGGCTGCAGTCGTCCTCGGGGGCGGTGGGCATCCGGTCAGCCAACGCGTACTTGACGGGCGTGAGCGGCACGGTGCTGCTCAGCAGCGGCACCACGGGATCTGGCAACACGGGCAGCATTGTCATTGGCTCGGGCACGTCCGACACGGCGTTGACCGGCTCCCTGACCGCACTGACGGGCTCCTCTGTGGCGTCCACAACGGGCATGCTGGTGGTGTCCTCGGGTGCATCCACGTCTGTGGGCGGCTCGGGCTATGCGCAGATGACGACAGGCAGCGCGCTGGTTGGCAACGGCGGCTCCCTTCGCGTGCAGTCTGGCACTGTGACCACCGGCTCCACCGGCAGCATCACGCTGTCCTCTGGCACGGCCATGCTTGGCAACGCGGGCACCGTCACCATCAGCACTGGCAACGCGTACTCCGTGGGCGTCAGTGGCTACCTGTACCTCTACTCGGGCACGACGGCGGCGGGCAACACGGGCAACGTCGTGTTGAAGTCGGGTGCCAGTGCCAGCGGGCGCGCGGGATCAGTGTCCGTGCTGCTGGGCACCACCTCCAGCGGAAACGGCGGCAATGTGTTCTTGAGTGCAGGCACCACCAGCTCTGCCGCGGCCGTTGGAGGCGTGGTGTCCATTGTGAGCGGCAGCGGCACCGGCTCTTCCTCTGGCAGTGTCACCCTGCGCACTGCTGACGCGCTGGTTGTTGGCACCAGCGGGGGCCTTGCCGTGCAGTCCGGCACTGTGTTCAACGGCGCCAGTGGCAGCTTGACCCTCGCTTCTGGCTGGGCCCAGTCCGGCTCCAGTGGGAGCATGCGTGTGGGGAGCGGCACTGCCTCCGCGTCCACCGGCCAAGTGACAGTGTCGTCAGGCGCGTCATCCTCACTGGGCTTCTCAGGCGCCCTGACCCTGTCGTCTGGCTCCGCGTCATCGGGCAGCAGTGGCGCAGTGTCGCTTGTGTCGGGAATGGCACAAGGCAGCGGGGTGTCGGGCTCTGTGGTCGTTGCCTCCGGGGACTCTGTGTCCGTAGGCAGCACCGGCGCACTGTTGGTGCAGACGGGCACGACTCTGAGTGGCAACACGGGCTACTTGGCTCTCTCCACAGGCGCGGCGGTTGGCCGGGCTGGCTCCTTGTCTGTTGTGGTCGGGCCTTCCACCTCTGGCAAGGGCGGCGCTGTGTTCATCGCTGCCGGCTCCACCACTGCCACCACTAACGCAGGAGGCCTCATCAGCCTTGTCAGTGGCGGCGGTGCCTCCTCCACCAGTGGCACCATCACGGTGCAGAGTGCTAACGCGATTTCTGTGGGCACGTCTGGTGGCCTGCTGCTGAGCACGGGGACAGTGCTGTTGGGCAACACTGGACCTGTGACCCTGTTTTCCGGCTCTGTCACGTCCAAAGTCAGCGGGGCGGTGACGGGCGCGACTGGCTCCTCCCTCCTGACGTCAGGCGCGGTTGTGGTGGCCTCTGGCGACGCGTTGTCCTCTGGCATCAGCGGCGGGGTGGCTGTGTCGTCGGGCTCGGCGCTGGTGGGTACCTCTGGTGGTGTCACGGCGCAGTCGGGCTTCGTTGCCTCCCTGGGCACGTCCGGGACAGTGACGTTCGCCTCGGGAACATCCCTCTGTGGCAGCTCCGGTGTGGTGTCCGTCGGCTCTGGATTTGTGTCGTCTCAGGGTAACTCTGGCGCTGTGTTGTTCAGCACGGGCTCAGTGCTGTCGGGCAGCAGTGGCACCTTGCTGTTGAGCAGCGGCCTCGTGTCCAGCCAGGGTGTCTCTGGTTCCCTGTTGCTGGCGTCGGGCAGCTCAAACTTTGGCAACTCTGGGCGTGTGGTGCTGGGCACGGGCGCGTCACACCTGGGCGCCGCGGGGGCTGTGTCTGTGCTGGTTGGCTCCTCTGACTTTGCCACAGGCGCCCCCCTCGTGATGGCTGCAGGGCAAACGACAGAGGTGTTTGCTGTCGGGGGCGTCGTCACGGTAGCCAGCGGGTTGAGCACCCAGGCCTCCTCTGGCAGTGTACTCATCCAAACCGCAAACGCAGTGTCCGCGGGCGCCAGCGGCACGATCGTGTTGAGCACTGGCACCGCCCTGTCTGGCGTGTCTGGGAGTCTCACCCTCGCCTCTGGCGCTGCGGTGAATGGTGCGTCCGGATGGGTGATTCTGAGCACAGGCACAGCGGCAGCCGCGAGTGGGGCACTGACCGTGAGCAGCTCCCCGTCCTCCACGATTGCTGGTGTGTCCGGCGCCCTGCTGTTCAGTTCTGGCTCAACCCTTGTGGGCAACAGTGGCCCCGTGTTCTTTGAAACAGGGCCCTCGTCCAGCGTGGGCTCCTCTGGCTCCGTGACCCTGCGCACTGGCTACACCCTGTCTGGATCCTCGGGACGTGTGCTGGTCGTGACAGGGAACTCGTACAAATCAGGGTCGTCCGGCTCCATGACCCTCTCCACGGGCACGACTACCCTTGGTGTCAGCGGCAGTGTCAAGTTGTACACAGGCGCCAGTGTGTCTGGCGCGTCGGGCGCTGTCATCTTGAGCACTGGAACAGCCACCAATGGCAACTCTGGGAATGTGTTTGCTGCTTCCGGTAGCGCGGTTGCTGGCCGTGCGGGCTCTGTGTGGGTTGCCGCCGGCGCAACCACGGTGGGTGCAGGAGGCGACGTGTACGTCTCTGCAGGCCAGACGTCAGACACCACGATGACGGGCGGCGTGTTGCGATTGAGCAGTGGTAGCAGTGTGAGCTCATCTTCTGGGAGTGTGGTGATCGTGTCTGCGAATGCGTTGGAGAGCGGTGTCAGCGGCAGTGTGTTGTTGAGCAGTGGTACGGCGAACTCAGGCGCGAGCGGGTGGGTGTCAGTGTCGAGCGGTAGCTCGTTGAGTGGGATGAGTGGGAGTGTGTTGTTGAGCAGTGGTGTGTCTGATGTGTCAAGTGGGTTGGTGTGGGTGTCGAGCGGGTCATCGTCGTCATCTGGTGTGAGTGGCGGTGTGGTGCTGAGCAGTGGCACGGCGTACTCGGGATCATCGGGCTTGGTAACAATCCAGTCTGGAAGCGTG
>JARLJI010000108.1 GCA_031291295.1 Rhodoferax sp. | reverse complement strand
TGATGCCGGCCACCTGGTCCGGGCCGATGGCCGCGCGGATGCGGTTCTCCACCGCATCCGCGATGCGCGCCGTTTCCTCGATGCGGGTCCCCGTGCGCGCGCGCATGTGCAGGCGGATCTCGCCGCTGTCCACGCTGGGGAAGAAGTCCTGCCCCAGGAAGGGCACCAGCGCCATCGAGGCGGCGCAGCAGGCCAGGAAGGCCGCGGCCAGCCGCCTGGGGTGGCGCAGTGCTGCAGCGAGCGTAGCGGCGTAGCGCGTGCGCACGTCTTCGAACCCGTGTTCAAAGCGCGCCTGCAGCCGTGCGCAGGCGCGGCGCAAGCGGCCTGGGTGGCGCGCCTGCGCCGCATTGTTGTGCTGATCGTTGTGTTCGTCGTTGCGTTCGCCACGCAGCAGGTAATGCGCCAGCGTGGGAATCAGCGTGCGCGAGAAGAAGTAGGACGCCGCCATGGCGAACACCACAGCCTCCGCCATCGGCACGAACAGGTAGCGTGCCACGCCGGTGAGCAGGAACATCGGCAGGAACACGATGCAGATCGACAGCGTGGATACCAGCGTGGGCACGGCGATCTGCGCCGAGCCTTCCAGGATCGCATGCTCCAGCGGTTTGCCCAGCTCGCGGTGGTGGGTGATGTTCTCGATGGCCACCGTCGCGTCGTCCACCAGCACCCCGACCGCCAGCGCCAGCCCGCCCAGCGTCATGATATTGAGCGTCTCGCCGAGCGCGCTGAGCGCCATCAGCGCGGCCAGCACCGAGAGCGGGATCGAGATCGCGATGATCAGCGTGGCGCGCCAGCTGCCCAGGAACAGCAAGATCATCGCGGCGGTCAGGCAGGCGGCGATCAGCGCTTCGTGCAGCACGCCGTGGATGGCGGAGGTAACAAAGACCGACTGGTCCGACACCGGCTGCACCCGCAGCGAAGACGGCAGCCCGGCCATGATGCGCGGCAGCATGGCCTTGACCTGGGCGATGATGGACAGCGTGGAGGTGTTGCCGCTTTTCTCGATTTCCAGCAGCGCGGCGCGCTTGCCATCGCGGCGCACCACGTTGGTCTGCGGCGCGTAGCCGTCGCGCACCTGGGCCACGTCGCGCACATAGACCCTGCCGCCGGGGCCGCTCTTGACCGGCAGGTCGTTGAGGCCGGCCACGGTGGCCGTGCTGCCGTTCAGGTCGACCCGGTATTCCAGCGCGCCGATCTTGGCGGTGCCACCGGGCAGGACCAGGTTTTGCGCATTGATGGCGTTGACCACGTCCAGTGGCGCCAGTCCGCGTGCCTGCAGCGCGCGCGTATCGAGATCCACCATCACCTGGCGCACCTTGCCACCGTAAGGCAGCGGCACCGACGCGCCCTGCACGGTAGCCAGCTGCGTGCGGATGAAGTTATTGCCCAGGTCGTAAAGCTGCTGCTCGGGCAGTTGGTCGCTGGCCAGCGCCAGCCGCAGGATCGGCACGGTGGAGGCGCTGTAGCTCAGGATCAGCGGCGGCGTGGTGCCCGGCGGCATGTTGCGCAGCATCGATTGCGCGCCCGACGAGGTCTCGGCAATCGCGCGGTTGATGTCGGCGCCGGGATGGAAGAAGATCTTGATCACCGCCACGCCGGCGAGCGATTGCGACTCGATATGCTCGATATCGTCCACGCTGTTGGTCAGCGAGCGCTCGTAGCCGGTGACGATGCGGCGCGCCATGTCCTCGGCGGACAGGCCGTTGTAGGTCCACACCACGCTGACCACCGGGATGTCGATGGCCGGAAAGATGTCGGTGGGCGTGCGCAGCAGCACCAGCGGGGCGGCAAGCAGCAAGCACAACGCCAGCACCACAAAGGTGTAGGGGCGGCTCAGCGCGAGCCTGACAATCCACATGGTGTGCACTCCGGGATGAGGGGTGGGGCCGCGACGGCCGCTTTGTTGCGGCGTCAGCGGTGTGCGATGGCCGCATTCTAGGAAGCCAGGGGAGCCGGTAATGCTGTCGAATCGATTACAGATTTGTCATTCAGGAGCGCCGCGCCAACGGCTATCATCCGAGCATGCAAGGCGCCCGAAGCGCGCCCTGCCGGTACAGGCCAGGCGAGGACGGACATGAGAATTCTGGTGGTGGAGGATGAGCCCAAGACGGGCGAGTACCTGCGCAAGGGGCTGACCGAATCGTCCTTCGTGGTCGACCTGGCGGTGACCGGCGCCGATGGCCTGCACCAGGCGCTGGAGGTGGTGTACGACCTGGTCATCCTTGATGTGATGCTGCCCGGCATGAACGGCTGGGACGTGCTCAAGCAACTGCGCGAGCACAAGGACACGCCGGTGCTGTTCCTGACCGCGCGCGATGAAGTGGAGGACCGCGTGCGCGGGCTGGAGCTGGGCGGCGACGACTATCTGGCCAAGCCCTTCGCCTTTGTCGAGCTGCTGGCGCGGGTGCGCACCTTGCTGCGGCGCGGCCCGGTGCGCGAGGCCGACCGCATCGAGATCGAAGACCTGGAGATCGACCTGATCCGCCACCGCGTGACGCGCGCCGGCCGGCGCATCGAGCTGACGCCGCGCGAGTTTTCCCTGCTGCATTTCCTGGCGCGCCGTCACACCGAGGTGCTGAGCCGTACCCAGATCGCCTCCCATGTATGGGACATGAACTTCGATAGCGATACCAATGTGGTGGATGTCGCGGTGCGCCGCCTGCGCGCCAAGATGGACGACGATTTCCAGCCCAAGCTGATCCACACCGTGCGTGGCATGGGCTATGTGCTGGAGCGCCGGGAACCCTGATGCGCAGGCTCTCGCTCACTGCCCGCCTGGCGCTGGCCTTTGGCCTGGTGGCCGCGATCGTGTTCGGCGGCGCGGGCGCCTACCTCTACCGCGCGCTGGCCATGCAGGTGATAGAGCGCGACGACGCGGAGCTGCTGCGCAAGGTGGCGCGCGCGCGGGCCGAGCTGATGGAGCAGGGCGCCCGGCCCGACAGCGACTGGCGGGAAGTGGCCGGCGTGGTGTCCGGCAACGATGAGTTTGCGCTGGTGGTGCGCGCCGCTGGCGGCGCCGTGCTGCTCGCGGCCAATGCCGGCGAAGGGCCGCCCGCCTTGCAGCCGGTGGCGCCGGATGCGCAGCTTGGGCCCGAAGCGATCCGCGCCTGGACCACGCGGCAGGGCTACCCGGTGCACGGCGTGCAGGCGCTGGTCCCTGTCGGTCCAGGCACTGCTGGCACTGGCGCCGTCTCGCAGACGCTGGCCTTCACGCTCTACCAGACCGCCATCTCCCGCACCACGTTGCTGCGCGCATACCGAGCGAGGCTGCTGTTGACGGGGTTGCTGGGCACGCTGGCCGTGGCCGGGCTTGGCTACCTGGTGCTGCGCGCCGGCATGGCGCCGCTGCGGCGCATCGCCGCCGGGGCATCGTCGGTCACGGTGCGGCGGCTCGAGCTGCCGATCGACCCGGCGCGGCTGCCGCCCGAGCTGGCGGAACTGGCTGCGGCCCTGCAACAGATGATGGACCGGTTGCGGGATGGGTTCGAACGCCTGTCCCAGTTTTCCGCGGACCTGGCGCACGACTTCCGCACGCCCATCGGCAACCTGCTCGGGCAGAGCCAGGTCGCGCTGTCTAGCGAGCGCAGCGCCGACGAATACCAGGCGCTGCTGGCGTCCAATATCGAGGAATATGAACGCCTGGCCCGCATGATCGAGAACATGCTGTTCCTTGCGCGGGCCGAGAACGCCCGCGTGGCGGTCAAGCCGGTGCGCCTGGACCTGGCGCGCGAACTGGGCGCGCTGTCCGACTATTTCGAGGGGCTGGCGGAGGCGAGCGGCGTGGCGATCGCGGTGGATGGCGGGGGCGCCGTGCTGGCCGATCCGCTGCTGCTGCGGCGCGCGGTCAGCAACCTGGTGGCCAATGCCATCCGCTACACACCCGCCGGGCAGACGGTGGTGATGGCGGCACGCACCGGCCCCGCAGGCAGCCGCATCGAAGTGCGCAACCCCGGGGCCGGCATCGCGCCGGAACACCTGCCCAAGCTGTTCGACCGATTCTTTCGCGGCGATCCTGCCCGCGCCAACTCTGGCGAGTCGGCGGGCATAGGCCTGGCCATCGTGAAGTCCATCATGGACTTGCACCATGGGCACGTTGAGGTGGAGTCCGAAGTCGGGGGAACCACGGTCTTCAGGCTGCTGTTTCCGGCGAGCATGGCAGATCCGGCGTCTTAGGGCGCCGCTGCCGGCGTTACTGGCGCAGCGACGTGAGCAGCCGGATGCCGAGCAGCGCCATCACCCCGCCGGCCGCGCGATCCAGCCACAGCTTGAAGCGCAGGTAGAACGCACGCGGCCTGGCGGAGGAGAGCGCGATCGCCACGATGGCGTACCAGCCCGTCTCGATGGCAAAGACCATCAGCGGCAGCGCCAGCAGCAGCGAAGCCGGCACCTGGGCGGGCAACAGCGCGGCAAATACGCTGGCGTAGACCACCGCCGTCTTGGGGTTGCTCAGCTGCGTGGCGAAGCCGCTCAGCAAGACACGGCCGCGCCCCGTGGCGGGCGCTCCATCGCCTTCTGCCACGCCGGCCGCCACCGCCAGGGGCGCGCTGGCGCCGCGCCAGATGCGCAAGCCCAGATACACCAGGTAGATGCCGCCGCCCACCTTCATCGCCATGTACAGCCAGGGCACGGCCGTCAGCAACAGCTTGAGCCCGAGCAGCGCGGCGGCAGCAAACACCACGCCGCCCAGCCCCATGCCCAGCGCCATGTAGAGCGCATCGGCGCGGGAGCGGGCAATGGCGGCGCGTGCCACCATGACGAAGCTGGGGCCGGGGCTGACCGCGCCGAGCGCCAGCGCGCCGCCAATGGCCAATGTGGATGTGAGTGCGTCCATGGGTTTGTCTCGTCAGGAAGGAGGGGGTCCGCTGCGGGCCCGCATGAGGCCGATGCGCGTGGCGAAATGGTAGCAGCAAGACGCACGCGCCGCCGGCTTCGGCAGGCCCCGCTCAGTTAGCGCCGAAGCCCGTCCCGCTCAGTGCCGCAATCGTCTGCGCCAGCTCCTCGCGCAGCGTCGCCACGAGTTGCGCCGCCGGCAGGGCGCGCGCCAGCGGCGCGGCTTGCCCGGCCCATTGCGCGGCGTAGTCCGCGTTGCCGCGCGCCTTGGCCGCCGCATGCAGGGCCTTGCCGGCGTCGTAGGCGATGGGGTAATCGGGGATCGCCGGGCGGTCCGCCGCCTCGCCCAGCGCCGTCAGCCGGTTGACGAAGCCGCGTGCGGCCCGGCCGGAAATGGAGCGGGTCAGCGTGGTGCTGGCCGGCCGGTCCGCCAGCAGGGCGGCGCGGTAGGGCGCGTCGGCCACGGTCTCCGGGCAGGCTACGAAGGCGGTGCCGAGCTGCGCGGCCTGCGCGCCCAGCGCCAGGGCTGCCGCAATGCCGGCGCCGTCCATGACGCCGCCAGCGGCGATCACGGGCAGGGCGGTATGGCGGACCAGCAGCCGCACCAGCGCCAGGGTGCCGAGGCCTTCGTCATGTCCTTCGGGTTTGAACGTGCCGCGGTGGCCGCCGGCTTCCACGCCCTGGGCAACGATGGCATCGACGCCGGCAGCGGCGATCTGCCGCGCTTCGTCCAGGCTGGTGGCCGTGGCCATCAGGAAGATGCCGGCGGCGTGCAGTGCCTCGATCCAGGCCTGCGGCGGCAAGCCGAAATGGAAGCTCACTACCGCGGGCCGCTCCTCAAGCAGCATCGCGTACATGGCGTCGTCGGCGACAAAGCTGGTGTAGATCTCGCGCAGGCTGGCGGGCGGCGTGGCGCCGAATTCGGCGAAGCTCGGCGCCAGGTAGGCCAGCCATTGCGCCTCGCGCGCCGGGTTGGCGACGGCGGGGGCGTGGCAGAACAGGTTGATGTTGAAGGGCTTGTCCGTCAGCGCACGCGTTTCGTGGATGGCCTTGCGGGCACCCTCGGCGTCCATGGCGCCGACGCCGAGCGAGCCCAGGCCGCCGGCATTCGATACTGCCGCGGCAAGCGCCGGTGTGCTGACGCCGGCCATTGGTGCCTGGATGATCGGGGTGGCAAGGCCGAGCCGGGAGAGAAGCGTGCGTGGTTGCGTGGCGTGGATGGGGTTGGTCATTGACGGGCTCCTCGATTCCTCGTTAACAGGCGGATTTTGTGGGGCGGGTTCTGCGGGGCGGATTCCGTGCCGCGTGCCGGGCGTGCGATGGCCTTCACAGGAAGCAGAACACGGCAGATGCCAGCAGCGCGGCAGCGGCGGCGGCAAGCGGGCCGCTGAAGCTATGGCTGTGCGCCATCAGCGCATCGGATACCAGCGGGCCGGCGATCTGGCCTACGCCATAGGCGGCGGTCATGATGGCAAGCAGGTTGAATGTCACGCGGTGGGCCACGCGTTTCGCGGCGGGCATGGCGATGGTCACGGTGCCAACGAAGGTGCCGCCCACCAGCAGCGCGCTGGCCAGGTAGGCCACGGCCGAGTGGCTGAGCGCGGGCAGGATCACGCCTACCGCCTGCACCAGCAGGTTGAGCGCGAGCGCGCGCCGCGTGCCAAGGCGGCCGTGCAGCGCATGCCAGAGAAAACACGAAGGTGCCGCGCCAAGCCCGAAGGCGGCCCAGATATGGATCGGGTCGACGTGGCCGAGCGCATCGCGCACAAAGAGCGGCAGGTAGGTTGCCGTGACGATGTAGCCGAACCCCGCCAGCCCGTAGCTGGCCACCAGCGGCCACGGACCAGGGCCGTTGGCATTGGCCTCATCCGTGGCTCTGGCTCTGGCACTGGCATGCGGCTGGAGTGCCGTCGCGTGGCCCGCAAGATACGGCCATGCCAGCGAGCTCAGCACGGCGGCGCCACCGCCGATGGCCAGCCACAGCAAAGGACTGTGCCAACCGGCCAGGTTGCCGGCGGCAATGAGCTCGGCGGACAGCAGGATGCCGGCACCGACGCCCGAGAACAACAGCGGCGCGCCATGCGGATGTCCTACCACCTGGAACAGCCACACGGACGCGCAGATCAGCGCGATGGCGCTGAGCACGCCCGCCAGGAAGCGCACGCCGATAAAGAACCAGGGCGCCGCAGGCACTGCCAGTGCCAGCAGGCACAGGGCGGTGCCTAAGAGCGCGATGCGGCAAAAGCGCGGCGCAACGCGCTGCGGCATGCGGCTGACCGCGAGGGCGCCCACCAGATAGCCTGCATAGTTGGCGGACGCGGCCAGCGAGCCGGCACTGACGCTCAGCAGGCCGTCGCGCACCATCAGCGGATACATGCCGGTGAACGCAAAGCGCCCGAAACCCATGCCCACCGCCAGCACCAGCGCGGCGGCCAGTGAGGGCATCCAGGGAGCCATGGTCTTGCCGAAGGATTGCGGCGCTGCTGTGACGGTCCGGATCCTAGCCATGCTGCAGCTCCTGGAGAAACGCCGCGTATGCCGACGTGGCAAAACCCGAACGGCGCACCAGCAAGGTATGCGCGACTCGCACGGGCACGGTTTGCAGGCTTGCGGCATCGGGGTGCAGCGCCAGCAGCGACCTTGGCAGGATGGCCACGGCCGAGCCCGCCGTCACGCAGGCCAGGATCGCGTGGTAAGACGCCAGTTCCAGCACGTTCAGCGCCAGCCGTGGGCCTTCGCCGCTGGCGAGCCAGTCCTCGGCACACAGGCGGTACGTGCAGCCGCGCGAGAACGTGGCCAGGCTGCGCAGCTTGATGTCCTGCGGCGTGCGCACTGGCGGATGGCTGTGCGGCAGCACCAGCAGCAGTTCTTCGGAGAACAGGAACGTGCCTTCCAGGCCGGGGCCGAGCACGTCCATGTCTAGCGTGTCCGGCGCGCCCTCGGAGGGATGGGCCACCACGGCGCAGTCGATGCGATGCGCCAGCAGTGCGTCGATCAAGGCTTGCGTGGTGCCGGTCTGGATCTCGATCCGCACGTCCGGCCATTTGCCGTGATAGCGCGCCAGCGGGCGGGGCAGCCGGCTGGCGGCCGAGCTTTCCATGCTGCCCACGCGCAGCGTGCCCGAGGGCGCATCGTCGCGCATGGATTGGCGGGCCTCCTCGGCCAGCGCCAGCAGCCGCTCGGCGTAGCCCAGGAAGCGCTGGCCTTGCGGCGTCAGGGTCATGCGCTTGCTGTCGCGCAGGAACAGGGCGACGCCGAGCTCCTCTTCGAGCTGCTTGACGCGCGTGGTGACATTCGACTGCACGCGGTCCAGGGTCTTGGCCGCCCGCGTGATGCTTTCTTCAAGCGCAACGGCTCGGAAAATCTCAAGTTCAGCCAGATCCACGGCAATCCTTTGCTTGAAATTAGTTCTCAAAAAGAGAACAAATTTCAATCAACTATCATCGATAGGGAATGATAAGTCAAGAAAGCCATGATGGCAGTGGGGTAGGGTGAAGCGGGAAGGACATGCCGGCGAACAACGCCGTGGCCCGCCGTGTACTCAAGCCGTGGGACTAATGCGGATCCTGATACTGCGAGGGTTGGGGTTGCGCGGGTTGCTGCTGCGAATGCCGCTGCGCCGGTGCCGGCCGCGCCAGGAGCGCACGGATCGACGCAAGGTAGCGGTCCCCAACCTCCCGGCTGGCCCGGTTCGACTGGGCGCGCAAGGTGCGGCGGGCCGGTGGTGTGATGTTCAGGCTGCGGCAGATCGTTGACAGGTAAGGCTTGCGGTCTCCCGCCAGCCGCTGTGCCGCGGCTTGCACCGCCGCATCGCCTACGCGTTCGCGCAACCAGGCCAGGACCTGCCTGTCGTATTCGTTCTGTACCCGGACCAGGTGTTCCATGATCGGCTCCCGTAGATACTGTTCATCCATACAGCTACTGTAAATATATACAGTAATCTGGTTTTTTCAAGGATGAATGCCGAGGACCAGATACGGGCCACCGTCCAGGGGGCTACAGGACCATGCAGGCGGCAGCGCTGGCGCCAGCGCATTGCGCCAGGCAGGCGGGCCCGGCAGGCGGCATCTCCAGGTGGCGTCGCTGGCTCGCAGGCAGGTTCTCTTCCGGGGGCTTGCAGGCTGGGCGCGCGTCATGCCGCGGCGGGTCGTTGTCGCGCAGGGCCGGATGGTGCTTTTCCACCCAGCGCGCCGCTCGCCAGAGCGCGAAGATGCAGGCAACCGCATAACTGCAGTAGATGAAGATCAGCATAAGCACCTTGCTTCGCGCCCGCTTGGGGGCGAGTAGTTCAAGAAAGTGCGAGTATGCGCAAGATCACTCACGACGCGGTATCACTCGATTGGGGGGAGCCAGGTGGCTGCGCGGGCCGTAGGGCCAGGCGGGTGGCCGATCTGGCGCCGATCTGGCGCAAATGCGGCAGCGGTGGCGAGACAATTGTTTGCAGTTCGCCCGGCCAGCGCGGGCCGCGCCGGCGGGATCGGCGAGGCGCTCAGGCCTGATCTTCGCCAGGCGTATCGGCGCGGTACTCAAGCAGGTCGCCCGGCTGGCAGTTCAGCGCCTCGCAGATTTTCTCCAGCGTATCGAAACGGATGCCCTTGACCTTGCCGGATTTCAGCAAGGAGAGATTGGGCTCGGTGATGCCGATGTACTGGGCGAGCTCGCGCGATTTCATCTTGCGCTCAGCCAGCAGGACGTCAAGCCGGACGAGGATAGTCATAGGGTCAGGGTGCCTCAAACGCAAACGCAAACTCAAACAAAGCTCTCATTCTCCAGCGCGACGCGCGCGGCCTCGACCATCGCCCAGGCGATGGCCAGCAGCAAGCCGCCCAGCAAGCCCAGCATCACGTCGGCGAAGGTGATGATCACCACCATGTAGGGGCCGTTGGCAGCCGTGCTGGCCAGGGTCATGGCCAGCAGTGTCTTGGTGAGCGGAACCACCACGCTGAACGCCGTCACCACCAGCGCCACGCGGCGCAGGCGCACGGCCGTCTGCAGGGTAAGGACCGCGCCGCCCGCCAGGGCCGCGAACAGCCTGTGCGCTTGCATCAGTCCACTGACCAGCAAAGCCGTGGCCACGCTCGTGATGGCCAGGCCGAGCAGCCGGTACGGCATCGACACCAGCAACTGCCCGCCTGGCGCAGGCCCGGCCAGGAACGCGCGCAGGTTCCGGTCCAGCTCCGCATCGGGGAGCAAGAACCAGAAGGCGATCAGGCCCGCCGTCACCACGACGGCGCAGCACAGTGTCAGCCACTGCATGCGGCGCGCGATGACGCTAACGCGCCTTAGCGCGCCATCAGCGGGCAAGGGAAGGGAAAGGGGGTTCGGCATGCCGGTCTCCTGAAGGGATTGCGCATGGCAAAAAATTACTGTAAAAGAGCAATGTTTTATCGTTTTACAGAAATTTATATTCGTCGGAGATTAAATTATATGCGTTCTCTCGCCATCCCTGGCCGCCTCCTTCCCATCGCGCCTGCTGCCATGTTGGTGCTTTTGTCGGTTGTGCCTGCGCATGCCGCAGCCGCGGAACTTGCCGCCAACTATTGGTACGTCGGCGGCGACCTCAATATTGCCCGCGACAAAGTCAGTACGAGCACGCCCGGCTGGGCGGGCGGATCGTCCAACAATGTTGGACTTGGCTTGCGGGGCGGCTATCAGTTTTCGCCCTATGTGTCGGTCGAAGGCTCGCTAGCCAGCCTTGGCCGTGTCGTGGCCAAGAATGGCAGCGCCAACGACAAATTCGACGTGAACGCCTTGTCAGTCAATGTAGTGGGCCACCTGCCCCTGACCGAGCGTTTTTCGCTGCTGGGCATCGCCGGTGTCAACTATATGCATGGCCGGCGCTCGGGCGATCTCGAATCGAGCAACAAGTCGCAGGGGCTCATCAGCCTGGGGGTGGGCGCGTCCTATGCGGTCACGCAGAACTGGCGCTTGCGGATGCAGTACATGAATTACGGCAAGCTCAACTGGAAGGGCAACGATGCTTCGGTCAAGAGCCAGGCCGTATCACTTGGCGTGGACTACCTGTTCCGCTGAGGCAGGCGCATGGGCCCGTGCGCTACCAGTACTTCGATACTTCAATACTTCAATACTTCAATGGCTATGACCATCAGGACAATCGCAGGCGTTGCATGGATCGCGGCAAGCTGCGCGCTCGCCGGCTGTGCGCCAACGCAGCTTTCCAGCCCGGCCGCATCGGCGGTCAGGATCACCAACAACGAGCCTGCCGCGGGATGCACCTATCTTGGCGACGTGACCGGCAGCCAGGGCGATTTTGTGCGGGGCGTCATCACGGCCAATGCGGATCTGGAAACCGGTGCACGCAATGACATCAAGAACAAGGCGGCGGCAATGGGAGGCAACCTGGTGTACCTGCTCACCCAGCGCGCAGGCCAGACCGGCGGCAAGGATCGCCTGGAGCAAACCAACGTGACGCTGTCGGGCAACGTGTATCGCTGCGCGTCCCTAGGCGCGCGCTAGCGCGCCGAACAGGGATCAGGCCAGCTTCTGCTTGAGGATGTCCTGCGCGGATACCGGATGGCGGCCCCGCTTGCGCCGGTAGTTGCCGTCCGCGTCCATTTCCCAGGTGTCGCGGTTGTCCTTCAGGTAGACCTTCAGCCCCTCCTCGATCACGCGATCCTTGAGGGATTTGTCCAGCACGGGGAAGCACACCTCGATGCGCCGGAAGAAGTCGCGGTCCATCCAGTCGGCACTCGATAGCCGCACGTCTTCGGCCTTGTCGTTGTAGAAGTAGAAAATCCGCGCATGTTCCAGGAACTGGCCAAGCACGGAGCGCACCCGGATATTCTCGGACAGGCCCGGAATGCCGGGGCGCAATGCGCAGGCCCCGCGCACGATCAGCTCGATCCGTGCGCCATCGCAGGATGCCTGGTACAGGGCCTGGATAAGCTTGGGCTCCAGCAAGGCGTTCATCTTGGCGATGATCAATCCCTTGCGGCCAGCCTTGGCGTGCTTGCCTTCGCGGCGGATGGCTTCGAGCAGCGCCGCGTGCATGGTGAACGGCGATTGCCAGAAGTGCGCCAGCGTGCCCGGGTGGCCGAGTCCGGTCAACTGTGAGAACACGTTGGCCACATCGTCGACGATTGCTTCCTTGCAGGTAAACAGGCCGAAGTCAGTAAAGCTCCTGGCCGTCTGCGAGTGATAGTTGCCGGTGCCGATATGGGCGTAGCGCCTGAGTTTTTTCCCTTCGCGCCGCACCACCAAGGCCATCTTGGCGTGGGCTTTGTAGCCAACCACGCCGTACACCACGTGCGCGCCGGCTTCTTCAAGCTGGGCTGCCCAGTTGATATTGGCCTGCTCATCGAAGCGGGCGAGCAGCTCCACCACCACGCTGACTTCCTTGCCCCTGCGCGCGGCGCCGATCAGCGCCTCCAGCAGGGCTGAGTCGTTGCCGGCGCGGTACACCGTCTGCTTGATGGCCATCACCTCCGGATCTTCCGCGGCCTGGCAGATGAAATCCACCACGGGCGAAAACGACTGGTACGGATGGTGCAGCAGGATATCGCCGTCGCGGATGGCGCGGAACATGTCGGGCTGGTCCTGCAGCGCCTTGGGCAAGCCGGGGCGGCACGGCGGGTACTTCAGGTCATCGCGGTCCACGCTGTCAGGAACCGGCAGCAAGCGCACCAGATTGACCGGGCCATTCACCGAAAACACCTCGGCATCTTCCAGGCCGAACTGGTTTTGCAGGAAGCGGGTCATCTCCTCTGAGCAGTTGTCCGCGACCTCGAGCCGCACCGCATCGCCAAAATGCCGCTGCGGCAGCTCGCCCTGCAGCGCATCGCGCAGGTTCTTGATTTCTTCCTCGTCGACGAACAGTTCGCTGTTGCGGGTGACGCGGAACTGATAGCAGCCGCGCACGCGCATGCCGGGAAACAACTCGCAGACGTGGGCATGCAGGATGGACGACAGGAACACGAAGCCGTGTTCGCAGCCGGAAATCTCCTTGGGCAGCAGGATCACGCGGGGCAGGGCCCGGGGCGCCTGCACGATGGCCGCGTTCGCCTCCCGGCCAAAGGCATCCTTGCCTTCGAGCTCCACGGCGAAGTTCAGGCTCTTGTTGAGTACCCGCGGAAACGGGTGCGCCGGGTCCAGGCCGATGGGGGTGAGCACCGGCATCAGTTCGCGGAAGAAATAGCTGCGGATCCACTCGCCTTGTTCCTGCGTCCAGTGCGGACGGCGCAGGAAGCGGATTCCCTCGCGGTCCAGTTCCGGAACCAGCACTTCGTTGAACAGGCGGTACTGTTCCGCGACCAGCTTGTGGGTGCGGGCGCTGACAAGCGCGTAGATCTGCCGCACGTCCAGCCCATCCGGGCCGGTGGTCGCCGGCGCCTGCAGCTTGATCTTCTCCTTCAGGCCGGCAACGCGGATCTCGAAGAACTCGTCCAGGTTGCTGCTGAAGATGAAGAGGAAGCGCAATCGCTCCAACAACGGAATGTCGTGGTTCTCGGCCTGGGCGAGTACGCGCCGGTGGAACTCCAGCTGGCTGGCTTCGCGGTTCAGGAAGAGCTGCCGTGCGTTGGCGCCGAGGTTGGCGCTGGCACTGGCGAGGAAGTCCGATGGAGCGCCGTGAACGTCTCTCGTTACCAGGGGGAGGGAAGGGGCGATCTCGAGTGGCGCTGCCGAGCCTTCTTCCATGATTCGCTTCAATCCTTCTCTGGGAATGGATCATCGTGCACCGATGACCTGTTGCAAAGATATTACCGCGCGCCGCGCCGCTTGAGGAGTGGGCGCGGGGCACGTTTGCGCGTCTGCGGCAGGGCCGTGTGGTTGGCGGGCCACGGACAGATGCCGGGGAGGGGCGTCCGGTCGTGGCCGCCTTGCGGGAAAACCCTGAAGGAGTGAGGCAGTGCCCCCGGTCCTGCAGCCAATGGGAATTGCAGCTACCCTGTCGCGCAGTGATGGACTGACACCGAGGAAATACAATGCAAAAGACGCTGAAAATCGATTTTGTCTCCGACGTCGCGTGCCCGTGGTGCGCCGTTGGCCTGAGTTCGCTGCAACAGGCGCTGGCGCGGCTTGGCGATGCCGTTTCGGCAGAAATCACGCTTCGCCCATTCGAGCTCAATCCGGACATGGGGCCGGGGGGCGAATCGATCCAGGATTACATGGCACGCAAATATGGCCGCACCGAGGAGGAAATCGTGCAGAGCCAAGCCATGATCCGCCAGCGTGGCGCCGACGTCGGATTTGAGTTTGGCTCTCGTACCCGCGTATACAACACGTTCGACGCGCATCGGCTATTGCATTGGGCAAGCCTGGAAGGGCGCCAGCTGCCGCTGAAGATGGCGCTGTTTCGTGCGTATTTCACCGAGTCCAAGGATTCCAGCAATCACGAGGTCCTCGTCGAGGCCGCGGCCGGCCTGGACGCCGAAAAGGCACGCACGGTGCTGTCTGGCGACGCGTACGCCGCGCAAGTCCGTGAGATGGAGAAGCACTACCAGGACATGGGCATCCGTTCCGTGCCTTCGATCATCTTCAATGACCAGTTCCTGGTGAGCGGCGGGCAGCCGGTGGAGGCGTTCGAGAATGCCATTCGGGAGGTGCTGGCAAAAGGCTGAAGTGGCGCATGATTATCCTGGCGCCTGCGCTAAGCCCGCAGCCATGGACACCCTTGCGCACAGGGTTTCGGCGCAGGGCGCAGGGCGCAGGGCGAGGAGACCGAGGCTTGCTTGCTGGAAAGCGTTGCCTTTCTGCATACGTACTATCACCTAATGCTGCGCCGCGTCATTTCCTTTGCTATCATTAGGGAAAACCCGATAAGGGTAATCCCTAGAGAGAAAGCCATGAACACGCAAAGCGACATCAAGATGACCGACCAAATGGAACGCGATCTGATCGAGCGCGAACTTGGTCCCCGCAGCCCCAGCCTGGCGGCAGACGTGAAGAGCGCCATCTTCGCCGTCCAGCATATGCTGAGCCGCCTGCAGAACCAGGCACGCAAGGCAAAGATCGTCTACGCGAACGGCTGATCGTTCAGGTAGCGGCATCGCAACGCGGGAAGCGTCTCCCGCGCAGCAAGACCGGCCTATACGCCGCTCCGCCGGAGCGCAGCGTGGGCCGGTTTTTTTTATGGGTGTATCGCGGGCCGGAACCGCGGCACATTCGCCACGGGGCGTTGCGCCCGCGCATCGCATTGGCGGCGCATCCGATAGCTCAGGTGCTCACCCGCCCGTTGGGCGGTTGACGTCTTCCTGCGAGACGATTTCCCTTCCCTCCATCACCCAGCGCGTCGGCGGCTTCCCGAATTGCCCCCCGAACCACCGCGTGAACGCGCTCACCTCCGAGAATCCAAGCAGATCCGCCGTACGCGATATGGACTGCCGCTGGCTCTGCAGATAGCGCTCGGCCAGTTCGCGCCGCACCTGATTGACCAGGCCCGAGAATGTTTCCCCACGCTGCTCCAATTGCCGCTGCAGAGTTCTCGGGCTGACACCCAGGTTCTGCGCAACCTGTTCCACCGCACTGCGGCCGCGCGGCAGCAGCAGGTGAATTGCCCGTCGTACGTCGTCCGCCAGGGAGTGCTCCTTCGAGGGCGATCGAAGGTCAAGTAATTCCCTGGCGTATCGGGCCAGGCTGGCATCGGCCAGGGGGTTCACGCGATCCAGATCCTGGCTCGACAAGACCACGCCATCGAATTCGCAGCCAAATTCGACCTGCTGGCCGAACAGGCGACGGTGCACCCGCAGGTCTTGAGGGGCCGCATGCGAAAAGTGCACGCAGCGGGGTTTCCATTGGGCGCCAAGTATGGCGCGGATCAGGCAGAGCACCGCGCCTACGGTCAGCTCCATCGCCTGCCGGCCAGGTTGCTGCCTGCCGGTCAGCAACGTCACTCGCAAGACCGCGACATTCGCATGCTCGGTGAACTGCGTCGCGACGGAGTCGCTGAGCAAGTGGCGATAACGCTCGACCTCGGCCAGCGCATCCCGCAGCGTGGGCTGGTGCTGCAGCGTCAGGCTGACCGGGCCGAAGTCGGATAGCCGCCATGATTCGCCCATGAGCAGCCCGAGCGAATGGCAGGCAGTGATCCGCGCGGACGTCTCCAGAACCTCCGCAAGCCGGAATTCGGGGATGCGCAGGTCGGGCGTGTGCAGGCATTCCCGGTCCAGGCCGACATGGGAAACCATCTGCACCGGGTCGATACCCGCGGCGCGAGCGATCCCGGAGTACTTCGTGAGGGAGGCGCTGCGAACCAGGACGGTCATAGGGGGCTCTTTTTGAACAGGGATGGTCAGGTTGATCGAAGGCCTGCGCAATCTACCGGTGAAGCCACCGTCGGCTGGCTGCCATTGACGGTCATGCATTGCATACGCCGCTGGCACCGCACCTGTGTGCGGTGACTCAAGCCGGGAATCAACTGTCATGGATGGTCAAGTTCTGGCGTGGCCTGTCAAAGGTCCTGCGCATGCGAGAGCCGACAATCAACCCAGGCCACCGAATGATAGTGGCGGCAGCAATAGACGACAACAGGAGACGGAATTGGCAAAAGCCGTTCGCATGTACGAGGTGGAAGGTCCGGAGGTCCTCCGATACGAGGACGCAGAGGCTGGCGAGCCGGGTCCCGGCGCGGCGCGAGTCCGGCACGTCACGGCGGAGCTGAACTACGCCGACACACATTTTCCTATTGGCACCTACTCTGTGCCGCTGCCCAACGGCATCGAGGTCCATCAGTGCCATGCGTCGCAGGATGCGGTCCAGGCGTATCGGGACCTGGCGTCGCGCAAGGCCACCGGCTCGTCAATCTTTGTAGCGTAAAAGGAGCTTTCCATGCACGTAGAACCTCTTACCTGCACCATCGGTGCCGAAATCAGCGGCGTCAACCTGGCCGATGCAGCGCGAAACAACGCCTTGCTTGCCGAGATCAAGGCGCTGCTGCTCAAGCACAAGGTGCTGTTTCTGCGGGACCAGGATATCAGCCGTGCCGATCACGTGGCTTTCGCCCGCCGTTTTGGCGAACTGGAGGACCACCCGGTCGCTGGCAGCGACCCGGATCATCCCGGCCTGGTACAGATCTATCGCAGCGACAAGCGCGAGAACTATGAGAACAGCTACCACACCGACGGCAGCTGGCGCGAAACCCCACCGATGGGCTGCGTCCTGCGTTGCATCGAATGCCCGCCGGTCGGCGGCGACACCATCTGGGTGAACATGGCAGCGGCCTACGAGAACCTGCCCGAAGAAATCAAGGAGCGCATCGCCGGGCTGCGCGCCAAGCACGGCATCGAACATTCATTCGGTGCGGCGATGAGCGCGGAAAATCGTGCCAAGCTTGCCGCGCAGTACCCCATGGTCGAACATCCCGTGGTGCGCACGCATCCGGAGACCGGCGAGAAGGTGCTCTACGTCTGCGGTTTCTCCACGCATTTCGCAAACTTCCATACGCCAGAGAACGTGCGCTACGGACAGGACAAGACCCCGGGCGCGAGCCACCTGCTGAACTACTTGATCAGCCAGGCGGCGATCCCCGAATACCAGGTGCGGTTCCGCTGGCGGCCTAACAGCGTGGCCATTTGGGACAACCGCTGCACCCAGCACTACGCAGTACAGGACTACTGGCCGGCCCCGCGCAAGATGGAGCGCGCAGCCATCATCGGAGACAAGCCGTTCTGAGGCGCGCCAGCCGCGGCCAAGCCTTGCCCTACCTTTATCAATGGAGACATGCCGTGAACTACCTCGATGGATCCCTGTTCCCTGAAAACCAGCAGCCGTTGATCATCACCGCGGCGCCCTACGCACCGGGTTGGCTGCCGTCCGATTTCCCGGAAGACATCCCCGTGACGATGGAAGACCAGATCCAGAAGGCCGTGGATTGCTACAACGCCGGCGCGACGGTGCTGCACCTGCATGTGCGCGAGCTTGACGGCAAAGGCTCGAAGCGTCTGTCCAAGTTTAACGAGCTGATCGCAGGGGTGCGCAGCGCTGTGCCGGAGATGATCATCCAGGTGGGTGGGTCGATCAGCTTCGCACCCGAAAACGAGGGGGCCGCCGCCAAGTGGCTGTCCGACGACACCCGCCATATGCTTGCCGAACTTGACCCCGTTCCGGACCAGGTGACCGTCACGGTGAACACGTCTCAGATGAACGTGACGGAGCATGCGGAACTCGCGGATTTCAAGGGCACCTCGCGTGAGAACCCTGCGATCTTCGAAGCGTACAAGGAGATGACGGTTCCCGCCCAGCCCGGCTGGGTCGAAGAACACATCCGCCGCCTTACCGCAGCCGGCATCCAGAGTGCCTTCCAGTGTTACAACATCAATAGCTTCGAGTCCGTGGAGCGGCTGATTCGGCGTGGCGTCTACAAGGGCCCGCTGGTCATGAATTGGGTGGCAATCAGCGGCGGCATGGATGCACCCAGCATCTTTAACCTCGCCAACATTGTTCGTGCCGTCCCGGATGGCGCGGTGCTAACCGTTGAAAGCTCTGTGCGCAACGTGCTTCCTGTCAACATGATGGGGGTTGCCTTGGGCCTGCATGTGCGATGCGGGACCGAGGACTGCCTCTGGAACCAGTCGCGCACGGCCAAGATGAGCACGGTGAAGCAGATTGAGCAGTTGGTGCGCATCGCGAGCGAATTCGGCCGCAAAGTGGCGACGGCCCGGGAAGCGCGCGAAATCCAGAAGATTGGCGTGTTCTATGACACGGTCGAGGAGACGCTGGCTGCCAATGGCTTCGCGCCGAACCGCAATGGCGGCAATCAAGGCTTCTTGCGCAAGGCCGCCTGACTCGGGCCGGTTGAAACTGACCGGCGATGAGGGTGTTCGCCTTGCGCGGCGCGGTGCCAAGGGGCACGCCTGCATGTCAAGACTGAATATCTCATTATGGCCAGTTTGTTTATGTCGACAATAAAAAACATGACTGCTATGATCGTGCCGAAGACAGCCTGGGACAGCTAGGGATAGCTTGTCGCGCAGCTGGCCTCGGTGAGGCCGGCTGCACTTGGCGGGCAGGATAGTAGTCAAAAAAATGGGGGAGACGATGTCAATACTAAAAAAGCTGCTCGCGGCTGCGTTGTGCGCCGAGACAATCATTGCCTTATGCGCGCCAGGCCTGGTTCAGGCTCAGGAAGCCTGGCCGGCGCGCCCGATTCAAATGATCGTGCCGTCGTCTGCCGGATCGGGAACCGATGCGCTGGCGCGGGTCATGGCGCAGCGCCTTTCCGAATCGCTGAAGCAGGCCGTGGTCGTGGAGAACCGGCCGGGTGGCAGCGGGGTGATCGGGACCAACGCCGTCCTCAAGGCGGCGCCGGATGGCTACACGATTCTCTACACAACGGCGTCCAACATGGTGGTTGCACCGGCAGTCATCAAGTCCATTTCCCAAGAGGCAAGAAAGAGCCTCATGCCGATCGCGCAGACGGCTGTGGGTGGGGTGCTGCTACTGGTTAGCCCGGATCTGCCGGTGTCCGATTTGCCTGGGCTTGTCGAGTTCGTGAAAGCGAATCCGGATAAGTACAGCTATGGCAGCTGGGGCACCGGTTCATCCGCGCACTTGACGATGGAGTGGTTGAAGAAGCAGACCGGCATGAAGACCGAGCACGTTGCATATCGGACCTCCAGTCAACTGCTTACCGAGCTTTCCTCGGGTGTGCTTAAGATCGGCTGGACCGATCCCAGCGTGGCGGTGCCGTTCCTGCGTTCGGGGAAGGTGCGCGGCATTGCCATCGTGGGCAATGTGCGGTCTCCCCAGCTTGCCAACGTCAAGACGCTGGGTGAACAGGGCTACAAGTTCAGTACGGTGGGATGGTTCGGCATGTTCGCGCCGGCCGGAACTAGTCCGGCGATCGTGAAGCGGCTGGCGGATGAGGTCAACAAGGTGCAGGCGTTGCCGGAGATCGCGGCCCTGATGAAGAAACAGAACTTCGAGCCGCCGCCGGTAAAGTCCTCCGCGCAGTTGGGCGAAATTGTCCAGAACGATCTGCAAGTCTGGACGAAGATCGCCAACGACGCAGGGATCAAGCTTGACGAATAAACTGTACCGTGCGCTAAGGAACTGCAGCGTGAATTGCTCTGAACTCGCGGGTGCGGTCTCCGCCCCGACATCGTCGCAAACTCTGCGCGTTGATTTTTACCTTGACCTGATTTGCCCCTGGTGCTGGATTGGGTTGCGAAATCTGCATTCGGCATGGGAGTGCCTTCGACAGAAGCATCCTGGATTGGTGCTGGAGACGATATGGCATGCCCATGCCTTACTGCCGCAGATCCCCGCGCAAGGCATTCCGTACCAAGCATTCTATGAAGCACGGCTTGGTGGCCAACGGGCCGTGGCGATGCGCCGCGCACAGATTCGCGCTGTGGCCGAATCGGTCGATCTATCGTTGAACTTCGAGAACATTGCGACCTTTCCGAATTCGGCGCTGGCATGTGCCTTGGTCAATGCGGCCCAGTCCAAACTGGCGCCGGTGGCCATGTACCAGTTGGTGGAGTCCATCTACCGCGCATTCTTCTCCCAAGGGCAAGACATCGGTTCAATCGAGACACTGCGGGCCCTGGCTCAAGCGTCTGGGTTCAGTTGGGACGGCAGTGCGTCCTCCCAACTTCAGCCTTCCATGGAAGCTGACCATGGAACAGGGGTTCCTCATCTCGTCTTCAATGGGCAGTGGCCGGTCACTGGCGCCGTTCCAGGCAGTGAGCTGGTTCACGTCATGCAGCAAGCGGTGGCGGCCAAGCTGGGCTAAGTCCAGCCTCTCCCACCGTTTAGCCAGCGGATTATTGTCATAAAAAGGCAAGTTCAAGGCGTGCAAGGTAAAGCGCGAAGTGGCGCCAGGCCAGATGATTCAATCGTCGCGAAGGACACTCTGATATCAACCGGTTAAGCCGCTTAAGCCGGTTAAAGGAGATACAAATGTACCTTCTGGACGACGTTTTTGTGCTGAGCGCAGCATCAATCCAAGCGGTTCCCGCTCGAGCATCACTGCTACCCGGGGAGAGGCCACAGTCGGCTTTCTCACGCTGCCTTTGGCAAATTTTCTGCAGCCTGACCAACCGTGCCACCATATTGATTCGTTCTTTGGCGAGATCAAGCGTGAAGCAAGGGCAGGCAAGCTGCAGGCGAACTGTGATCTTTGATACAGAACAGGAGACAACATGGCGAAAGTCGTTAAATTCTACGAAACGGGTGGGCCCGATGTCCTTCGTCTTGAGGACGTTGGCGTTGGTGACCCGGGACCGGGGGAGGTCCGCGTCCGCCATGTAGCCGTGGGCCTGAATTTTGCCGACACCTACTTCCGCGGTGGTACTTACAAGGTTCCGCTGCCCAGCGGCCTTGGCAACGAGGCGGCCGGCGTGGTCGAGGCCGTCGGTGCCGGCGTGACCCAATTGGCGGTCGGCGACCGCGTGACTTACACGGGCTTTATCAACACGCTGGGTGCCTACAGCACCGAGCGGCTGATTTCTGCCGCACTACTGATCAAGCTGCCGGAGGCCATCAGTTGCGAAGCTGCGGCGGCCATGACCATGCGGGGCTTGTCCGCCGCTTACCTGGTGCGCCGAATCTACCCTTTCAAGGCGGGCGACGCGGTGCTGTTGCATGCCGCAGCAGGCGGTGTTGGCCTGATCGTTTCGCAATGGGCCAAATTGCTCGGGCTGACGGTGATCGGCACGGTTTCGACCGATGCCAAGGCCGAAGTGGCGCGCGCCCACGGCTGTGATCACACGATCAACTACAGCCATGAGGATGTGGCCAAGCGTGTGCGGGAACTGACGGACGGCGTAGGTGTGTCCGTGGTCTTCGACAGCGTGGGCAAGGCCACCTTCATGTCCTCGCTAGACTCCCTTAAGCGCCGCGGGTTGATGGTCTGCGTCGGTACCGCCTCCGGCACGATTCCGCCGTTCGATCCGCAAATTCTCGCTCGCAAGGGCTCGCTGTACCTGACCCGCCCGGGCCTGGCCGACTACATTGCCGATCCGGCCGAAAAGGCAGAACTGGTCGATGAGCTCTTCGGCCACGTGGCGGCAGGCCGCATCCGCATCGAGATCAATCAGCGTTATGCCTTGGAGGACGCCGAGCAGGCACATCGGGACCTGGAGGCTCGAAAGACCACGGGCTCGTCCATTTTCGTGATTTGAGTGTTCCCCTTACTGGGAAACGCGAGCAGTCGGGCCGGTCTGGTCCGGAAAACGTAACCCAGTGATTTGGCAGTCGGGTCAGGTTGCTCAGGACCCGCTGCCGGTATGAATGCCACCGCCGCCAGGAATTTACGCACGGATTCCGATCGTCTGCCGGCGACCTCCACCCTTCAGTTCTGAATGACTCAGCGCGGCTTGAACCCACTGGTTACGCCTTGACGGTGGCTCGACGGACAGGGGCGCGTTGTTGTCATGAATAGTTAAATTCGAGACATCCAATGTAAAGCGGGAAGTGGTGCGAGGCCGGATGATTCACTCGTCGTCCCCGACACTTGGACATCCACCGCTTTCGACATTCTCAATATTCTCATATCAACTTGGAGATCCATCATCATGAACTTCCTTGACGGCCACCTGTATCCCGAGAACCAGCAGCCCCTGATCATCACGGCCGCTCCCTATGCGCCGGGCTGGATTCCCTCGGACTTCCCGGAAGATATCCCTGTCACGATGGAAGAGCAGATCCAGAAGGCGGTGGATTGCTACGAAGCTGGTGCCACCGTGCTGCATCTGCATGTGCGTGAACCCGATGGCAAGGGCAGCAAGCGCCTGTCCATGTTCAATGAGCTGATCGCCGGGGTGCGCAAGGCCGTGCCCGAGATGGTCATCCAGGTGGGTGGCTCGATCAGCTTTGCGCCCGAGGACGATGGCTCCGCGGCCAAATGGCTCTCCGACGACACGCGGCATATGCTGGCCGAACTCGATCCGAAGCCCGACCAGGTGACGGTGACCGTCAACACCACGCAGATGAATGTGACAGAGCATGCTGGCCTGGATGACTTCAAGGGAGTTTCGCGGGGATTCCCGCACCTCTATGCGACCTACAAGGACATGATCGTGCCCTCGAACCCCAGCTGGGTCGAGGAGCACATCCGACGCCTGACGGCCGCCGGCATCCAAAGTGAGTTCCAGTGCTACAACATCAACAGCTTTGAAACCATTGAGCGGATGATTCGCCGCGGTGTCTACAAGGGGCCCCTGGTGATGAACTGGGTGGCGATCAGCGGCGGCATGGACCAAGCGAACATCTACAACCTGGCCAACTTCCTGCGTGCCGCGCCCGACGGAGCGGTGATAACGGTGGAGAGTTCGGTGCTGAACGTGCTGCCCGTGAACATGATCGGCATTGCTTTGGGCCTGCATGTGCGGTGCGGCATCGAGGATGTACTCTGGAACCAGACCCGCACGGGAAAGATGTCCTCTGTCGAGCAGATCAAGCAATTGGTGCGTATCGCCGGCGAATTTGGTCGCCCCATAGCGACAGCGAAACAGGCGCGAGAGATCATGCAGATCGGGGTCTTCTACGACACGGCGGAAGAGACGCTTCAGGCCAACGGCTTCGCGCCCAACCGTAACGGTGGCAACCAGGGATTCCTGCGCAAGCCGGCCTAAAGCCTCTGGGGGGGGACATCAATGCTGTAGGAGTCGTCCTGCATTTTTCTATGGGACGGACTCAAGCTGAGGTTGAAGTTTCCCCCATCGACCGGACTCCTGACATCTCTCGATAAAGGCGTCGGTCATGATCCAAAAGGCAAGCAGCCTTACCCTCCTGAGGTTAGCCAACGAATCGTAAAGCTAGCCAAAGCCGGAGGCAGACCTAGCCGGATGCGGGTCAGTAGACCGACATCCTGCCAGACGCAATCCAGGCTGTTCTGTGGCCTTAGACGATGACGGAATCGTTCACGTCTGCGATGGTCTTCGCACCAAGCATGGCCATGTTTCGATCGACCTCATCGCGCAAGAGCGTGATGGCGTGGCGAACGCCTTCGGCTCCCCCAACGGCCGCGGCGTAAATAAAAGGTCGCCCCAGGAAGACAAAGCGGGCTCCTGATGCCAACGCTTTCAGAACATCACCGCCTCGCCGGATACCGCTGTCCATCATGACGGTTGTCTTGTGCGCGACTGCCTCACAAATCTCCGGCAATACAGCAAGCGGTTCCACGGCACCATCCAGTTGGCGCCCGCCGTGATTCGAGACAATGATGCCGTCTGCGCCCAAGGCGACAGCGCGCTCGGCGTCGGACGTATGCAAAATGCCCTTTATGACCAAGTTGCCGCGCCATCTTTGCCGGATTCGCTCGATATCCGTCCAGCTCAGGTGATCGCGCCCCGTCGTATCGCGAATCGCGGAGGCCGACAGGATCGGTGCGCCGCGAGACGCAAAAGAATTCTCGAAATGCGGCATTCCGCTGGACATGAGCGTTCTGGCGAACGTCCCGGCCAGCCAACGCGGCCGAGACACCCCATCGAACGCCAAGCGCACAGATGGTCGCAAAGGCAATGAGAAGCCAGTGCGGACGTTATTCTCCCGGTTGGCCCAAACGGGAATATCAACCGTAAGGACAAGCGTGGTGAACCCGGCCGCTTCAATCCGCTCAATCAGGGCGTCCCTGCGTGCGGTGTCACCCGGCAGGTATGCCTGAAACCAGGTGCCTGGCGCGGCTGCGTGAACGTCTTCCATCGGAATCAGGGACGTGCCGCTCATGATTGCGGGTATCCGCTCTTCCCGCGCCGTTTGCGCGAGAACCACATCGCCGCGGTAAGCGGCGATCGCACTGATTCCAACGGGCGCCACGCCGAAGGGGGAAGCGTAACGTTGCCCAAAGATCTCAGTCGCTTGCGACCTTCCCGACACGTCGACAAGGACTTTGGGACGAAACCTGACCTCGTCGAATGCCGTCCTGTTCGCAGCAAGCGACTTTCCATCTTCCGCGGCGCCGGCAATATAGCCAAAGATCGGGCGCGGAAGCGCCCTCTTTGCCGCGACTTCAAAATCGGCCAGCGAGAGGATTGGTCGCAGTCGTCGATGAATCTGACTGTTGGCCCCATATGCCGGCTTGGCGGGCATTCCAGCGCTCGGAACGGCCTGGATATCTGCAACTTCTGTTTGAGATGTCATGTTGATTTGAAGCGTCAATCAGGCCCAACCGCTGTCACTATCAGCCACGCCGGATCACATTGATGATTAGGCGAACGTGCCTCGCTGGCGCATCAGCTGACGGAACAGCGCCTCATTTTTCTCGAACGGCGCACGCCCGTGGAGGTAGAAGTAGTTGTTCAGGACAACCAGATCGCCGACGGGCAGCGAAACTTCCTTTGTTCCCGGCGAAGCCTCCATGGACGTCGACAGGTCGTTGAGAAAGGCAGCCTCCTCGCGATTGCGAGGCTGTACAAACTGATCGATGAAGGACATCGACAGCCCAAACGCGTTCTGGAAGAAGAGCGGGCGTTCGACCCTATCGCTGACATTCTTGGAACCGGGCGCCTTGTAGAGGAAAGGCTGCGTCCCGAGACGGTGGCTGACAAACCGGTCACGCTCTTGCCAATCGTCCAGATGCAGGAATCGGGACTCGCCGCCACTTGCATTCTGTTCCGCGAATTTCATCATCAACAGCCAGTCCGTCGCTTCGGTAACGAAGGTGCCATCGGTGTGCATCGTGAAGAGTCGATAGGCCTGGCGCAGATAGGAGTCGCTATCGTCCGTGTGCTTGACCACGAAGCGAGCATAGTAAGTGCCCGACATCGCATCGTGGTTGCCTGGGCCCAACAGGTGCCCAATGGCAGTGCCGAAGCGAACGAAATCGTCGGCGTCCGTCGTCAGTCCCTGGAGGCCCACCGTAAAGCCACCGTGCTGCCGGTCCTTCACAATGCGGTTGATGGTTGTCGCGAAGTCTTCGCCGACATGCTTCGCGAGTACATCCGCGAGCCCGTAGCGCATGAAGGGGACATACTCAAGGTTCTGGACATCGACCTTGCGTGCGTCATGCAGGAACGCAAGAAGGGCATTGCGCTCAACGGTCACATGCAGGATGCGATGGTGATCTGGGTGGGCAGAAAACTGGAAGCGGGACTCGTCATTGCTGGCAAGCACGGCCGCAGGAAGCGGGGCATTCATCGATCGTTCTCCGGGGTGTTGTATGACGCTATTTCATCTGGATTCTTTGATATGATCCAGATAGAAAACAGTAATCTTTGTTCCGAATTTGTGATTAAAAACATGATTGACGTTCGCCAGTTGCAGAGCTTCCTTGCCGTGGCGGAAGAGCTTCACTTTGCGAAGGCGGCAGATCGCCTAGGTGTCGCACAATCGGGGCTCAGCACCCAGATCCAACGCCTTGAGCAGGATTTGGGGGTCACGCTCTTGAACCGCAACAAAAGGAAGCCGGTGTCACTTACCGACGCGGGGCGCCTGTTCCATGCCGAGGCCGTCGCTGCGTTGCGGCACATTGAGCGAGCCGACCAAGTGGGACGCCTGGCTGCTCGAGGGCTGGCTGGCGTCATCCGTGTCGGCTACGTGGCATCTGGCGTAAGCAGCGGTCTTTTGTCCATGATGCTGAGCGAGTTCCGGAAATCACACGAGATGGTCCGGATCGAAGTCGTGCCAATGGAAACGCCAAGGCAGCTCGAAGCGCTCAGCGAAGGCCAGATTGATGTGGGAATTGTCAGGCCAAGACGACTTTATCCGGCTGGTGTGATCACGAAAGTCTTGCAGACTGAACGTCTACTGGCTGCAATGACAGCAAGCCATCCCCTTGCAAGGCGAGGGACTGTTTCAGCGCGCGCGCTAGCCGATCAATCCTTCATCGTTCCGCAGTTTGCAGACGAGGAAGGCTTCGGGGATGCGCTAACCGCCCTGGGCAAAGCCGGTGGGTTCACGCCTCATCTGGAATATCGCGTCCAGGATTTCATCTCCGCAATCTGCCTCGCGTCCGCGGGATACGGAGTGGCCATCGTGCCTGAGTCAATGCAGAATTTCTCCCAGCCAGGCATTTTCTACACACAGATCGCCGACTTTAAATTCTCAGTGCACCTGGCGCTAGCGTATAGGCGTCGGGAAGTATCCCCGGCGGTACGAGCCTTTGTGCAACTTGGAACCGAGGTTCACAATGGCCGAGCAACGTAGACTCAGCAGCGCGCTCAGCCGCGTCGCGATTCCGCGAGGTAACACCATCTGCCGATGAGGAACACGGCGAAGGGCAGAATTGCCGCGAACGGTAGCCAGCGCAAGGCAACTTGAAGACCAACCGCATCCGCCACCATGCCGGTGATAAAGGGGCCTGCTGCGAGGCCCAGTATGTTGTTAAACAGCGTCAGAGTGGCAAATGCCGAGCCGTGAATGGCTGGCGGCGTGGCCCCGGCGATGATCGCGCTACATGTGCCGAACGAGCTGGCAAGGAAGAACACCCCGGGCGCAAGGAGCGCGAGTTGCAGATTACCCTGTGGCAAGCGGAACGCGATCGCCAGCAGAACGCCTAACACGAGGCAATAGCCGATGGCCATGTTCCACCTCTTGAGCGACGAATCCCCGCTGATCCGATCGGTCATCACACCGCATATGAGTTGGCCAAGGCCGCTGACAAGGACCAGGCCGGCCGCCAGTGTGGCTGCTTCGCTGACAGGCATGCCCCAGTAGCGATTCAGGTAGCTGGGCAGCCACACGAACAGAGTGCCTTGAACGAATATCTGCAGGGCGCAACCGAGGTAGGCACAAAAGACGGAACGGGACGGAAACAGGCCAGAGAAAAACGCGCGCGGTGTCAGTTTCACATGCCCGTGGACCGGAGTTCCCTTTGCATTGTCCGGTTGCGCACTTGCGATTCTTTTCTCGGTGACCACGAAGAAATAAATGATCACCAGCACAAAACCGACGATCGCCATCAGGCCCATCGACCATCGCCATCCAAAGTGCGTCGCAATGATCCCGGAAAGCGAAACACCGAGCACGGACCCAAAGGCAGCGGCAGACGTGAAGCCGCCGGCAATGGTAGACCGCATGTGCCTTGGGAAGACGCTCACGAGCATAGCGAATCCGACACTTCCATAGGCAGCCTCGCCGACGCCAACGAACAAACGCGCAACGAACATCTCGTGATAGGTGCTGGCAATGGCGCACCCGAGCGTGGCAACACTCCACACGGCAACCATTAGTGCAATGCTTTTGACGCGCCCCCAACGGTCCGCGATGATGGAGAACGGCAGGGTCAGCACACCGACCATCAACGGCACCACGCTGCTGATCGAGCCGAGCTGTGTATCGGAAATCTGCCACTGCACTTTCAAGAGCGGAAACAAGGCATTGATCGCCTGCCGCGACATGTAGTCAGACAGTAACAGGCAGAACATCAATGCAAATACCACCCACGCGTAGGGGCGCGCACCAGTGGTAGCCGCTGCCGGCCCAGCCGGCATTGCGTTACTCGTAGACATGTTCAATTTTTGTCTCCTTATGACTTCTTGCATCGGATCATCTAGGCTGGCGCTACTTCCCGCTTTACCTTGCATGCCTTGAACTTGGCAATTTATGACAGTCATCCGCAGGCGCAGCGGAGCCCTGGTCGGGGCCCGCCTGCACGCTCTGGAGATCTGAGCAGGGTTTTCCCTTTGCTTGCGCGAGTTGGTAATAACTTGTCGTGAACGGTCAAGCCGGTTGGCCCGGTGCGGTCCGAGAATAGACGAACAAGCCTTTCTAAACACGCAAAAGCATCGCAATCGAAATCAAAAGGGGTAGACATGAAGAAGCAGGCCAATCACTTGGGGTGGCGCGGTTGCGCCTTGGTAATCGGTGTTGGTGTCGCCGGGGGCATGTCCGTGGCCCAGGCCCAGGAGGCTTGGCCCAGCAAGCCGATCCGTCTGGTGGTGGCGGGGCCTGCCGGCGGCAGTGCGGACGCGTTGGCTCGGCTGCTTGCGCAAGGCCTGCAGCAAAAATTGAGCAAGCCCGTCATCGTAGAAAACAAGGCGGGTGCTGCCGGTGCGCTGGCGATCAGCGATTTGCAGTCCAACGGCAAGGATGGCTATACCTTCCTGGTTATCCAGGGCGGTGTCGTGAGCGAAGCGCCGTTGGCCTACAAGGTCCACTACAAGCCTTTTACGGACCTGAAGCCCCTGGCCCAGATCAGTCGCACGGGGCTGGTGCTGGTTGCCAACAAGGATGTGCCCATCTTGAACCTGAAGCAGTTGGTGGACTATGGCAAGTCGCAAAAGGACGGCCTTGTTTTCGCTTCCTACGCTACAGGATTGAAGGGCCACACCTCCGGCATACTGCTGGGGCAGCTCACGCATGTGCCAATGCGGCATGTGGGCTACAAAGGCTCTCCTCCGGCGCTGAACGACCTGATGGGTGGCCATGTGCCCCTGATGTTCGATGGGGTGACCACCTCTTTGCCGCTGATAAAAGCGGGAAAGATCAAAGCGATTGCGTTGAACTATCCGACCCGGATTGCCGAATTGCCGGATGTACCGACTTTCAAGGAGCTCGGTTACCCGCAACTGGCGCAAGCCGGGTGGTTCGCAGTGTGGTCCCGCCCGGATGTCGCTCCGGCAGTCCAGGAGAAAATCCGCGAGATAACACTGGCGTATTTCAAGCAACCGGCGGTGCAGAACCACGTCAAGGACATGGGGATGGAGCAGGGGGGCGCCGCTACGCCGGAAGAGTTGATGGCGGACCTGAAGCAGGCATACCAGCAACAGGCCGCGCTGCTGAAGTCCATTAACTACCAGCCGGATTAATAAGCGACTATGCTGCGCAAACTCGCCATTGCAGTTCGAATGGCCTTTGCGCAGTCATTGGTCGGTGTATGCGGCATCCTCGATCTGGCTCGTCCGTCAGTTACGGATACGGATCGCGGTCGTCGAGTCTGGCTGATCGTTTATAGCGGGCGCCGCCATCTTCAAATCCCGCGGGCCCGCTCCTTCTTTCCCGGTCGGCGGCACTCCGCCGTGGGTTTGGTCACGAGAGTTCGTGAATGAACTCTTTGGCTTGCGGCCACTCGCCATAGCCCGAGGCGGGATTCAAATGCCCGACCTCGCCGAGTTCCACAAAGCGGCTGCCCCACGCCTTCGCCAGGCCACGGGCGCGATCGAGATGGGTCAGGGGATCGTTGCTGCTTGCCGCAACGATGCTCGGAAAGGGCAATGTGCCGCGAGGGATCGGCAGCCAGCCGTGGTCGCTCAGGGTGCCGAGCGTCGGATAGCCTGCCGGCATGGACGTTTCAAGGTCCGCAGGCGCTGCGAGCAGCGCGCCAAGGATCTCGCGTGCGGGGCCTCGGGTGGCCCAATGGGCGACCATCATCGCGCCTGCGCTGTGCGCCACGATGATCACCGGCCCCTCAATGGTGGCCAAAGCGCGCTCGATCGCGTCGACGCGGGCAGCGCAACTCAGCTTGTCTTGCTCAAGCGGAGCGACGCTGACGACGCGAGGCAGCGTTGCCGCCAGCAGGGTTTGCCAGTGTTCCGGCACATGGTCGCGCAGGCCAGGGACGATGAGAACGGTCGGTGCCGTAGGAGTCATGTCGATGTTTCAGTAAGGCGCGTCACCGATGATGGCGGTACGTTCCATCTTTCGGTGGCACGGTGGATAATCCATCACTGCGTAGTGCTGGGTTGAACGGTTGTCCCAGAACGCAACGCTGTTCTTCTTCCAACGAAAACGCACTTGGTATTCGGGGATGTTGGCCTGGCTGACCAGGTAGCTAAGCAAATTGCCGGCACCCGGCGCCTTGTCCAGCCCGAAGCGGACGTTGGCCGGCACATTGAAATTGGTGAAGTGCGTCGTAAAGCTCCCATTGACGAACAGCACTTTCTCCCCGGTTTCGGGATGGATGCGCACAACCGGGTGTTCGGCGTCCGGGTACTGAGCCTTCAGTGCAAGACGCTTTTCGATCGGCATCGCGGCACCGAAGCTCGCCTCGATGCTGTGGCGCGCGCGCAATGTGGCGATCTTCGTCTTGATCTCCTCGGGCAACTGGTTGTAAGCCTCGACCATGTTGACCCACATCGTGTCACCGCCCACAGGCGGGCATTCGACGCAGCGCAGCACGCAGCCCATCGGAGGTTTTTCGCGCCAGGTGGCATCGGTATGCCAGGAATTCTCGTTGCGTTCGGGTGGGCTGTCCGGGGTCTTATAGATCTGAACCAGTCCTGGGTAATCGGGATGGCTGCCTACCACCGGATGGTCCTCCAGCTCACCGAAGCGGCGCGCAAAGGCCACGTGCTGCGCGCGCGTGATGTCCTGGTCGCGGAAGAAAATCACGCGATGCTTCAGGAGCAGCGCCCGAATTTCCGCCATCTGTTGGTCGTCCTCGGCAGCCGCGCCCAGGTTGACGTTGCTGAGTTCCGCACCGATCGTGCAGGTAATGGGCTCGACCCGGATCGAGTTGCCCAGCGAGGTTACGCGGACCACTGCGGGTGCCGCCTTGAGGTGTTGAATCATATACGTGTCTCCGATTGTCGGTTAGGCCGATCGATCATTGCGAGTCTGGATGTCGCGGGTATCTCCCGCTTGACAGTACATGACAGGCATTTATCATTCCATGTCAATGTCCTATTCAGTACTCTAATGTCGTCACTTGTCCGCGCCGCGGCCCTCACCAACTACAGCGAGGTCGCTCGAGCTGCCGGACTGGACCCGGTGCGGATGCTCTTCGACGCAGGGTTGAGCCCGAGCGTACTGTGCGAGCCGGACATCATGATTCCGGTCGAGCGTGTCGGAAGGCTGCTTCAGGCGTCTGCAACCATGTCGGGAAACGAGAGTTTCGGACTGTGCATGGCCGAGTCGCGCCTATTGTCCAATCTTGGAGCGGTAGGGTTGCTGATCCGCGACCAGGCGACGCTGCGTGAGTCGCTTCACATGCTGATGCGCTATCAAGCGTCGCTCAACAGTGCGCTGTCGCTGGCGATCGAAGAGTGCGATGGGCTGGTCATTATTCGCGAGGTGGTAGTGGCTGGCAGCGCACATCAACCCACGCGTCAAAGGGTTGAGCTGGCGCTTGGGGTCATGGTGCGGTTGATACGTCAGCTCCACAGGCCCGACTGGGAGCCGCGGCGTGTGTGCTTTGAGCACCCCGCGCCGCGCGACCTGAGTACGCACCGGCGGTTTTTTGGCCCTTGCGTTGAATTCAACTATGACTTCAACTGCATTATCTGCGCAAAGGCCGATCTCGATGCACGCAACCCGTCCGCGGATCCGGCCATGGGGCGCTACGCGCAGCGGCTGATAGACGCGTCGGCCATGTCGCAGCAGGCGACAATGCTTGAGGATGTGCGACGCATGATCCTGCTGCTGTTGCCCAGCGGGCGCTGCAGCATCGAACAGGTTGCGGAGCACCTGGGCGTGGTGTGCCGCACGGTCCAGCGCCGGCTGGCGGAACAGGGGCAGAGCTTCTCGTCGATCGTTAACGACATCCGTACGGAACTCGCCATACGCCATGTCACCGAGAGCGATCGTCCGTTGACGGAGGTGGCGACCCTGCTTGGTTTTTCCGCGCCGAGCGGATTCTCGCGCTGGTATCACGTGCAATTTGGCTGCAGCCCCAAGGAGAGCAGGGCAGCACGCGGCACATTGCATCGGCAGACGGCACCGACCTGAGCATAGCCCTGGCAGAGCGGAAGCCGCGTCGGGCCATGCCATGTACGGACGCACTCTTTGCCGGATTCGGATTCTTCACGTCTTCCGTCTTGCCAGCCACGCGGCGCGTGGCGAATTGGCCCTCGAGCAACCTTCAGTGACCCCACCGGCTCTGCGGAACCCTCTGTGGAACCAATGCGGACTTTCACTTTATATTGTCGACAAAAATAAAATGCCGTATCATGAAGACATGGCGCCCTTCCCGGAGTGCAATCGGAAAGAGCCGCGCATGCTTGGATGCCAAGGCGACAAGCTTCCATGTTCGGCGGGCCGTGCGCGCAGCCTTGGGCGAGGAGGGATATCACAATGAAAGACGATCAGTCTGCAGGCCATGGTCCGTACCGCCATCGGATGGGCTCGGCGATCTGCATGGGATTTTGCTGGCTCGCCGAGCGGCTCTCCTATGCCACGGCAGCGATGCTCTTGACCGATCTGATTGCGTGGGAAAATGACGGGTACATCGTGCGCAAATACCTGAACATCGATGCGCTTCCCGGATCCGACGAGTAGACGCTGTGGTTCAGCCCGTGGATTGAATCCAAGGATAATAATCCGGCTCTGCTTCCCCTGTCTCTGCACCGGCGTGCGGCACCATGTATCAGCGGTGGCCCGATGTCCGGGGGGGGCTGTAGCGGGCCTGCAAGGACGTCGTCCTGTGCAGGCCCTTGTTCTTTGGGGAGGCATGCGACTGCGTGGGTCAACGGCCCAGTTGGCTCCGCCAGTATCCGCAATCTGTCCGAATCGCCACGTAAGGTAAGATCTTGGCGCTGCAAGAGGTGCGGTGCCGACCAAGGGCGGCACCCGACCCGTTCCCCAATCATCGGAAGGACTTACCATTCATGGGCAGGCTCAAGACTACCAACACGCCGGAATTGCAGTCGCTGCTTGCTCCGCAAACACCGCAGAATCCGGTCACGCTGGCTGTCGAGCAGGCGCTTATGCATGGACGCGACTGGTCCGCATCGGTAGCCGACCAGATCGCGGTACGGCTGGCGGGCCTGATTACGATCGACGTGATCCACGCAGGCCAGCGCTTGCTGGAGAAAGACATCAGCGAGGTCCTGGCGGTCAGCCGCGCTCCTGTGCGCGAGGCCTTGCGCATCCTGGAGCGGGAGCGTTTGATTGAGTTCCGTCCCCGGCGCGGCGCCATCGTCACCGAGCCCAATGCCCAGGACTTGCGGGATATCTACGTCGTGCGGGACGCGCTGTTCGAGATCCTGCTCAGGCAGTTGATGGAAGAGCGCGCGGACGCGCTGGAAGCGTTGTTCGAGCAGTTCATTCCGCAGTTCAGCAAGGCCGCAGAGGAATCGGTGGACGCTTATATCAGCGTGACTTTCCTGGCAAACATGGCCATGGCAGATCTGTCCAGCAACCGGCTGGTAGGGGAGGTGCTGAACTCTATCTCGCTGCGGGTCCTGCGCTATGTGCGGCTGGGGCTCGCATCCCATCCCGGCTCGCTGGAGAATTCCTTCAAGACCTGGCGTGCTCTGCAGCGCGCTGTGATCAAGCGGGACATCGACGCGGTCTTGCAGACCGCGCACAAGCGCATCGGAAATTCCCGCGAAGCTGCCGTCCGTGCCCTGTCATCCGGCGTCCAGAAAGGCAAGGGCGCCGCTGCCGGCCGCAGCGCTGTGTCGGCGTAGGCCTTCTAAGCCAGCGCGGGCAAGACTGCCCGCCATGGCGCTCCAGTTTCCTCCCTGTCGGCAGGCGGCCAGCGAAGGCCGCGATATCTGCTCGCGAGCATGGCTCCCGTGAGGCTGCGGCCGTCCCGCCGGGAGACGTCGGCGCGGGTTAGCCTAGTCTCAAGAGCCGCAGCGTGCCGAACTGGGCTTTGCCAGAATCGACTTCCCCAGAACGGCACGGCCCCCTCGGCGCCGGCAAGACCGGCTGCTGAAACACCTGCTGCGCACGCGGGAGAACGAGCCAAAGCACCTGCCGATGCGCGCCACTTCAGAGCGATCTCCCAATGATCAAGCATGGCAATGACCGCCGGGTCGCCCCAGAGCAGCGCGAGGGCCAGCCGCGCGCGCTCGCGCCGTTCAGCGCATTTCAGTCTAAGTTATTTATGTCGACAAGAAATATTTTTGGCTGATATGATTGCCTGCACACGAGACTGGAATAGGGCGCTGATCGGTAAGGAAAGAGGACGCCAGGAGCGCAAAAATAAGCCAAAGGAGAAGAGACAATGGGATCATTCAGCAAGCGGAGCAAGATTCATGGTGCACTCATCGCTGCGGGCGCAATCTGCACCGGCGGCGCACACGCACAGAGCAGCGTGACGCTTTATGGCGTAGCGGATATGAACGTCGAGTTTGCTAGCCATGTCGGCGCCGTGCCCAATGCAGCCAACAAGTTCAATGCGGGCCCGTCAAACAATGTCTACCGAATGGACTCTGGCGGCCTGTCTGGATCGCGTTGGGGCTTGCGCGGCGTGGAAGATCTCGGCAACGGGCTGAATTCCATTTTTGTCTTGGAAAGCGGCTTTAACCTGGATGCCGGCACGTCGCAGCAGGGCGGCCGCCTGTTCGGTCGCCAAGCCTATGTGGGCATGCAAAGCTCGCAGCTCGGCCAACTGACTTTTGGCCGTCAGTACACGTCGATGTTCGAGGGCCTCGCAAACTTTGTACCCGCAGCTTTTGCCACGCAGTATGAGCCGATCGTGATGCTGACAGGCGCGAACTTCCGCGAGGACAATACCATCAAGTACACCGGTCGCTTCGGCCCGGTCACCGCACTGGCACATTGGTCCTTCGGTACCGGCCTGGCATTGCCGACGACGGTGGCCAATGGTCCCCTTCTGGGTGGTAACGGTGAAGTCCCGGGCCAGTTCCGTCGCGATACCGCCTATGGTGCGGCTTTGACCTACATTTCCGGCCCCGTCGGCGTGGCTGTGGCTTACGACCAGTTCAATCCCACTGTGTCGAACCCCTTGAACGCGGCTGTCCTCGGGAGCGGAAATTTCAAGAAGGCGACGATCGCGGGAAGCTATGCGGTTGGTCAGGCAAAGATCATGGGCGGCTACCGCTGGGGGCAGAACAAGGACCAGAATGGCAGCCTGCTTGAGCGCGACGACCTCTACTGGATCGGCGCCAACTACCAGGTGACGCCGGCGCTTGGCCTGACGCTCGAATACAACTATGACCACGTCAAGCGCTTTTTCGCGAACGCATCGACCCCGAACCCATGGCAAGTTGCTTTCATTGCCGACTACGCCCTCTCCAAGCGGACTGATGTCTACTTGACCACGGCATATGCAAAGAACGCGGGCCTGGGGCTGGATTCCGCGATGATCGCCTACGCGAACAGCCTTTCCCTTGGCAATAGCTACACACTTGCCAGCGGTCAAAGCAATATGCTCGGTGTCGCCGCAGGGATTCGCCACAAGTTCTGAGAACCTGTCTGAAAATTCGCTGCAGAGGTGTTCTGAAGGGCGGATGTGATGTCTGGTTAGACCAAGTTGAAGGGTTACGGCTTGCGCTCAACCCTGTCAGCTCGGATGAGCACAGTTCAGTCGTCCAGTGGTGCAGGTCAATCAGCTCAATTGCGGACCAGCACAGCGCGCCTGCAATTCGGCGGAGTTAAGCCAAAAGCAGGCGTGCATTCGAATCAGATAGCGCGCATTTGACCCGGCGCCACTCAGGGCGGTAACAGCGCGGCGTGGGCGGCGGCGAGAACCTCGCGATTCAAACCTTCGAGTAACCCTGACGCTGCGCGTGCGTGTTGCCAGTGAAGCGGTACATCAAGCGGGGTGTTCGGCACCAGCTCGACCAATGAGCCGTCCTCAAGATGAGGGGCGATCAGTGCCTCCGGATGCAAGCCCCAGCCCATGCCAGCCAATGCTGCGGTTACAAAGGCGTGGGACGAAGGCAACGTGTGCCGGGGAAGCTCCACGTGCCGATGGCACAAACGCCGCACCCATCGCGCCTGCAGCTCATCTTTGGTGTTGAACATCAGGCTGGGCACCAGCGCCAGGCTGCCAGCGCCGACGCCATCGCCGAAATGGCGCTGGATGAAAGCTGGGCTGGCGGCCGCCAGGTAGCGCATGGAGCCGAGCGGACGGCTGTTGCAGCCAGCGGCAGGACGGGCTGTGGCTGTTACGGCGGCCAGCACTGCGCCGCTGCGCAACCACTCCGTGGTGTGGTCCTGGTCGTCCACCGCCACCTCCATCAACACGGGACTTTCTGCAGCGAAGGCGGCGATGGCCGGCGCGACCCAGGTGGCCAGGCTGTCGGCATTTACCGCAATGGGCAGGGCCACCCGTGCCATGCCCTCCGGGGCAAGCGCTGGTACAGCCCCTTGCAACTCCTGCTCGAGCAGCCGCACACGGTCAATGTGTTGGCAAAGCCGGCGGCCCGTTTCCGTGGCCCGGCAGGGCTGATCGCGCACCACCAGCGCGCAGCCTACGCGCTCCTCCAGCAGCCGAACACGCTGCGAAATTGCCGATGGCGTCACATGGAGGGCGCGGGCTGCCCGCTCGAAGCTGCCCTCCCGAACCACGGCAGCCAAGGCAGATAGAGCAGAGTAGTCAAGCATCAGATTAGTTTGGCTAAAGCTAATTAAGAAAAGGTAGTTTGTCTTCATTTTCTAACGCAGGCAAGCTAGATGTATGAACACTTCGCTTGCCTTATCCGTTTCCCTCCAAGGCCTGGCCCTGAGCCTGGGGCTCATCGTGGCCATCGGCGCGCAGAATGCATTCGTACTGCGTCAGGGTCTGCGTCGTGAGCATGTGGGCAGCGTGGTGCTGCTGTGCGCCATGGCGGACGCATTGCTGATTGCAGCGGGTGTCATGGGCATGGCCCAGGCATTGGGGGAGCGCCCCGGTCTCGCGCGTGTCCTGGCGCTGGCCGGTGGCGTCTTCCTGGCGGTATATGGATGGCAGGCGCTGTGCCGTGCTCGGCATGCTCATCCATTGAAAGCATCCGACGGTGGGAAGGGGCTCAGCAGGGGGGGCGCGTTGGCTCAGGCAGCGGCGTTCACGCTGCTCAATCCTCATGTTTATCTGGATACGGTGCTGCTGGTGGGCAGCATCGGTGCCCAGCAACCGGCGGAGCTGCGAGGCTGGTTCGTGGCTGGCGCCAGTTTTGCCAGCCTACTCTGGTTCGGGCTTCTGGGCTTTGGCGCCCGCTGGCTGGCGCCGTGGTTCGCCCGGCCGAGGGCTTGGCAGGTGCTGGACGGTCTCATCGGTATGACCATGTTTGTCCTGTCCGGTCTGCTGGTGGAGCACGTACTTCGAGGATTGTGAGGTGCTTTCGGGGGCGTCGAATAGGTAGCGGCCTTGGCTGCAGCGGCGCTCTGTCCCACAGGTCACCTCGCCCAACCCGTCGCACAAAGGTGTTGGTAAGCGGGCCTTGAGTGCCTAGAATGCACAGTGAGCATTGGCTTGCGGGGATTTTCATTTGCCCCGGCATTTTTCGTAAGAAGGCAATGCGGAGCTAAAAATGCTGGAGGAGACGGAAATGATCGTGCGTAAATTGCCCGCAATTGGTTTAACCGTTGTGATGGCGCTTGCCTTTACGGGTGCGAGCGCCCAACCAGGAACCGAATCAAACCAGATTCCGACTGCGCCGCCGACCACTGCGGAAGCCAAGGCCATCATTGCCGAACATTTCAAGGCGGCCGACATCAACCATGACGGCAAATTAAGCCGCGAGGAAGCCAAGGCGGGTATGCCGGAGGTTTACAAGCACTTTAGCCAGATCGATGTCAGGAAGCGGGGTTACGTAACAGAACGTCAGATCGGCGCCTACTGGGAGATGAAGACCAAGCAACAGATGCAGAAGGAAGATCCCATTTGGAACTGAGCCCTCTCTGCTATGGCGACCGAACTCGCCCAGGGTTCGGAATGGGGTAGCCTACGCTCCAATATTCGAACTGGTTCGGACGTTCTGGGCGGCGTCCGATTTGTCCGAGGCCATGGTCCATATCGCAATGAGCTCGACCCAGTCGCATCAACCGAGCGATGCGCCAGGCCACCACCATGAACAATGCCGGCGCGCGTTCAAGACGCTCCATTGACGCAACTGCAGCGCTTCGACCCGGCAGCCGTTTTTCAACACGTGAAAGAACAGCTCCTCCTCCCAGCGGCGCCTATATAACCGGGGCCTTCAGCGCGGCCTCCTCCGCAGCGGCCACGTGGCGCTTGACCGCGATGAAGCTGTCTGGACTCACCGACATGGAATCAATGCCGCATTCGACAAGGAAGACGGCAAACTCAGGGTGGTCGCTCGGCGCCTGTCCGCACAAACCGACTTCGGCACTGGCCTTGTGCGCCTCCGTGATGACGCTCTGGATCATCCACTTGACGGCATCGTCCTGCTCATCGAAAAGTCCCGCAAGGTCGGCTGAGTCGCGGTCAACGCCAAGCGTCAGCTGCGTCAGATCGTTGCTGCCAATCGAGAAGCCGTCGAAGCGTTGCGCGAAGGCCTTCGCCAGAATCACGTTCGACGGGATTTCGCACATTACGTAGATCTTAAGGCCCGCTTCGCCGCGCCGGATACCGTTTTCGGCCATAACCTCCAGCACGCGGTCCGCTTCTTTTGTTGAACGGCAGAACGGAATCATGACGATGACATTCCTGAAGCCCATCTCGTTGCGCAGACGGCAAATGGCCCGGCATTCGAGCGCGAAGCCCTCCCGGTAGCGGGGAGAGTAGTACCGCGAGGCACCCCGGAATCCGAGCATGGGGTTCTCCTCCTTCGGCTCAAACTCCGCCCCGCCGATCAGATGGGCGTATTCGTTGGTCTTGAAGTCGCTCATGCGAACGACAACAGGATGGGGGTACTGGACCGCAGCGATCCGTCCCAGCCCTCGTGCGAGACGATCGACGAAATACTCCGTCCGGTCTTCGTACCCCGCCGTCAACGCCGAGATGGTCTGCTTTGCCTCCTCGTCTCTGAGCGCGTCGTAGCGCACAAGCGCCATTGGATGGATCCTTATATGGTTGCTCACTACGAACTCCATTCGTGCGAGCCCGACGCCATCCGCCGGGATCCGCCACCAGCGAAACGCTGCCGCCGGATTGGCGAGGTTCAGCATGACCTTGGTGCGCGTCGTCGGGATATTGTCGAAATTGATCTCCTCGACCTCAAAGTCTGCGATGCCTTCGTAGACGAAGCCTTCGCGGCCTTCTGCGCAGGACACAGTCACTACCTGCTCGTCGTGCAGCAGATGGGTCGCATTGCCTGCTCCGACGATGGCCGGAAGGCCAAGTTCGCGGCTGACAATCGCGGCGTGTGATGTGCGGCCGCCCTCGTCGGTGACGATGGCTGCGGCGCGCCTCATGACAGGCACCCAGTCGGGGTCCGTGGTCTGGGTCACGAGGATGGCGCCGTCGACGAAGCGCCCCATGTCACGTGGGCTTTCGATGAAACAGACCTTGCCAGTCGCTATGGCTTCGCCGATGCTTACACCGGATACGAGCATGCGGCCTGCCTGCTTGATGCGCCAGGTCTTAACTGCGCTGGCTTCGCGACGCGACTCGACCGTTTCCGGCCGGGCCTGCACGATGAATACCTCATTGGATTGGCCGTCTTTTGCCCATTCGATATCCATCGGCTGGCCGTAGTGCTGCTCGATCACACAGGCCCATCGCGACAAGGTCAGGATCTCCTGATCACTCAGAACGAAGGCCGCGCGCTCCGCTTTCGATGTCGGGACGTTTTTTGTCGGGCGGTCACTTTCGTTTGTGTAGATCATCTTGAGACCTTTGTCGCCTAGCTTCTTCCCGACGATAGGCGATAACGATAGCTCCGACAGGAGCGGTTTGAATACCTCATATTCGTCGGGATCGACCGCGCCCTGAACCACGTTCTCGCCGAGCCCCCAGGCCGCGTTGATCAGGACAGACTTGTCAAAGCCGGTCTCCGTGTCGATGGAGAACATGACACCGGCACCACCAAGGTCGGATCGCACCATACATTGCACACCGACCGACAGTGCGACCTTGAGATGATCGAAGCCCTTCGCCTGGCGGTAGCTGATCGCCCGGTCTGTGAAAAGCGACGCGTAACAGCGCCGGCAGGCATCAAGCAACGCACGCTCGCCCCGGATGTTGAGATAAGTTTCCTGCTGCCCGGCGAAGCTCGCGTCCGGCAGATCTTCGGCTGTCGCGCTTGATCGCACTGCGACGTCCATGTTGACCCGTCCCGCTCGCCGGTTCAACTCCTCGTAAGCGAGCCGAATAGCCTCGGCGGTCTCCTTTGGCCATTCGCCGCGAAGCATGGCCCGGCGGATAGTCAGCCCCGCCTCGGCCAGGGGAAGCTTGGCGTCACCAAATTCGCGGAGCACCGACGAGATCGTCAGTTGCAACCCGTTCGCGTCGATGAAGCGCCAGTAAGCGTCGGCTGTGAGTGCAAAGCCCGGTGGGACATTGACGCCTCGGCTCGCGAGGTTGGCCACCATCTCGCCAAGTGACGCGTTCTTGCCGCCGACGCGCGCAACGTCGGTGCGTCGCAGTTCCTCGAACCAGAGAACGTGTGATGTGTCGTTGACCATGTGCAGCTCCTTCGCGGCGGGGTAGTGATACTGCCCCAAAATCGAAGGCGCTCGGACCACAGGTCCGAGCGCCCGATTTACTTCGTTGGATGCTTGGCCGATTTACTCGCAATCGCCTCGAGAGCGCTGAAGTGCGAGTTCATCACTTCCGCGTGCAGTTTTATCGCTCTGATTAGGAATTGAATATCCTCATTCTCGCTTTTGGATGCGAGGTCGTCGAACTCCTCCCACAGCTTCTTCACAGCTTCAGCGGTCATGGCTACTCCTTGCAGGTACTTATGGATGGTGCAGCAAACTTGCTGCGCGTATTGGGCGTGGCGTACGATCAATCTCATCGACGTTCGCACTCTGCTGCTGCGCTTGCGCATCGCGGCGGAGCCACTATAGAGCGCTGCAACGAGCACCATAGGCGGGTCAGCTCCGACATGACAGCCTACCTCCACAGTAGTGGCGAAACGGCGGCACGGCTTGATCCAGCGCAAGCGGCAAGCGGCACCGTACAAAGCGCGGCTGGCATTCCCCGGCTTGGGGTACGGAATGCCGGCGCGTCTCATTCCAGGATGTGACTGATGGCGGCTGCCGCGCGCGCCGGAAGCTGCGCCTGTCCCTTGATCCAGGCCAAGGCCGCGTCCCGCCGATTGACTACGCTGGGGGTCAACAGGAGGATACGAATGCAGGTTTAGACGACGAGTCGTGGGTATGCAGGAATCCCTGTCGGAAGCGGAAGGAGGGCGCATATGCGCGCAGCCATCTTCACTATCTGCGCGCTCGTCGCCGGAAAGCCAAAAAAGTGACGAGCCAGTCCAGCTTATGACAAAATAAACGCCCCTTGATCACACCGGAAATGACGTTGCGCTCTGGACGTCGACGTACCCTTGAGTCATATTTCTGGCACGGTTCCCATTTCGCTGGTCAACGGCTTCCTGTCGGGCGCCGATCCCGCCGCCATTGAGCGGCTGGCGGAGTGCTCCGGCATCCCCCACGGCTTGCTGCGCCGCCCTGGCTCCCGCGTGACCGAGGAGCAGTTCTCCACGCTCTACCGCCTGCTCGCGACCGAACTGGACGACGAAATGCCGGGCATCTTCAGCCGCCCCTTGCGCAACGGCACGCTGAAATACCTTTGCCTGAGCCTGCTTGACGCCCCGCGGCTGGAGGTCGCGCTGCACCGGTTCGGCCAGTTCTTCCACCTGATCCTGGATGATTTCCGGCTGGATTCGGGCCGCGACGGCGAAGGCGGTTGGGTTGCCATGGCGGCGGATCCGGCGGGCCCCAGCGTGACCGAACTCGGCCGCGAACTTATCATGAAGCTGGTGCACGGCATTGCCTCATGGCTGGTTGCGAAGCGGATCCCGCTGATCGCGGCGGAGTTCGATTTTGCGCGTCCCGCGCACGCAACAGACTACCTCTTTCTCTTCCCGGGGCCGGTTCAGTTCGGTAGCGCGCAGACCCGCATGCGCTTCGAGGCGGCTTACCTTGATATGCCCGTGCGGCAACGCAAGGCCGACCTGCAGAGATTCCTGGCGCGCGCCCCGGAAGACTGGATCTTCGTCTCCTTTGCCGACCAGATGGTTTGCCACCGGGTCAGGCAATTCCTCGCCGATTGCCTTCCCGCCATGCCGACGCTGGAAGTGGTTGCCCAGGACCTGCACTATTCCGTGCGCACGCTTTGCCGCCGGCTTGCGGACGAAGGCACGACGTTCCAAGCGATCAAGGACGACGTCCGGCGCGATATCGCGATCCAGCGGCTCACGCGTTCGCCCGACGCCATCGCGGCAATCGCTTATGACGTCGGCTTTGACAACCCGACCGCGTTCCACCGCGCCTTCCGGCACTGGACCGGCAGCACGCCCAAGGCGTACCGCGGCATGGCCTGAGCGGCCCGGCTACGCGGCGGCGCCGCTGTAGTGGGTGCCGAAACGCTGCCTGAGCATCAGCTTATGCAGCTTGCCGGTCGCGGTCAGCGGCAGTTCCTGCACGAACATCACATCGTCAGGGATCCACCACTTGGCCACCTTGCCTTCATAGAAGGCCAGTAGTTGTCGCGCATCGAGCGTGCTGCCGGCGCGCCTTACCGCGACCAGCAGGGGGCGTTCGTCCCACTTGGGATGGGCACAGGCGATACAGGCCGCCAGCTCGATCTCCGGATGCGCAACGGCGATGCCCTCCAGTTCGATCGAGGAAATCCATTCGCCGCCGGACTTGATCACATCCTTGCTGCGATCCGTGATCTGCATATAGCCGTCGGCGTCGATCGTGGCGACATCGCCGGTAGCGAACCAGCCATCATTCTCCAGGCAGGTTTCCTCCATGCCGAAGTAGCGCTCCACGACCCAATGGCCGCGCACCATCAGGTCGCCCGCCGAGCGTCCGTCCCACGGCAACTCGGCACCATCAGCGTCGACGACCTTCATCTCGACACCCGGCACGACCCTGCCTTGCTTGGCCTCGAGCTGCACGCGCTCCTGCTCCGGCTTTTGCGCAAAGCCCTGCGAGGGAGAAAACACGGTGCCAACCGGCGACAGCTCGGTCATGCCCCAGGCGTGCACCGACTTGATGCCCAGTTCGCCCAGCGCCTTGGCCAGTTGTGGCGGGCATGCCGCGCCGCCCACGATGACACGCTCCAGGCTGTTGCAGCGCTTGCCCGTGCGGCGCATATGGTCGGCCAGGCCGAGCCAGACCGTGGGCACGCCGGCCGACACCGTCACGCCTTCCTGGTCGAACAACGCCGACAGGGACGCGCCGTCGAGCGCCGGACCCGGAAGCACCAGTTTCGCCCCGACCAGCGCCGCGGAGAACGGCAGCCCCCAGGCATTGACGTGGAACATCGGCACGACAGGCACCACGGAGTCCGACGCACGCAGGCAAAGCGCGTCCGGCAGCGCCGAGGCATAGGCCATCAGGCAAAGCGAACGGTGCGAGTACAAGACGCCCTTCGGGTTGCCGGTGGTGCCGGAGGTGTAGCAAAGCACCGCCGCCAGCTGCTCATCCAGGCGGGGCCAGTCGAAATGGCCGGGCTGCCCGCCGATGAGGGCCTCGTAGCTTTCGAGCGGTAGCGCCGGTGCCTGTGGCAGGCTGGTAGCGTCGCACAGCATGACCCATGACTCGACATGAGGACATTGCGGCGCGATCTGCTCGACCAGGCCCAGGAACGAGGCATCGAAGCAGACCACGCGGTCGCGGGCATGATTGATGATGTAGGCGATCTGTTCGGGGAACAGGCGGGGGTTGATGGTATGACAAACCGCGCCAATGCCGGTCACGCCATAGTACAGCTCCATATGGCGATAGCCGTTCCACGCCAGCGTGCCGACGCGGTCTCCCGCCACGATGCCGCGGCCCGTCAGTGCATTGGCCAGTTGCATGGCGCGGACATGGCAGTCCCGGTAGGTATAGCGGTGAATGTCGCCCTCGACGCGCCGGGATACGATTTCCACCGTGCCGGAGTGCCGCGCCGCCTGCTCCAGCAACGCGGATAATTGCAAAGGCGCGTACATCATCTGACCGAACAGGTCCATGGTCTTGTCTCCTGACAGGCGGTTTGCCGTTATGCCGGTTGCATTCATCGGTCATGGTGACGCCGGCTGCGAGGCATTCTAGATGTGCCCGCCATCTCCGGCACTGACAGGAATGGCCGAACTAGTGACAAATCCGGCCAATCGAACCGGGGTGCATGGCAAGCGGCCAGCGCGACGTAAAGCGGCAGGTTTTGTCAATGAATGGGCAGGTTTGGTTATTCCCGCATGACGCGGCGGGCGCTACGATCCGGTACCCAGACCATGCGGTGCCGGCATCCGGCCAGATGCACCGCGCCCTGTCCCCAAAATGGAGTCCCCAAGAAATGACCTACCGTGCCCCGCTTAAGGACATGTTGTTCGTGATGAACGAACTGGCCGATCTTGACGCAGTCAGCAAGCTGCCCGGCTTCGAGGACGCCACGCCGGAGACGGCGCAGGCGGTGCTCGACGAGGCGGCCAAATTCAACGAACAAGTGGTGGCGCCGCTCAACCGCATCGGTGACACCAATCCCAGCAGCTGGAAGGACGGCGTGGTTACCACCACGCCCGGTTTCAAGGACGCGTTCCGCCAGTTTGGCGAAGGTGGCTGGCAGGGCGTGCTGCATCCGCAGGAATTTGGCGGCCAGGGCTTGCCCAAGTTGATCGCCACCGCCTGTAACGAGATGCTGAACACGGCGAACCTGTCGTTCGCGCTGTGTCCGCTGCTGACAGACGGCGCCATCGAAGCCCTGCTGACCGCGGGCAGCGACGCGCAAAAAGCCACCTTCCTGCCCAAGCTGATCTCCG
>JARLJI010000107.1 GCA_031291295.1 Rhodoferax sp. | reverse complement strand
CCCGCCAAGCCCGCGCAGCCGGCCGAGCCGGTCGCCGGCGACTAAGCCCCCTCCCACACCACGCAGAAAGGCCGCCCTGACGGGCGGCCTTTCTGCGTCAGCGCACCATTTTCACCGGCTTTTACTCCACGCGCAACGCCTTCATCGGGTCAATCGATGCCGCGCGCCGCGCCGGAATCAGCCCCGCCACCAACGCTGCGACGGCCAGCGTCCCGACCGCCGCTGCCATCACAGTCAAATTGACACTGGTGATCTCATAAAGCTGCGACTTGACGTAGCGCACGCACAGCATGGCCACCGGCACGCCCAGCGCCAGGCCCACCAGCGCCTGCAGCAGCGCCCCGCGCATCACCATCGTCACCACGCTCGCCCGCTCAGCCCCCAGCGCCATGCGGATGCCGATCTCCTGCGTTCGACGCGCAACAGTGTAGGCTGTCACGCCATAAAGCCCCAGCGCCGCCAGCAGCAACGCCAACCCACCGAACAGCGACGTCAGCCGCGCGATCATGCGCTCCTCTGTGAAGCGGTCGTTGATCTGCTCCTGGAAGGTCTGGAACTTCACGACGGTCAGATTCGAATTGATGCCGGAGAGTGTTTTCAGCGCCAGCGCCTCCATGTCCGGCACGGGCCGCTCGGTCTGGACGACGATGGCCCCGGCGTACATGGAAAGATCGTTCTCGATCTTCGCGTGCTCTCCCCCGCCTGGTTTCCCATGCACCCAGGGCCACTGCGTCATGGGCACAAAGTACATGGCGTGGTTCTTCCAGTAGACGCTGGTGTAGGTGGTGTCTTCCACAACGCCGACAATCTCATAGGCAGCGTCCTCGCCTGGAAACGGATAGCCGAAACGCCGGCCGATGGGATTCTTACCTTTTAGAAACTGGCGGACAAACTCCTGGTTTACGACGGCGACCGGTGGCGCGTTGAGCGTGTCCTGCTCGCGAAAACCGCGCCCCATGATCACGTGCGTGCCCACCGCGTCGAAGTACTCCGGCGTGCCTTTGACCCACGATGAGCCCTTGTTCGGATCGGGCTCGCCCTGCAGCTTCACGCCCGTGCTCCAGTTGTTCTCCTCCATCGGCGTGTAGGTGGACAGACCCACCTTCACCACGCCGGGCAGCGCGTGGAAGCGGTCGACGATGGTGCGGTAGAGCGGCTCGACCTGCGTGGTGGCGTATCCGGCGGCCTGCGGGTTGATGTGGATGATGTAGCGGTTCCGCGCGTCCAGCTTCATGTTGGAGTTCTCGAGCTTGCTCAGGCTCTGCGCAAACAGCCCCGCGGCCACCAGCAACACCAGCGACAGCGCCGCCTGCAGCACCACGAGCCCGCGTTGCAGCAGCGTCGCACCCTGCGCCGTCGTCCGCGCGTTCGAGCGCAGCGCGTCCGCCGGCTGCGTGCGCGCCGCCATCCACGCCGGCGCGATGCCGAAGACGACGCCCGTCGCCACCGACAGCGCAAACGCGAATCCGATCACCAGCAGCGACGGCGCCGCGTCAATCGGCACCCCTTGCTGACCCGGGAACGCCAGCAGCAGAAGCATCCGTGCGCCCAGATACGACACGCCGAGCCCCAGCAGCCCGCCCAGCCCCGCCAGCACCACGCTCTCGGTCAGCAGTTGCCGCACAATCCGTGCACGCCCCGCGCCCAGCGCCGAGCGGATCGACATCTCCGCCTTCCGCCCCATCCCCCGCGCCAGCAGCAGGTTCGCGATATTCGCGCACGCCACCAGCAGCACCAGCGCCGCAAT
>JARLJI010000106.1 GCA_031291295.1 Rhodoferax sp. | reverse complement strand
GTCCGGAAGGTAAGGAAATGGAAGATGCGGAACGGATGAAAGAACGGAAACAGCTTTTCGTAGAGCAGCCAGTAAAGCAAGTGGCCTCCGGAGCCGGTTTGAGGCGGTTATCAGGATGATTTTACAGGCCGGGGGTGGGCGCTCGCTGGCCAGTACTCACTGACTCCCGGAAGGTGCTGCCGGAGTCTTCACAAAGTCAATCGCATTTTCCAGATGCACGCCGCGCGAACCCTTCACCAGCACCACATCGCCCGAACGCAGATTCTTTTGCAGCCACGCGCCTGCGGCCTCCGCATCGGGCAGAAAAAGCGAAGCCACGCCGCCCGCAGCCGCCGCCGTGGCCAGATGCACCGCATTGCCGCTCACGCCCACGACCATGTCCAGCCCCGCCTCGGCTGCGGCGCGGCCACAGGCAGTGTGCAGCGTGGGCCCGTAATCGCCCAGTTCGAGCATCTCGCCCGCCACCAGGATGCGCCGCTGCGCGGGCCGCGTGGCCAGCGTACGAATCATCGACTGCAGCGCCTCGGTGTTGGAGTTGTAGGTGTCGTTCAGCAGCGTGTCGCCGTTCACTTCCACCACTTCGCCGCGCTTGTCGCCTGCGGTCAACGACTCAAGCGCATGCGCTGCGGCCCCGGGGTCCACACCGGCCTCAACCGCCACGGCCAGCCCCGCCAGCGCGTTCGTCGCGTTGTGCGCGCCCAACAGACGCAGCGTGAACGTGCCTTCCTGCTCGCCGGCACGATAGACCACATGCAGCCCGTCCATGTCCTCACGCGACGAAACAATCTGCGGATCGCCGCACGGACCTGCGCCAAAGTACACCACGCGCCCGGGAAACTCGCGCCCGAACTGCGAGACGAACGGATCGCTGCAATTCAAAAAGACAACGCCGGTGGTGGGCAGCGCAGTGATGAGCTCAAGCTTGGCGCGCGCAATCCCGGCCTGCCCTTCAGTGAAATTCTCAATGTGCGCCGTGCCTACGTTGGTGATCACGCCCCAGTCCGGCGCGGCAATCCGCGCCAGTGCGGCAATCTCGCCCGGGTGGTTCATGCCTATCTCGATGACCGCGTACTCGTGCTCTGGCTCCAGGCGGAGCAACTGCAGCGGCATGCCGAAGGCGTTGTTCAGATTGCCGCGCGACTTCAGCACGTTGAACTTGGCGCCCAGCGCGACGGCGATGGCGTCCTTGGTGGTCGTCTTGCCTGCTGATCCGGTGACGCCCACCACGCGACGGCCCCAGCGACGGCGCACGTGTGTGGCCAGCGCCTGCAGCGCCATCAGCGTGTCCTCGGCAATCAGCAGCGGCGCGGCCAACGCAGCATCGGGCAGCGTAGCCGCCTTGGCACGCGACACCACGGCAGCCACCGCGCCGCGTTCCAGCGCCGCAGCCACGTAGTCGTGCCCATCGAAACGCTCGCCGCGCACGGCAAAGAACAACTCGCCGGGCGCCACGGTGCGCGAGTCAATGGAGTAGCCGCGGGCCATCAGCGCGCCTGCGTTCGCCAGGCTCTCGGGCGCTTCCAGCACCGCGCCTGCGCCCACTGCCGCTTCAGCAAGTGTCAGGTTCATCGGCGTTCCCCGTATCCCAATTGAGCGAGCGCTGAAAGTGCCAGCTTGGCATCGTCGAACGGGATCGTTCCCGTTGCAAGAATCTGTTCCTTCTCGTGGCCCTTGCCCGCAATCAGAACCACATCGTGCGGCTGGGCGGTGCTCAGCGCCAGGCCGATGGCCGCAGCGCGGTCGGGCTCGATGGTGTACTGCACGCCGCTCGCCTTGAGGCCCGGCTCAATCTCGTCGAGAATCGCGCGCGGCTCTTCTGAGCGCGGATTGTCGCTGGTGGCAAACACCATGTCGCTTCCCTCGCCCGCGGCAAGGCCCATCTTGGGGCGCTTGGTGCGGTCGCGGTCGCCGCCGCAGCCGAAGACGGTGAGAATGCGCCCGCCGGACTGCTTCGTCATCTGCCGCGCCAGCGCCGTCAGGTTGCGCAGCGCGTCGTCCGTGTGCGCGTAGTCCACAATCACCGTGTAGGGCTGGCCCGCATCCACCGGCTGAAAGCGCCCCGGCACGGGCTCCAGCAGCGGAGCAAAAGCGCAGAGGTCGTCGAAACCGATGCCCCGCGCGTGGGCCGCAGTGAATGCCGCAAGCAGGTTGAGAATGTTTACTTCGCCAGCCAGGCGCGAGGGGAATTCGGCACGGCCCGCAGGTGTTTCCAGTTGCAGTACAGCACCGCCCGGCGTGAGCTTGTAGCTCGCCGCGCGCCAGTCGCCGTCTCCAATGCCGTACGTGCGCACCTCGGCCCCAGCGCGGCGGGCGGCTGCGGCCATCTGCTTCGCGCGATCGTCGTGTGCGTTGATCACCGCCACGCGCGGCGCGGGATACACCGTGCCGTCAAAGAGCAGACGTTTGGCGGCGAAGTACTTCTCCATGGTCTGGTGATAGTCCAGATGGTCGCGCGTGAGGTTGGTAAAGACGGCCACGTCAAACGGAATGCCGTAGGCCCGGCGCTGATCGAGCGCGTGGCTTGAAACCTCGGTGACCAGCTCCGTTGCGCCGCGCTCCGCGCCCTCGGCCATCAATTCAAACAAGTCTCTCGACTCGGGCGTGGTGTGCAGCGAGGCCCGCACCTCGCCGCTGATGTGGTACTCGATGGTGCCTACCAGGACCGTTTTGCGCGCAGCACAGTTCAGCAGCGACTCGGTCAGAAACGCAGTGGTGGTCTTGCCGTTGGTGCCGGTGATGCCGGTGGCGGCCAGCTTCTTTTCCGGGTGCCCGAAGAAGGCAGCCGAGGCCTCGGCCAGCGCGCGGCGGCCATGCTCGACTTCAACAACAGGCGTCCCCGCGTTGTAGACAACCAGATGGTCGAAGGCAGGCGCCGAGTCAGTCACGATGCCCAGCGCGCCTGCTGCGAGCGCCTTCTCAACATAGCGATTGCCGTCGGTGGTGCCGCCCTTCATGGCGACAAAAACAGAGCCGGGGCGCACCCGGCGCGAGTCGTATTCAATGCCCGTGATCGGCGCGTCTGAAGTGCCTTCCGCGCCCACGGCCGTAATTTCCGCGATCAGTTCATTCCACTTCATATCGAGCTCGATTGTAGAAGCAATGGCCGTGCCTGCGCTGCGCGCATCCTATCGTCCGCAGCGGACAACGATTCTGGTTCCGGTGGGTACCTGCGTGCCGGGCGCGGGAGCCTGTTCGCGCGCCGTGCCGCTGCCCACAATCTGCACGTCCAGCCCCGCGGCTGCGGCAGTCTCAATCACCTTGCGCACGGGCAGGCCTACCAGCGAGGGCACGGTGAATTTTTTACCGTCGCTGATGGTGACCTTCACAGTTGCCTTCGGCTGCACAGGCGGAGCAGTCACTGCACCATTCAGTGGCGCTACGGGCACGACAGGCTTTGCAATGGACGGTTTCGCATTGGACGCGGCGGGCGGAGCCTGTACCGGCTGGTTCACGGGCTGCGCTGGCGTGCGCAGCGGATCGTCTTCCGGCAGGTCGTTCACCGCGGCGTACAGAGCGTTCACGTTGCTTTGGTCGGCACCTGCGTCGTCTTCCGTCACCGGCGCTTCCTTCTTGCCCTGCGCGCGCTTCTGCTGCACGTCGATGTCGTGCGGCACACCCAGATACTCCAGCACCTGCTGCGCCACATCGGCAAACACCGGCGCAGAAACGGCAGTGCCGTAGTACGAACCGCCCCGCGGGTTGTCGATGACCACAGCCACGGCGATGACCGGATTGTTGACCGGCGCAATGCCCGCGAACGACGCGATGTGCATGGTCTTGGAGTAGAGATGAGTCACCGGATCGATCTTCTGCGCGGTGCCCGTTTTGCCGCCGGACGAGTAGCCGTTGAGCTGCGCGGGCTTGCCGGTGCCAAACAGCACCACACCCTCCATCATCTTGCGCATTTGCGCGGCGGCCATTTCAGAGATCACGCGATGCGCTCCCTCCGGCAGAGGGTTGGGCAGTTCCTCGCCCAGGCGGAACGGCGCGGGCGCCAGTTGCGCGGCGGGTGCCTGCGTGCCTGCGATCTGGCCCGGCATGAGCACGCGCGGCGGCAGATACGTACCTCCGTTGGCGATGGTCGAAACCATCGACACCAGTTGCAGCGGCGTGACACCCACCTCCTGCCCAATAGAAACGGAGCCAATGGAGGAGCCATTCCAGCGGCTCGTGGGACGCAGCAGGCCGCGCGTCTCGCCGGGCAGTTCCATTCCCGTGCGCGCGCCAAAACCGAAGTCGCGAATGTATTTGTAAAAGCGATCCTGGCCCACCTTGAGCGCGAGCTTCACGGCGGCCACGTCGCTGGAGTGCTCAAGCGCTTCGTGGACGGTAATGACGCCGAAGTGGTCGGCCTTGTCGTCGTGGATGACGCGACCGGCGAGCGTGATCTTGCCTCCCTGGCAGTCGATCATGTCGTCGGGCTTGGCCACGTTGGAGTCGATGGCGGCCGAATACGTAACCAGCTTGAACACCGAGCCCGGCTCGTAGACGTCGCTCACGGCGTGGTCCTTCAGCAGCGCGGGCGTGGTGTGGCGAAAGTCGTTGGGGTTAAATGTGGGCCGAATGGCGAGAGCGAGAATCTGGCCGGTATGCACATCCTGCACAACGATGGTGCCATTGTCGGCGTGCGTCTTCTCCATCACATGGTCGAGCGCATTCTCGGCCATGTACTGGATGTTCTGGTCGATGGT
>JARLJI010000105.1 GCA_031291295.1 Rhodoferax sp. | reverse complement strand
CGGCCAATGGTCAAAAGAGGTTTTTTCATGTCATCAGGTATCGACTGAACGAATCCACAACGCCCAGCAACAAAGCGTAGAGACCGACGTTGAACAAGGCCCGGTGCCAGACCAGGCGGTAGAAGTGGAGGCGCGTCAACAGCCCGTGCACCACCAGGTACAGCGCATACGTAATGCCCATCAGCACCAGCAGCGTGGGCAGGAACACCCCGCTGATATCCAGGTCACCGATCATAAAGGCACCCCATTGATCCCATAGGGAACACTCTCCGACTGATCGCCGCTATCGACGAATTCGACGCCGGGCAACAACGCCAGGCGCAGGCCACTCAAGGCGTGTAGTAGATGCAGGCGGGTTTCGCCATCGTCCAGTCCCTGGGAACTCAGGGCCCGGCGCGTGCGGTCCAGGGTCATCAGCAAAGGCGCCGGGGCCGGCAGGCGCTCGCGGGCCTTGAGGCAGGCGCGAAAGTACTCGCCGACCTCTTCCACCACCTGTTTGAGCAGCACGTTGGCCACCCCCGGCACCCGTGGCGTGTAGGCCAGCAGGTCGAGCAGGTTGAGCGCGACGCGCAACTCGCGCAGCGCCGCACCGGTGTCCTGGCCGGTCATGGCCAGCCGTGGCAGGTGCTGCATCAGCCGGTCGAGCATCTGCGCGCCCAGGTGCCGGTGTTCGGCCAGGGTCGCCGGCTCGGTCAGCCCGACGATGTCGTGCCAGCTGAAACGGGTCAGACGCTTGGCCGCCAGCTCCGCTCCGAATGGCCGGGCCACCAGGGTCCAGACAAAAGCGAACAGCAGGCCCACGGGCCCGGCCAGGTTGGAATTGGTGAAGTTCAGGAAGTCGGCGTCGTAGGCACCCTGGATGCTGATAAAGGACGAGGTGTTGACGATGGTCAACAAGGTCCCGAGGTAAAATCGCGGCTGTACGGTGAGGGTGCCGACGCAGATAAAGGGCACGGCAAAGGCCAGCACCAGCATCGGGAAATCGTGCAGGTTGGGCAGCACCACGAACAGGTAGAGGCTGGCGAAAATCACCGACATCGCGGTCCAGAAAAAGAACCGGTAGATCTGCGGCGCCGGGTCGTCCATCGCCGCGAAAAAGCTGCAGGCGACCGCCGCCAGGATCACCGCGCTGGCCCCGTCGGTCCAGCCGAGCAGGATCCACAGCAGCGAGGCTACGATGATCGCCAGCACCGTCGAGCCCGCCGAATACAGCATCAGGCCGCGGTCGAGGAACGGCGTCAGGCGGCCCAGACGCCAATGGCGATAGACCGCACGCCAATTGTCCTGGCTTTCGCAGCGGATGGCGTATTGCAGGCTGCGCAGGTCCTGCCACAGGTCGATCCACTCGCCGAGGCGGTAAAGGGCGTTGGAGAACAACAACTGGCGTCGGTCATCCAGCTCGACCGGGCTCGGTTGCAGGCTCTCGATCTCAGCCCGCAGGGCTTGCCAGCGTTCAACCGGCACCTGCTGCGTGGTGCTTTCCAGCCATTCACGGGTGGCCACCAGCAAGGGGGCGAAACGCGCCACCAGTTCCGGCGTACGCCGCTCCAACGCATACAGCGCGTCGTCCAGGGCATCGACCACCGGCAACAGGTGAATCATCCGTCCACGCAACTCCTTGGTGTTGCGCACGGTCTGCGGTCGGGCGCCTTCGTGGGGCAACTGGCCGATCATCAATTCAAGGCTGTTGAAGGTTGCCACCATGGCCGAACGCAAGGTGCTGACTTCATCGGCCTGCACGTTGCGCGAAAGGAAACGCAGGCTGTAGGTCGAGGCATCGCCGAACCATTTGCCCGCCGCGTCGATAAACACCGGGGCCAGGCGCCGGGGCCAGAACATACTGCCGACCACCGCCGCCACGGCGATGCCGAGAAAAATTTCTTCGGTCCGCGACACCGCCACATCGAACACCCCCAGGGGGTTGTCGACCACGGGCAGGGCGATCATCGGCATGGTGTAGCCGGCCAGCATCAGCGCATAGCTGTTGGCGGTGCGCAGGTGCAGCGAGAGAAACAGCAGGATGCCGGTCCAGAGCGCGATCGCCACCACCAGCAGATAGGGTGTCTGCACGAACAGCGGGACGAACAGCACCGCCGCCGAGGCGCCGAGAAAGGTCCCGACCGCGCGGTACAAAGCCTTGGAACTGGTAGGACCGACGAAAGGGCTGGAAACGATATAGACGGTGGCCATGGCCCAGTAGGGGCGCGGCAGCTCCATCAACATGGCGATATACAGCGCGATCATCGAGGCGGCGAAGGTGCGCACGCCGTAGAACCAGTCGCGGGCGGGCGGCATGCCGGTCCAGAAACCGTTCACGGGTTTGCCACTCCCAGATTCTGCCCGGCCGCTTCGAAGGCGCGGATGACCCGCAGCGCCGCTTCCAGATCAGCCGGTGCGATGCCGTCGAGGACTTCACTGCGCAAGCGGATCAACTGGCTTTCGATGTCATGCATCAGATGCTCGCCGGCCTCGGTCAGGCTCAGGCATTTGGCGCGGCGGTCGCTCGGGTCTTCGCTGCGCAACACATAGCCGGCAGTGCACAACTGGTCGAGCAGGCGCACCAGCGACGGGCTCTCCATACCCGCTTCGTGGGCCACCGTCACCTGGCGCACGCCCGGCCCCATGCGCCCGACCAACAGCAACGGCATGGCACAGGCTTCGGAGATCCCATAGTTGACCAGCGTGGTCTGGCACACCCGGCGCCAATGGCGCGAGGCGACGACGAGGCCGGCACTGATGTGCTTGTGCAACTGTTCGAGGTGCTTGGACACGAGGAGATTCGCATTGTTAGTTTGCTAACTATCAATATCTCGCATCAGTTGGGGGGTCGTCAAGTTTTGAAACAATTACTTCATTTCTTGCGTTACACCCCTCTCCCCTTCCTCAACAACACATCCAACTGATCCACCACTTCCGCCCAGTCGGCATCGTCGAGAATCTCGCTCCGCAAAAAGTCCGCCTGACTCTTGCTCCAGAAAAACGCGTCCGCCAGATGCAGCTCCGGCTTGAGCGGCGAATGGGTGGCGATAAAACGATCAATGCTGACCGGGTCATCGGGCAGGCCCAGTTGCTTGAACAGGTACGGCAGGCTGTGATCAGGTGATTCCATTGAGGTCTCCGATATATGGAAAATGGCGGTGCTGCTCAGACAGCTTCGCGAGCAAGCGCGTTCCCGCCGTGAAGCACCGCGTGAGTAGAGAACAAACCGCGCCCGGACCTCAGTGGCAGACCTCGCACACCTCGGCATGGGGCACCAGTTTCAGGTACTGGTCCATCTGCATATGCACCAGGTTGTGGTGGTTGCCGGCTTCCACGTAGATGTCGTGCTGGCGGGTCAATTGCGGATCGACCACCATCTTCAAGCCATAGGACTCGCCCAGGGCCGGCACGGCACCGCGTTCGCAGTCCTGGAACAGATAGGCCAGGGTGCTTTCCCGGGTGATCTGCCAGGTGCTGGCGCCACGGACCTTGCTCAGGTCCAGGTGCTGGCTGGCGGGCAGGACCGCCATCAGGTAGTGCCCGTGCTGGTCGTCGAGCACCACCGATTTGGCCATGCGTTCGGCCGGGATCCCCGCCAGGCGGGCGGTTTCCAGGCTGCTGGACGAATGCGGATGAGCGACGATGTCGAATTCGCAGTGCGCCTGTTCCAGGCTGCGCTGCACGGTTTTTGCCATGCGCATGATGCACCTCCGAGCCCTGTCGAATGCCCCAGGGCGATGG
>JARLJI010000104.1 GCA_031291295.1 Rhodoferax sp. | reverse complement strand
CGGCTCTGGAGCGACGATTACTCCAGCCTGCTGCCGCTGATCCGCTGGTAACCGGCGCCCTAAACGGGCAATTCCTAGCCGGCCCACTCGGCGGCTTTGACAAGCGGAACGATGACGCGCCTGTTCAAGCTTCGCGTCAGGGCAAACATCACCGCGGCCGCTCCCAGGGCAGGCAGGGCGAGGCCGCGCAGCCCGGCCAGGTAGCTTCCCGTCGCATCCTTCATCAGGCCCATCCAATAGGGGCCCACAAATCCGCTGAACATCGTGATGGTATTCATGGCGGCGATGCCAGCCGCCGCAGCTCGTCCGGCCAGGAACTGCATGGGCAGCGCGTTTGCCGGCGGCAGCATCGCCTGAAAGGAGATGAAGCTTGCAGCCAGCGAGACCACAACCACCCATGGCGTCTGTGCATAACTGGCCATCACAAAGCTTACGGCCATCACCATGCAGGGCACAATGCAGTGCAGCGCCCGCTCACCTCTGCGGTCGGAGTGCGCGCCGTTCAGCAGCATGGCCGCCGCCCCGGCGAATCCGAAACATGCAATCAGGTAGCCGACATGCGCCACGCTCCAGCCCGTAACCGCTTGAAGAATGGCCGGAGCAGAAAAGCCATACGCGTAGCTGGTGGTCAGGGCGCAGAAGAAGTAGGCGCCAATCATCCACACCTTGGGCGAAAACAGCGCCTGCATCACGCCGGCCTCGTGTCCCAGGTGGGCCTGTTCGCTGTCGGTCTTGAGCTGATTTTGGAGCCACGCCTTTTCCGCCGGCGTGAGCCATGCGGCCTTCGCCGGGCCATCCGGCAGCAGCTTCAAAATCACCAGGCTGAACAGGACCGCGGGCAATCCCTCGACCAGGAACAACCACTGCCAGCCGGCCAATCCCAGCTTGCCGCCCAGCCCCAACAACCAACCAGCCAGCGATCCCATGACCACGGAACTCAGCGGTAAGGCAATGTAAAAGCGGCTTACTGCTCGTGCCCTCATCCGTGCAGGAAACCACAGCGTCAGGTAGTAGATCACCCCGGGGTAGAACCCTGCTTCCGCCATGCCCAGCAAAAACCGCACCGCGTTG
>JARLJI010000103.1 GCA_031291295.1 Rhodoferax sp. | reverse complement strand
GGGGGGGGGCGGGCTTGGATTTACCCATTTAAATAAAAAAAAATAAAAAACACCCCCACCCCCCCCCACCCCCCCCCGCCCGCCGCGGCCCCCGTGCCGCCCCCGGGCGAGCGCTTCAACTTCGCCCAGCACCTGCTGGCCTGCAACAGCGGGCGTGCCGCCAGGCCGGCCTTCATCGACGACCTGGGCACGCTCAGCTTCGGCCAGCTCGAGGACTGCGTGCGCCGCCTGGCTGCCGGGCTGCGCACGCTCGGCATCAAGCGCGAGGAGCGGGTGTTGTTGCTGATGCACGACTGCAACGACTGGCCTGTGAGCTTTCTCGGCGCACTGTACGCCGGCGTGGTGCCGGTGGCGGTGAACTCGCTGCTGACGGCCGACGACTACGCCTACATGCTGGAGCATTCGCGCGCCCAGGCGGTGCTGGTGTCGGGCTCGCTGCTGCCGGCGCTGGTGTCGGCCATGACCCGGTCCGACCACGAGGTGCACAAGGTCATCGTGTCGCACCCGGTGGCGCCGCTGCACCCGTCCGAGATGGAGTTCGAGGCCTTTGTGCAGGCCCAGTCACCGTTGGCCAGGCCCGCTGCCACCGGGCCGGACGACCCCGGCTTCTGGCTTTATTCGTCCGGCTCCACCGGCCGGCCCAAGGGAACGGTGCATTCACACGCAAACGCCTACTGGACGGCCGAGCTGTACGGCAAGGCCGTGCTGGGCCTGACCGAGTCCGACGTCTGCTTCTCGGCAGCCAAGCTGTTCTTTGCCTACGGCCTGGGCAACGCGCTGACCTTTCCGTTGAGCGTGGGAGCCACCACGATCCTGATGGCCGAACGCCCGACGCCCGAGGCCACTTTCAGGCGCTGGCTGGGTCAGGTGGGCGGCGTCAAGCCGACGGTGTTCTACGGCGCCCCCACCGGCTTTGCCGGCATGCTGGCCAGCCCGCAGCTGCCGGCGCGCGGCGACGTCGCGCTGCGCCTGGTGTCGTCTGCCGGCGAGGCGCTGCCGGCCGAAATCGGCGAGCGCTTCCAGCGTCACTTCGGTGTCGACATCGTGGACGGCATCGGCTCCACCGAAATGCTGCACATTTTCCTGTCGAACCGGCCCGGCAAGGTGCGCTATGGCAGCACCGGCTGGCCGGTGCCGGGTTATCAGATCGAGCTGCGCGGCGAGGACGGCCTTCCCGTGCCACTGCATGCGGATGGCTCCTGCGACCCCGGTGACCTGTACATCCAGGGCCCGTCCAGCGCCATGATGTACTGGGGCAACCGCAGCAAGACGCGCGAGACCTTCCAGGGCGGCTGGACCAAGAGCGGCGACAAGTACGTGCGCAATGCCGATGGCAGCTACACCTATTCGGGACGCAGCGACGACATGCTCAAGGTGAGCGGCATCTATGTGTCGCCGTTCGAAGTGGAGGCCACGCTGGTGCAGCACCCGGCGGTACTGGAGGCGGCGGTGATCGGCGTGAACGACGCGGACGGCCTGACCAAGACCAAGGCCTTCGTGGTGCTGAAAGACGGCGCCCGGGCCGATGAAGCCGAGCTGAAGGCGTTCGTGAAGGACCGGCTGGCACCCTACAAGTACCCGCGCATCATCGAATTCGTGGCCGAGCTGCCCAAAACCGCCACGGGCAAGATCCAGCGCTTCAAGCTGCGCGAGCAGGAAGCAAAGCACCCTTGAGGGACATGCCTTCGGACTCGCATGAGCTATCAAAACGATAGCTTCATGCCCAATACAGGAAAGGGCTACAGCCCTTAAACTCTCAAGTATTCTTGGAAATCTTGATGGACGGGAACTTGGACGAAAAATCCTTGTTCTTGGCCGCGATCGAGACCGCCACCTGGCGCGCAACCGCCTTGTAGATGCCGGCCACTTTGCCTTCGGGGTCGGCCACCACGGTGGGTTTGCCGTTGTCCGCCTGCAGGCGAATTTGCATGTCGAGCGGCAGTGCGCCCAGATAATCCATGCCGTAATCGGCCGCCATCTTCTTGCCGCCGCCTTCGCCAAAGATGTGCTCGACATGGCCGCAATTGCTGCACACGTGCACCGCCATGTTCTCCACGATGCCGAGGATCGGCACGCCCACCTTCTCGAACATCTTGATGCCTTTTTTGGCATCCAGCAGCGCGATGTCCTGCGGCGTGGTGACGATCACGGCACCCGTCATGGGCACGCGCTGGGAGAGCGTGAGCTGGATGTCGCCGGTGCCGGGCGGCAGATCGACGATCAGGTAGTCCAGGTCCTTCCAGTTGGTCTGGCGCAAGAGCTGCTCCAGCGCCTGCGTGGCCATCGGACCGCGCCAGATCATGGCCTCGTCCTGGTTCACCAGGAAACCGATCGACATCACCTGCACGCCGTAGTTTTCCATCGGCTCCATGGTCTTGCCGTCCTCGCTCTCGGGGCGGCCCGCAATGCCCATCATCATCGGAATGCTGGGGCCGTAGATATCGGCGTCGAGCAGACCCACGCTGGCGCCTTCGGCCGCCAGCGCCAGCGCCAGGTTCACGGCCGTGGTGCTTTTGCCCACGCCGCCCTTGCCCGACGCCACGGCGACGATGTTCTTCACGTTGGGCAACAGCTGCACGCCGCGCTGCACCGCGTGCGCCTCGACCTTGACCGTCATGTTGACCGAGACGTTCTGCACCCCGGCCACGCCCTTGGCGGCGGCAATCAAGGCCCGGCGCAGGTCCGGAATCTGGCTCTTCGCCGGATAGCCCAGTTCCACGTCGAACGAGACGTCGCCATCGTTGACGCTGAGGTTCTTCAGCGCCTTGGTGGAGACGAAGTCTTTGGCGGTATTGGGGTCGAGCACGTCTTGCAGCGCAGTCAAAATCGCCTGTTGTTCTATTGCCATCTGGGAAATCTCCGAATTGAATCTGTGAGGAGGGGGTGTGTCGACGCCCCCAAGCCGGCCGTTGCAGGCCAGGCGGGCCGGGGTTTGAGAAGAAGTTTAAGCCAACGCGGATCCAGCCGCCTGGCCGGTCAATCGGCGCCGGCAAGCGGGTCAGGGTGGCGCCGGGCCCATTCCTTGGCTTTCGCTATGGCAATGCGGATGGCCCGCCCTTCCTCCATGCCCTCGCCCAGCAGCGCATTGGCAATCTCTATCGCCTTGAGGCGCGTGAACTCCGGCAGGTGCCGCATCGACACCGGATAGCGCTGCGTCGTCCAGGGCATGGCGCGACGCTCACACCAGCACGAAGCCGTCGCCCGACGTGGCGGTATCGCCCAGCGCCGCGCGAATGGCGTCATCGACATGGTCCAGCCAGACAAAAGTCAGCGCCTGGCGCGTGGACTCGGGCACGTCGCGCAAGTCCTTCTCATTGCGGCGCGGCAGCAGCACGGTGCGCACGCCGGCACGCTGCGCAGCCAGCACCTTTTCCTTGATGCCGCCCACCGGCAGCACCAGCCCGCGCAGGCTGATTTCGCCGGTCATCGCCACGTCATGGTGCACCGCATGGTCGGTGAACAGCGAGGCCAGCGCAATGAACATGGCCACCCCGGCGCTCGGCCCGTCCTTGGGAATCGCACCGGCCGGCACATGCACATGAACATCGATGCCTTCGAACCTTTCCGCCGGAATCCGCAGGGTCCTGGCCAGCGATTTCACCAGCGTCAGCGCGGCCTGGGCGCTCTCCTTCATCACATCGCCCAGCTGGCCGGTCAGGATCAGCCGGCCGCTGCCCGCCATGCGGCTCGCTTCGATGAACAGGATGTCGCCGCCCACCGGCGTCCACGCCAGCCCGGTGGCCACGCCCGGCACGCTGCTGCGCAGCGCGGTTTCATGCTCAAACTTCGCCGGCCCGAGGATCGCATCCAGATCGCCCGCATCGACGCGCACCTGCGTCTTCGAGCCATCGGCGATCTGCACGGCGGCGTGGCGCATGACGCGGCCGATCTCGCGCTCGAGCTGGCGCACACCGGCCTCCCGCGTGTAGTCGGCCACCAGGGCGCGCAAAGCCTCGGGGGTCAATTCGCACTGGTCGCCCTGCAGACCGTTGGCCTCGCGCTGGCGCCGCACCAGGTAGCGCTGGGCGATCTGCAGCTTTTCCTCCTGGGTGTAGCCCGGCAGTTCGATCACCTCCATGCGGTCGCGCATCGGCGCGGGCACATGGTCCATCACATTGGCGGTCGCCACGAACACCACGCGGCTCAGGTCAAACGGCACGCCCAGATAATTGTCCCGGAACGTCGAGTTCTGCTCCGGGTCCAGCACCTCCAGCAAGGCCGCCGAAGGATCGCCGTGCGCACTGGGCGACAGTTTGTCGATCTCGTCCAGCATCATCACGCAGTGGCGCGCGCCGGCCTTGCGCAGGCTTTGCACGATCATGCCCGGCATGGCGCCAATATAGGTGCGGCGGTGGCCGCGAATCTCGGCTTCGTCATGCACGCCCCCCAGAGAAACCCGCACGAACGGCCGCCCCAGCGCCCGCGCGATGCTCTGCCCCAGCGAGGTCTTGCCCACGCCCGGCGGCCCGACAAAGCACAGGATCGGCGCACGCCCCTGCGGGTTGAGTTTCTGCACCGCCAGGTACTCCACGATGCGCTGCTTGATGGGCTCGAGCCCATAGTGGTCGGTCTCGAGGATGCGGCGCGCCTCACCCAGATCGATGGGACTGGCGGCCGGCGCGGCCCACGGCAACTCGGTCATCCACTCCAGGTAGGTGCGCAGCATCGAGTACTCGCCGGACGCATCGGGCATCCGTTGCAAGCGAGCGAGTTCCTTGCGTGCCTGGGCTTCCACCTCGGCCGGCATGCCCGCCTTCGCGATCAGCTCGCCGAGCTGCGCCGCATCCTCGCTGTTGCCCTCTTCCTCGCCCAGCTCCTTCTGGATGGCCTTGAGTTGCGCGCGCAGGATGTGCTTGCGCTGGGTATCGTCGATCTGCTCCTTGGTGCGCGCGCCGATTTCCTGCGACAGCCGCAGCACCTCTATGCGGTGTGACAGCATCTGCAGCAGCTTTTGCAGCCGCTCTTCCGGGCTGTCCATTTCCAGCAGCATCTGCTTGTCGCTGGTCTCGCTGTCCATCAGGCTCGCCACGACGTCTGCCAGGTGTGACGGTGACTTCACCGCTTGCAGCGTCTGCGCCAGCTCGGCCGGCGCCCCCGGCAGCAGCGAGAGAATCTCGGCCGCCCGCTCACGCAACTGCAAACCCAGCGCTTCAGCCTGCGTGGACACCTCGGCCGGCTCCTGGATGAACTGCACGCGGGCCGCCAGGAACGGATAGCCCTCCACCAGCGCCTCAATGCGAAAACGCCCCACGCCCTGGCACAGCGCATGGCGCAGCTGCCCGTCCGAATCCACGTACTGCACTACCTTGGCCGTGGTCCCGACATCGCACAAGGCCTCGCGCCCCGGTTCTTCGACCCGCTCATCGCGCTGCAACACGATGCCCAGCATGGCGCCGGTGTTTTTTGCGTGCTGGAGCGCCGCGACCGATTTGGGGCGACCGACGCTGATGGGCACCAGTGCGTGCGGAAACAGCACGACATTGCGCATCGGCACCAAGGCAATCACGCCTTCGGGAAGTGTGGCCAACGGGGCGTCTTTGTTTTCAGTGTCCATGAGTGTTCACCAAGTGATGCAAGCGTCCCGGGGAGCCCTGACCACTGCACACCCTGCGAGCCGCAAACTCATTTCAGTATAAATTTGCAGCCCGCTTGCCGATACGGGCCAGTCAAGGCCTTGTTGATATGGGTCAAGCGTGGGCCAGAGCGGCGCTGCGGGTCGCCATGGGGCGGGATTGCCCTTTGCAGACGGGCTGGCGGCGCCTGAAGGCACGGGATTCGGCACCTGACGGCAGGCCGCCAGCCGAGCGTCTTAAAATCACGGGTTAGCCTCGCCAAAGCCACACAATGTCCCAGCGCCGATTGTTCGTCACCACCGCCCTGCCGTACGCCAACGGCAATTTCCACATTGGCCACATCATGGAGTACATCCAGGCCGACATCTGGGTGCGTTACCAGCGAATGCAGGGCACCGAGGTGCATTTTGTGGGAGCTGACGACGCCCACGGCGCGCCCATCATGATCGCCGCGGAGAAGGCCGGCAAGACGCCGCAGCAGTTCGTGGCCGACATTGCCGCGGGCCGCAAACCCTACCTGGACGGCTTTCACATTGCCTTCGACAACTGGCATTCGACCGACGGGCCGGAAAACCACGCGCTGGCGCAGCAGATCTACCGTGACCTCAAAAAAGCCGGGCTGATCGCCACACGCGTCGTCGAGCAGTTCTTCGACCCCGAGAAGAACATGTTCCTGCCGGATCGCTTCATCAAGGGCGAATGCCCGAATTGCCACGCCAAGGACCAGTACGGCGACAACTGCGAGGTGTGCGGCGCGGTCTATGCGCCGACCGACCTGATCAACCCCTACTCGGCGCTGTCGGGTGCCAAGCCGGTGCTCAAAAGCTCGGAACACTTCTTCTTCAGGCTGTCTGATGCGCGCTGCGTGGCCTTTCTGGAGCAATGGACGCAGGACGGCAAGCTGCAGCCCGAGGTGGCCAACAAGGTCAAGGAATGGTTTTCCGTGCGCACCAATCCCGACGGCAGCACCAGCGAGGGTCTGGGCGACTGGGACATCAGCCGCGACGCGCCCTACTTCGGCATCGAGATTCCCGATGCGCCAGGCAAGTATTTCTACGTCTGGCTGGACGCGCCGATCGGCTACCTGGCGTCGCTGAAGAACCTGCTGGACAAGCGCGGCCAGAGCTATGACGACTACATGGCCGACCCGGCGCTGGAGCAGTACCACTTCATCGGCAAGGACATCGTGACCTTCCACACGCTGTTCTGGCCGGCCATGCTCAAGTTCAGCGGGCGCAAGACGCCCGACAACATCTTCGTGCACGGTTTCCTGACAGTGAACAACGGCGAGAAAATGAGCAAGAGCCGCGGCACGGGCCTGGACCCGCTCAAGTACCTGAGCCTGGGCATGAACCCCGAATGGCTGCGCTACTACCTGGCCGCCAAGCTGAACGCGCGCAACGAGGACATCGACTTCAATGCCGACGACTTCATGGCGCGCGTGAACAGCGACCTGGTCGGCAAGTACATCAACATTGCGAGCCGCGCGGCCGGCTTCATCGCCAAACGCTTTGGCGGCAGGCTCGGCGCCATCGCGCCGGACGGCGAGGGCCTGCTCGACCTTCTTCGCGTGCAGAGCGAGGCCATCGCCAGCCTGTTCGAGAACCGCGACTACGCCCGGGCGTTGCGCGAGACCATGCTGCTGGCCGATCGCGTGAATGAATACGTGGACGCCAACAAGCCCTGGGAACTGGCCCGGCAAGAGGGCATGGACGCGCGCCTGCAAGACGTGTGCACCACCTGCATCGAGGCCTTCCGCCTGCTCACGATTTACCTCAAGCCGGTGCTGCCCGCGCTGGCCGCCAGCGTGGAGGCCTTCCTCCACATCTCACCGCTGTCGTTTGCCGATGCGAACCAGTCCCTGGGCGCCGGCCATGTGATTGGCGACTACAAACACCTGATGCAGCGTGTCGATATCAAACAGCTTGAGGCCTTGTTTGAGGCGCCAGCCCTTACTGAATCAGCACAATCAGCTACGGAATCGATAGCACCCGGCGGCGAAGACATCGCACCCACCATCGGCATCGACGACTTCGCGAAGATCGATCTGCGCATCGCCAAAATCGTCCACTGCGAAGCGGTGCCGGGCTCGACCAAGCTGCTGCGATTGACACTCGATGTAGGCGAAGGAAAGACCCGCAACGTCTTCAGCGGCATCGCCAGCGCCTACCAACCCGAAGACCTGATCGGCCAGTTCACCGTGATGGTGGCAAATCTGGCGCCGCGCAAGATGAAGTTCGGCCTGAGCGAAGGCATGGTGCTGGCCGCCAGCCATGCCGACGAAAAAGCCCAGCCCGGCATCTACGTGCTGCACCCCTGGCCGGGCGCCGAGCCCGGCATGCGCGTGCGCTAGCGCTTGCCGGTCCTGGACTGCCGTTGCCGCACGACGCTGAGAATGCCGCGCAGGATTTCGATCGGCGGCGGCGGACAACCGGGCACCACCGCATCAACCGGAATCACGTTGGCGACCCTGCCGCAGCTGGCATAACTCTCGCCGAAGATGCCACCCGTGCAGCCGCAGTCGCCGACCGCGATCACCAGCTTTGGTTCCGGCGTGGCATCAAAGGTGCGCCGTAACGCCTCCTCCATGTGGCGCGGTACCGGCCCGGTCACCTGCAGCATATCGGCGTGACGCGGGCTGGCAACGAACTTGATGCCCAGCCCCTCGATGTTGTAGTAAGGGTTGTTGAGCGCGTTGATCTCCAGCTCGCAGCCATTGCAGGACCCGGCATCGACCACCCGGATGGTCAGTGCCTGGCCGAGGATGTCGAGGATGTCCTGGTGGATGCGTTGGATGACTGAGCCGTCGGCGTCGCTGACGGATGGCGCAGGCTCGGTGACGATGCCGGTGCGTACGATCTGTTTGAGGACGTGCCACATCAGAGGTCGTGCCCCGAATAGCTCAGGTTGAAGGACTTGTTGATCAGTGGAAAGTCCGGAACGATATTGCCGATCATGGCATGCTCAAGTATCGGCCAGTTCTGCCACGACGGGTCATGGCAATGGCAGCGCACGATACGGCCGTCGTCTCCGATTTCGAGTGCGACAAAAACCTCGCCGCGCCAGCCCTCCACCCAGCCTGCACCGATGGAGGCGGTGTCCGGGACCCGGAGGTCGGCGCGAGTCGTGCCATCCGGCAGGCCTGAACAGATGTTGCGGATAAGCCTCAACGACTCAAACGTCTCCTCGAACCGCACCGCTACGCGCGCTGCAATATCGCCGTCACGGTGTGTAGCCATCGTGACCTCGAACTGGTCGTAGGGCGACCATTCCTGGTCACAGCGCAGATCGGCCGACTGCCCGCTGGCACGCCCTGCCAGACCGGTGAGGCCGAGTTGGGCGCCGAGTTGTGGCGTTACCTGCCCAGTGGTGCGGAAGCGGTCTTGCAGGCCCGCGTGCTCGTCGTATACGACCCTCAGGGCCCGCACCTCCCGCTCGATTTCATCGCACTGCCGGCGCAGGCGATCCAGCATCGACGACGGCAAGTCGCTCGCGACGCCACCGGGCACCACGGCGTCCATCATGAGGCGGTGAGCAAATGCCTCCTTGGACAGGCGCAGCCAGTCCTCGCGCAGACGCGAGAACTGCGCCAACCCAAACGCCAGGGCCGCATCGTTGCCCAGTGCTCCCAGATCGCCCAGGTGATTGGCCACGCGCTCACGTTCCAGCATCAGCGCGCGCAACCAGGTCGCCCGGGCAGGGATCTCGCAGCGCCAAGCCGATTCGAGCGCCATGCAGTAGGCCCAGGCGTAGGCCACCGTCGTGTCGCCCGACACGCGGCCGGCGAGCCGGCAGGCATCGAGCGGCGCCAGTTCGGTGAAGCGCCGCTCGATGCCCTTGTGCGTGTAGCCCAGGTGCGCCTCCAGCCGCAGCACCTTCTCGCCGACGACCGAGAAGCGCCAGTGGCCGGGCTCGATGATGCCGGCGTGCACGGGCCCGACGGCGATCTCGTGCACCCCGTCGCCTTCGACGCGCACAAAAGGATAGTCGGCGGGCAGCCTGCCAGCAGCGGCCGACTGTGGTTGGGCCTCGTGCCGCAGTGGCGATGGTCCGGGCGGCCACAGACCGTGGTCCAGCCACGGGCGGCTGTCGTGGCTACCTTCGGCATGGAGGCCCTGCAGATCGGTCATCGCGCGCTGCATCCGCCCCGCACACGGGAACGCGGCAGACAGATCCGGAAAACTTTGTATCGCGTCGTCGAGCCGCAATTCAACCCAGACCAGCCCTTCGGACACGGCATAGGCTGCACACACCGCCATCTCCCGCTGTGCGGTGCGGCGCTCGATGCCCCAGACCGAGACCAGCCGCCCGCCCGAGTCGGCGATGGTGCGTGCCACAGTGCTCCAGGCGGCGCGGTGCACCACCCCGTGCCAGATCGGCAACGGTGCCTGCAGGCGCCGCAGCTCGAGTCCCAGGTCCGCCAATGCCATATGGTTAGTTCCCCAGCATGGCCGCCGCTTGGCGATACCAGGCGTTGAGATAGGGCGGTATGTACAGGCCCAGCATCAGCCCGAGCCCCAGGTGCACGAACACCGGAACCAGCGCCGGAGGATGCGCCAGGGGCTTGACGTTGGTCTCACCGAACACCATCGGCTGGACGCGGCTGAAGATCGACGCGAACGCCACGCCGAGCGCGATCAGCAGGAACGGTGTCGCCCAGGGCTGCTCGCGCATCGTGGTCGTGACGATCAGGAACTCGCTGGCGAAGACCCCGAACGGCGGCATGCCCAGAATGGCCAGCGCGCCGAGCATCAGGCCCCAGCCGACGGTCGGGCTGACCTTGAGCAGGCCGCGGATGTGTTCCATGATCTGGGTGCCGGCCTTCTGCGTGGCGTGTCCGACGGCAAAAAAGATGGCGGATTTGATCAGCGAATGCACCGTCATGTGCAGCAACCCGGCGAAGTTGGCAATCGGGCCGCCCAAGCCAAAGGCAAAGGTCATCAACCCCATGTGCTCTATGGACGAGTAGGCAAACATGCGCTTGACGTCCTTCTGGCGGACCAGGAAGAACACCGCCGCCACCACCGACAGCAGGCCGAAGCCCATCATCAACCGGCCGGTCAGCTGATTGCTGTGCAGCGCGCCATCGGTCAGAACCTTGCAGCGCAGGATCGCATAAAGCGCGACGTTGAGCAACAAGCCCGACAGCACGGCAGACACTGGTGTCGGCCCCTCGGCGTGTGCGTCGGGCAGCCAGTTGTGCAGCGGCACCAGACCGACTTTGGTGCCGTATCCGATGAAGAGGAAGGCGAAAGCCAGGGTGATGATGCTCGGATCGAGTTGGCCCTTGACCGCGTCAAGGTTGGACCACAGCAGGGCGCCCCCTTCGGGGCCGATGACCTTTTCGGCCGCCATGTAGAGCAGCACCGTGCCGAACAGCGCTTGGGCAATGCCCACGCCGCACAGGATGAAGTATTTCCACGCGGCCTCCAGACTGGCCGCCGTGCGGTACACGCTGACCAGCAGCACGGTGGTCAGCGTGGCGGCCTCCATCGCGACCCAGATGATGCCCATGTTGTTGGTCGTCAGTGCCAGCAGCATCGTGAAGCTGAACATCTGGTACATGCTGTGGTACAGACGCATGCGCGGCGGCGTCATCTTGCCATGGTCGCGCTCCACCCGCATGTAGGGCCGCGAGAATATCGAAGTGGTCAAGCCGACGAACGCGGTCAGCGCGACCAGGAATACGTTCAGGGGGTCAATGTAGAACTCCCGGTTCCACATCAGCATCGGGCCCCCTTTGATGATCTGTGCCGTCAATACGCAGGCTGCGACGAAGGTGCCCAGGCTGAAAGCGACGTTGACGTCGCGCGCATTGTCGCGATGGCCGACCAGGGCCAGCACGATCCCGCCGACGAGCGGGGTGGCGAGCAGGAAGGCCAGCGCGTTCAACTCGAGGTTCAACTCAATCCTCCTTCAATTTTTCAAGATGCCGGATATCCAGGCTGTCGAACTGCTCGCGGATCTGGAACATGAACACCCCCAGAATGACCACGCCGATCAGTACGTCCAGCGCGATCCCGAGTTCGACCACCATGGGCATCCCGTAGGTGGCGGAGGTGGCGGCGAAGAACAGGCCGTTCTCCATGGCCAGGAAGCCGATCACCTGGGGCACCGCCTTGGCACGCGTGATCATCATCAGAAACGACAACAGCACGCAGGCCAGCGCAATGCCCAGCGTGCCGCTGGCCAGTGCCGAAGACAGCTGCGAGATAGGTAGCGCAAGATTGAAGGCGAAAATCACCACCCCGATGCCGATCAGCATGGTGGTCGGGATGTTGATCAGCGTCTCGACGTCCCAACGGATGTCGAGACGATCGATGACGCGGTGCAGCAAGTAAGGAATCAACAGCACCTTGAGCACAAAGGTCAAACCGGCTGACAGGTAGAGGTGGTGCTGGTGGGTCACATAGCCGACCACGGCGGTGACCAGTGCCAGCGTCGCGCCCTGCATCGTGAACAGATTGATCAGCGACACGACGCGGCGCTGCGAGATCATCGCGAACGTGAGCATCAGCAGCACCGCGCCGAGCAGGTTGACAAACTGCGGCAGCAACATGCTCAACTCAGTGGCTAAGAAGTAGTTGCACCAGCATGCCGATCACCGCCAGCAGGAAGGCAGTGCCCAGGAACTCCGGCACGCGGAAAATGCGCATCTTGGCGCTTAGTGTCTCCACCCAAGCCAGCAGGAAGCCACCGATGGCGAGCTTGAGCACCAGCGCGGGCAGTGCCAGTAGCACGGCCACAGGCGCATGAGCCTCGGCGATGCCCCAGGGGAAGAACAGCGCCAGACCGATGCAGGAGTAGGCAAATAGCTTGAGACTCGCAGCCCACTCGAGCAACGCCAGATGGCGGCCCGAGTACTCGAGGATGAGCGCTTCGTGAATCATCGTCAGCTCGAGGTGTGTCGCCGGGTTGTCGACGGGCACGCGCGCATTCTCCGCTAGCGACACCATCGTGAAGGCAACACCGGCAAAGGCGAGGCTAGGGTAGATCGCCAGTTTGCGATGGGCCAGCGTTTCGACGATGGTGGCAAGCGAGGTCGACTTGGAGATCAGCGAGGCTGAGAACAGCACCATCAGCAGCGCCGGTTCGGCGAGAAATCCGATCAACATCTCGCGGCGCGCACCCATGGTGCCGAAGGCGGTGCCGACGTCCATCGCCGCCAACGAGATGACTACACGTGCCAGGGCAAATAGCCCGACCAGCGCAATCGCGTCAGCTGCTGGCGCCAGAGGCAGGTCAGTGGACAACGTGGGGATGATGGCGCAAGCCAGGACCATGCAACCGAACATCACGTAAGGCGCGACGCGAAATAACCGCGAAGCGTGGTCGGCCACCATTGACTCCTTGTTGAACAGCTTGTGCAGCATCCGGTACGGTTGCCACAACCGGGGCGCCGACTTGTTCTGCAGCCAGGCGCGCCACTGGTTGACCCAACCGGTCAGCAGCGGGGCCAGCGCGATCGCGATCACGATCTCGATCAATTGCGACAGGAGCGCGGTGAAGCTCATGCCTGCCTCATTGCATCACCACCAGCAGCGTGACAACCAGTGTCACGAAGCTGTACAGCAGATAGACGGAGATACGGCCTTGCTGCATCTTTGCAAACAGGCGTGCGAGGTAGTTGATCAGTTCGACGATCGGCACATAGAGCCAGTGCCAGAAGTGATCCTCGATCGTCACGCGGTAGTGCGGCTGCTCATCAAAGGGGGTCGGCAGCTCACGGCGCATCCGGAAGAAGGGGTCGAAGATCTGGCGGATCGGCTGGCCGAAGCCCTCGGCAGTATCCTGCATGCGCGCGGTAACCCACGGGAAGCCGCAGGCCCAGGGCAGGCCGCGGCGCATCCGCCCGTGGTAGAGCGTGCGCACGAGCAGGTACGCGAGCCCAAAGCTCACCAGGATGCCGAGCAGGAAAATCAAAGGGCCGTAGCTTGCCTGCTCCAGGCTGTTCGGCGCCAATAGCCAGCCACTGCCCGCCACCCTGGCACCCAGGCCTGAGTGGACAAGCTGCTGCGTCACCGGATCGATCAGTTGAATGAACTGGGTCGGCAGCAGGCCCAGCGCTACGCAGCCGAGCACCAGCCACACCATGCCTGTGCGCTCCCAACCGCCGGCATCATGGGCATGCGCGAGCTTGTCCTCGCGAGGCTGGCCGAGGAAGATCACGCCGAAGAACTTGACCATCGTGTAGCCGGCCAGCGCCGCGACCAGGGCAATCAGCGCGGCGACCACCGGAATCAGCATGGTCAGCAGCGGCTCCGGCAGTCCTGCCGTAAACAGGAAGCTCTGCAGCAGCAGCCACTCCGACACGAAACCGCCGAGCGGCGGCAGGCCGGCACTGGCCAGCACGCCAAGCAACATGAGCCAGCCCACCCAAGGCATGGTCCGGATCAGGCCCCCGAGCTTGCCGAGGTTTCTCTCCGAGGTGGCGTGCAGCACGCTGCCGGTGCCGAGGAAAAGCAGGCTCTTGAAGCAGGCGTGGCTGGCAACGTGATAGAGCGTGGCCGTCAAGGCCAGCGCAGCCATGGGTTTCATGCCATAGCCCGAGAAAATCAGGGTCAAACCCATGCCGACGAACAACAGTCCCATGTTTTCGATCGACGAATAGGCCAGTAGCCGCTTCATATCGGTCTGCACGGCGGCAAACACCACGCCGACCATCGCGGTGGCCAGGCCGACGGCCAGCAGCAGCCCGCCCCACCACCACAGCTGCAGGTGCAGCAAATCCAGGGACACGCGCAGCATGCCGTAGATGGCGGTGTTGAGCATGACGCCGCTCATCATCGCCGACACGGGGGACGGCGCGGCCGGGTGGGCCTCGGGCAGCCAGACATGCAGCGGCACGATACCGGCCTTGGCGCCGAAGCCGAACACCGCGAGCAGGAAGCCGACCGATGCCCAGAACGGCGTCAACGCCTGGGCCCGCATGTTGCCGAAAGTGTAGTCACCCGTATTGGCCTGCAGCACACCGAAGCACAGCAGGACCCCAATCGCGCCGATGTGCGCCATCACGATGTAGAGGTAGCCCGCGCTGCGCACCTCCGGGATGCGGTGGTTCGCCGTCACCAGGAAGAACGACGACAACGCCATCGTCTCCCACATCACCATAAACGAGTAGGCGTCGTCGGCCAGCACCACCCCCGCCATGCTGACTAGGAAGATGTGATATTCCAGGCACAGCAGGCCCGGCGGCGTGCCCTCGCCCTTGCGGAAGTAGCCCGCCGCGAAGATGGAAATGCCGGCCCCTGCACCGCCGATGACCATCAGGAAGTAAGCGGAAAGGTTGTCCAGCCGCAGATGAAATGGCAACGCCGGCAGACCGATGGGGAGAACGGCAACCTCGGGTGTGCCAGGCAGCGCGCTCAGCGCAAGACCGAAGAGCGCCAACCCGAGCAGTCCGCCGACCGGAAAAAGCACTTGAGCCACCAAAGCGAATCGACGCAGGGCGAATATCCCGACCACGCCCACAAGCAACCAGGCCAGCATCACCACGAGCATCCAGTCGAGGCGGAGCCATTGCGTCAGAGGGGCCAAACTGCTCACAACTCAGCCACCTGTGAGCCCCGTACGCCGTTTGCCAGGAACCGGGGCACCGTGCTTCGAAGGCGGCTTCGTCCGGGGCGGAGCGGCATCGTCGGCGGGTGGGGACCCGTTCGCGATCAACCCACTGCCCACGTACTGAACCCCGTGCTGGGCCAAATAGTCGCGAATAAGCTGCCGCACCACCTGCGACGGCGTCAAATCCTGCTGAGCGCAAAGACGCTCGAACGCCACCTTCTTGTTCGGATCAATGAGCAGCGTCAACCGTGCAGTCTTGAGTTCCATGAAGCCCCGTTATGATAATTTCATTACCATGTCAGGCACATTATAGAGAATGGCTGGGCAGGCTCCTGTTTCTTCAAGCAGTGCGTTTCAGCGCCCATTCAACGAAGCCACTCTTACATCACCCAGCCGCGCTTAAAGAGACTGGCGCCGGGCCCCGAAACATGGGAATACCGCTTTCAGCGGACATGCCCGCGCCCGTCAGCACCAGCAGGCGACATTCGCCGCCTTGCTCAGGTGGCATCGATCAACCATGGCCGGAAACGCTGGCAGTATGGGTTTGTCGTGGCAATGATGCGCCGAAATAATCTAGATGAGGCCAAGAGTAACGTTGACGAACATGTCAAGAAGGCCATGGGGAGCGGAGAGATGGCAGAAGATGTTCAAATCGTCCCTGACATCAGAAAGTTGGGGTCAAGCAAGGAATCGGACAAATCGTTGTTCGCTGTTGTTTACCAAGTTACCCAGAAGGAAGCAGTTCAGTCATAACGTGTGGCCAAGCGGCGAAACCAGCCAGTTCAACCGCCCCGGCTCTCGGTGGCCTGGGGGTCCGCCGAGGAGCCCGCGCGCAGCACCCTGTCATCCGGATCGAACGTGACCGTGAACACCATCCAGGTGTTGGGCGGCTGGATGTAACGCCAGTCGTAATCCACTTCCTGCTTCAGAGCGTAGGGCGAGATTTTCGCCGGCTTGCCGAGCAGTTTGCGCACGTCTTCCATCGTCATGCCGGGCTGCACTTTGGCAAAGTTCTCGGGCGTCAGCACCTGGCGCAGCGCGCTCATCTTGCCATCAACGCCTATCGTGATCATGTAGTTTTTTTGTCCGTTGGGCTGGCGGTCGTATTCAAAGATCCGCCCGCCCTCGGGGGCTTCCCATATCTTTTCGGGCTCGCCGAAGCGGGCGCGCACGTCGGCCTCGGTGGACACGCCTTCCTCCAGTTCGCTGATGCGCTGCTGATCGCAGCCCACCAGGCCCAGCAGCACTGAGAGCAGTCCCATGATGCAGATTCCCTTCAGTATTCTGTTCGCCATGCTCACCCCGGTAAAATCACCCAAAGAGGCCCAGTTTATGCACATCTTCCGTCGTCCCGATTACCAATCCGAAATCACCCAGTTCATTGAGCAACTGAAGGCCGAGAAACCCAACCTGGAAGCGCGCCAACTGGCCGGGCGCGCGCTCCTGTGGGACAAAAACGTGGACCGCAGCGCCTGGGCCGAGTACCGCCAGGCCGAGGTGCCGCAAAAGCCCTACGTCTATCTGACCGACAACGGATAAGCATCAAATCGGCCTTTGGCCCATACGGGGCCTGCGCTGATAGCTACTCATCTGATAGCACTTAATGACATCTTCCCTTGACGCCGCCGAGCTTGAGCCGGCTGCTGCCGCCCAGCTGGCCGCCATGCCGCAGGTGATCGACCAGGTTGCGCTGGCGCGGCTCTATGGCGAGCCGCTGTTTGCGATGCCGCAGGATTTGTACATCCCGCCGGACGCGCTGGAAGTGTTTCTGGAGGCGTTCGAAGGTCCGCTGGACCTGCTGCTGTACCTGATCCGCAAGCAGAATTTCAACATCCTGGACATCCCGATGGCCGGCCTGACACGCCAGTACCTGACCTACGTGGACGAGATCCGCGGCCGCAACCTCGAACTGGCGGCCGAGTACCTGCTGATGGCGGCGATGCTGATCGAGATCAAGTCGCGCATGCTGCTGCCGCCCAAGAAGGTGGCGGAGGGCCAGGAGCCCGAAGACCCGCGCGCCGAACTGGTGCGCCGCCTGCTCGAGTACGAGCAGATGAAGCTGGCGGCCGCCGCGCTCAATGCCATGCCGCAGTTTGGCCGCGATTTCCTCAAGGCCGAGGTCTACATCGAGCAGTCGCTGCAGCCGCGTTTTCCGGACGTCAACGTGGTGGACTTGCAGGACGCCTGGCGCGACATCATGAAGCGCGCCAAGCTGATACAACACCACAAGATCAGCCGCGAGGAGTTGTCGGTGCGCGAGCACATGAGCATCGTGCTGCGCCGGCTGCAGGGGCGCAAGTTCGTGGAATTTGAAGACCTGTTCGATCCCGCCAAGGGCGCGCCCGTGCTGGTGGTGACCTTCATCGCGCTGCTCGAGCTGGCCAAGGAAATGCTGATCGAGGTCACGCAGGCCGAGGCGTTTGCGCCGATTTACGTGCGCCTGGCCTACTCGCCGACCTGAAACACCGTGCCTGCCACGTCTTGTCTGCCATGAACCCCACTTCCCACTCCTTCGACGTGCTGATCGTCGGCAGCGGCCTGGCCGGCCTCAGCGCCGCGCTGCACCTGGCCCCCACGCACCGCGTGGCCGTGCTCACCAAGCGGCAATTGGGCGACGGCTCCAGCGGCTGGGCCCAGGGCGGCATCGCCGCCGTGCTGGCCGAGGGCGACAGCTTCGACGCGCATGTGGACGACACGCTGGTGGCGGGTGCCGGCCTGTCCGATCCGGCCGCCACCCGTTTTGTGGTGGAGCACGCGCCGCAAAGCATCGCCTGGCTGCGCGAGCTCGGCGTGCCATTCTCCGAGGAAGACGGCCAGCTGCACCTGACGCGCGAAGGCGGCCACAGCGCCCGGCGCATCGTGCATGTGACCGACGCCACGGGCGCCGCCGTGCAGCAGGCACTGATCGGGCATGTGCGGCGTACACCGAACATCACGCTGTTCGAAAACCACACGCTGGTCGACCTGATCAGCAGCGACCGGCTCGGCCTGGCCGGCAAGCGCTGCGTGGGCCTGTACGCGCTCGACGAGGCCACCGACGAGGTGCTGACCTTCAGCGCACCGCAAACGATTCTGGCAACCGGCGGCGCAGGCAAGGTGTACCTCTATACGACCAACCCCGACACGGCCACGGGAGACGGCATTGCCGCGGCCTGGCGCGCCGGCTGCCGGGTGCAGAACATGGAGTTCATCCAGTTCCATCCGACCTGCCTGTACCACCCGCACGCCAAGTCGTTCCTGATCAGCGAGGCCGTGCGCGGTGAAGGCGGACGCCTGCTGCTGCCGGACGCGGCGGGGGGTACGCGCTTCATGCCGCAGCACGATGCGCGCGCCGAGCTGGCGCCGCGCGACGTGGTGGCGCGCGCGATCGACTTCGAGATGAAAAAGCACGGCCTCGATTGCGTGCTGCTGGACATCTCGCACCAGCCGCTGGACTTCATCCTGGCGCACTTCCCGAACATTTACGCGCGCTGCCTGGAGCTCGGCATCGACATCTCGAAGCAGCCGATTCCGGTGGTGCCGGCCGCCCACTACACCTGCGGCGGCGTGCGCACCGACCTTGCGGGCCGCACCGACCTGCCCGGCCTGTACGCCGTCGGCGAGGTCGCCTGCACCGGACTGCACGGCGCGAACCGGCTGGCCAGCAATTCGCTAGTCGAATGCATGGTGTTTGCACGCGCAACGGCGCAGGCGATTCAACGGGCGCCCGGCCCCGCAGCGCCGCCACTCCCCAATTGGGACGACAGCCGTGTGACCGACGCGGACGAGTCCGTGGTGATCTCGCATAACTGGGACGAGCTGCGCCGCTTCATGTGGGACTACGTGGGCATCGTGCGCACCAACAAGCGGCTGGAGCGCGCGGCGCACCGCATCGCTCTCCTGCAAAGCGAAATCCAGGAGTTCTACGGGCTTTTTCATGTCACGCGTGACCTGCTGGAGCTGCGCAACCTGGTGCAGGTGGCCGAGCTCATCGTGCGCTCGGCGCAGGCCCGGCATGAGAGTCGCGGCCTGCATTTCAGCCGCGACTATCCGCAACTCGCCGAGCCGGCGCAGCCGACCGTCCTGGTACCTCTGCCGTAAGCAGTCAGGGCGCGCGGCCACGCTCAACCCATTGCCGGCTGCATTTGTAACCAGAGTGTCTATTTCTGTGATGCCGGCGTGGTCACAATCTACAATATGCTGCGCCGCAACATTGCCTGCCAGAGGAGACACCGTGTTCCGTACCCTGCTGAAATCCAAGATCCACCGGGTCGCCGTGACCCATTGCGAATTGCATTACGAAGGCTCGTGCGCCATCGATGAGAACCTGCTCGAGGCGGCCAACATCGCCGAGAACGAACAGATCCATATCTGGAACATCAACAACGGCGAGCGCTTCATCACCTATGCCATCAAGGGCCAGCGCGGCACCGGCATGATCTCGGTCAACGGCTCGGCGGCGCGCCGCGCCGCGCTGGGCGACCTGGTCATCATCGCATCGTTCGCTCAGGTGAATGAAGGTCAGGTGGCCACGCACAAGCCGCAACTGGTGTTTGTAGACGAAGCCAACCGCCAGATCGGCGCGCGCCAGCACGTTCCAACTCAGCAGCTTTGAGATGAATACGTCCCTGGCCGCGCGCAGCTTGCGCAGCGTGTGGCACCCCTGCACGCAGATGAAGCTGCACGAGGCGCAGCCGCTGATCGCGATCGCGCGCGCCTCGGGGCCCTGGCTGCACGACGTGGACGGCCGGCGCTACCTCGACGGCATCAGTTCCTGGTGGGTCAACCTGTTCGGCCACAGCCATCCGCACATCAAGGCCGCGCTGGCCGACCAGCTCGAGCGGCTCGACCATGTGATGCTGGCCGGCTTCACCCATGCGCCGGTGGTAGAACTGTCCGAACGCCTCGCCGCGCTGACCGGCCTGAGCCACGCGTTTTACGGCAGCGATGGCGCATCGGCCACCGAGATCGCCCTCAAGATGAGCGCGCATTTCTGGCGCAACAGCGGCCGGCCCGCCAAATGCCGCTTCATCGGGCTGGCCGGCGGCTACCACGGCGAAACCGTGGGCGCGCTGGCCGTGACCGACATCGCCATCTTTCGCGAAGCCTATGCCCCCCTGGTGCGGCTGGCCGCCACCGTGCCCAGCCCCGACGCGCGCGGCGCGCGCGCCGGCGAGAGTGCGTTTGAGGTGGCCCGGCGCAGCGCCGCGGCGCTGGAGTCCTGGCTGGCCGAACACCACGCCGAGACCGCGGCGCTGATCGTCGAGCCACTGGTGCAGTGCGCGGCCGGCATGGCCATGCACGACCCTGAGTACCTGCGCCTGGCGCGCGCGCTGTGCGACCGCTATGAAGTGCATCTGGTGGTGGACGAAATCGCCACCGGGTTCGGGCGCACCGGCACGATGTTCGCGCACCAGCAGGCCGGCATCCGGCCCGATTTCATCTGCCTGTCCAAGGGGCTGACCGGCGGCACCTTGCCGCTGTCGGCCGTGCTGACCACCGACACGGTCTATGAGGCCTTTTACGATGACCAGGTGGCACGCGGCTTCCTGCATTCGCACTCCTACACCGGCAACCCGCTGGCCTGCCGCGCCGCGTTGGCCACGCTGGAGATTTTCGAGCAGCAGGACACGCTGGCACGCAACGCGGTGCTGGCGCGAACGCTCGATGAAGCGCTCGCACCGCTGACGCGTCATGCCCGCGTGCGCCATGCGCGCCACCTCGGCATGATCTGGGCCTGGGATGTGGAAACGGCCCTGCCCGATTTCGCGAGCCGGTACCACCATCATGTAATGGCGCGCGGCCTGCTACTGCGCCCAATCGGTCGCACGATCTACGCCATGCCGCCCTATGTGCTGGATGCCGAGGCCGTGCAATGCCTCGCGCAAGGCGCGCTGGCCGCGCTTGAAGCCACCCTGGCTGAAGAAACGACCACCCCATGACCTCCTACTTCGTCACCGGCACCGATACCGGCGTCGGCAAGACCCTGGTCTCGGCCGCGCTGCTGCACGCATTGGCGGCACGCCACCCGCGCGTGGTCGGCATGAAGCCCGTGGCCGCGGGCATGGTGCGCCATGGCGATAGCTGGGCCAGCGAAGACGCGCTGGCGCTGCGCGCGGCCACGACCTGTGCGGTACCGCCCGAACTGGACAACCCCATCCTGCTGCCCGACCCGCTGTCGCCGCACATTGCCGCCGAACGCGCCGGTGTGCGCATCGACATCGACCATCTGGTGCGCTGCTACCGCGAGCTCGCACGCCGCGTCGACGCCGTGGTGGTGGAAGGCGCAGGCGGTTTTCATGTGCCGCTGTCGGACAGCACCACCGGCGCCGATCTCGCGCAGGCGCTGGCGCTGCCCGTGGTGCTGGTGGTGGGCCTGCGCCTGGGCTGCCTGAACCACGCCCTGCTGACGGTGGAAGCCATTCGCGCGCGCGGCCTCACACTGGCCGGCTGGGTCGCCAATCGCATCGACCCTGCCATGCAGGCCCCGCAAGACAACATCGCCTGGCTGCAGCGGCAACTCGCCGCACCGCTGCTCGCCGACATCGCCCACCAGGACGCGCCCGACCCGCGCGCCATCGCCATCCACCTGCCATGACCCTGAACACCCACCCTTCCTGGATTGACGAATTCCCGGCACGCATCGCCGAGCTGGACCGCAGCCATCTGCGCCGCCGGCGCCGTGTGGTCGTGCCCGAAAGCGGGGCTCGCCTGCAAGTCGATGGTCAATCAATGCTGGCGTTTTGCAGCAACGACTACCTGGGCCTGGCCACCCACCCCGCGCTGGTGGAGGCCGCCTGTGCTGGCGCCCACGCGTTCGGCGTGGGCGCCGGCGCTTCGCCCCTGGTCAGCGGCCACAGCGCGGCCAACGAGGCGCTCGAGCAGGAACTGGCCCGCTTCACCGAACTGCCGCGCGCCCTGTATTTCTACGCCGGCTACGCCACCAACATCGGCATCGTCCCCGCGCTGGTCGGCGAGGGCGATGCGCTGTTCTCCGACGCGCTGAATCACGCCTGCCTGATCGACGGTGCCCGGCTGTCGCGCGCGCACATCCACCGCTACGCACATGCCGACCTGGGTGCACTGGACGCGGCACTCGGCCAAAGTCCGGCGCGGCGCAAGCTCGTGATCAGCGACGCCGTGTTCAGCATGGATGGCGACATCGCCAACATTCCCGCGCTGCTGGCGCTGTGCGAGCGGCACGACGCGCTGCTGCTGCTCGACGATGCGCACGGCTTCGGCGTGCTGGGGCCCGAGGGCCGCGGCAGCCTCGCGAAGTTCGGCCTGACCGGCGCCTCGGCCTCGCGCCGCGTGCTCTACATGGCCACGCTGGGCAAGGCGGCCGGCGTGGCCGGTGCCTTTGTGGCCGGTGACGACGCCTTGATTGAGTGGCTGCTGCAAAAAACCCGCAGCTACATCTTTGCCACGGCCGCGCCGGCGCTGCTGGCCAGCGCCCTGCGCGCAAGCCTGCGCCTGATCGAAACCGAACAATGGCGCCGCGATCACCTGAGCCGGCTGATCGCACGGCTGCGCAGCGGCCTGCAGCCGATCCTGCGCGGCACGCCCTGGCAGCTCGGCGACTCCGTCACCGCCATCCAGGCGCTGGTGGTCGGCCCCAACGACGAGGCCCTGGCCGTGATGGACGGCCTGCGCGAGCGCGGCCTGTGGGTGCCGGCGATCCGCCCGCCCACCGTGCCCGAAGGCACGGCCCGGCTGCGCATTGCGCTGTCGGCCGCGCACAGCGAGGCCGATGTGGACCGCCTGATCCTGGCGCTCGCCGAGTTGGCGCCGGGATTGCCGCTTGAGCGCCCGTCCGCAGCGCTCGAACCCACCCTTGCCTGAGAATAATCCCACTTAACTGGAGACCACGATGTCCGCTGCCCTTGAACAACCCGTCACCCTGCACCGTCCGCCCCGCCCCCTGGCTGATCGCGTCGCACCCGCCGCTGCCCCGCGCTGGAGCGTGGAGGACGTGCAAGCGCTGTTCGAGCTGCCGTTCTACGAGTTGCTGCACCGCGCGCAGACGATTCACCGCGAGAACTTCGATCCGACCCTGGTCGAGTTTGCGACGCTGTTGTCGGTCAAGACCGGCGGCTGCCCCGAGGACTGCGGCTACTGCCCGCAGGCGGCCCGTTACGACACCGGTGTGGAAGCCTCCAAGCTGATGGAGCCGGCCGAGGTGCTGGCCGCCGCGCAGCGCGCCAAGGACGCTGGCGCGACGCGCTTTTGCATGGGCGCGGCCTGGCGCGCGCCGAAAGACCGCGATATCGAGAAAGTGGCCGAGCTGGTGGCCACCGTGAAAGCGTTGGGCCTGGAGACCTGCGCCACACTGGGCATGCTGGAAGACGGCCATGCCGAGACGTTGCGCGATGCGGGTCTGGACTACTACAACCACAACCTCGACAGTGCACCCGACTTCTATGGCGACATCATCAGCACGCGCGACTACCAGGACCGGCTCGACACCCTGGGACGCGTGCGCGGCGCGGGCGTCAAGGTCTGCTGCGGTGGCATCGTGGGCATGGGCGAATCGCACACCCAGCGTGCCGGCCTGATCGCGCAGTTGGCCAACCTCGCGCCCTATCCCGAGTCGGTGCCCATCAACCACCTGGTGCGCGTGCAGGGCACGCCGCTGGCCGAGCAGGCGCCGCTGGATCCGTTCGAGTTCGTGCGCACGATCGCGGTGGCGCGCATCACCATGCCGCTGGCGCGCGTGCGCCTGTCGGCCGGGCGCCAGCAGATGGGCGACGCCATCCAGGCCCTGTGCTTCCTGGCCGGCGCCAATTCCATCTTTTACGGCGACAAGCTGCTGACCACCGGCAACCCCGACACCCAGGCCGACCTGGATCTGCTGCAACGCCTGGGCCTCAAACCAGGCCAGCCCGTTCCCCTGAACCAACAAGCCCTCGCATGAGCGAAGCCACCGCCCCGCGCAAACCGCTGACCCTGCACCGCCTGCGTGAGATGCACGCGGGCGGCGACAAGATCGCCATGCTGACCTGCTACGACGCGACCTTCGCGACACTGCTCGACGCCGCCGGCGTGGACTGTCTGCTGGTCGGTGATTCGCTGGGCATGGTGCTGCAAGGCCAAGCCAGCACGGTGCCGGTGACACTGGACGAGATGGCCTATCACACGCGCTGCGTGGCACGCGGCAACCAGACGGCCTGGGTGATCGGCGACCTGCCGTTCGGCAGCTACCAGGCGTCGGCAGAACAAGCCCTGCGTAGCGCCACCGCCCTGATGCAGGCTGGCGCGCAGATGGTCAAGCTCGAGGGTGGGGGCTGGACCACGGACACCGTGCGCTTCCTCGTGGAGCGCGGCATTCCGGTCTGCGCCCACTTGGGGCTCACGCCGCAATCGGTGCACGCACTGGGCGGCTACCGCGTCCAGGGTCGCAACATGGAGGGTGCCGCGCAGCTGCTGCAGCAGGCGCGCGAACTGGCCGAGGCCGGCGCCGCCATGCTGGTGCTCGAGCTGATTCCTTCGACGCTGGCCCGGGAGGTAACGGCCGCGCTGCCCATTCCCGTGATCGGCATCGGTGCCGGCGCGGATTGCAGCGGCCAGGTGCTAGTGCTGCACGACATGCTGAATCTCACTGCGGCCAGGCTGCCGCGCTTCGTGCGCAACTTCATGGCCGGCAGCGCCAGCGTCGAGGACGCAGTGCGCCGTTATGTCGCCGCCGTCAAGGACCAGAGCTTTCCCGACCCCGCCCTTCACACCTACTGAACGCACACCGATCCAGCGCCATGCAAATCGCCCACACCATCGCCGAACTGCGGCACCTTCTGCGGCACAGCCTGCATCCGGCCTTCGTGCCCACCATGGGCAACCTGCACGACGGCCACATGGCGCTGGTCCGACAGGCCAGCGCGCTGGGCGATGTGACGGTCGCGAGCATCTTCGTGAACCGCCTGCAGTTCCTGCCGCACGAAGACTTCGACACCTATCCGCGCACCTGGGAGTCGGACTGCGCCAAACTGGCAGCCGCCGGTTGCGACGTGCTGTTCGCGCCCAACGAGAAAGAGCTCTACCCCGAGCCGCAACTCTACAAGGTGCACCCGCCCGCCGAACTGGGCGACATCCTGGAAGGTCATTTCCGCCCCGGCTTCTTCGTGGGCGTGAGCACGGTGGTGATGAAACTGTTTGCCTGCGTGTTTTCCGAGGCTCAAGGCCGGCGCGCGGCGGTGTTCGGCAAGAAGGATTACCAGCAGCTCATGGTCATCCGCCACATGGTGCAGCAGTTTGCACTGCCGATCGAGATCGTCGCCGGCGAGACCCAGCGCGCGCCCGATGGGCTGGCACTGTCATCGCGCAACGGCTACCTGAGCGACACTGAGCGCGCCGAGGCCGTGCAGCTCTCGCTGGCGCTCAAGGCCATGGCGGCAGCGCTCAAGACCGGTGACAAGGACATCGCCGCCATCGAAACGCAGGCCACCGCCATGCTGAGCCGGCGCGGCTGGACGCCCGACTACCTGACGGTACGGCGCCGTTCGGACCTGCAAGCCCCCGTCGGCGAGGAGCCGCTGGTGGTGCTGGGTGCGGCCAGGCTCGGCAACACGCGCCTCATCGACAATATCGAGGTCTGATCAGGCCGCGCCGATGTGGGGCACCAGCGCACCCGCGTCACGGCCGCCCTTGAGCGCCGCGGTAAAGGCCAGCATACGGTCGATCGGCAGTCGCGCACGCAGGCCCAGCGCCGGATCGACATGCACTTCATTGCTGCCGCGCTCCAGCGCCTCGGCCAGACCGGCCAGGCCATTCATCGCCATCCACGGGCAGTGCGCGCAACTCTTGCAGGTGGCGCTGTTGCCCGCGGTGGGCGCTTCGATGAAGGTCTTGCCGGGGTTGAGCGTGCGCAGCTTGTGCATCATGCCGTTGTCGGTGGCCACGATGAACTCCGTGGCCTCCATCTCGTGCGCGGCCTTGAGGATGGCCGAGGTCGAGCCCACGGCATCGGCCAGCGCCACCACGTCGGCCGGCGACTCGGGGTGCACCAGCACCCTGGCGTTCGGGTGCTCGCGCTTCAGCGCTTGCAGCTCGAAGGCCTTGAACTCGTCGTGCACGATGCAGGCGCCGTTCCAGAACACCATGTCAGCGCCTGTCTCGCGCCGGATGTAGTCGCCCAGGTGCCTGTCGGGCGCCCACAGGATCTTGTGGCCCGCATCCTTGAGTGCGCGCACGATGTCCAGTGCGCAGCTCGAGGTGACGAGCCAGTCTGAGCGCGCCTTCACGGCGGCGCTGGTGTTGGCGTAGACCACCACGGTGCGATCCGGATGCTGGTCGCAAAAGGCGCTGAAGGCATCGACCGGGCAACCCAGGTCGAGTGAACAGGTCGCATCTAGGTCAGGCATCAACACACGCTTTTCGGGCGAGAGGATCTTCGCCGTCTCGCCCATGAAGCGCACGCCGGACACCACCAGCGTCTGCGCCGCATGATCGCGCCCGAAACGCGCCATCTCGAGCGAATCGCTGACGATGCCACCGGTTTCCTCGGCCAGGTCCTGCAGGTCGGGATGCACGTAGTAGTGCGACACCATCACGGCATTGCGCTCGCGCAGCAATCGCCGGATTTTGTCCTTCAGCGCGGCGCGCTGCGCAGGCAGGGGCTCGGTGGGCACGCGGGCCCAGGCGTGCCGGGTATCGCACGCGGGCTGTTCGTATTCGACATCGATGATCGGGACCACGGCACTCATCACAGCTCCTGCAGGCGCATGGAAAAATCGGTGGCCTTCACGTCCTTGGTCAGGGCCCCGACCGAGATGCGGTCAACCCCCGTTTCGGCCAGCGCGCGCAAGCCGTCCAGCGTGACACCGCCGGAGATTTCGAGGACCGCGCGCCCCGCGTTGAGGCGCACCGCCTCGTGCAGGGTAGGCAAATCCATATTGTCGAGCAGCACCATTTTCGCACCGGCCTCCAGGGCTTCTTCGAGTTGCGCCAGCGTCTCGACCTCGATCTCGACGAAGCTGGCCTGCGCTGCCACGCGCGCCGCCGCCTGCAACACCGGCCGGATGCCGCCGGCCGCCGCAATGTGGTTTTCCTTGATCAGCACCGCGTCGTACAGGCCGATGCGGTGATTCGTGCCGCCGCCGGCGCGCACCGCATATTTTTGCGCCAGGCGCAGGCCCGGCAGGGTCTTGCGCGTGTCCACGATGCTGGCCCGCGTGCCGCGCACGGCGTCCACGTACAGCGCCGTTTTGGTGGCCACGGCGCTGAGCAATTGCAGAAAATTGAGGGCGGTTCGCTCCGCACTGAGCAGTGCGCGCGCCGGACCTTCGACCTCCAGCACGACCTGTTCGGCGCTGCAGCGCTGGCCCTCCGCCACGTGCCAGTGGATGCGCAATCGCGGCTCCACCTGGCGCAGCGTGGCCTCGACCCAGGGCGCGCCGCAGATGACGGCGACCTCGCGCGCGATCACGCGGGCCCGGGCGCGACGGCCGGCATCCACCAGGCTCGCGGTCAGGTCGCCGCCACCCAGGTCTTCCGCCAGTGCGCGGGCGGCATCGGCGCGGGCCAGCTCGGCCACACGCTCGGGGGAGAAATCAAAAATTGGGGTCATGGTTGAAAGCATAGCGGTGTCAAAGAAGCGGCGCTGCGGGAGGCTGGAAAAGCACGGCGCGCCGATTTTGTAGCGGCGTCCCTACAACTGCTCGTGCGTGGGTTCGCGTCCCATCAGGGCCGCGACGGCGGCGTCTGGCTTGAGCTGGCCGTCCAGCAGGGCCACCACGCCCTGCGATATCGGCATGTCCACGCCCAACAGCGCGGCACGCTGCACCACGGTGCGCGCGCAGTACACGCCTTCGGCCACGTGGCCGAGCGAATCCACGGCTTGCTTGAGCGTGCGGCCCTGCGCCAGCAGCAGGCCGACCCGGCGATTGCGGCTCAGGTCGCCGGTCGCGGTGAGCACCAGATCGCCCAGACCGGACAGGCCCATGAAGGTGTCGGGCCGGGCGCCGAGCGCCACCCCCAGGCGCGTCATTTCCGCCAGACCACGCGTGATGAGCGCGGCGCGGGCATTCAGTCCCAGGCCCAGGCCATCGCACAGGCCGGTGGCGATCGCCAGCACGTTCTTCACCGCGCCGCCGACCTCCACGCCCGTGATGTCGTCATTAGCATACATGCGCAGCGTGGGACTGTGGAACGCCCCGACCAGCGTCTCGCGCACGGATGCATGCTCGCTGGCGGCCACCAGCGCGGTCGGCTGGCCGCGCGCCACCTCCAGGGCAAAGCTCGGACCGCTCAGCACGCCCGCTATCAAATCAGGAGCTGCTTGCGCCCGTACTTCATGGGCCAAAAGCCCAAATGACTGCACACCCGCGGCCTCGAAGCCCTTGCACAGCCAGGCCACAGGCGTAGAGCAGGTCTGAAGCTGCGAGAGCAGGCCGCGCAGACCCGACATGGGCGTGGCGATGACGATCAGGTCCTGCCCCGCCACGACGGCGTCCACCGGCCCCGTGCGCACATCCAGCGCCTGCGGCAACGCGATGCCCGGCAGATAGCGCGCATTCACGCGCTGCGCCCGCAGGCTCGCCGCCTGCCCTGCATCGCGTGCCCACAGCGTGACCTGATGCCGTGCCAGCGCGTTATTGCTGGCGCTGATGGCCAGCGCCGTGCCCCAGGAACCGGCACCGAGAACTACGATTTTCATAGCATCCTGCGCAGACGGGGTAAGGGCTACAGGCCAAAAAGGCTTAAGAAAAAATTACTGCGTCACGACGCCCGGCGCCTGCGCCGCACCGTTGGCCTGCTGCTGCTCGTACATGGCCTGGAAGTTGATTTCCGACAGGTGCACCGGCGGGAAGCCAGCGCGCTGGATCAGATCGGCCACATTGCCGCGCAGGTACGGGTAGACGATTTGCGGGCAGGCGATGCCCAGGATCGGGCCGGTCTGCTCGGGGGGCAGGTTGCGCAGCTCGAAGATGCCGGCCTGCCGGGCCTCGACCAGGAACACGGTCTTTTCCTTGATCTTGGTCTGCACTGTGGCCGTCACGGTCACTTCAAACAGGCCATCCCCCACCGGAGAGGCATCCACGCCGAGCTGGATGTCCACGGTGGGCTGTTCCTGTTCGAGCAGGATGGCCGGCGAATTGGGCTGCTCCAGCGAGGCTTCCTTGAGGTACACGCGCTGGATCTGGAAAACGGGGTCTTGGTCGGCCATGGGGTTTCTTTCAAGTCAAAAACAGGGCCCACCGGGGATGTTTTTCCCGGCGGGCGGTGAGGTGTTAGGGGTTGCCGGCGCAATTATCTCAGGTGATCGCGCGAGCTCAGGCGGCGTTGAGCAGCGGCATCAGGCCACCCTGGCCATCGAGCGCCATCAAGTCGTCGCAGCCGCCCACATGGGTTTGCCCGATGAAGATTTGCGGCACAGTGCGCCGGCCCGTGGTGTTCATCATGACCATGCGCTGCTCGGGGTCCTCATCGACGCGGATTTCCTCGATCTGCGCCACGCCTTTGGCTTTGAGGATCTGTTTGGCGCGAATGCAATAGGGGCAAACGGCCGTGGTGTACATCTTGACGGGTTGCATGGTGCGGTTTTTCAGGCCTTCAGGTGTTTTGAATCGGCAGGTTAGCGTCTTTCCAGGCTTTGAGGCCGCCGCCCAGTGCTTGAGCCTGCTCATAACCCAGTTTTTTCACTGCCGCGAGTGCGCGATTGGAGCGCGTACCGGTGGCGCACACCAGGATCACGGGCAGCGTCTTGTTTTTCACGGTCTCAGTAAGTTTTTTCTCGAGCTGGCCAAACGGCACGTTTTTGGCGCCACCGATGTGGCCGGCTGCGAACTCTTCGGGCTCGCTGACATCGACCACCACGGCACGTTCCCGGTTGATCAGCTGCACCGCACCGGCGGGGTCCAGGCCGCCGCCCGAGGCGCCCTTGATCACGGGCCACACCAGCATGCCGCCCGAGGCCAGCGCCACGCACAGCAGCATCCAGTTGTCGATAATAAATTTCACTTGAGTCCTTGTTGGTTGGCGGGTACTTAACCCATCATTTTAGAATAGAGAGCTTTGCATCCGAATATCCGCAGGAATTGACAAGGATCCCATGCACAAACTGGTACTCATCCGCCACGGTGAATCGACCTGGAACCTGGAAAACCGCTTCACGGGCTGGACCGACGTCGATCTCACCGAAACCGGCATCGAACAGGCCAAAGCCGCGGGCCGGCTGCTCAAGGCCGAAGGCTACGAATTTGACGTGACGCACACCAGCGTGCTCAAACGCGCCACCCGCACGCTGTGGCATTGCCTCGACGAAATGGACCGCACCTGGCTGCCCGTGGTGCACAGCTGGCGCCTGAATGAGCGCCACTACGGCGCCCTGCAGGGCCTGAACAAGGCGGACACGGCCAAAAAGTACGGCGACGAGCAGGTGCTGACATGGCGGCGCAGATACGACACGCCGCCGCCGCCGCAGGACCCGCGCCACCCGCGTTCCGAGCCCGGCGACCTGCGCTACGCCAAACTGAAGCCCGGGCAGGTGCCGCTGACCGAATGCCTGAAGGACACGGTGGCGCGCGTGATGCCGTTCTGGGACGAGGCGATGGCGCCCGCCATCCGGGCCGGCAAGCGCATCCTGGTGGCAGCGCACGGCAACTCGATCCGCGCGCTGGTGAAATATCTCGACGGCATTTCCGACGCAGACATCGTCGGACTGAACATCCCCAACGGCATCCCGCTGGTGTATGAGCTCGACGCCAGCCTGAAACCGATCCGCCACTACTACCTCGGAGACGCTGAGGCAGCGGCTCGGGCCGCCGCCGCGGTCGCCTCCCAAGGTAAAGCCCAGGTAAAGGTTTAAGGCCTTTTTCACAGAAGCGTTGGCCGTCGTGGAACCGTCACAGTGAGCGACGTTCCAAGGTGTATATTGGGGTTGTAAAGGTGTTTTTCTATGCGTCATAAACTGAAGATTGCGGGCTGGATTTCGATTGGCGCCATGGCAGGGGCGTTGACCACTGTTTCATTGCAGACGGTCGCCCGCGGGTCGCTGGCGCCGCTGCCGCTGGAGGAATTGCAGCAACTGGCTTCGGTGTTCGGCATGATCAAGACCGACTACGTCGAGCCGGTGGATGAGAAGAAGCTGATTTCCGATGCCATTTCGGGCATGGTTTCCGGACTCGACCCCCATTCACAGTACTTCGACAAAAAATCGTTCAAGGAATTCCGTGAAGGAACGAGCGGCAAATTTGTCGGCGTAGGCATCGAGATTACCCAGGAAGACGGCCTCGTCAAAGTGGTGTCGCCCATCGAGGGGACGCCGGCCTACCGCGCCGGGATCAAGACCAACGACCTGATTACCAAGATCGACGACACTGCCGTCAAGGGCCTGTCGCTGAACGACGCCGTCAAGAAGATGCGCGGCGAGCCCAACACCAAGGTCACGCTCACGATCTTCCGCAAGGACGAGAGCCGCACCTTCGTCGTCACCATCACGCGCGAAGAAATCCAGACGCAATCGGTGCGCGGCAAGATCGTCGAGCCTGGCTATGCCTGGATCCGTCTGAGCCAGTTCCAGGATCGCACGGTCGACGACTTTGTGAGCAAGGTCGAAGCCATCTACAAGCAGGACCCCAACATCAAAGGGATGGTGCTGGATTTGCGCAATGACCCCGGTGGTTTGCTGGATTCCGCGGTGGCCATTTCGGCGGCCTTTCTGCCCGACAACGTGACCGTGGTTTCTACCAAGGGCCAGTTGCCGGAGAGCAATTTCACGTACAAGGCAGCGCCTGAGTTTTATCAGCGGCGCAGCGGCTCCGATCCGCTCAAGGGCCTGCCCGCCGCGCTGAAAACCGTGCCGCTGGTGGTGCTGGTCAATGAAGGCACGGCCTCTGCCAGCGAGATCGTGTCCGGTGCGCTGCAGGATTACAAGCGCGCCACGATCATGGGCAGCCAGACCTTCGGCAAGGGCTCGGTGCAGACCGTGCGCCCGCTCGGACCCGACACTGGCCTGAAGCTCACGACCGCCCGCTACTACACGCCCAGCGGCCGCTCGATTCAGGCCAAGGGCATCGTGCCCGATGTGCTGGTCGATGAGACCGAAAAGGGCAACCTGTTCGCTGCCCTGCGCACCCGCGAAGCCGATCTGGACCATCACCTCAACAGCGGCCAGGGGGCCGAGGTCAAGGATCCGGCGCGCGAGAAGGCCCGCGATGACGCGCGCAAGGAGCTGGAACTTGAGATGCTCAAGCCGCAGGCGGAACAAAAAGTACCCGAACTCGGCAGCGACAAGGACTTCCAGCTGGCCCAAGCCCTGAATCAACTCAAGGGACGCCCCGTCATGGTCAGCAAGACCATGGTCGAGCGCAAGGAAGAGAAGAAAGAGAATTGACCGACGACCAGCTGCTGCGCTATTCGCGCCACATCCTGCTTGACGAGATCGGCATCGAGGGGCAGGAGTGGCTACTGGCGGCACACGCCTTGATCATCGGGGCGGGCGGCCTCGGCTCCCCCGCGGCGCTGTATCTCGCGTCGGCAGGCGTTGGCCACATCACCCTCGTCGATGACGACATGGTGGACCTGACCAACCTGCAGCGGCAGATCGCCCACAACACGGCGCGCATCGGCATGGCCAAGGTGGAATCAGCGATGCAGTCCATGGCCGCGATCAACCCGGATGTGACCGTCACGCCGATTCAGGCGCGGGCCGATGCGGTAATGCTGTCCGAACTGGTGGCCCGAGCCGATGTGGTGCTGGACTGCAGCGACAACTTCGCGACCCGGCACGCCGTGAACGCGGCCTGCGTCGCGCATCGCAAACCGCTGGTCTCAGGCGCCGCCATCCGGTTTGATGGTCAGCTCACGGTGTATGACCCACGCGATGAGTTGTCGCCCTGCTATGCGTGCATCTTCCCGCCCGATACGAACTTTGAAGAAGCACGCTGCGCCACCATGGGGGTCTTTGCCCCGCTCGTCGGCATCGTCGGCGCCATGCAGGCGGCCGAGGCCCTGAAACTGCTGAGCCGGGCGGGCCAGCCGCTCGCGGGCCGGCTTTTGATGCTGGATGCACGCTCGATGGAGTGGAACGAGATGCGGGTGCCGCGCAATGCGGCATGCAGTGTCTGCGGCGCTCACGCCTGACGCCGGTCGAGTCATACCGCTATTTGCTGTGCCCCGGTGATCCGGTTGCGCCGGCCTGCGCCAGAACCTGCGCGCAATCAGCGTCCTCACCCGGCCCGGTTTCCACGGTGGCGGCCAATGCCAGCAAGGGGTTGATGGCGCCCAATGCCAGGGCAACTCCGGCCCGCCCTGCCAGCGCGGTCTTATCCGGCCCGGCGGATGGTACCTTGAAGCTGCCCGTGATCTCGAGCGGCGAACGCAAACTGAGAATGCTCCGGTCTTTGGGCTCGGGCTTGAGCACGATATCCAGCGTCTCATCCGCCAGATTGATGGTCCCGCTGCCGTTGATCACCGTGGTCGAGGTATCCAGCACGAGCGATCGGCTGCTCATCAATCCATTTTTCACGTCGAACGCGGCCGCCGCGCAACGCAGCAACACGGGCTTGTCACCCACAACCAGGAAGGTGATGATCTTCCCGCCATCGAGTCCCGCCTCCGCCAGTAACAGGCGGCTGATCTGGCCCTCGCCCATGAGCAGCGCCACGCTGCCGGACGCCGAGCCAAGCACCTGGGCCGTCGAATTGCCGCGCCCTTGCAGATCCACTTGCCCATGAAGCTTGCCGAGGCTGCCTTTGGTGAGTTCGATGGTGGGAAACAGGCGGTTGAGCTGAAGCGCGCGCGCCTGAAGTTGCGCACTCACGGCGGCAGGCACAGCGTTCGCATCGATCCGGATTTTTCCGGCCAGCTGGCCGCCCGCCACACCTAAATTCATGGGGTCCATCTGCAGCACGCCGTTGGCGAGCCGCACGTGAACACTCATCCTGTCCAGTGGCAACGCCTTGATGTGCCGGATGTCGGAGGCAGCGTACCAGACGTCGGCATCCATGACTTTCAATCGCTCGAAATCGAGCGCGCTGTCGGGCAGCACCCTTCGCCTGGGCTGGGCGAGCGGCGTGGCGGCGGTCGCATCCGGCGTGGGAGACGCGCCAATCAACGGCCCAAGGTCATCAAAATCCAGCTCTCTGGACTGCAGTTTTCCGGTCAGCAGGGGAATCGTCCTGCTGCGGTCGTAACGCATGTCGCCCGAGAGGTCCGACTGGCCCAAACGCCCCTGCATCTTCCTGACCGCCCACACGCCGCCCTGCTTGCGCAAATTCCCACGCAACGCATACGGCGGCGTCTGCGGCAGCACCACACCGAGCAAGGTATAGAGCTCTGCGAGGCTTTGGCCGTGAATGTCAAATGTGGCGTCCACGCTCGCCAGCGCGGCCAGGCCGGCGATCGAGCCGCTGGCCTTCAGGGCGGTCCGGCCCGCGGTGGCCTGGAGCTCGACGGGAAAGGGCTGCTGCGCGGCCGAGCTCAATTGCAGCACGCTGCCGGTGCGCCCCTGCGCTGTGAATGCCTGCTTTTTCATCACGCCGCGCGCCGAGTAAGACAGCGGCAACGCGGCATTCGACCTGGCATCCATGCCGAAATCAACAAGAATGTCGGCGCCCTGGGCATGGCCGACATAGTGCAGGGTACCGTTGTCAACCTGCAGCCGGCCGATCTCGGGAACCGTGCTCCGGTCGGAAGTGTCTTTGCCCAGTGCCCAGGTCCGCTTGCCGTCGGGCTCGATCTGAAGCGACAGCTGAGGCTTGCGCAAACTCACCGCGGGGAGCTCAAGCTTGCCGTGCAGCAAGGGCCAGAGCCTGACCTCGAACTGCGCTGCCTCGGCCTTGAGCAGATAAGGATCGTGCGCCCATGCGGGATTGGCAAATTCGATCCCGTCGGCGATCACGCGTGTCGTCCAACCCAGTCGCACGTTCAGGCGCCGCGTGATCTCGAAGCGGCGCCCCGTGAGGTCACTGACATAGTGGTTGAGCGGGCCACGCAGCAGATCCCATGGGAAGAAAAATGCAATGCCCGCCAGCGCAATCAGGATCGACGCCAGCCAGGCAGGCCAGCGGATCCATGGGGATTTGAAGGAAATTTTCACGGTGACTCTCGCGCCGCGCAAAGCATGTCTTGCGGCGCCTGGTTGTTTCGCCCCAGTATGCTGTGCAATACATCCCGCGGCGGTCAGTCACTTTCACCAAGCCGTGTCAGTCCACACCGACAAACGCGATGCGTAGGCGCCGTCCTACATAAAGCCGACATCATGGCTGGCATCGGAGAGCCTGGCAACGCGATACATTTCAAACCGGCAGTAAAACTTCGATACGGCCAACGGACACCCTTCGCCCCACAACCATGAATAGACCCTACCGTGTCGTCGAGAACCTACATCGTTGAGGACAACGCGACCATCCGCGAGAACCTGGTTGCGACGCTGGAAGAACTGGCGGGCGTCAAGGCCGTGGGATTTTCCGAGACCGAGGATGAAGGCAAGGCATGGTTGACCCAGAACGACCAGGCGTGGGACCTGGCCATCGTGGATCTGTTTCTGCGGCAGGGCAGCGGTCTTCACGTGCTGGAAGCCTGCCGCAATCGCCGGCCGAGTCAGAAAGTCGTGGTTCTCACCAACTACGCCACGCGCGATATCCGCAAGCGCTGCGCCCAGTTGGGCGTTGACGCGGTTTTTGACAAATCCAATGAAATCGACGCCCTGATTGAATTTTGTGCCGGCATGGGCTCGCCGTCGGGCGTGCCGTTCAATCAATAAGCTTGTTTTTCAGCGCATAGTAGGTCAGGTCGCTGTTGGACGAGAGATTCATTTTTTCCATCAGGCGGGTACGGTAGGTGCTGACGGTTTTGACACTCAAAGACAGCGCCTTGGCGATGTCGCCCGCTGTTTCCCCCTTGGCCAGTTTCAGGAACACCTGAAATTCGCGCTCCGAGAGTTGCTCGTGGGGTGCGGTGTCGTTCTTGTGGTTGAGTTGCTGTGCGAGGAGCTCCGCCACCGACGGCGAGATGTAGCGTCGGCCCAGCGCAATGGTGCGTATCGCATTGACAATTTCCAGCGGTTCGCACTGCTTGTTCAGGTAGCCGCTGGCACCCTGACGAATAAGGTTCAAGGCGTAATGCTCCTCGGGATAGCCGCTCAGTATCAACACACCGATATCCGGCGCCTTGGCACGAATCATCGCCAGCGCGTCTATGCCGCTCTGCCCGGGCATGGACAGGTCCATCACCAGCACGTCGATCTCGGTGGTGCGCACCAGGTCAATCGCTTCACGCCCGCTGGCAGCCTCGCCCACCACCCGCAAATCCACATGGTCGGAAAAGAACTGCCGCAGCCCCGACCGCACAATGGCATGGTCATCGACAATTCCAATCCTGATCATCTAGTGTCCTTCGGTGAGGTTGCTGCACCGATTATTCACGATTTATCCTCGGTATTCACTGGAGACCCTTATGCGATGGTTTGTAATGCCCAAGATGACGATCAGCCTGCCCTTGGCAGTGCTGGCAGCGTGTCTTCTGATCGGTATCAATGAAGCCGGCTACAAGCGGTCCGTCGCTGCGATGCAGGACATGGCGCAAGCGCAGAGCATCCGTACCGGGCTCACCACACTGCTCAAACTCATGCTGGATGCAGAAACGGGGCAGCGCGGTTTTCTGCTCACGGGGGATCCCAAATACCTGGAGCCCTATGAATCCGCCCTGGCCGAGGTCAACCAGAATTTGAATAGTCTGCGCGAGCTCTACGCGCCCGACCCTGGTGAACTCGCCGAATTTGGCCGCCTGTCACAGGACGTCTCGGGCAAGATGACCGAAATGGCTGTGAGCGTGCGCATGCGCAAGCAGGGCCAGGAGGACGGCTGGAAAGCCGTTCTGCTCACCGACGTGGGCAAGGAGCAAATGGATGCCATCCGCAATCAGAGTTCAAAATTGATTGCGCAGAGCGTACGCAAGATGAGCATCAATCAGGATCAGGTGGTGCGGGCGCTGCAACTGTCGCGCATCGGCATCGCACTCGTAGCCATGATTGGTTTACTTGCGTTCTACATGTACCTGCTGCAAAGCAGTGCGCTGCGGGCGGCCGGGCAGCGCGAACAGGAGTCCCTGAAGAGAGAGCGCGACCAGCTCGAGCGTCAGGTTCATGAGCGCACCCAGAGTCTGGCGGCGCTGGCGACCCATTTGCAACAGGTGCGCGAAGAGGAGCGCGGCCACCTGGCCCGAGAATTGCACGACGAACTCGGCTCGCTGCTGACGGCGGCCAAACTGGACGTGGCGAGACTCAAGTCCAGACAGGTCAATGCCTCGCCAGAAGTCGCCGAGCGCCTGCAACACCTGACCGACACACTTAACAGCGGCATCGCACTGTCGCGCCGCATCATTGAAGACTTGCGCCCATCGTCGCTGTCACACCTGGGTCTGGTGGCTTCGCTTGAAATTCTGGCGCAGGAATTTGCTGAAAGAGCAGGGCTCAGCGTCACCACGGACCTTGAGGCGGTGGAAGTGGGGGGTGCTGCACAACTCACGGTCTATCGACTGCTTCAGGAGTCGCTGACCAATATTGGCAAGTATGCGCAGGCCCGGCACGTCACCATCAGCCTGCAGAACTTCGATAGTTACATCAGCGTTGAGGTCAAGGATGACGGCAAAGGCTTCGACACGACCCAGGCCCGCCTTTCGAGCCATGGGCTCATCGGCATGCGGCACCGGGTCGAAGCCGGCGGCGGGCGCCTCACGGTGACTTCCCGCATCGGCGGCGGCACCTGCATCTCTGCCGTCTTGCCCAAGGGCGCCAGCGCGGCCTGACCCACGTTCGACAAAAGCGGTGGTCCTGTGTCGGTGAATTCCTACAAGACCTCGACGCAGTCGCTGACAACGGCTCAAGTCTCTCGCCGATGAACAACGGCCGACTTCCGCTCTAACCTTGCGACAGGTGCTTCGATAGTGAACGCCTCGTCAAATGGGCACCGCCCAGCAAGGAGATCCGCATGCTGCATTACGCCGTTGTATTTCTGGTGATTGCATTGATCGCAGCCATTTTCGGTTTTGGCGGCATCGTCGCCGGCGCTGTCGAGATTGCCAAGATTCTTTTCTTCATTTTTGTCATCATGGCCATCGTCAGCTTCGTGGTAGGGCTGCTTAAAAAAGGCTAGCCGCGCCAACCCCCATCATTCAACCATCCCTTCATAAGGAACCAGATCATGAGCATCGACACCTCAAAAAACACCTCCCTGCGCGATCCGGGAGAGACGACGCATGACTTGGCGAACCGCGTGCTGAAATCAGCAGAGCAGGCTTACGACACGACCCGCAACTTTGCCGACGAGTCACTCGACCAGGCACAGCGGTTCGCCCGGCGCGGCCTGGATGCTGCCTCCGACGCAGGCGCCAAAGCACAAAAAACCTTGGCGCGCTACGCCGACAGCACGGGAGAGTACGTGGCCAGCCAACCCATGAAGTCGGTGTTGATTGCAGCCGCAGCAGGTGCGGCCATTGCCGCGCTACTGCTCTCTGCACGACGCCGCAATGGCAGGTGAATGGACTGGGTCTCTGACTCGCCATCTAGCCGTCAATTATTGTGCAAGCTGGTTGGCGTGGTGCCGCAAATTGGCAAGCTTTACAACGACAGCACCAAATCACAACAACTCACTTGAAGGAACCACCATGAAATACGCTCGCGCACTTGCATTTGCCGCTCTGGCAGGAATCACGATCCTCTCCACAGGCTGCGCCGTCTCGCGCGGCCAGGAAACGGCTGGCGCCTACATTGACGACGCAACCATCACCACACAGGTGAAGGCCAAATTCGTCGGAGATAACGGAGTGGATGCCACAGCCATCAAGGTCGACACCCTGAACGGCACCGTTCAGCTGTCCGGCTTTGCCAAGTCGAATGCGGAGAAGGCCAGGGCCGTGAGCATCGCCCGCGGCGTCAAGGGTGTGGTTGACGTGCACGACAGCATCCTCGTGCGGCCTTGATACGCCCTTTCTGGCGTCGCCAGTAAAAAAGCCGGTTGCGGGATACACTCGCAGCCGGCTTTTTTGCATCTGGCCTTTCATCAACGCGGCTTGCTCCAATCGGCGGTCTTTTGGTTAAAGTCTCCTCGTCAACGCACGGGTATCCGACAGCCCTGAAGCAAGCAAGCCGCTCCGCTGCCATCAAATTTCGTCTGAGAAAGACTTCCTCCATGTCCATCCATCGCGAACTGACCCGTCGACAACCGCTTGCGGCCCTCGGCGGCATGGCTCTGATGTTCACGCTGGGCCTGAACGCCACCCCTGCTCTCGCGCAGGGCATGTACCCCGCCGCCAAACCGGTGACGTTCGTCAACGCCTTTCCGCCCGGTGGCCCGGCGGACATTCTGGCGCGCTCGGTGGCCAGCATCCTGCAAACCAGCCTGAAGCAGTCGTTCGTGGTTGAAAACAAGCCCGGGGCCGGCGGCAACCTGGGCGCCGACTATGTGGCCAAGAGCCGGCCGGATGGCTACACCGTGATGTTCGGCATCGACACCACCTTCACGGTCAATCCGCATATCTACAAGAACATGCCCTTCAAGCCGGGCGATCTCAAACCGCTGATGATCATGGCCTCCTCCGGCCTGCTGGTGGGGGTCAACCCGTCGACCGGGATCAAATCGATGAATGATCTTGTCGCGCAGGCCAAGGCCAAAACGCTGAACTTCAGCTCGGCGGGCAGCGGCAGCCCGGGGCACCTGGCGGTGCAACTGTTCACCGAGGTGACCAAGGCCAAGCTCAATCACATTCCGTACAAAGGCAACACGCCCGCCGTCACCGCCGTGCTCTCGGGAGAAGTGGACGGCGGTGTGCTGGCCACGCCTGGCATGCTGCCTTACGTCAAGGCCGGCAAAGTCACCGCGCTGGCCGTCACCAGCCGGCAGCGCTCCAGACTTGCGCCCAACATACCGACCGTGGCCGAGGCCGGATTCAAGGAGTTGGCGCAAGAGGTGCTGTACGTCGCCATGGTGCCCGCAGCCACCCCTGAGCCCGTGGTGCAAATCCTGCAGCGGGCCTTCACCGATGCATTCGCGCGCCCCGACATGCAGGCGCGCCTGAATACGCTGGACCTCCAGCCCGACGGTGCCACGGGCGCGGCGGCGGCCCAGCGCCTGGCAGACGTGTCCGCGCACTACGCCCAGATCATCCGCGCCACCGGGATGAAAGTCGAATGAACGAGAACCGTGGAGCTTTAATGAAACAACCCAACATCATCTTTATCGTGGCCGACGATCTCGGCTATGCCGACCTCGGCTGCTATGGCGGACGGGACGCCGTGTTCGGCCCCGTCTCGCCCGTGCTTGACGGCCTCGCCGCGAACGGTCTCAAGTTCACGCAAGGTTATGCGAACTCGCCGGTGTGCTCCCCCACGCGCTTTGCGCTGATGACGGCGCGCTACCAGTACCGCCTGCGCGGCGCCGCCGAGGAGCCGATCAACAGCAAGAGCCGCGGCAGCGCCACACTGGGCCTGCCGCCCGAGCACCCGACCTTACCCTCGCTGCTGTGCGGCGCCGGCTACCGCGCGGCCCTCATCGGCAAGTGGCATCTGGGCTACCTGCCGAACTTCGGCCCGCTACGCTCCGGCTACGAAGAGTTCTTCGGCCCGACCTCGGGCGGCGTCGACTACTTCACCCATTGCGATTCGAGTGGCAATCACGATCTCTGTTTCGGCGAAGAAGAGCAGCACCACGAGGGCTACCTGACCGACCTGCTCTCGCGCCGTGCGGTCGACTATGTGGAGCGCATGGCGCAGCAGCCGGCGCCTTTTTTCCTCAGCCTGCACTACACCGCGCCGCACTGGCCATGGGAGACGCGTGACGACGCCGCCAAGGCGCCGGCCATCAAGGACAACCTGTTCGACCTCGCGGGCGGCAACATCCACATTTATCGCCGCATGATCCACCATATGGACGAGGGCATCGGCTGGATCATGGCCGCGCTCGAAAAAAACGGCCTGACCGACAACACGCTGGTGGTCTTCACCAGCGACAACGGTGGCGAACGCTTCTCCGACAACTGGCCGCTGGTGGGCGGCAAGATGGACCTGACCGAAGGCGGCATCCGCGTGCCGTGGATCGCGCACTGGCCGGCATTGATCCAGCCGGGTGGCGAGAGCGTGCAGCACTGCATGACCATGGACTGGTCGGCCACCCTGCTGGATGCGGCCGGCGTTGCGGCGCATCCCGACTACCCGCTGGACGGCGTGTCGCTGCTGCCGGTGCTGCGCGACGCCGGGCACAGCTTTCGCCGCCCGCTCTACTTTCGCATGAACCACCGCGGCCAGCGCGCGCTGCGCGATGGCGACTGGAAATACCTGTCGGTGGATGGCAACGACTACCTGTTCAACATTCCGGCCGACGAGCGCGAACGCGCCAACCGCGCCAAGCTGGAACCGGCACGCCTGGACGCCATGCGCGCAGCCTGGCATGCCTGGGAGGCAAGCATGCCGCCGATTCCCGCGGACGCCACCGTCAGCCTGGGCTATTCCTACAAGGACATGCCGCAGCGCTGACGCTCGCGCCGGGCGATGGCGGCGTTAGTATCGACGGCATATGGCAAATATTGCGCAACTGCATCGCTGGTTTCCGTTTCTGGCTTGGCCCCGGCCCGACCGCCAAACCCTGAACGGTGAACTCTGGGCCGGCATCACCGTCGGCCTGATGGTGATTCCTCAAGGTGTCGCCTATGCCGCACTGGCAGGCATGCCGCTGGTCACCGGCATTTACGCGTCCATGCTGCCCGCACTGGTCGCCGTGCTGTGGAGTTCTTCCACCCGGCTGTCGGTCGGGCCGACGGCGCTCACCTGCCTGCTGGTGGCCTCTTCGCTCACGGGTCTGGCCGCGCCCCGCAGCCCCGAGTGGGTCAACCTCGCCGTCTGGCTCACGCTGCTGTCGGGGCTGCTGCAAGTGGTGCTGGGTGGCGTGCGCTTCGGCTGGCTGCTCAATGTGGTGAGCTCGCCCGTGCTCATGGGCTTTACCCAGGCCGCGGCGGTGCTGATTCTGATCTCGCAAATCCCGGCGCTGCTCGGCTTCAGGAGTGGCTGGAGCCGAATGCTCGCGCAACCGGATCTGCATGCCGTGGCCGCGGCCTTTGGCCTGGGCAGCCTGGCCGCGCTGGTGCTGGCCAAGCGCTTCGTGCCGCGCTTTCCGGCGGTCGTGCTGGTGGTGCTCGCGGCATCGGCGCTGAGCGCCGCCATGGGCTTTGAAGCGGCCGGCGGCAGGGTCGTGGGAACGCTGGCGGCCGGCCTGCCTGCGCTTTATATTCCGTCGCTGCTGCCATGGCCGGTGTTGGGTCAGTTGCTGATTCCGGTCCTGGTGATCACGCTGGTGAGTTTTCTGGAGACCGCCTCCAGTGCCAAGGTCGAGAGCCAGCGTGACGGGCAACGCTGGAATCAGAACCAGGACCTGATCGGACAGGGTTTGGCCAAAATCGCTTCCGGCCTGTGCGGGGCCTTCCCCACGAGTTCATCGTTCTCCCGGTCGGCCCTGAACCTCTACGCGGGCGCCAAGACCGGCTGGGCCACGATCGTGTCGGTGATCGTGGTGCTGCTCGCGCTGCTGTTCCTGACGCCGGTGCTGCACCACGTGCCGCAGTCGGTGCTGGCCGGCGTGGTAGTCGCCGCCATCTACGGCCTGCTCAAGCCCTCGTCCTTTGTGCGGGTGTGGCGGATCTCGCGGGTCGAGGCCCTGACCGCCGCCGTGACCTTCGTGATCACGGTGCTGAGCTCGCCCAGTCTTTACTGGGGGGTGATTGCCGGGCTGCTGATGAGCCTGAGCCACTTCTTGTACCAGCGGCTGCACCCGCGCATCATCGAGGTCGGCCTGCACCCGGACGGCAGCTTGCGAGACCGCCGCCAGTGGCAGCTGCCGCCGCTGGCGCCGCACGTGTATGCGCTGCGCATGGACGCCGAACTGGACTTCGCATCGGCCAGCGACTTCGAGCGCGTCATCGTGGAGCACCTGGCCGCCTCGCTTCACGTCGAGCATGTGTGCCTGTTCGCGCACCCCATCAACCGGGTCGACGCCACGGGCGTGGAGCGCTTTGGGCAGGTGCGCCAGATGCTCAACGGCCGCGGCATCCTGCTCCACATCAGCGGCCTCAAGCTGCCGGTCGAGACCGTGCTGCGCCAGGCCGGCGAATTGCTGGAGGGGCCCTGGCTGAAGCTGTACCGGACCGATGCCGAGTTGCTGCTGGCCATGCGTCAGCCCACCCCGGCTCAGGCGGTCACGATCCAGCCTTCCAGCGGGTCAAAGTCCACGGGCAGTCCGTAGCGCGGCGCCCCCTGTTCATGCCGGGCTTGCGCCCAGGCGGCCTGCAGCAGGCACAGCGTGGCGTCCAGCGCGTCGCCGCTGGCGTCGTCGACCAGGGCATCGCGCTGGGCATGGGTCAGCTTGAGACGCACGCCCAGACGGGTCTGGCCATGTTCCAGCGCCGTGATCAGGTCCTTGCGTGCGATCAGCCGATCGGGCGTCTGTTTGGCGGCGCTGTCGCTCTTGTAGCTGCGCCGGCCCAGCACCTCGCGCGCGAGCAGGCCGGGATAGCCTTCCAGCGCCACGCGCGCCACGTCACCTTCATGCAGACCCGGCAGATGCGCGCCGGCACCCAGCAGGCGCGGCACGCCCGCATGCAGCATGAAGGCCACGGGCGGATTGACCCACTTCATGGACGGACTCGAACCCGCGGGCCCATCCGTCCTGCGGTGCGCGAATTTGGCGCCCGCGGGCCGCGCATCGCAATAGGCGCCAAAGGTGGCGCGAATCGCTTCGCGGCTCAGACCGGCATAGTGGCGGATACAGGGCTCCCAGTGCGTGGGCCAGCCGAGGTGTTCGACCAGCGCGCGCGGCAGGCCGAACGGAAAGTCGAACGCGCCAAGCCAGCCGTGGGGTTCGCGCAGCCACAAGTCAAACGCATCGAGTGATTCGATTCGCTCCAGTTTTGATAGCACAACACGCCCACCCGACAAGGACCCAAGGGCTAAAACGATGGGTTTGCGGCGCGTCGGGCTGCTGCTGAAATCGCAGCCGACGAGCAGGGGGGCGGCGGGGCCGGGCAACGTCATGACGGCACGTTGCGCTTCAGCCCAGGGCCAGCGCCATCACACCCGCGGCAATGCAGGCAGCACCGAGCAGGCGCAGCATGCGGCCGCCCTCGCCCAGCAGGTGGCCGCCCATCAACGCCGCGAACAGCATGGACACCTCGCGTGCCGGTGCCACATGCGACAGCGGCGCCTCGCGCATCGCGTACAGCACCAGAATGTAGGACGCCGGGCTGAGGACGCCCACCAGGACGGCGTACTTCCATTGCCCGCGCCAAAGCGCCCGGGCGGTCGGGCGGTCGCGCAGCACGACCGGCGCCAGGAACACCACGCGCACCGCGTTGCTCACGTAGTCCAGCAGAATCGGCGATATCAGCACGAACTTGACGGCATAGCCGTCCACCACGGTGTAGCTGGCGATGAAGGCGCCGGTCAGCAGCCCATAGACCATGCCCTTGCGCACGCGCAGCGCGCTGGCCGGGTCCCGCGACGCCTGCCACAGGCCGGGGCCACCCGCGATCAGGAGCACGCCGGCCACCACGCCTCCAATGCCCAGCAAGCCCAGCGCCGAGAGATGCTCACCCAGCAGCACGATGGCTGCCAGCGAGGACAGCAGCGGCCCCGAACCGCGCGCCAGCGGGTAAACCACCGTCAGGTCGGCCTTGCGGTAGCCGCGCAGCAGCGTGATGTAGTAGATCGTGTGCAGCGCCGCACTGGCCACGATCAGCGACCATTCGGCGCGGCCCCAGTGCGGCACGGCCTGCAGGCCCAACGACAGGCCCAGCGGCGCCCAGGACAGCATCGTCACCAGCCCGCTGAAGGCGACGAAGCGTGCATCGCCGCCCGCCTTCTTGGCGGCGATGTTCCAGCTGGCGTGAATCAGTCCGGCGAGGACGACAAGGACGAGGGCGCTGGCGGGCATCTCACGGGATGCAGGCAGCGGACGGCAACACCGGCCGCATACCGCGCCGCAAGGGCGCGCAGGGCAAAGCGCGGGACGCCATCAGGCCCTGCCGCAAATGGACGCTGTGGCCATCAACTCCTCGAGCAGGGCCAGCGACACCGTGCCCGACACCGCATACGGGTCGAGCTCGGGCTTCTCGGAATACTTCATCAGGATATTCGTGTTGATCTTGGACAGGTTGACCTGCCCCATGGTCCAGCCGCCGAAGCGGCGTTCGGAAATTTCCTCGTAGTTCAGCAACACCACGTCCTTGTGCCGCGGATCCTTCTGGATGTGGCCGTACAGCTCGTTCACCGGCATGCGCCCGCCTTCGATGGCCTGCAGGAAGACGCCGCCGCCGTAGCACAGGATGCCCGTGATGCCGCTGGTGGGGTTGTACTGGCGCGACTGCGTCAAGATCGACTCGATGGCGCCGGGGCTCGAGTCCACCGCGCGGCTGGCATAAAGCAAACGTACAAGCATGGCATCAATCCTTTTGCGGAATCAGGGATAAAAATTCGCGGCGCAGGTTCGGGTCCTTCAGGAACACACCGCGCATGACCGAGTTGATCATCTTGCTGTCCATGTCCTTCACGCCGCGCCAGGCCATGCAGTAGTGGCTGGCCTGCATGACGATGGCCAGGCCGTCGGGCTGGGTTTTTTCCTGGATCAGGTCGGCCAGCTGCACCACGGCTTCTTCCTGGATTTGCGGGCGCCCCATGACCCATTCGGCCAGTCGCGCGTATTTGGACAAACCGATCACATTGGTGTGCTCGTTGGGCATCACGCCGATCCAGATCTTGCCAATCACCGGGCAGAAGTGGTGCGAGCAGGCGCTGCGCACGGTGATGGGCCCGACGATCATCAGCTCGTTGAGGTGCTCGACATTCGGAAACTCGGTGATGGTGGGCGCGTGCACGTAACGGCCATTGAAGACCTCACGCAGGTACATCTTGGCCACGCGCCGCGCGGTGTTGTTGGTGTTGTGATCACCGTGGGTGTCGATCACCATGCTGTCGAGCACGCCCTTCATCTTGACCTCGACCTCGTCGAGCAGCCTGTCGAGTTCACCCGGTTCGATGAAATCGGCGATGTTGTCGTTGGAGTGAAAGCGATGGCGCGCGGCGATCAGCCGCTCGCGTATCTTCACGGAGACGGGGGTGCCTTCGTCCTGGTCAGCTGGGCTCATGATGTCGGGTGTTTTCTGTAGCATGAAATGATGTTACCAGCGATTGATCTTTGGCGCCTTTATTGCCACCAGCCCACATCAGCCGCTCTCATACAGCTATCACTTTAATAGCAGGCGAGGCGTCAATAGCGATAGCCGGTAACAAACAATGCGGCGCGCATGAGGCCGAAAGCAATGCGGTCGCGCAGCCGCTGCTGCCATGGTCGGTTGGCATACTGCGCCGGGTCGACGCGCTGGCCGCCATGCTCCATCGCCGCGACCAGCCTGGCGCGCAGATCGGCCGCAAAGCCGGCATCGTCGACCACCACGTTCGCCTCGCGCGCCAGCAGCAGGCTCAAGGGGTCCAGGTTGGAGGAACCCACCGTCACCCAATGCCCGTCCATCACCGCCACCTTGGCATGCAGAAAACTCGCCGAATACTCGTAAATCTCGACCCCGGCGGCCAGCAGCGCGCCGTACACCGGCCGGACCGCGTGGTACTGCATGAAATACTCGTACTTGCCCTGCAGCAGCAGCCGCACCCGCACGCCGCGCTGCGCTGCCATCATGAGCGCCCGGCGCAGCTTGCGACCGGGCACGAAATAGGCATTGGCAATGATGATTTCCTGCCGCGCCTCGCCAATGGCCCGGCGGTAGGCCTTCTCGATCCGGCTGCGGTGGCGCACGTTGTCGCGCAGCAGCAGGAACGCCCGGGCCAGGTGAATACCCCCCGCGATGACGTCGTTGTCGCCCTGTGTGCCGAAAAGATGGCCCGTGCGCAGCGAACTCAGCGCCGCCGGGAAATTGTGCCGGCGCACGTCACGCACGGCCTGCATGCGCCACCACAGCTGCGCCATGGTGTTGCGCATCTCGTGCACCAGCAAGCCGCTCGCGCGCACGGCAAAGTCCAGGCGCGGCGCGGCCAGCGTGCCGTAGTTGGGGTCATGCAAGTCGTCCAGAATATTGATGCCCCCGCAAAAGGCCAACTGGCCGTCGACCACGCACAGCTTGCGGTGCAGGCGTCGCCAGCGGCTGGGGAGCAGGTAGCCCAGCGGCCCCAGCGGCGCATAGACCCGCCACTGCACACCCGCCTGATCGAAGCGCTCGCGCCATTCGGGCGGGAGTGTGCCGGTGCCCACGCCATCGACCACCAACTGCACCGTCACGCCGCGCCGTGCCGCACGAACCAGCGCCTGCGCCACGCCAACACTGGTGCCGGTGAAGTCGAAGACATAGGATTCCAGCCGAACCTCTGCCAGCGCCCGATCCACGGCATCGATCAGAGCGGGGAAGAACTCCTTGCTGCCTTGCAACAACTGGACCTGGTGTTCACGACGCTGCAGCAAGTCCGGTCGGGGCATGTCAGATTTCAAATTCGGCAATCAGCGGCAAATGATCCGACATGCGCCACCAGATGCGCCCGCGCGGAATCTCCAGCCCCACCGGTTTGAGGCCCCGCGAATAGATGTGATCGAGCTGGACCACCGGCAGACGGGCTGGATAGGTCGCGTTTCGCGTACCGTCAAACGCCACCAAATCAATAGCGCCCAATGCCCGCTTGATCTGCACGCCCCAGTCATTGAAGTCGCCAGCCACCAGCAGCGGAGCCTGCGCCGGCACCTCGCGCTCGATAAAGCGCTTGAGCTGCGCCACCTGGCGCGTGCGGCTGGCCGGGATCAGCCCCAGGTGCACCACGATCACATGCACGGTCCGGCCATGGGCGTGCACCTCGACATGCAGCAGTCCGCGCTGCTCGAAGCGATGGTCCGACATGTCTTCATGCTGGTGGTCCATGACGGGCCAGCGCGACAGCAGCGCATTGCCATGCTCGCCGTGGCGCGTGACGGCATTGGTCTGGTACACCGCTTCGTAACCTTCGGGGGCCAGGAACTCGGCCTGCGGCAGATCGGGCCAGTGGGTGAAGTGCTGCTCTTCACGCCGGTGCAGCTTGCGCACCTCCTGCAGGCACACGACGTCGGCGTCCAGCTGCTCGACAGCATGGCCCAGGTTATGGATTTCAAGCCGGCGGCGCGGGCCGATGCCTTGCACACCCTTGTGGATGTTGTAGGTGGCCACGCGAAGAATGCTCATGCCCCAAACTTTACTCCGATAAATTTTGGCAACAACAGGATGGCTTCGGCATTGGAGGGCGAAAAGCACCGGTCGGCCGCCTCGTGCCAGGGCAGCCACTGGCAGGCCGTATGTTCGCGCGGACTTAAGGTGACCGGCGTGCCCGGCGGCACCATGAGCCCGAACACATGCTCGGTATTGCGCGTGACCCCTGGCGCGTAACGGTGCTGCCAGCGCGGGTAAATGTCATACACGTTCTCCAGCCCCCAGTCGCGCAAACCGGCGGCCAGCGGGGTGCCAGGGGAGCAGTCGATGCCCGTTTCTTCCAGCACTTCGCGCGCCGCGGTGTGCCGGAAATCCTCGGTGGCGTAATCCTTGCTGCCGGTCACGGACTGCCAGAAATCGTCAGCGTCGGCACGCTTGATCAGCAACACGTCGAGCGCCGGGGTGTAGATCACCACCAGCACGGATTGGGGAATCTTGTAGGGTTTGAGCATGAAAAAGGGCACCGATTCGGTGCCCTTTCATTGTGCCTCAAGGCCGCCGCCGAACCGTCCCAGGCCCCGCTGCGTGAGCCGGTTCAGGCCGGCTTGACCGGGTCGGCATTCCTGAGTTTGATGTGCAGTTCGCGCAACTGCTTTTCGTCCACCGGCGTGGGCGCCTGCGTCAACAGATCCTGCGCGCGCTGGGTCTTGGGGAAGGCGATCACGTCGCGGATCGAGTCGGCGCCCGTCATGAGCGTGACGATGCGGTCCAGCCCGAACGCCAGGCCGCCATGCGGCGGTGCGCCGTACTGCAGCGCATCGAGCAGGAAACCGAATTTGTGCTGGGCTTCTTCGGCGCTGATCTTGAGCGCGTCGAACACCTTTTGTTGCACGTCGGCCTGGTGGATACGCACCGAACCACCGCCGATTTCCCAGCCGTTGAGCACCATGTCGTAGCCCTTGGCGATGCATTTCTCGGGCGCGGTCACCATCCAGTCCTCATGGCCATCCTTGGGCGCGGTGAACGGGTGATGCACGGCGGTGTAGCGTTGGGCTTCCTCGTCGAACTCGAACATCGGGAAGTCCACCACCCACATCGGCCGCCAGTCGGCCTCGAACAGGCCGTTCTTCTTGCCGAACTCGCTCAGGCCAATCTTCAGGCGCAAGGCGCCCATGGCGTCGTTGACGATTTTGGCCTTGTCCGCGCCGAAGAAAATCAGGTCGCCGTCCTGGGCGCCGGTACGCGCCAGAACCTGCGCAAGGGCCTCGTCGTGAATGTTTTTGACGATCGGGCTTTGCAGGCCCTCACGGCCCATGGCCTGCTCGTTGACCTTGATGTAGGCCAGGCCCTTGGCGCCGTAAATCTTGACGAACTCGGCGTAGCCGTCGATCTCGCCGCGGCTCAGGCCACCGGCCTCTTTGGCACCGCCCGGTACGCGCAGGGCCACCACGCGGCCGCCCTTCATGGTGGCGGCGCCGGAGAAGACCTTGAAGCCCACGTCGGCCATCACATCGGTCAGTTCGGTCAGTTCGAGCTTGACGCGCAGGTCCGGCTTGTCAGAGCCGAAACGGTGCATGGCCTCTGAATAAGCCATGACCGGAAATTCGCCCAAATCAACGTTCAAGGTGTTCTTGAAGACGGTGCTGATCATGCCCTGGAACAGGTCGCGGATTTCCTGCTCGGTCAGGAACGAGGTCTCGATATCGATCTGCGTGAACTCGGGCTGGCGGTCGGCGCGCAGGTCTTCGTCACGGAAGCACTTGGTGATTTGATAGTAGCGGTCGAACCCGGCCACCATCAGCAGCTGCTTGAACAGCTGGGGACTTTGCGGCAGCGCAAAGAACGTGCCGGCGTGCACGCGCGAAGGCACCAGGTAGTCGCGCGCGCCTTCGGGCGTGGACTTGCCCAGCATCGGGGTTTCGATGTCGATGAAGCCGTGGGCATCGAGAAACTTGCGCACTTCCATCGCGGTCTTGTAGCGCAGTATCAGGTTGTTCTGCATGTACGGACGGCGCAGGTCCAGCACGCGGTGCGTCAGGCGGGTGGTTTCCGACAGGTTGTCGTCGTCGAGCTGGAATGGCGGCGTCACGGACGGGTTCAGCACCGTGAGCTCGTGGCACAGCACCTCGATCTTGCCGCTCTTGAGGTGGTCGTTGACGGTGCCCTCGGGGCGCGCGCGCACCAGGCCCTTGACCTGAATGCAGAACTCGTTGCGCAGGCCTTCGGCGGTCTCGAACATCGCAGCGCGATCGGGGTCGCACACCACTTGCACATAGCCTTCGCGGTCGCGCAAATCGACAAAAATCACGCCGCCGTGGTCACGCCGGCGGTTCACCCAGCCGCACAGGGAAACGGTTTGGCCCATCAGGGCTTCGGTCACAAGACCGCAATAGTGGGAACGCATGGCCATGGTATTTCTCTTCAACTTCTCTTCACTAAATGCACGCCGGATCAGCTCGGCGCGAACGGGGTTGGGGGTTTATTTGACAGCGGCCGCGCCCGGGCTGCCTGGAATCACCACGCCCATCGAAACCACGTATTTGAACGCTTCGTCGACGCTCATCTTGAGTTCGATGCAATCGCTCTTCTTGAGCATCACGAAATAGCCGCCGGTGGGATTGGGCGTGGTGGGCACATACACACTCAAAAAATCATCCCGCAAATAGTTCACCACGTCGCCGCCGGGCACGCCCGTCACGAAACCGATGGTCCAGACACCTTCGCGTGGCCACTGCAACAGCACGGCCTTGCGAAACGCATTGCCGTTCTCGGCAAACAACGTGTCGGACACTTGCTTGACGCCCGAATAAATGGAGCGCACCACCGGAATACGGTGCAGCACGGCATCCGACCAGTCGAGCAGTTTCCTGCCAAAGAAATTCGTGGCGGTGGCGCCGACCACCAGCAAAATGGCCAGCGCCAGCAGCACGCCAAAGCCGGGAATGTGGAACCCCAGTAACTTATCGGGGTTCCACTGCGTGGGCAGAATCAGCAGGGTCTGGTCAAGGGTGCCGACGATCCAGTTGAGCACCCAGACGGTGATCGCCACAGGCACGATCACCAGCAGGCCAGCCAGCAGCCATTTTCGGATTGCGGCCATCCCTGCCCCTCAGTGATCCGGGCGCGCCGCGGCCGCGGGCGCAGTGTCGGATTTGGCGGGCGCGGCCTCGGACTTGGCAGGTGCGGCGTCAGATTTGGCCGTCGTGGCAGCCCCTTCGGACGGCTTGCTGCCGGTGTTGGCTTCAGTCTTGTTGCCGTCGGTCGCCGTTGCCGGCACCGCCGGGGCGTCGCTGGCGCCGCCGCGGAAGTCCGTGGCGTACCAGCCGGACCCCTTGAGCCGAAAACCGGCCGCGGTGAGCTGCTTCTGGAAGGTCGATGCGCCACAATGGGGGCAGACCGTCAGGGGTGCATCCGAGATTTTTTGCAATGCGTCTTTGCTGTACCCGCAGGACTCGCATTTGTAAGCGTAGATTGGCATGGCGTTAAGGGCTTGGGGAAGGTGCAAAACCCTCAATTATAGGCGTTGACCCAAAAATCAAGCCCCCAACCTCCAATGCCCCGGCCAGATGATCGGCGCGTCAGCCTGCGGCCGCCAGCTTGTGGTGCGACGCATGGCTGTTCCTGATGGCCTGTGGCCCCAGCGAGCCGATCAGCATGCCCGTCAGCGCGGCCAGCACACCCGCGAGCTGCGCCGGAAACTCGTCCCCGGCCGGAGTGGCGAGAAACAGCACCCAGGCCAGCACGCCCAGCACAATGGAGAATATCGCGCCCTGGGTGGTCGCCCTCTTCCAGTACAGCCCGAACACCAGCGGCACAAAAGCCCCCACCAGGGTCACCTGATAGGCCCCGGACACCATTTCATAGATCGGCGTGCCCTGCGTCCTGATCGCATACAGCAGCACCAGGGAACTGAACACGAGCACGGTCACACGCATGGTCTTGAGCTCCTGGCGGTCGCTGATGCGCGGCTTGAACTGGCGCCAGATGTTCTCCACAAACGTCACGCTGGGCGCCAGCAGGGTGGCCGACGCCGTGGATTTGATGGCCGACAGCAGGGCGCCGAAGAACAGCACCTGCATCACGAACGGCATGTGCTCCAGCACCAGCGTGGGCAGCACCTTCTGCGGGTCGTCCTTCAGGAGCGCAGCGGTCTGCTCCGGCATGATGATCAGCGCACTGGTTACCAGGAACATGGGCACGAACGCAAACAGGATGTAGCACACGCCGCCGATCACGGGGCCCTTGGTGGCGGCACCCATGCTGTTGGCCGACATGACCCGCTGGAACACGTCCTGCTGCGGAATCGAGCCCAGCATCATGGTGATGGCCGCCGCAAAGAAAAACAGCATGTCCTTGAAGGTCGGCTCGGGCCAGAATTTGAACAGGTCGCGGCTGAGAGCCAGGTGCACCACCTTGTCGGCACCGCCCGCCTGACGACCCGCAAACACCGCCAGGATGGCCAGGCCGATCACCAGAATGATCATCTGGATGAAGTCGGTAACGGCTACCGACCACATGCCGCCAAACAGCGTGTAGGCCAGGATCGACACCACGCCGATCACCATGCCCGCAGAAATACTGATGGCGCCCTGCGAGAGCAGGTTGAACACCAGGCCCAGCGCGGTGACCTGGGCCGACACCCAGCCCAGGTAGCTGAGCATGATGATGAGCGAGCACACCACCTCCACGGTGCGGCCAAAGCGCTCGCGGTAGTAGTCGCTGATGGTCAGCAGGTTCATCTTGTACAGCCTGCCCGCAAAAAACAGCCCCACCAGGATCAGGCAGGTGCCGGCCCCGAACGGGTCTTCCACCACGCCGTTCAGGCCGCCGCCCACGAACTTGGCCGGTATGCCGAGCACCGTCTCGGAGCCGAACCAGGTCGCAAACGTGGTGGTCACGATCATGGCCAGCGGCAGGCCGCGGCCCGCAATGGCGTAGTCGGCCGAGTTTTTGACGCGCCTGGCCGCGTACAGGCCGATCGAGATGGTGACAAGCAGATAGACAATGACCAGGGTCAAAAGCACAGCGCACTCTCCTTTTCGTGCCCGGCATTATCCCGGCAAATGGTGAACCCCCACGCTTGCCACTTCGTGTGCTGCGCTACCCCCCGAGGGGGCTGAACTTGCTCGGGGCGGCCCTTCGCGGCGTTCGTGCTCCCCACGCTTCGCGTGCTGCGCCACGCTAGAACAGCCGCACGCGCAGCACGATCTGCATCACGATCAGGCCCAGCACAAAGCCGACGCCGCCGTAGATCAGTCCCTGCAGCAGCTTGTTGGTGCGCTTTTGCTCGGCCAGCAGCTCGGACAGATCGCGCCGCTGGTCGCCGGGACGTTGCAGCAGGTAGTCGTGCAACAGGCGCGGCAGCTCCGGCAACAGCTTGGCATAGCGAGGCGCCTGGTCCTTGAGCTGGTCAATGAGCTTTTGCGGTCCGACCTGCTCCAGCATCCACTTCTCCAGGAACGGCTTGGCGGTGGCCCACAGGTCGAGCTCGGGGTCGAGTTCGCGGCCCAGGCCTTCGATGTTGAGCAGGGTCTTTTGCAGCAGCACCAGCTGCGGCTGGATTTCCACCTGAAAGCGCCGCGAGGTCTGGAACAGCCGCATCAGCACCATGCCCAGCGAGATTTCGTTCAGGGGCCGGTCAAAGTACGGCTCGCAGACGCTGCGGATGGCCGACTCCAGCTCGTCCACGCGGGTGCCGGCCGGCACCCAGCCGGACTCGATATGCAGCTCGGCCACGCGCTTGTAGTCACGCCGGAAAAACGCCGTGAAGTTTTGCGCCAGGTATTCCTTGTCGAACTCGGTGAGCGTGCCCACGATGCCGAAGTCCAGCAGAATGTAGCGCCCCAGCGTGGCCGGCTCGACGCTGACCTGCAGGTTGCCCGGGTGCATGTCGGCGTGGAAAAACCCGTCGCGAAACACCTGGGTGAAAAAAATCGTCACGCCGTCGCGCGCCAGCTTCGGGATGTCGACCGCGGCGGCGCGCAGGCGCTCCATCTGGCTGATGGGCACGCCCTTCATGCGCTCCATCACGATCACGTCGGGCATGCAGTAGTCCCAGAACATCTCGGGGATCAGCACCAGATCGAGCCCCTGCATGTTGCGGCGCAGTTGCGCGGCGCTCGAGGCTTCGCGCACCAGGTCCAGCTCGTCGTGCAGGTACTTGTCGAACTCGGCGACGACCTCGCGCGGCTTCAGGCGCTTGCCGTCGCTCGACAGGTCCTCCACCCAGCCGGCCAGCATGCGGATCAGGCTCAGGTCTTTCTCGATCGCCGGCAGCATGTTGGGACGCAACACCTTGACGGCAACTTCGCGCTCGTGGCCATCGCGGCCCCGCAGCATGGCGAAGTGCACCTGCGCAATCGAGGCGCTGGCAACCGGCTCGCGGTCGAAGCTGGTAAAAATCTCGCCCACCGGCTTGCGAAAGGCGCGCTCGATGGTCGCCACCGCGATGGCCGAGTCAAACGGGGGCACGCGGTCCTGCAGCCGCGCCAACTCGTCGGCAATGTCGGTGGGCAGCAGGTCGCGCCGGGTCGAGAGCACCTGGCCGAATTTAACGAAGATCGGCCCCAGCCGCTCCAGCGCCTCGCGCAGCCGCTGCCCGCGCGGCGCCTGCAGGTTGCGCCCGACCGAGACCACGCGCGCAATCACCCGCAGCCAGGGCTTCTGGAAGCTGGTCAGCACCAGTTCGTCGAGCCCATAGCGCAGCGCAATCAGGACGATAAAGGTACCCCGGAAAATACGCCTCATGGCTGCGCCTTGCCGGGGCCCGCTGGCGTTTGCGCACGCGCGCTGGTGAACTGGCGCAGCCCATCCACCATGCGGCGCGCGGCCTGGCCTAGTGCATGGGCCGGGGCGTCGCCCAGCACGCGCGACAGGTCTTCTTCCACGTCCCAGCGCACGTGATCCACCAGCCAGTTGACCTCGGCGGCGAGCTGCACATCCCCTTCAATGCGAACGGCGGGCTTGTCGCCGCGCAAGGCCGCCTGGGCCAGCTCCAGCGGCGACGCGTCCAGCATCGACAGCGTCAGGTCGGGTTGCGCGCCCGGCGCCGCCAGATCGAGCAGGCCGGCCGGTGTTGCTACAAATTTAATAGCGAATAAGCGCCATTGGGCAAGGACCACACGGTCTTTTTGTCGTGCAAGGCGGGCCATGGCCTCACTCTCCTGCAGCAGCACGTGATTGAGGAACAGCACCAGGCGGTGCTGCACCTCGTCGACCACCCAGCCGGGCGGCTGCAGGCTGGAGGCCAGCTTGTCGACAATGTCGTTCAAAAAAGAAAAAGGGGACGATGTGACCATAGTCCCCGATTATTCCCTGAAAGTTACTGCGCCCCAGGCTGGGCGCTACATCTGCGGCGCCGGGCGCGCAGGTCGGTTCGCTACTGGAGCGCCTGCACCCCGGCCACCAGCCAGCCGCTGGAGCCGCTCTTGGGTTTGGACATGTTCCAGACTTCCCGGAACGGGCTCGGACCGGCAGACGGATCCTCGCGGATCATGCCGGAGAACTCCACGCTGGCCAGGTAACCCTCACTCAGGTCCTCGATGCCCAGCAATTGCGCCTGCAGCATCACCACGTCGGTCCGGTTGGACTGGCCGCCCGTATGCACTTCGCGCTCGGACAGCTGGGTCTTGATCTCTCCCAGCATGGCGTCGGTCATCATGGTGCGCAGCATGCCGATATCGGCACGATCCCAGGCGTCCTGCAGCGTCACAAAGTTGCGCTTGGCCGCCACCAGAAATCCGTCGACATCGAACCCTGGGGGAACGCCCCAGGTTTTCGAGCCGGCCAGGGCCGAACCGATCAGCGAGCCTGGACCGGGCAAGGCCGCCGCGCCGTCCTGTGACTTGTCCGGATCCAGCACCATGCCGGTGCGCTCCCAGGGACGCGCCGAAGCATCGTTGCCCACGTTGTCGGGGCTGTACTGGCGCAGCGTGACCGCGGCCGGCGCGCTGCCGGCGCCCTGGAGCGCATAGGGCCCCTGCGAAGAGGCGGCCGCCCTGCGCGAACGCACCACCATCCCGTACACCGCAAGCCCGATCAGCAGCACCAGCGCCAGCAGCAGGATTTGCCCGAATGCCGCACCCAGTCCGAGCGAGTGCGCCAGCCACGCAAGCCCCATGCCGGCCGCCAAACCGCCGAGCATGCCGCCCCACGGCTTGCGGGGCGCCTGGGCGGCGCCATTGGCAGCAGCCGCGCCCGGCGCCGCATTGGCCGCATTTTGCGTGGCGCCGCCCGGCGTAACCGGCGCCCGGGCGGCCTCGCGCTGCGTCACGTTGCCGGACTGCTGGCCGAAGGAGCGGCCGCCGCCCAGGCGCCGGGCCGCTTCTGCGTTCAGGCTCGACAGCGCCAGAGCGGCCACCAGAATCAAGGACCAGTACTTCATGTCAATCTCCCCTTTTTTTGGATGCGCTAACACTTGATTCCAACATGCAGCGCCACGACGCCGCCGGAAAGGTTGTGATAGTCCACATGGCCAAAGCCGCTTTGTTTCATCAGGGCTTTGAGCCCCTGCTGGTCGGGGTGCATGCGAATCGACTCCGCCAGGTAGCGGTAGCTGGCGTCGTCGCCCGCCACCAGCTTGCCCAGACCGGGCAGGACCTTGAAGGAATACCAGTCGTAAATCTTCTCGAGCGGCTTGGCCACCTTGGAGAATTCGAGCACCAGCAGCTTGCCGCCGGGTTTCAATACCCGGTTCATTTCGGCCAGCGCCGCGTCCTTGTGCGTCATGTTGCGCAGGCCGAAGGCGACGCTGACCACATCGAACGAGTCGCCGGCAAACGGCAGCTTTTCGGCGTCGCACACCAGTGTCGGCAACGCCACGCCCGCATCGAGCAGGCGCTCGCGCCCGGTGCGCAGCATGGCCTCGTTGATGTCGGTGTGCACCACCCGGCCCGACGCGCCGGCCTTTTTGGCAAAGGCCAGCGCCAGGTCGCCCGTGCCGCCCGCGATATCGAGCACCGAGGCGCCCTCGCGCACGTCGGCCACCAGCACCGTGTAGGCCTTCCAGGCGCGGTGCAGGCCCAGCGACATGAGGTCGTTCATCAGGTCGTATTTGGGCGCGACCGAATCGAACACGCCGCGGACCCGGCGCGCCTTGTCGCCTTCGTCGACCGATTGAAAACCGAAATGCGTTGTTGTCATGGTGCAGATGCTAGAGCGGAAACGGCGCCGTCGTGGCGACATCCCTGCATTGTGTCGGAGATTTGACGGGATTACAAAGAAAATCAGGCTCCAGTCGTTGCTGCGCCTTCAATGCTTGCTACGAAAACGATAGTCTTTGAAATGCTCAATGGCTGCCGCAGGCGTGCCCGCCCTTAGGCGGCATGGGCGCGTCGCGATCGACACCGGCTGCCCGCAGGCGCTCCGTGTAGTCGGCCCACAGCTTGTCCTGCTGGGAGCCCAGAAAGTACAGGTAGTCCCACGAGAAAATGCCGGTGTTGTGTCCGTCGGAAAAGCTCGGCTGCACGGCGTAGTTGCCCACCGGCTCCAGCGCCACCAGGTCCACCTCGCGCTTGCCGGTCTGCAGCACTTCCTGGCCGGCGCCGTGGCCCTGCACCTCGGCCGAGGGCGAATACACGCGCATCAGTTCGAACGGAATGCGGAACGCGGCGCCGTCCGAAAACGTGATTTCCAGCACGCGCGACTGGCTGTGCACCGTGATGTCTTGGGGCGTGGGCGCCCCGGATTTCAAACCGGCCATGGAAGGCTCCTCTAAAGTGTTGGGGACAGAGCTCCGCTGCGCTCCGGTCTGTCCCGCAAGGTATCAGACCAGCACGCGCTCGATCCCGCCCGCATTCGCGGCCGCCACGTACTCGGGCAGCCATTGCTCGCCCAGGATCTTGTTCGCCATCTCGATCACGATGTAGTCGGCCTCGAGCAGGCCGTTCTGCAGGTCATCGCCGTAGCGCTTGAGCCCCTGCAGGCAGCTCGGGCAACTGGTCAGGATCTTGACGTTGTCTTGTCCGCCCACCAGGCCGGCGTCGCGCAGTTGCGCTTCGCCCTTGCGGATTTCTTCTTCCTTGCGAAACCGCACCTGGGTTGCGATGTCGGGCCGGGTCACGCCCAGCGTGCCGGATTCGCCGCAGCAGCGCTCGCTCTTGATCACGTTGTCGCCGACCAGCGCCTTGACCGTTTTCATCGGGTCGCCGAGCTTCATGGGATTGTGGCAAGGCTCGTGGTACAGGTAGCCCCCCTGCCCCGCGGGCAGCGTGATGCCTTTTTCCAGCAGGTATTCATGGATGTCGATGATGCGGCTGCCTGGGAAGATCTTGTCGAACTCGTAACCCTGCAGCTGGTCGTAGCAGGTGCCGCAGCTCACCACCACAGTTTTGATGTCCAGGTAGTTCAGCGTGTTGGCCACGCGGTGGAACAGCACGCGGTTGTCGGTGATGATTTTCTCGGCCTTGTCGTACTGGCCCGCGCCGCGCTGCGGATAGCCGCAGCACAGGTAGCCGGGCGGCAGCACGGTCTGCACACCGGCGTGCCAGAGCATGGCCTGGGTCGCGAGCCCGACCTGCGAGAACAGCCGCTCGGAGCCGCAGCCCGGAAAGTAGAACACCGCCTCCGTCTCAGGCGTGGTGCCCTTGGGGTTGCGGATGATCGGCACGTAGTCCTTGTCCTCGATGTCGAGCAGCGCACGCGCCGTCTTCTTGGGCAGGCCGCCGGGCATCTTCTTGTTGATGAAGTGGATCACCTGTTCCTTGACCGGCGCGGCGCCGACCGTGGCCGGCGGTTTGGCGGTCTGCGTCTTCGCCAGCCGGCGCAGCAGGTCGTTGGCCAGGCGCTGGGCCTTGAAGCCGACGCCGACCATGGCGCCTCGCATCAGCTTGATGGTCTGCGGGTTGGTGGCATTGAGGAAGAACATGGCGGCGGCATTGCCGGGGCGAAAGCTCTTTTGCCCCATCTTGCGCAGCAGGTTGCGCATGTTCATCGACACATCGCCGAAGTCGATGTCGACCGGGCACGGGGAGAGGCACTTGTGGCACACGGTGCAGTGGTCGGCCACGTCCTCGAACTCCTCCCAGTGCCGGATCGAGACGCCGCGCCGGGTCTGCTCTTCGTACAAAAAGGCCTCGACCAGGAGCGAGGTCGCCAGGATCTTGTTGCGCGGGCTGTACAGCAGGTTGGCGCGCGGCACATGGGTGGCGCACACGGGTTTGCACTTGCCGCAGCGCAGGCAGTCCTTCACCGAATCGGCGATGGCGCCGATATCGGACTGCTGCATGATCAGCGACTCGTGCCCCATGAGGCCGAAGCTGGGCGTGTAGGCATTGGTCAAATCGGCAAAGATCGGGTTCGACAGGGCCCCTCCCCCGTCTAACCCTTGTCCACCCTGAACCGTAGGCTCCGAATTTCGTAGCAGCTTGCCTTTGTTGAAGCGCCCTTCGGGATCGACCCGGCGCTTGTAGTCGGTGAACGGCTGGAGCTCGGCGTCGGTCAGGAACTCGAGCTTGGTGATGCCGATGCCGTGCTCGCCCGAGATCACGCCGTCCAGCGAGCGCGCCAGCGCCATGATGCGCTTGACCGCCTCGTGCGCGGCCTGCAGCATGTCATAGTCGTCGCTGTTGACCGGGATGTTGGTGTGCACATTGCCGTCGCCCGCGTGCATGTGCAGCGCGGCCCAGACGCGGCCCTTGAGCACGCGCTTGTGGATCGCATTGCATTCCTCCAGCACCGGCTTGAACGCGTCGCCCGAAAAAATCGCCTGCAGCGGGGCGCGGATCTGCGTCTTCCAGCTGGCGCGCAGCGAATGGTCCTGCAGCCCGGGAAACAGCTCGGCCACGCCTTGCAGCCAGCCGCGCCACAGCACGCGCACGTCCCGGATCAACGCCAGCGCCTGCGCCACGCGGTCTTCCAGCAGCTCGGCCGACGGCACTTCGCCCGCATCACCCTGCTTGCCCAGCGGCAGGTTGCCGCGCGTGAAGAAAGTCTCCAGCTCGTCGCACAGCTGGAGCTTGTTGCGCAGGCTCAATTCGATGTTGATGCGCTCGATGCCGTCGGTGTACTCGGCCATGCGCGGCAGCGGGATCACCACGTCCTCGTTGATCTTGAAGGCGTTGGTGTGCTTGGAGATGGCCGCGGTGCGCTTGCGGTCCAGCCAGAATTTCTTGCGCGCTTCCGGGCTGATGGCGATGAAGCCCTCGCCGCTGCGCGAGTTGGCGATGCGCACCACCTCGGAGGTGACGCGCGCCACGGCGTCGGCGTCGTCGCCCGCGATGTCACCGAACAGCACCATCTTGGGCAGGCCGCCACCATGCGCCTTGGACTTGGTGGCGTAGCCGACGGCCTTCAGGTAGCGGTCGTCCAGGTGTTCGAGGCCCGCGAGCAGCACACCCGAGCGCTTCTGCTCGGCAAACATGAAGTCCTTGATCTCGACGATGCTGGGCACCGCGTCCTTGGCATTGCCGAAGAACTCCAGGCACACGGTGCGCGTGTGCACCGGCATGCGGTGCACGATCCAGCGCGCGCTGGTGATCAGGCCGTCGCAGCCCTCTTTCTGGATGCCGGGCAGGCCCGAGAGGAACTTGTCGGTCACGTCCTTGCCCAGCCCTTCCTTGCGGAAGGTCGGGCCGGGAATGTCGAGCCGCTCGGTGCGCACTGCCGTCTTGCCGTCGGCCTCGAAGTAGCGCAGCTCGAAGCTGGCCAGCTCGGCATCGTGAATCTTGCCCAGGTTGTGGTTCAGCCGCGTGACTTCGAGCCACTGCGCCTGCGGCGTCACCATGCGCCACGAGGCCAGGTTGTCCAGCGCGGTGCCCCACAGCACGGCCTTCTTGCCGCCCGCGTTCATGGCGATGTTGCCGCCGATGCACGAGGCCTCGGCCGAGGTCGGATCGACCGCAAACACATAGCCGCCGCGCTCGGCGGCGTCCGCCACGCGCTGCGTCACCACGCCCGCCTCGGTCCACACGGTGGCCACCGGCTGCGCCAGCCCGGGCAGCGAGACCATCTCGACCTCGGTCATGGCCTCGAGCTTTTCGGTGTTGATGACCGCGCTTTTCCAGCTCAAAGGAATGGCACCGCCGGTGTAGCCGGTGCCGCCGCCGCGCGGAATGATGGTCAGGCCCAGCTCGATGCAGCCCTTGACCAAGGCCGCCATCTCGGCCTCGGTGTCGGGAGTCAGCACCACGAACGGGTATTCCACGCGCCAGTCGGTGGCATCGGTCACGTGCGAGACGCGCGAGAGGCCATCGAACTTGATGTTGTCTTTCGCGGTGCACTTCAGCAGCCGGCGCCGGGTCTGGCGACGCAGGCTGGCTGCTTCCAGAAATGTAGCGTCAAATGCACGAACCGCTTGGGCCGCAGCCTCAAGAAGCTCACCCACAATGACATCGCGCCCGGCATCCATCGCGGGTGTGCGGCGTTTTCCCACTTCGGCCAGGCGGTGGTGCAGGGCCTCCACCAGCAGCTTGCGCCGCTTCGGGTTGTCCAGCAGATCGTCCTGCAGATACGGGTTGCGCTGCACCACCCAGATGTCGCCCAGCACCTCGTACAGCATGCGCGCCGAGCGTCCGGTGCGGCGCTCCTCGCGCAGGGAACCCAGCACGTCCCAGGCCCGTGCGCCCAGCAGACGGATCACGATCTCGCGGTCGGAAAACGAGGTGTAGTTATAGGGAATTTCGCGCAGGCGTGGTGCCTCATCGGCAGCGGCCATGAGGTGATTGAGCGTTGTGGGAGCGTTCATGAGGTCCTGGAATTGCAGCCAGAACGGGACGGCCGTGCTGGGATTGAATATTACCGCAGCGCAGCATTCACGCGCCGGGCGAAGGGGGAGAACCCTATGGAAACCCCGGTTGTGGCGCCTCGCCGCCGTCGTGTTAAATGGAATCGTCATATTTTGTTGATAACCTCAAGAATTAACTCAGGAGTCTTGATGAAACTACGACTTGCCGGAGCTGCGCTGGCCCTTGCCCTCGCCCTGCCCTCCTTCCAGGCCCAAGCGCAAACCGAAATCCAGTGGTGGCACGCCATGGGCGGCCCGCTCGGCGAATGGGTCAACGATCTCGCCAAGGGCTTCAACGAGAGCCAGAAAGAGTACAAGGTCGTGCCCACGTTCAAGGGCACGTACGACGAATCCATGCCGGCGGCCATTGCCGCCTACCGTGCCGGCAACGCGCCCAACATCCTGCAGGTCTTCGAGGTCGGCACCGCGACCATGATGGCCAGCAAGGGCGCCATCGTGCCGGTCGGCAAGCTCATGAAAGACGCCGGCCAGAAATTCGACGTCAGCGCCTACATCCCCGCCGTCGCCAGTTACTACACCGCGCCAAACGGCCAGATGCTGAGCCTGCCGTTCAACAGCTCGACCACCGTGTTCTTCTACAACAAGGACGCCTTCAAGGCCGCCGGCCTCGACCCGAACAAGCCGCCGGCCACCTGGCCTGAGGTGACGCTGGCCGCGGCCAAGCTGAAGGCCAGCGGCAACAAGTGCCCGCTGACCACCTCGTGGCAGAGCTGGACCCAGCTCGAGAGTTTCTCGGCCTGGCACAACGTCCCGTTCGCGACTCACAACAATGGCTTCGGCGGTACCGACGCGCGGCTGGTGCTCAACGGCCCGCTGCAAGTGCGCCATATCCAGAACCTGGCCAACATGGCCAAGCAGGGCCTGTTCGTCTACAAGGGCCGCGGCAATGTGCCCGATGCCGCCTTCATCTCCGGGGAATGCGCGATGTCGATGGGCTCCTCGAGCACCTATGGCCAGGTGAACAAGGTGGCCAAGTTCGCGTTTGGCTTCTCGCCGCTGCCCTATTACCCCGACGTGCCCGGCGCGCCGCAGAACACCATCATCGGCGGTGGCAGCCTGTGGGCCATGAGCGGCAAGTCGGCGGCCGAGAACAAGGGCGTCGCCGCATTCTTCGCGTACCTGTCCAGCCCCGAGGTGCAGGCGGCAAGCCACCAGCGCACCGGCTATCTACCGATCACCAAGGCGGCCTTCGAGCTGACCGAGAAGTCGGGCTACTACCAGAAGAACCCCGGCACCGATGTTGCCGTGAACCAGATGATCCGCAAGACCACCGACAAGTCGCGCGGCATCCGCCTGGGCAACTACGTGCAGATCCGCGCGATCGAGGACGAGGAGCTCGAGCAGGTCTGGGCCGGCAAGAAGACCGCCAAGGAAGCGCTGGACTCGATCGTCCAGCGCGGCAACCTGCTGCTGGCGAAGTTCCAGCAGTCCAACAAGGACTGATCCGCCGATAAAGGCGTAAAGAGAGCACCCCTGCCGTGGCCGTCGAAAAACGCGTCGTCTTCCGCTCGCGCTGGCTTCCCTGGCTACTGCTCGCGCCGCAAGGCGTGGTCATCGGGGTGTTCTTCTTCTGGCCCGCCGCCCAGGCGCTGCTGCAGTCGCTGCAGCAGACCGACGCGTTCGGCGGCTCGGTCGAATGGGTCGGGTTGGATAATTTCCGCACCCTGTGGCACGACCCAAGGTACCTGGCCTCGTTCGAAACCACCGCGATCTTCTCGGTGCTGGTGGCCGGGCTGGGCATCGTCCTGTCGCTGCTGCTGGCCGTATTCGCCGACCGCGTGGTGCGCGGCTCAACCCTCTACAAGACGCTGCTGATCTGGCCCTACGCAGTGGCACCGGCAGTCGCCGGCGTGCTGTGGCTGTTCATGTTCTCCCCCAACATCGGCATCGCATCGTACTGGCTGCATGCGCTGGGCATCCACTGGGACAGCCTGCTCAACAGCACGGACGCGATGATCCTGATCGTGATGGCGGCGGTCTGGAAGCAGATCTCCTACAACTTCCTGTTCTTTCTGGCAGGCCTGGCGAGCATTCCCAAGTCGCTGATCGAGGCGGCCGCGATCGACGGTGCACGCCCATGGCGCCGGTTCTGGAGCATCCAGCTGCCGCTGCTGTCGCCCACCACGTTCTTCCTGCTCGTCATCAACGTGGTCTATGCCTTCCTCGAAACCTTCGCGATCGTCGATGCGGCGACCCAGGGCGGCCCGGGCACGGACACCTCCATCCTGGTCTACAAGCTGGTCTACGACTTCAAGGCGCTCGACCTCGGCGGCTCGGCCGCGCAGTCGGTGGTGCTGATGCTGATCCTCATCGCGCTGACCGTGGTGCAGTTCAAGTACGTCGAAAAGAAGGTGAATTACTGATGGAGACGCTCCATGGTTGAACGCGGCCGGGCGCTGGGCATCATCGCGCATCTGGTGCTGATCCTCGGCGTGATCGTGGTCGCGTTCCCGGTTTACATCACCTTCGTCGCGTCCACCCACACCACCGCGGAAGTGTTGCAGGCGCCCATGCCCCTGCTGCCCGGCTCGCACCTGATCGAGAACTACACGGCGGCGCTGATGGGGACCGGCAACTCGCAGGGCTCGAACGCGGCGGTGGGCCGCATGATGTACGTGAGCCTGGTCACCGCGCTGGTCATCGCGATCGGCAAGATCGCGATCTCGCTGCTCTCGGCGTTCGCGATCGTCTACTTCCGCTTTCCGTTTCGCATGCTGTGCTTCTGGGCGATCTTCGTGACCCTGATGCTGCCGGTCGAGGTGCGCATCGGGCCGACCTACCAGGTGGTCGCCAGCCTCGGGATGATCAACACCTTCGCCGGCCTGACGATCCCCTTGATCGCCTCGGCGACGGCGACCTTCCTGTTCCGCCAGTTCTTCCTGACCGTGCCCGAAGAGCTGGTCGAGGCCGCGCGCATGGACGGCGCGGGGCCGATGCGCTTCTTCAAGGACATTTTGCTGCCGCTGTCCAGCACCAGCATCGCCGCGCTGTTCGTGATCCAGTTCATCTACGGCTGGAACCAGTACCTGTGGCCGCTGATCGCCACCACCAACGAAAACATGTACCCCGTGGTGATCGGCATCAAGCACATGATCTCGGGCGGCGAATCGGTCAACGAATGGAACCTGGTGATGGCCACCGCGATGCTCGCGATGATCCCGCCCGCGCTGGTCGTGCTGCTGATGCAAAAGTGGTTCGTCAAGGGCCTGGTGGACACCGAAAAATAAACACAGGGCGAAGAAAACCAAGCATGGCTGCAATTTCCCTCCGAAACATCGTCAAACGCTACGGCACCGGACCGAAGGCCAACCAGGTCATACACGGTGTCAGCGCCGAGGTCACCGACGGCGAGTTCATCGTCATCGTCGGGCCCTCGGGCTGCGGCAAATCGACCCTCTTGCGCATGGTCGCCGGCCTGGAAGAAATCTCGGGCGGCGAAATCGCGATCGGCGGGCGCGTCGTGAACGACATCGAACCCAGCGAGCGCGACATCGCCATGGTGTTCCAGAACTACGCGCTGTACCCGCACATGAGCGTGTTCGACAACATGGCCTACGGGCTCAAGATCGCCAAGGTGCCGCTGGACGAGATCAAACAGCGCGTCGACAAGGCCGCGGCGATCCTCGAACTCGGCCCCTACCTGCAGCGCAAGCCGCGCGAGATGTCGGGCGGGCAGCGCCAGCGCGTCGCGATGGGGCGCGCCATCGTGCGCCAGCCGCAGGTGTTCCTGTTCGACGAACCGCTGTCAAATCTGGATGCCAAGCTGCGCGTGCAGACCCGGCTCGAAATCCAGAAACTGCATCGCGAACTGGGCATCACCTCGCTGTTTGTGACGCACGACCAGGTCGAAGCCATGACGCTGGCGCAGCGCATGATCGTCATGAACGCGGGCCGCATGGAGCAGATCGGCACGCCCGAGGATGTCTACACCCGCCCGGCCACCACGTTTGTGGCCGGCTTCATGGGCTCGCCGCCGATGAACCTGCTCAAGAACGGGCCGAATGCCGAACTGGGCGGCCCGAGCGGCGCGCTCATGGGGATTCGCCCCGAGCATCTGCAGGTCACGCCGTCCGGCTGGGCGGTGCAGGTCGAGGCGCTGGAAATGCTGGGCGCGGAGCGGCTGGTCTATGGCCGCCTGGGCAGCGAGCCGCTGATCGTGCGCACCGACGAAAGCCAGGCCGCGCCCACGATTGGCGCCACCCTCCACGTCACGCCGCGCGCCGACCGCCTGCACTGGTTCGACGCCGCCACCGGAAACCGCCTGTGACCACATCACTGTGGCCTTACCCCCGCTGGATCGCGCACCGCGGCGCCGGCAAGCTGGCGCCCGAAAACACACTGGCCGCGTTCCGGCTCGGGGCCAGTCACGGCTACCGCATGTTCGAGTGCGACGTGAAGCTGTCGAGCGACGGCGTGCCTTTCTTGATGCACGACACCACACTGGCACGCACCACCAACAGCCGCCAGCGGCTGGATGCCGCGGCCAGCGACATCGGCGGCGAGCACCCTTGGGGCCAGCTCGCGCAGCTGGATGCGGGCAGCTGGCATTCGCGCGCCTTTGCGGGCGAACCGCTGCCCAGTCTTGAGAACATTGCCCGCTATTGCCTGCGCAACGGCCATTGTTTGAATATCGAGATCAAGCCCACGCCCGGCGTGGATCGTCACACCGGCGAAGTGGTCGCCCACCACGCGGCGCGGCTCTGGCGGAACGCGCCCACGCCGCCCCTGCTCAGCTCGTTCAGCGTTGAAGCGCTGCAGGGCGCGCAGGCGGCCGAGCCCGGGTTGCCGCGCGGCCTGCTGCTGGACACGCTGTGGCCGGGCTGGCTGCAGGCCGCGCTGGACCTGGGCTGCGTGGCCATCGTCTGCAACCACGCGCTGTGGGATAGCACCAGCGTCACGCAGGCCCACAGCGCCGGGCTGCGTGCCTTGAGCTACACCGTGAACGACGAGTGGGCCGCGCAGCGCCTGCTGGACCTCGGCACCGACGGCATCATCACCGACCGCGTGGATTTGTTCGCCCCGCAGGCTTGATGCGGCCGGCTCAGTGCCGCCAGCCCCGCGTCAGAAACCACTGGCTGCTGGCGCAACCAGCCACCAGCGCCGTGTAGGTTGCCATCTTGCCGTCGTTTCCGAAATACCACAGCCCGAGCCACAGGGCCGCCGCACCCACTACAAAATTAATAGCTGCCTGCGCCCACCAAGTCAGGGTTACAGGGCCTTTTCTTACAAATAACCGGGAGGCCAGCGCCACGACAACGGCCACGAACAGCGCCGGCGCCACGAAATTCAGCACTTGAATGAGCAGATCCAGCGGTCCCATGGTGTTCCGTTTTATGTGCCAAAGGCAGGTCGTTGATCCGGCTCAATACCCGGGCAAGCCACAAATTTTATAATGCGGCGATGGCAGTCTGGGCTTTAGGCATCAATCACACGACCGCGCCGCTCGATTTGCGCGGTCGCTTTGCGTTCGCCATCGACCAGATTCAGCCGGCCCTGCATGGGTTGCGCGCGTCGATGGCCCGCCATCCCGAGGTGGCGATCCTGTCCACCTGCAACCGCACCGAAATTTACTGCGCCGGTGAAGAACTGGCAGCGGGCCACGCGCTGGACTGGCTGGCCCGCACGGGCGACGTCTCCCCCGAGTTGCTGCGCTCGCACACCTACACTTTGGCCGACGGGCCGGCGGCGCGCCACGCCTTTCGCGTCGCCAGCGGGCTCGATTCCATGGTGCTGGGCGAGGCGCAGATCCTGGGCCAGATCAAGGACGCGGTGCGCGCCGCCGAAGAAGCTGGCGCCCTGGGCACCACGCTGAACCAGCTGTTCCAGCGCTCGTTCGCGGTCGCCAAGGAAGTGCGCAGCTCGACCGAAATCGGCGCGCACTCCATCAGCATGGCGGCCGCCGCGGTGCGGCTGGCGGGTCAGTTGTTCGAGGACCTGGGCGAAATCCGCGTCTTGTTTGTCGGCGCCGGCGAGATGATCGAGCTGGCGGCCACCCATTTCGCGGCGAAAAACCCGAAAGCCATCGCCATCGCGAACCGCACCCTGGAGCGCGGTGAAAAACTGGCCAGCCGTTTCGGCGGCGAGGTGATGCGCCTGGCCGATCTGCCGGTCCGCCTGCACGAGTTCGATGCCGTGGTCAGCTGCACCGCCAGCACCCTGCCCATCATCGGCCTGGGCGCGGTGGAGCGGGCCCTGAAGGCGCGCCGGCACCGCCCGATGTTCATGGTCGATCTGGCCGTGCCGCGCGACATCGAGGTCGAAGTCCAGGCGCTGCAGGACGTGTACCTGTACACCGTGGACGACCTCGCGGCCGTGGTGCAGACCGGCCAGGCGAATCGCCAGGCGGCGGTGGCGCAGGCCGAGGCCATCATCGACGCCGGCGTGCAAAGTTTCATGCACTGGATGGACCAGCGCGGCAGCGTGCCGCTGATCCAGCAACTGAACGCGCAGGCCGACGAATGGCGCGCCGCCGAGATCACCCGCGCGCGCAAACTGCTGGCCCGGGGCGAGGATGTCGATGCCGTGCTGGAGGCCCTCTCAAAAGGCCTGACCCAGAAGATGCTGCACGGCGCCATGGCCGAGCTGCATGCGGGCGACCACGCGGCCCGCGAACGCGCCAGTGTCGCCATCGAGCACTTCTTTCTCCGCAACAGCCGTTAGGGGCGCCCCATGAAACCCTTCCTGCGCGCCCGGCTGGAGCGTTACGCTGTCCGTTTGTCGGAGCTGGACTTTTTGCTCTCGCGCGAAGACATCATGCGCGACATGACCCAGTTCCTGGTGCTCTCGCGCGAGCACTCCGATGTGGCGCAGCTGGTGAGCCGCTACCAGCGCTATGTGCTGCGCGAGAGCGACCTGGCCGCGGCGCGGGCCCTGCAGGCCGACCCGGCCGTTGATGCCGACATGGCCGAGATGGCGCAGGAAGAAATTGCCTCGGCCGAAGCCGAACTGGCGCAATTGCACGCCGAGCTGCAGCGCATGCTGCTGCCCAAGGACCCCGACGACGCGCGCAACGCGTTCGTGGAAATCCGCGCCGGCACCGGGGGCGACGAATCGGCCCTGTTCGCGGGCGATCTGCTGCGCATGTACATGCGCTACTGCGAGCGCCGCGGCTGGAAGACCGAGATCATGAGCGAGTCGCCGAGCGAGCTGGGAGGCTACAAGGAAGTCGTGTTGCGCGTGGTCGGCCAAGGCAGCGATGTCGCCTCCGGCTCCGGGGTGTACGGCGCGCTCAAGTTCGAATCCGGCGGGCACCGCGTGCAGCGCGTGCCCGCCACCGAGACGCAGGGGCGCATCCACACCAGCGCCTGCACCGTGGCCGTGCTGCCCGAGCCGGATGAGCAGGAGGCCATCAAGATCAACCCGGCCGACCTGCGCATCGACACCTACCGCGCCAGCGGCGCCGGTGGCCAGCACATCAACAAGACCGACTCGGCGGTGCGCATCACGCACCTCCCGACCGGCATCGTGGCCGAGTGCCAGGACGGCCGCAGCCAGCACAGCAACAAGGCCCAGGCGCTCAAGGTACTCACCGCGCGCATCCACGAAAAAGACCGCTCCGAGCGCGCTGCGAAGGACGCCGCCGAGCGCAAGAGCCTGATCGGCAGCGGCGACCGCAGCGACCGCATCCGCACCTACAACTTCCCGCAGGGACGGCTCACCGACCACCGCATCAATCTGACGCTGTACAAGCTGCTCGCCATCATGGAAGGCGACCTGGACGATGTGGTGCAGGCGCTGCAGGCCTACGAGGCGGCGCAGCAGCTGGCCGAGCTGGAAGTCGCGGGCTGACTGTGGCCCCCACGCTCGGCACTCGCGTGTCCTCGCTGCCCCCCGAGGGGGCTGAACTTGCTCGGGGCGGCCCTTCGCTGCGTTCGTCTTGCTATTTTCGAATAAGATCGGTCTGTAGCCCTTACGTAGCATGCACAAGTAGCTACTCTTTTCATAGCAATCGAACGTGACCTCAATCGCCCACGCGCTGCTCGAAGCCCAGTCCCGCGGCCTGGACCGGCTGGATGCGCAGTTGCTGCTGCTGCACGCGCTGGGCCGCCCCGTGCACGATCGCGCCTGGCTGCTCGCGCACGACACCGATGCGCTGCCGCCCGCGGTGCAAGCCACGTTGGACGCCATGGTGCAACGCCGCTCTGGCGGCGAGCCATTGGCCTACATCACCGGGCACAAGGAATTTTTCGGGCTGGACCTGCAGGTTGACGCGCGCGTGCTGGTGCCCCGGCCCGATACCGAAACGCTGGTGGAGTGGGCGCTGGCGGTGCTGGACGCGGCAACCGCTGCGCCCGCGCGGCCCGTCCCGAGCGCAGCCGAAGGGGTCGACGCCCCGGGCGCCGAACCGGGCACAGGCAACGGCGACGTTCTGGATCTCGGCACCGGCAGCGGCGCCGTGGCGCTGGCGCTCAAGCACGCGCGGCCCACCCTGCGGGTCAGCGCCACGGACGCCAGTGCCGACGCGCTGCAGGTGGCCCAGGCCAACGCGCGGCGGCTGCGGTTGGCTATCGAATTCATCCAGGGATCATGGCTGACGCCGATCAAAGGCCGCTACCACGCCATCGTGTCGAACCCGCCCTACATCGCCGCGCAAGACCGGCACCTGATCGCTTTGACGCACGAGCCGCTGCAGGCGCTGGCCAGCGGCGACGATGGGCTGGACGACATTCGCCTTCTCATCGCGCAGGCGCGTGCGCATCTGCACCCGGGCGGCTGGCTGCTGCTGGAACACGGCTACGACCAGGCCGGGGCGGTGCGTGAATTGCTTAGCGGTGCCGGCTTCGAGGAAGTGCAGTCCAGGCTGGATCTGGGCGGCATCGAGCGCTGCAGCGGCGCACGCGCGCCGCGGGCCTGACTCAGCGGTTCACATCCACCACGATGCGGCCGCGCACCTTGCCGTCGAGCAGCACGGTCGATTGGGCGATCACCTGCGACAGCCCGATTTCGACCGTCATGCGCTCCAGGGTGGCGCCATCCACGTGTTGCGCCAGCAGCCGCCAGGCCTCGGTACGCCTGGCGTTGTCGACGAAGACGCAGTTGATCCCGTACAGCGTCACGCCGCGCAGGATGAAGGGCATCACGGTGCTCGGAAAGTCCGCACCCTGCGCGAGGCCGCAGGCCGCGACGGCGCCGTTCCATTGGGTTGCGGCGCAGGCGTTGGCCAGGGTGTGGCTGCCAACCGTGTCGACCACGCCGGCCCAGCGCTCCTTCTGCAGCGGCTTGCCCGGCGCGGAGAGTTCGGCACGGTCGATGATGTGCGCCGCGCCCAGCGACTTCAGGTAGTCGGCTTCCTGCGGCCGTCCGGTGGATGCGGTGACCGAATAACCGAGGCCCGAGAGCAGCCGCACGGCCACCGAACCAACCCCGCCGGCCGCGCCGGTGACGAGCACTTCGCCGTCGCTTGGCTGGAGGCCATGGCGCTGCAAGGCCATCACGCACAGGGCCGCGGTGTAGCCCGCGGTGCCGATGGCCATCGCCTGCCGGGTTGAATAAGCCTCGGGCAGGCGCAGCAGCCACGAGGCAGAGAGCCGCGCCTTCTGGGCCAGGCCGCCCCAATCCGTCTCGCCAATGTCCCAGCCGTTGACGACGACGCGGTCGCCGGGTTTCCAGGCGGGGTCACTGCTCTGCTCGACCACGCCGGCCAGGTCGATGCCCGGCACCAGCGGCCACTTCTTCACGATCGCGCCGCGCCCGGTGATCGCCAGCGCGTCCTTGAAGTTCAGGCTCGAATACTCCACGCGCACCGTCACGTCGCCAGCCGGCAACCGGGCTTCATCCAGCGGCGCCAGCGTCGCAACGGTCTGCTTGTCGTTTTGGGTGAGCAACAGGGCCTGGAACATCGCGGACTCCTTCTTGGACATGGTTTATTGGGCGCTGCTCGGGGCGTGCGGTTATTTTTTTTCGGCCTGTGACCGCAAGGCGGCAAAGTCCTCTTCGAAGAACTCCCACGCGCCCTTCTCGTTCGCGGCCCGGCGCCTGGCTTCTGCATGGCGCAGTTCCACGCGGCGGATCTTGCCGGAGATGGTCTTCGGCAGTTCCGCAAACTCGAGCCGGCGGATGCGCTTGTAGGGTGCCAGCTTGGCCCGCAGAAAGGTCAGGATGCTCTCCGCCAACTCGGCCGAGGGGCTGTAGCCCTGGCGCAGGACCACGAAGACCTTGGGCACGGCCAGGCGCAGCGGATCGGGGCTGGGCACCACCGCAGCCTCGGCCACGGCTTCGTGCTCGATCGCAACCGATTCCAGCTCGAACGGCGAGATGCGGTAGTCCGCGGCCTTGAACACGTCGTCGGCGCGGCCCACATAGGTGATGTAGCCCTCGGCATCGCGCGCGGCCACGTCGCCGGTGCGGTACACCCCTCCACGCGTCACCTCGGCATTTTTTTCGGCGTCACCGAAGTAGCCGTCCATCAGGCCCAGGGGGCTCGGATTCAGCTGGAGCGCGAGTTCGCCCTCGTCGGCGTGCTGGCCATCGGCATCGATCAGCACGACGCGGTAACCCGGCAGGGGCCGGCCCATGGAGCCCGCCTTGACCGGCTGGCCCGGCGGGTTGCCGACCTGGGCCGTGGTTTCCGTCTGGCCATAGCCGTCGCGCACCGTGATGCCCCAGGCGATCTTGATCTGCTCGATGACCTCGGGGTTCAGCGGCTCGCCCGCGCCGATCAGTTCGCGTATGCGCAGGCGGTCGCGATGCGCTGCGAGATCCTCCTGGATCAGCATGCGCCACACCGTCGGCGGCGCGCACATCGTCGTCACCTGGAATTTTTCCAGCACGCCGAGCAGGGTCGGCGCGTTGAAGCGCGTGTAGTTGTAGATGAAGACGCAGGCACCGGCATTCCAGGGCGCGAAGAAACAGCTCCACGCGTGTTTGGCCCAGCCGGGCGAGGAGATGTTGAGATGAATGTCGCCGGGTTGCAGACCGATCCAGTACATCGTCGACAAATGGCCCACCGGATAGCTCTGGTGCGTGTGCAGCACAAGCTTGGGTTGGGACGTTGTGCCGGAGGTGAAATACAGCAGCAAGGGGTCGCTGGCCCGGGTCACGCCGTCGGGCGTGAAGCCGGTGGCCGCCTGCATCGAATCGGCAAAATCCAGCCAGCCGCTCGCGGCCTTGCCGACACAGATGCGGGTGTAGTTGCCCGGCACGTCGGCGAACTTGTCGACGTTCGCCGCCCCCACGATCGCATGCTTCACCTCGCCGCGGCTCATCCGGTCGCGCAGGTCCTGCGGCGTCAGCAGGTTGGAGCAGGGAATCAGCACCACCCCCAGCTTGATGCAGGCCAGCATGCTCTCCCACAACGGCACCTCGTTGTTCAGCATGATGAGAACGCGGTCGCCGCGCCGCGCGCCCTGCGCGCGCAGCCAGTTCGCCACCTGGTTCGAGCGCGCCGACATCTGCGCGAACGAGAGCTTTCGCTCCTCCCCCGACTCCTCGACGATCCACAGGGCGGGCTTGTCATTGCCGGCCGCCATGCGGTCGAAATGGTCCAGCGCCCAGTTGAACTCGGTGAGCTCGGGCCAGCGGAAATCGCGGTACGCGGTGGCGTAGTCGGTGCGGTGCGCCAGCAGGAAGTCGCGGGCTTGCAGGAAGGCGTCGGCGGCGGTCATTGTGTCTCCTTCAACATCATTCGGTACCCGGAACTCTACTCCCGCGGCGAAAGCAACTCAAACGCCTTCGGTCGCGTTCGGCGCGCCGATGCGGCGCCGCCAAATCAGGTCCAATAGGGGCATGGAAAACCCGCACGACATCGAACAGCGCCTGACCGATCTGGAGATCAAGGCCAGCTTCACCGAAGACTTGCTGGAGCAGCTGGACCAGGTCATCGTGCGCCAGCAACAGCAAATCGACCTGCTGATTCGCGAGATCGGCCACCTGCGCCAGCCCGCCACGGACGGGCAGCCCGGCGTGCAGCGCAATCTGCGCGACGACTTGCCGCCGCATTACTGAGCGGCCGCCATTTCGCCGACAATCGAAGGTTGATCAAAGGTTTTATTGCATGACCCCCAGCCCCTCCGAAGCACCCGTCCCGCCAGATGCATCCGCGCTCCCCGAGGCTTCGGCCAAAAAGCCGGCTCGCCTGCCTTCCGCCCGGCCCGTGCTGGAAAAACTGTTCGAGCTGTACCCGCATCTGTTCGGCGCCGAGTTCCTGCCGCTCAAGCTCGGCATCTTTCAGGAACTGCTGGCCGCGCACCCCGAGCATTTCTCGCGCGACGGGCTCAAGGCCGCCCTGGGCGTGCACACGCGCTCCACGCGCTACCTGCAAAGCGTGGCCGCGGGCAAACAGCGTCACGACCTCGCCGGCGCGGCCGTGGAACCCGTGGCCCCCGAGCATGTCTGCCTCTCCCTGCTGGAGCTGTTCCGCCGCAAGCAGGGCCGGACCCCCGAAGACCTGCGGCCGAAATTTCGCGCGCAACTCATCCGTGCGTTCGAGGCGTCCGGCCTGACACCCCAGGAGTACCGGGCCAGGGTCCAGACGAGCGATGCCCGCGCCAACGCCCTGCTGGAGGAAGCGTTTGCCGAATACGACCAGCAGCGGGCCAAACAGGAGGCCCTGTGCCGGGCGCTGGAGAACAGCGGCAAGACGCCCGAAGAGTTTGCCGAGATGTACGGCATGGACAAGCGCGACGTGATCGCGGCGCTCGAGCGCCAGCGCCGCCGGCAGGCCGCGGCCGCCCCACTCTGACATCGCCTGACAGCGCAGACGCTGTCAGGCCATGGCGCCATGCCCTTGAAGCATTCCACCCCCGCAAGCCGCCTTTACCTGGCCGGCGCCATCATCCTGATCGTGGGCCTGATCGCCGCCGCGCTGGTCTATTTTCTGGCGGCGAACCCCGCCGACACGAGCGCCGCCGGCTACAGCATCGTGGGCGGGAACGCCTACGCCCTCTCGCTCGATGAATCGTCGCGCGAACTTCAGCAGGTCGAGCGCCTCGGCGGCCAGCCCGCCGTCCTGGTGCTCGAATTCCACCGCTGGTTTTTATCGCTATGGCATGGGCGGCGCCTGGCGTACACGCTGGCGCTGCTGTCCGCCGCGGTCGCGCTGTTGTGCTTTCATATCGCCGGCTTGATGGGGGAAGATGTTGGGGATTGAGCGCTGCAGAGACGGACGGGTGTCATAAGTTTTATTGCGAAACTACCGCGAGTCATTTAGGGCTCTGACCCTTACTGGGTGTTCTTCATTAGCTACAAATTTAATAGTGATCAACTCCTTGAACCGCCTTCGGCACCGTTCAGCCAAAACTATCGGTCAGTTTCTTGCCATCGAGGCAGAGTCCACAAATGAGTGTTACGCGCGCTCTGTCTTGGCACCCTTGCCGAGGTTGCAATCAAAGCAAAGCGTACGCAAGTTTCCCTCAACGTTCTGACCGCCTTTTGACCACGGAATAATGTGATCAACATGTAACTCAACGCTATGGTCCTTTGCAGGGGAGCGACCACAAATAACGCATCTGAAGTGATCCCGGCAGAGCACTTTGTATCGCAGTGAAAGGCTGATGCTTCTGGGCGCGGAACTGGGAACGATTTCAGAAGTTTGCGGAAGCTCTTGGTCAGAAACTGTTTGCAGTACGTCGGATACCGACGGCTGATTGACGTGCCGAATGAAGGCTCCGAGCGCGGCGCGCCAGCCACCCCAACGTATTACGTAGGCTTTGGAGCCGACAGCGGAGGGCGCTTGGTTGAGCTCGGCAAAATTTGGTTGACGCCCGTAATACGTCCATAGCGCAATTATGTTCTCGAAGCACTCGTCGTCTGTATAGCGACGCCCCAAAGGAACAGGGGAAAGTCCCACCTCACGCAGCAAGTCTCCCCAAGCGCCAAATTTGCCGGAAAGAGTCTTCCTGTGGACTCCGAGGCGCCGGGCTATCTTTTCGACCGTCGGCGATGACTCAGGAAATTCTTGTGCGTAGAGCTTGACAGCCTGAACGACTGCCCCACGAGTGACTGGGTTGAAACGAGGTGCAACCTCCTCAGCTATCCCAGCGAGGTCAAGTGCTCTTTGCCAAGAACCGAATCGGTTGCGCACAGTGGTCACATGAACACGCGCAAGCTCAAGGAACCTCTTTTGCGTAAGACGTTCGCCGCTGAGAGCGGCCGCAACTCGCCTGATCTCGTCAAGCAGAGCTTCGTCCGAGTATTCCTCTAGCGTCGTTAACTCGAACATGCAGGCTCTTGGCACATAACGTGATGTAGATCGTCGGATATTTTGGAAGCCAGTTTATCCGACCGAATAAGCTGGAAGCTGGGTTCCAACTATCCCACAGCCTTGACGCTGCGCGCCATTGCGCCACGAGAGCAGGCGCCAGGAAACTCACTGATCGCGTGCTTGCACAGGCCCGCTCGCCCCGTCTTCCCGCAGCAACCGCATCCCCAGCAGCGTGTAGCGGGTACTGGCTGCATTCCAGTTCCGGAACGAGCAGCGCGCATACAGGGCCCACGTATGCCAGGACCCACCGCGGCGCACGCGCACCGAGCCCGATGCCGGTCCCTGCGGGTCATCCACGGGCGAGGTTTTGTAGTAGGTGTCGCCGTACCAGTCCGCCACCCACTCCCAGGCGTTGCCGAGCATGTCGTGCAGCCCGAACGCGTTGGCTGGAAAGCTGCCGACGGGCGCGGTGAAGGCAAAGCCGTCGTGCCCCGTCAGGGCAAAGGCCTGCCAGCGCGGCCAGTAGGTGGCCGCGTCGGCATCGAAGGTGTTGGCGATTTGTTTGAGAGCCTGCGGGTCGTCGCCGTTGGGGTAGCGGGTTTGGGTGCCCGCGCGGCACGCGTACTCCCACTCCGCCTCGGTGGGCAGGCGGTACACGGCGCCCTCCTTGTTGCTCAGCCACTTTGCCAGCGCGACGGCGTCGTTCCAGGTCACGTTCAGCACCGGGTGGTCGTCCCCTTGGGGGAAGCCCGGGTTGCGCCAGCTGTAGATCGGGTTGCGGCCCTCGAAAGCGTCGCCGCGCTCCGTTTTGGACGGGTCGTAAGCGGCGTTGTAGCCGTAGCCGCCCGTGCCATCGGCCACCGATTCGGGCGTGTAGCCCGACAGCGCCAAGAACCGGGCAAATTGGCCCACGGTGACCTCGTCCTGCCCCAGGTAAAAGGGCCGCGTGATGCGTACTCGGTGTTTGGGCGCTTCGTCGTACAAATCCACGAAGCGCTGGTGCTCGTAGGCCGGATAGCTTGCCGCGAGTGCCTCCGGCGCCTCGTCGCTGCCCATCGTGAATTCGCCGGCGGGCACGCGCACGAACTTCATGCCGAGCGTGTTTTCGATCACCTGGGGGCTGGCTTGGCCCGGCGTTGCCGGGCTCGGCGCCTGCGCCCAAGCTCCCGGGCCGGCAACCCACGCAAGGATGAGCAGCAGGCGGGCGACGGCGGCGCGCACCGTGTCAGTGGTGGTGGCCATGCTCGCCGTGCACGTGTCCATGCGCCACCTCTTCTTCGGTGGCGGCACGGACCTCGGTCACGGTGAGGTTGAAGCGCAAGACCTTGCCGGCAAAAGGGTGGTTGCCGTCGAGGAAAACCTTGTCGCCCTTGATTTTCATGACGATGAAGGCGTGTTCGTGGCCATCCTCGCCCCGGCCCTGCAGCTGGCCGCCGACCTTCACGCCGGGCGGAAACTGGGTCTTGGGGATGGTCTGCAGCAGGCTCTCGTCGCGCGGGCCGAAGGCGTCCTGCGGCTGCAGTTCAATGCTGGTCTGGTACTGCGGCTCTTTGCCTTCGAGCGCTTCCTCGATCTTCGGGAAGGTGTTGCCGTAGCCTCCGTGCAGGTAAACCATGGGCTCATGGCTTTCCTCGAGGAGCTTGCCGGTGGCATCCAGCACCCTGTAGCGCAGGGTGACGGCGGTGTTTTTTTCGATTTTCATGGGCGTATTCCGATGGAAGGGTCATTATCAGGGTGGTATTGTGCCGGGCCGGCACCGCTGCGCCGAACGTGAAATAATTCACTGTATTGAACTTGTTGGAACCAGGAGTAAGACAACATGAGTGACGCACAACAACGCATCGACGAATTGGTCAAATCCAGCGAGGTGCTGCTGTTCATGAAGGGCAATGCGAATTTTCCGATGTGCGGCTTTTCCGGCCGTGCCATCCAGATCCTCAAGGCCTGCGGTGTGGACCCCAAGGATGTGAAAACGGTGGACGTGCTCGGCGACGAGGGCATCCGCCAGGGCATCAAGGAATACAGCAACTGGCCCACCATCCCACAGCTCTACGTCAAGGGCGAGTTCGTGGGCGGCGCCGACATCATGATGGAGATGTACGAAAAGGGTGAGTTGCAGCAGGTGCTGGGCCAGCCGGCGGCCTGAGTTTCGCCCCGACCCGCGGATCCATAGCCACTGCGAGTCAGTGGCTGTTTTTTTTGCCGTTACGGCAGCGACAACGGCCGCATCAACCCGGTCATGGTGTCGCGACTCGAACCGACTCGTCCCTGAAGTCCCAGCGCCGGGTGGCGCCCAGCACCGCGTCGGGATACGGCGCCAGACCGCGCGAGCCGTTGTAGCGGCCCAGCGCCAGGAACAGGTTGCCGCGCTCGCGGTCCAGGTAGTGGCGCAGGATGACGCAGCCAAAGCGCAGGTTGGTCTGCATCTGGAACAGCTTGCTGGCGTCGCCATCGCCGATCTGGCGGGTCCAGAATGGCATGACCTGCATGTAGCCGCGCGCGCCCACGCTGGAGACGGCGTATTTGCGGAAATTGCTCTCCACCTGGATCAGGCCCAGCACCAGCGACGCATCCAGCCCGGCGCGGCGGCTCTCGTACCAGACGGTTTGCAGGAATTCCTTGCGCGCCTGCCAGTCGGGCTTTTTCTGGCGCAGCCGCTCGCTCATGGCCCCGAGCCAGCGAAGGTACACCAGGCGCGATTCGGTGTCGCTGAACTCGGGAACGGGCGGCGCCTGGTTGGCCACCGCCGAGCCCAGCGCGGTGCGCACCGAATCGGCGAGCGGCTCCTCGACCTGGCCGCCGGCCATGGAAAACTCTGATTTTGATAGCAACAAAGCGCCGACTGATAAGGATAAAAGGCACTTTCGCCTTGTAATTCCCCGGCCTGCCGGCGCGAATGCCATCGCAGCGCTCATTTTTGCAGCCGGGCGCTCAAAAGGGCCACCATGTCGTGCACGCCGACCTTGGTCGCCGCCGCGTCGCGGCGGTGCTGGTATTCGAGCTGGCCGTCTTTGAGGCCGCGATCGCCAATGGTGATGCGGTGCGGCACCCCGATCAGCTCCCAGTCGGCGAACATGGCGCCAGGGCGCTCGCCGCGGTCGTCCAGCAGCACGTCCACGCCCGCGGCCAGCAGTTCTTCATAGAGCTTGTCGGCGGCCGCCTTCACGTCGGGGCTGCGGTCGGGACCGATCGGGCACACGACCACGGTGAACGGCGCGATCGCGTCGGGCCAGATAATGCCGCGCTCGTCATGGTTCTGCTCGATGGCGGCGGCCGGCAGCCGCGTGATGCCAATGCCGTAGCAGCCCATTTCCATGAATTGCGGCTTGCCGTTGACGTCCAGAAAGGTGGCGTTCATCGCGCGGCTGTATTTGGTGCCGAGGTAGAACACGTGGCCGATCTCGATGCCGCGCTCGATCGCCAGCACGCCTTTGCCGTCGGGCGAGGCGTCGCCTTCGACCACGTTGCGCAGATCGGCCACCAGCGCCGGCTCGGGCAGGTCACGGCCCCAGTTCACGCCGGTCAGGTGGAAGTCCGGCGCGTTGGCGCCGCAGATCCAGTCGCTTATGACCACCACCTCGCGGTCGGCCACGATTTTCAAGGGCTTCTTGAGGTTGATCGGGCCCAGGTAGCCGGGCTCGCAGCCAAAATACTCGTCGATCTCGGCCACGGTGGCGAAGCGGAAACCCGCATCCAGCCCCGGCACCTTGCCGACCTTGACCTCGTTCATGCCATGGTCGCCGCGCAGCAGCAGCAGCCAGACCTGGCTCCCGGTGGCTTCGCCCTGCTCGTTGGTCGGGTCGGTGGCCAGCACCAGCGACTTGACCGTGGTCGACAGCGGCACGCCCAGCAGTTCGGCCACGGAGGCGCAGGTGCTCTTGCCGGGCGTGGGCGTCATGGTCATGGCTTGCTTTGCGGCCGGGCGCGGGCCGGCCGGCGCCAGCGCCTCGGCCTTTTCCATATTCGCGGCGTAGTCGCTGTTCGGGCAGTAGACGATGGCGTCCTCGCCGGTGGTGGCGATCACCTGGAACTCTTCCGAGAGGTCGCCGCCGATGGCGCCGCTGTCGGCCGCCACGGCGCGGTAGGTCAGGCCGAAACGGTCAAAAATCCGCCGGTACGCCTGCGCCATCACCTGGTAGCTGGTCTTGGCCGCGGCGGGGTCGCGATCGAAGCTGTAGGCGTCCTTCATGGTGAATTCGCGCCCGCGCATCAGGCCAAAGCGTGGCCGGCGCTCGTCGCGGAACTTGGTCTGGATCTGGTAGAAGTTCTTGGGCAGTTGTTTGTAACTTTTGATCTCCTGGCGCGCGATGTCGGTGATCACCTCCTCGCTGGTCGGCTGCACCACATAGTCGCGCTCGTGGCGGTCCTTGATGCGCAGCAGCTCCGGCCCCATTTTCTCGAAGCGGCCGGTTTCCTGCCAGAGCTCGGCCGGCTGCACCACCGGCATGCTCAGCTCCACGGCGCCGGCGCGGTTCATTTCCTCGCGCACGATGGCCTCCACCTTGCGGATCACGCGCAGCCCCATGGGCATGTAGCTGTAGATGCCGGCGCCGAGCTTTTTGATCATGCCGGCGCGCGTCATGAGCTGGTGGCTGACCACCTCGGCGTCGGCCGGGGCTTCCTTGAGCGTGGAAATGAAGAACTGGGAGGCTTTCATGCTTGTTTTGGGAGACGCTTGGGGGCTTGGCCCCTTGATGCACGCGGCACGCTGTGCATAATGGTCTTAGTTTAAAAATTGGGGTTTGATTATGCTTGACCGGGAAGGCTTTAGGCCCAACGTCGGCATCGTCCTGCTCAACCAGAGAAATCAGGTGTTCTGGGGCAAGCGTATCCGCAGCCACTCCTGGCAGTTTCCGCAAGGTGGCATTGACCGGGGAGAAACCCCCGAGCAGGCCATGTTCCGCGAGTTGCAGGAAGAAGTGGGGCTCCTGCCGGATCATGTGCGCGTGGTTGCCCGCACCCGCGACTGGTTGCGCTACGAGGTGCCTGACCGGTACATCCGTCGCGACGCGCGCGGATTCTACAAAGGCCAGAAACAGATCTGGTTTCTTCTGCAACTGGTCGGCCACGACTGGGACTTGAACCTGCGCGCCACGAATCATCCGGAATTCGACGCCTGGCGCTGGAACGACTACTGGGTGCCGCTGGATGTGGTGGTGGAATTCAAGCGCGGCGTGTACGAGATGGCCTTGACCGAGCTGGCGCGCTTTCTGCCGCGCCACGATCACCGCAACCGCTACCTGCGCGGCGGCATGCGCACGCACGCGCATGAGCTTCGTGAGCCGGAGCATGAGCCGGGCGCCACCTTCGAGTTGCCGCCGGGCGCCACCTTCGAGCCCGATCCGCAAACCGACTATCCGCAGGCGCCACCACCGCCAAAAGGCACGCATGCGACGTCTTGAACGGCTGGCCGTGGCGCTGGTGGCCTGTGTGGCCTGCAGCGCGTTTGCGCAGCTGGCGGCGGAAGACTCCGGTCGGAAAGAAACGCCGGCGCCGCCAGCGCCCGCCTTCAGCACTAGCCATCTCATCACGCTGGATCTGGGCCCGAGCCAGGCCCTGAAATTCGGCATCGATCCGGACACCGTATCCCTCTCGGCAGATGGCGTCGTGCGCTACGTCGTGGTGGCATCCAGCGCCAGTGGCGCGACGAATGCCATGTATGAGGGCATTCGCTGTGCCACGGGTGAATTCAAAACCTATGCGCGTGCCACGACCGCCGGCACCTGGAACACGGTCGAGGATCCACAGTGGCTCTCCCTGTACGCCAACCTGCCGTCCAAGCACGCCCTGGCCGTGGCCGAGCAGGGCGTCTGCAATGGCAAGGCGCCCGCCGGATCGGCACAGGCCATCATTCGCCAGCTGAAAAACCCTCCGCAATACCAGCGCGCCTACTGACCTGGCGTCCCCGAGGCAGTCTGCTTATCGGCTGAGCACCAGGTTGTCCCGGTGCACCATCTCAGGTTCGGCCGCGTAGCCGAGCAGTGCTTCAAATTTGCTGGATGCCTTGCGGCAAATCAGGCGCGCCTCGGTGCTGGAGTAATTGGCCAGGCCCCGACCCACTTCGACGCCGGAAGGATCGCGCACGGCAATCACGTCGCCGCGCGAAAAATCGCCCTCCACGCCCGTCATGCCGATCGGCAGCAGGCTCTTGCCCTCGTCCCGCACCTTGGCCGCGGCGCCGCTGTCCACGGTCACGGCGCCGCGCAGCTGCAGGTGGTCGGCCAACCACTGCTTGCGCGCCTGGATTTTCTGGGTTTGCGCGACCAGCAGCGTGCCGATGGCCTCGCCTTTTGAGAGCCGCACCAGCGCGTCCGGTTCGCGCCCCCAGGCGATCACGGTGGAGGCGCCCGAACCGGCGGCCCGCTTGGCCGCGAGGATCTTGGTGATCATGCCGCCACTGCCGATGCTCGAGCCAGCGCCGCCCGCCATGACCTCCAGCGCCGGATCGCCCGCCTTGGCCTCGTGCACGAACGTGGCATCCGGGTCCTTGCGCGGATCGGCAGTGAACAGGCCCTTCTGGTCGGTCAGGATGATCAGCGCGTCGGCCTCGATCAGGTTGGCGACCAGCGCGCCCAGCGTGTCGTTGTCGCCGAACTTGATTTCGTCGTTGACCACCGTGTCGTTTTCGTTGATGACGGGCACCACGCCGAGGCGCAGGAGCGTCAGCAGGGTCGAGCGCGCGTTCAGGTAGCGCTCGCGGTCGGCCAGGTCGGCATGGGTCAGCAGCACCTGGGCACTGCCCAGGCCGTTCTCGCGCAGCTTGGTCTCGTACATCTGCGCCAGGCCCATTTGCCCGACCGCGGCGGCGGCCTGCAGCTCATGGATTTCACGCGGCCGCTTGGCCCAGCCCAGGCGCTTCATGCCTTCGGCAATTGCGCCGCTGGAGACCATCACCACCTCGCGCCGGTGCCCGGCCGTGCCGGTGCGAGTGACTGTTCCCCGCTCCAATCCATGCACCAGTGCCGCCAGCTGACGGCACCATTCGCCAATCGCCGCTTCGTCGAGGCCGCGCCCTTCGTTGGTCACCAGGCTGGAGCCGACCTTGACAACAATGCGCCGTGCATCGCGAAGCAGGCTTGATTTTTTTTTATTCGTCATTTCGGCTTGAAACCCATATCACACTTGCACTTTATGCTATTATTTTCATAGCTTCCGGTTATCCTGCGGGCCCCTCTGAAAAGCGGGGGTCCACATACTCCGGGGGCTGCTCGGACACCTGCTGGGCCTTGATGTGCTTGTAGATATCTTTCACCAGCGTCTCGCAGCCCTCTCGCGTCAGGGCCGAGATTTCAAACACCGGCCCCTTGAACTTGAAGCGCTTGACGAAATCCTTGACCCTGGCCGCACGCTCGTCCACCGGCACCATGTCGAGCTTGTTGAGCACCAGCCAGCGCGGTTTCTTGTACAGCGCCTCGTCGTATTTCTTGAGCTCTCCGACAATCGCCTTGGCCTGCGCGACCGGGTCCACGCTGTCGTCAAACGGCGCCAGGTCCACCACGTGCAGCAGCAGCCGCGTGCGCTGCAGATGGCGCAGGAACAGGTGCCCCAGACCGGCCCCCTCGGACGCGCCTTCGATCAGGCCAGGCAGGTCGGCCACCACAAAGCTTTGCTCGGGGCCGACCCGCACCACGCCCAGGTTGGGGTGCAGCGTGGTGAACGGATAGTCGGCAATGCGCGGGCGGGCGTTGGAAATGGCCGAGATCAGGGTGGACTTGCCGGCGTTGGGCATGCCCAGCAGGCCGACATCGGCCAGCACCTTGAGCTCCAGCTTGAGGCTCTTCTTCTCGCCGGGCCAGCCCGGCGTTTTCTGGCGCGGCGCACGGTTGATGGCGCTCTTGAAGCGCATGTTGCCAAAGCCGCCGTCGCCGCCCTTGGCGATCGTGATGACCTCGCCGGGGACCAGCATCTCGTACAGCACCTCGCCGGTTTCGGCGTCGGTGATGATGGTGCCGACCGGCATCTTGAGCGTGATGTCGTCGCCGGCCGCGCCAAACATGTCGGAGCCCATGCCGTGCTCGCCGCGCTTGGCGTCGTGGCGACGCGAAAACCGGTAATCCACCAGCGTGTTGAGGTTGGGATCGGCCACCGCGAAGACGTGGCCGCCACGGCCGCCATCGCCACCGTTGGGGCCGCCGAATTCCTTGTATTTTTCATGCCGGAACGAGACGCAGCCAGCCCCGCCGTCGCCCGCGGAGATGTCGATGTACGCCTCGTCAACGAATTTCATGAAGTATCCAGTTTACAAAGAATGGGGGACCAAAACACAAAAGCCCCGGCAAAGCGGGGCTTCGATGGGATCGAAGTAACGACCTTATGCCGGCGTCACGCTGACCATGTGCTTGTTCAGCGAACCCTTCACGGCAAACGACACGTGGCCGTCCACCAGTGCGAACAGGGTGTGGTCCTTGCCCAGACCGACGTTGGTGCCGGGATGGAACTTGGTACCGCGCTGGCGCACGATGATGGCACCAGCCGTGATGAGTTCACCGCCGAAAGCCTTCACGCCGAGCATCTTGGGCTGCGAATCGCGCCCGTTTCGCGTAGAGCCGCCGCCTTTTTTCTGTGCCATGACTCTTGCTCCTTATGCTGCAATGGCGCCGATTTGCAGTTCGGTGAACTGCTGGCGATGCCCTTGACGTTTCATATAGTGCTTGCGACGGCGCATCTTGAAGATGCGAACCTTGTCGTGCAAACCGTGCGCCACAACAGTGACTGTGACAGTTGCGCCGGACACCAAGGGTGTGCCAACCTTGAGTTCTGCGCCGTTGCCGACTGCCAGAACCTGGTCGATCACAATCTCTTGGCCTACGTCCGCAGCAATCTGTTCTACTTTAATTTTTTCGCCAGTAGCAACACGATACTGTTTGCCACCGGTTTTTATGACCGCGTACATGCCTTGACCTCTTCAATTGAGTTCTGCGGACGGATTTCCACAGAGCCCGAGAGTATAGCATGGTATGCAATCACTAACATGCCCAAGCCGGGCGCCGGGGCAACAGGGTGCCAGTGTTCCTATAATCGCTCAAATTTTTTCTGCACTGCCCGCCTTGTCCGCCCACTCCTCCAATACCGCTGCGGTTCTTGCCCTCGTTGCCAACGACATGCGCGAGGTCGACAAGGTCATTGCCGAGCGCCTCGCCTCCAGCGTGCCGCTGGTGGGCGAAATCTCGCACTACATCATCGCGGCCGGCGGCAAGCGCCTGCGCCCCGCATTGCTGCTGCTGATCTGTGGTGCGCTGGGCTTTGGCGGCGCGCAGCGTTTCAATCTGGCCGCCGTGGTGGAGTTCATCCACACCGCCACCTTATTGCATGACGACGTCGTCGATGCGTCCACCCTGCGCCGCGGCCGCGCCACCGCCAACGAATCGTTCGGCAATCCGGCCAGCGTGCTGGTCGGCGACTTTCTGTACTCGCGCGCCTTCCAGATGATGGTCGATGCGGGCGACATGCGCATCATGCAAATCCTGGCCGATGCCACCAACGTCATTGCCGAGGGCGAGGTGTTGCAGCTGATGAACATGCACGACGCCGCGCTGGATGAGGCCGGCTACCTGCGCGTGATCCGCTCCAAAACCGCCAAGCTGTTCGAGGCCAGCGCCCGGCTCGGCGCCATTCTGGCTCAATCAACACCTGAAGTGGAGCAAGCCTGTGCCGATTACGGCCAGGCCCTGGGCACGGCCTTCCAGGTGATCGACGACGCGCTGGATTACGACGGCGACGCCAGCGAGATGGGCAAGAACCTGGGCGATGACTTGCGGGAAGGCAAGGCCACATTGCCGCTGATCGTCGCCATGCAGCGCGGCACCCCGGAGCAACGCGCCACCGTCCAGCACGCCATTGAAACCGGCGCCGTGACCGAGCTCGAGCACATCATCGCCATCGTGCGCGAAACCGGCGCCCTCGATGTCACGCGGCAGGCGGCCGCGTCCGAGGCGCAGCGCGCCATCGCCGCGGCGCGCTGCCTGCCGAAAAATTCGTACCGCGAGGGTTTGATAGAATTGGCGGCTCAGCTGCTGGAGCGCCGATCCTGAAGCCATTTCGGTAACGGCGCTTCCTGACCAAGAGTCATCGGGGTGTAGCTTAGCCTGGTAGAGCGCTACGTTCGGGACGTAGAGGCCGGAGGTTCGAATCCTCTCACCCCGACCAAATTTCTCCAATGAAATCAATGGTCTGGCAAGACACCGAGCAGTCAGCGCCTGCGCAAACAGGCGAAAAGGGACGAAATGTTCCAAATCTGTGCCAAATCGTCTTGCGTGAAGATTCGCATCCCTGCGCCTGGCTGCGCTGGCCGCCACGGCTGAGCCCCCTTGGGGTGGGCTCCGGGCGGTCCCGCACCGCCGCGACAGCGCGTCTCTAAAGACGCGTTTTTTAGCGCCACGTCCTTAAAGTTTTTGATTGCCTAGACGGGTTCTCAGTAACTTTTTTGGAGAATCTTTGTGGCCACCATTACCAACCGCTCGAATTTCGTTGTCACCGTCACAAAACATGACGAGCTCGAGAAGTCCTTTCCATATGACGCCCACGACAAGCTCAAGGCCTATGTCAAGAGCTTGCGTGAGCAGGGGTTCAAACCCAAGCTGGTCCAACTCGCCACCAGCTTCCTGGTGCGCGTGCGGCGCACCGGCTATCCCGACCAGTCCATCACCTTCGGCTCAAGGGAGGAGGCCGAGGCCTTCGATGCGCGCGTCAAGGCCGACCAGCACCAGGGCCTGTTCATCGACTACGCGGTCGCGAATCGGGTCACTGTGGCCGACATCATCGGCAAGTACATGGTGGAGGATTGCCCCGGCCTCAAGGGCGGCGACAACTACCGCATCATCCTGAACGCGATGCTGCAGGACAGTACCAACGAGCTGCGCAAGCGCATCGACAAACGCCAGCAGGAGATGCGTGAGCTCGGGCGCACCCTCACGCCGCTGGATGCCAACCGCATGCCGATGACCTCGCTGGAGTGGCTGCAACTGCCGCTGACCCAGGTCAACGCGGCGCAAATCAACGATTTCGTGCAGGACCGGCTCGAATACGTGGGCGCCAGCACGGTCGCGCGCCAGCTCGACCTGCTACGCTCCATCTTCAACCGGGCGATGAACGGCTGGGGCTATCACTTGAAGTGCAGCCCGATGCAGGGGGTGAAATACCCCGCGTTTTTTAATGAGCGCGACCGGCGCCTGCAAGACGGTGAGGAGGTCCGCCTGCTGGACGCGGCGCGCCGCGAGGACCAGCTGCGTTCGTTCGAGCGGCACGCTGACGCGCTGGCGGCGGACGAGGTCAAGGCGGCCCTGGCGCTGCCCACACCCTACGCACAGAACGAGGCCCGCAAGGCGGCGCTCGACAAGGGCCGGCGCCGCGCGCTCAACGAGGGCTATGCGCACATCCCGTTCTATGAGACCTTCCTGCAGTTCCAGCTCGCCACGGCCGCGCGCCGCGGCGAAACCCTGGGACTGACCTGGGACCGGCTGGACTGGAAGAAGCAGACGGCGCACGTGCCGACCTCGAAAAATGGCCGCCCGCGCCACCTGTCGATTCGCCGCGACATCCTCGCGCTGCTTGGGCAACTGCCGCGCAGCAGCGACCTGGTGTTCGACATCGGCATCAAGGAATTGCTGAACGCCTGGAAGCGCATTTGCGAGCAAGCCGGGGTCGAGGGCTTGCACATTCACGATTGCAGACATGAGGGCATCAGTCGCGCAGCAGAGTCTGGCCTGTTTCCCACGGTGTTGGACCTTCAGGGCTACAGCGGACACCGAGACCTGCGTAGTCTTTCCCGTTATGTGCATCTGTCCCCAACGACGCGCGCCAAGCGGCTGGAGGCGGCTGAGGAGCAGCGCCTCGACGAGCTGGGCCATAACGGGCGCCAACGCCTGAAAACCACCGAGATGCTGCGCCTGGGCGGCGCCGCCGAAGCGCAAGCGAGCACGGTACCGCCCGAGTTGATAGCGGCAAGCGGCAACGTCATTCCCCTGGTGCGGCGCACCCCTGTCTGACCCCCCAATCACGACGCTGCGCTGGCCGCGCCGGCGTCTCGCGGCGGCCAATTAAAAGGCGGTGAACCCGAAAGGGCCACCGCTTTTAAATTTTGGGGGAGGAGCCGCCAGCACACGCGCGCAGGGCCGCCATCGCAGGGGTCTCGCCGCCCGCCGTGGCGCTGCCAATCTGGCAGTTCACCCCGCTACCCGACGCGGAACCTCGCCCCTTGCGCCTGCAGGTCTTGCATCAGCAAGTCAGCGTCCAATTTTGAAAGTCGGTTTCGATGACCCCCAGGTCTCGAGCACCGGAGACCCAGGCTTGCTTAAAACGGTCGCCCACCACGATGAAGGAATTTTCTTCGAGGCCAAAAGGTTTTGATGGATTGCGCGTAGCGGTAGCGGCGCTGCAGGGTCCACAGTCAACACGTTGATGGATTTTCCCATGGTGTCCACTCGTGCAGCGAAAGCGCCGCACCGCGGGTGGGGCTCAGTGAGAAGTGGCTATGGGGACCACTGCCAACTGAAACAGTGCCCTGGTGCCATGACGGCAGATGCGCTGCGCCGCACTACCCGCCCCGCCACGGTGTGCAGAGAAACGCGGTCTTGACATTCCAGCCCCCTAAAGCCCTTTAGCACGCACTCGTTCGCTACACGCGAACTACAGGCCACATGGGGTGGCCTGCACAAAAAAACGCCCTGCCTCTCTTTTTGCTTTGGTCGGCTGAGAGAGGCAGGGCGCAGCGGGCGAACCGATGACACGTATAGCAACCGGGTCTCCCGTTCTGGGGGGCCATCATGGCAATTTCCACGCAGCAGCATGCGGTCGCGTTCGAACAGGACGAACCGTACGCCTATCACGACCCACAACGTCGCGGCTTTTTCTCGTTACTCGTCAAGCCCGTGGGCGGCAGGATGCAGCAAACCTCGCACAAGCTCGAGTACCTGCCCGAAGTGCTGCGGCAGGTCGACCGAACCCAGGACACGTGGATATCGCAAGGCGAATTCTTCAAACCCAACCGGCGACTGGTCAATCTGTGGCGGATGCCCGTGGTGTTTGTGGACCTGGATACTTACAACGTTGCCGAGCTCACAGGGCTGCCCGTTGACTCCCAGCTCGCTCGTCTCCTGCGCTTTTGCGATGACGATGGGTTGCCCGAGCCCAGCATCGTCGTCTATTCCGGCCGGGGCCTTCAAGTCAAGTGGCTGCTGAGCGGTCCGATACCGGCCAGCGCCCTTCCTCGTTGGCAAGCGGTACAGAATGAACTCTGTCAACGGCTGCTCGCGCTGGGCGCTGACACAAACGCCCGCGACGCGTCCCGGGTGCTGCGCGTCGTAGACACCATGCACAGCAAGAGCGCAAACATGGTCCGTGTCGTGCATTGGGCGGCGACCCCCACGATGGGCGCGAGCAAGTTGGCTAGCGGGCTGATTGCCTACGACTTCGAGGTTTTGTCATCCTCGGTCCTTCCTTTACTGAGGGACGACCTGGCCCGCCTGCGGCTCGAGCGCGATGAACAGCGAATGCAGTGGCAGCAAGAGAAAGCGGCGCGGGACGCGCGGGTGGCGCAGTTGACGGTGATTTCGGGCGGCAAAGCTGCAACGAAGGAAGGCCATGGGAACCTGCGGCAATTCGTGCGTAGTCAACTGGCTTGGGACCGGATTGCCGACATCCGCAAGCTCGCCGAGCTTCGGGGCTGGACCCACGGCGCACCCGACGGGCACAGGGACTTGCCGCTCTTCCTTTGCGCGTGTTTTCTTGCGGAGGCCATGCTGACGCGGGACATCGAGTCAGAGTTGCTTGAATTGGCCCGGCAATTCGCACCCACCTGGTCCGCCGCCGACATCCGTTCGTGCGCAGCGACGGTCTACTCCCGAGCCCAGGCCGCTGCCAGGGGCGAGACGGTTGAGTTCAGGGGCCGCCCCGTAGACCCGCGCTACCGATGGCGCAACGCGACCTTGATAGAGCGGCTCGGTATCACACCACAGGAGGAACGAGAGATGCGAACCCTCGTCAGCAAAGCCGAAAAGCGCCGACGCAGCGTGGTGCGAAGCGCCGAGGCACGGCTGGTCGCCGGCTGTCAGCCGCGAGCCCAATGGCTGGAATCGGTCGAGCAACGCCGCGCGAGTGCGCGCCTGCTGCGTGCCCAGGGGCTTAGTTACCCGCGCATCGCCACGGAGTTGGGCGTTTCCGTTGGGGCTGCACATGCGTATTGCAAGCAATGAACGCACCTTTCAGGGTCCGTTCGTATATATGGGGGAGTGGCGAAGCCAGTGCAACAGTCAATGGCGGTCCTCGCAGGCGCCTGCCAAACCAATTCGGGGAACGTCAAAAAAACAGTGCTACTCATCCCCCAATCGAAAACCGATGGGCTCGCGAACAGGCCTTTCGATTATAAATTACTGCTCGCTGGGCACACACCTCCAGCAGGTTCCTGAGACGGCATTGGCCCTCACACGGCGAAGATGGTCACTCACTGTCAGCAGGGCTGTGGCAGCTGGCGTGAAAGACAAGCAGGCAACGGCAGACGGCCCCTTGGCCACACCGCCGCCGCGACGTCGCCACCCGCCCTCCTCCCTGCATCGCGCGCCGCGGCTTGCGCCCGCTCACGTCCGACCTCGCGGCTGGCCTCATCCTCCCCGGCGCCCGCCTTTGGTTTAACCCCATGAGCGCCATCTACCGCCTCTAAACAATCCTCGTTTGAACCAGTGCCTACACGAGTCACGGCAATTCAGCCGTGAGGAAATCAACGTGAAAAAACTGAACATGACGAATTCAAAGGGAGTGGTGGGAGCGATACTCACCGCGCGGCAACAGGGACTTTTGACGCAAGGCGAGCTCTATGCGCCGGGCGACTTCGGGTTGCCATTGGCGGACATCCCGACTGCCGAGCTTGATGGCTGGTGGCTGTCGGGCACGGTGCCCACATCGATGTTTCTTCGTCTTCTGGGCAGCAAATCGGCTGATGCGGACACCGCCCTGCATCGCCTTGATTTAGGGTCAGGGCGGTGCTTTCTGGTCGTCGCGCAGCAACGGGATGCCTGGCAGCACCGGTTGGTTCTGCCGCTGGTGGGGCAGACGGTCGCGAAAATGCTGCAGTCCTTCCGGCGCGAAGGGCCTCGGCTGTGCTATCAGGATGTCTTTACGGGCCAGGTGGCGGCGTTTCATTTGGCGGACCGTGACGCTCTGGTCGAGGCTACTGCCGGACGAGGTAGGACCTTTGAGGACCCCCAGACCATTTTTGACGAGTTTTTTGCGGTCACGGCATTCATGCTTCGGGCAGACGCCATTCCGACGGCCCCGGGGCTGAAGGCGCCAGTACACATCTGCGTTTCGGCTTTGCAGCCTCCCGAACTCGCTGCGTGGTCGCAATCGCTGGCGGATAACGGGAATCCACCTGCCGCGCAATGAAAGCCTTTGCGTGCGCGTGAGGCGGCACGGTTGCCTGGTGAATTGATTGCAGCACCCTGCCCTCGGGCCAGGGTGCTTTTTATGGCTCCGGCCACGGCACGCTTCGATGACTTCTTATGCCGCAGATTTATTACGGGGACCCTGCGGTCACTTCAAGCAGCTCTGTCCAGCTTCCGATGAATGAGGGAGGTAAGAGTCAGAATATCCAATGCGTCCTGCTCCATCATCGGCCATTCGACCTTGGCGTTGTGCGCCAAAGGATTACGGACCGACCCAAACAAGCCGACCAGCAGGCTGGTGAAGCCACGTTGCTCTCCCCTGTCAGTCTCGGTGGCCAACGCGTTAATCGCCAATACAGGCTTGGATTCTTTGCTAAATCCGAAAGCTCGTTGGACCAATTCCGCCCCATCACCGTCAAGACCGGACAGGGAACGCACCTTTGAAGCGATACTCTTTGTGGCTTCGAACACTGCGTGAAAATAGTTTTCTTGAAGTAGTTCCGCGCGGCAAAACAAAAGGACGTCGGGGTGAACGCCCCTTGCGGTGAGTGCCGCCTCCAGTCGATTGGCCCGTTGGAGCGCCTCGTCAAGCGTTGTAGCAATGGTAGTGTGGCCGACCTTTCCATCGACGCGTACGAGAAAGCCACAAAACATCAACACTGGATTGAGCGCCTGCCGACGTTGCTCAAACAGCGCAGGGTTACCGGTGTATCGCACTGGTTTCATTGCCCTGTTGATAAACATGATGAGGTAGTTGCCCACCCTCTTTTCGTTCTGGATTGCCGCCATGGCGTTGTAAAGCCGCTTCCATTTAGTGCCTTCCGGGTTCACATCAGGAAGAGCACAGTCCCGGAGAATCATTCCGATTTCAGGGCCCGTAAGGCCATCAGTGGTGTGCCCCAGCACGCGCGCGATTGCTTCGATGTGGTCTGCAGAAAATTGGGGGAGTTGAGTCATAGAGTCGCTCCTGTGCCTCGGAACACCCGTTGGCGATGAAATCCGAGATACGGCAGGTGTTCGGACTTCAGCCCTTGAACCCGTGAATCTGCCACCACACCCAGCAATTCCAGCGCGGTCACAGGGCATGATGCCGCGATGACAATCGCTCCAGTCGGCTCGAAGGTGACCCAGCCCCCATCGAACAGGGCGTCTAAGTTCGGTGAAAGTAAGAGGCCGTTGAAAACATCGAGACGTTGCTCATCGGTGTCGCACAACGCCCAGGGACGGATATGGGACGCCCGTAAGAGTTCTGGCACAGCCAGGCCAGTGACGCAGCAACGGCCCTGCCAATAGTCAAGCAATGCGCTGCGAAACAGGTTTTGTCCGACCCGCTGCACGACCAAGCGTTCCGCTTCAGTGGATTTCGGCAGCGTCGCCGTCGCCAGATGGAACCTTTGCGCCACGCGGTCGGGCATCGTGCGGGCCGTGGCAGCCGCCTTGTCAAGCACCACGTAAAGGTCGTTCCAGTCCTTTACCCTGAAACCGTTGGTTGCCTTTACTAGTTCAGGCAACAGCATCGGCACCGAGGCCTGCAGCGAGAACCCCTCATCCCCTAGTGACTCCACAGTGACGCACTCGGGAAACTGGGCTGACCGAAATACCAACCGTTCGCCCAGCAGCTTCGGCGACAGCTCAAACCCGCAGTCGGCGGCGGCCTTTTCAAGACGCGTGCGTTCCAGTGGGTTCAGAACGTGGCGACTCAATCCGCACCTTTCGCCAAGTTACAGGCTGGGCACGCCACCTGTCCGTTCGCAACCGTAGTAGGGCCACCTTTCGACCAAGCATGTTTGTGGTCACAGTGCCAGTCATCCCACTCCACCTTCGCACCGCCACATTTCAGACGCACCTGGCAGGTCTGGTGGTCGCGGCGAAATACCGTGAGCTTTTGAACGTGCGTGAAATCGCGCTGATTGTCCTTGAGCGCCAGCTTGGGAAAGCGCGTTAGCAAGTCCCTCAGCAGGAAATCCATGCGCGACCGTATGGAGTCCTGGGCGTCCGTACTGTGGCTGATTTTTTCCTTGTAGGCCACCCACTCCGGTTCGGCCTTGTCTTCGTCTAGTGCATCTTGTGCCCGGCGCCTGGCTTCGAAGTCCAAGAACCACGCGCGTAGTTCTGCTTTGACGTCCGCCACCACATAGGCGCGCTGCAGCTCGGCACAGACGCAATAGAGGGCGATGGCGTTGTAACGCTCCAGCTCAGGCGTCTTATCCGGAAAAATTTCAGCCAACAGCCCAAGGGTGCGCTGCACCGCCTTGGCTGCCTTGCCGGTGATGTCGAACGCCGTATTGTTCAGGTACATGCGATTGAGGTCGCTATCCTTCACGTTCACGGGGCCACCGGTCATCTCCAGACAAACCATCTGCGCCGCCACATGGTCGTGCGTATATCGGGTGTTCCCAAAACCTACGCGTTTGAAGAATGTATGCTCAGTCAGAGACCTGACAAAATCACGCATCTTGCCGGGCATGGCATTGCGCTTTTCTTGCGCTTTCAGCGAGGTCCCGTTCTGGAGCCGCAAGAACATCTCGCGCACTTCGTTCTCGTCGGTGTCTTCAAGGACCACCACGTCCAGAGCATACGTGTCGAAACGGATGCGCAGGTCGTCTGGCAGAGTGTCGTACTTGCAACCTGCGGTCACCAGGTCATCGACCGGTTCAGCGTTGGAGGGCAGCGCGAAATCGCCATCTACAAAACTCCAGATGGCGCGCAGACGCTGCTGTCCGTCAACCACGTCATAGCGCTCTGGTTTGCTCGACAGTTTGCGCCAGTACATCTTGGGCACGTCGTACTCCCGCAAGATGGAGTCCACCAGCAATTGCTTTTGTGAGTTGGACCAGACTGCGGGACGCTGAAAGTCCGGGTTGGTGTCGATGCGCTGCCGGATGCCATTGGCAGCGGACACGGTAGACAATGGAAACGGTTTTTTGTTGGTTTTCATTGGGCTCCGTTAAAAAGTCTGTTGGTCATCTGTTTCTCGGCTTGATAAATTCCATCAACGCAAACTGGTCTGCGAAGGTTCTTTCACTTGCAGTGCCAAACTTGACCTTGTCGAAGCGTTCTCGGACGTGCCCTTTCGCCGGAAACAGCACGAGGTTCTCACCCCCTGGGCGAACCGCACTGGGATACTTCAAACCATCAATTCGTCGACCGTCTCCGGGGAGCGTGAATGACTGTGCAAAGAATTCCGAAACCACTTGAGATGGCACATAGTCAATATGCTCAGAGCCATCTTTCTGGATAGGTTGAGCTATGTCGTCGATGAAATCACGAAGGAACAAGAGCGCTTCCCTCTTTCGCCGATTCTCGACGTCAAAGACCGAAGGAATTTCGGGCAGCTTCGTGAAGTCTATGACCAACAACTTCCGCGTCGCCTGCCACGATGAGATGGCCAGTGTTGCGGGCGGTCTTGCCACGGTCTCTGCAACCGCCGTTGCCTCGTCAAGCGATGTGTACAGGTAGGCAATTCCAGCAGGGTTCATACGACCAGCCGGAGCCTTAGAGGGGGGTGGCGCACCAAGCTGGTCAGCAGTAAGAGCCCAAACTGCATCAGCAGTGCGCGGCCTTACGCGGTAAAGCGTTGTTCCTTCTTTAACCACGACCACCATTCCCTGCCGCCCGACCATATGCCCTATGGTTGGCAAGACCTCGGACACCTTGATTTCCCCATGCCCACGAGTTGAATCGTCATTGACTGAGCCGAAATGAAAGCGCGTCTCATGCTTGATGACCTCAACGAAACGGCGCCAAGACCACCCAAGCTCTTCGTGTTCACGTGACCCCATCCACGACCCGCCCGGGGCTTCAACCCATTGGTCATTGACAAATGCGTCTGCGATGTCTGCAAGCAGGTTTTCGTTGCATTCAAGGGGGAGACACTGCAACGCGTCGACGGTCAAGGACATCGGAATGTCGGGAACATCTCTTCCATAAGGGCAGCCTGCATTTTCGTAGTCATTGAATTCGGTGAAGAGAGCCCTTGCAATAGGTTCCAAAATCGCCTCAACTGGAGCTGCCTTTCTTCTACCGTCGCAATAGTCACATCGATTCGCAGTAAGGTTCATTCGGACCACCATGCGGAGATAGTCATCATCAACACAAGCTCGACAAACATACTTTTCCGGGTCAGACCATCCCCGGTCTTCGTCTCTCATCATCATTGATTTCACGATTCCCATCAGTGCAAAGCTCCCTGTGCATCCCACGGAGCCGGCACCAGTCGCTGGGAGCGGTAATTCCCGAACTCCCGCGTTTCACCATTCTTGAGCACGCGAAAGGTCTCGCTCAAGTAGTCGGCGCCCATCACGTCGGCGGGGCCGAGAACGCAGCGCAGCTTGGCAACGGTGAAACCATAGAGGCGGGCGTAGTGTGTACCAGGTTCGACATGCATCAGAGCTCGACACTGCGGGTGCCATAGGCGTAAGCGCCCGACCAGTACCGTTCTTGACAGTCAAGTTTCAGATGGCTTCAGTCGCTCATTGACCTCGGCGACATCGAAAGCGGTGGGGTCGAACGAGCCGCCGATCCACTCTTTGAGGGACTCGTGCTCTGGGTCGGTCG
>JARLJI010000102.1 GCA_031291295.1 Rhodoferax sp. | reverse complement strand
GCCTCCCGAGCGGCCGCGGCCCTGGGCAGGACGCGGTCCACGCGCTGCCGGGTCGCCGTGCGGCGCGCTGCTGCGCTGGCCGCCGCGCGGGGCGCCACGGCCATTGCCATTGCCGCCGCGGTCGCCCTGGGTGGCCTTGTTGTCGCGCACGCGCTGCATCATCTCGCCGCGCGCGGCCTTGGCCGCGGCCTGCATGACGTCGCGGCTCGGCGGTTTGCCGGCGCCGCCCCAGATGGTCTGGCGGCCCATGGCAATCGGCTCGGCCTTTTCGCCGGGTTCCGGCATGAAGCCCTCGATGATCTTGACGGCGATTTGCTGCTTGGTGAAGCGTTCGATGTCCTGCATGAAGCCTTCTTCGTCCAGGCACACCAGGTTGACGGCGGCGCCATCGGCCCCCGCGCGACCCGTGCGGCCGATGCGGTGCACGTAGTCTTCGCTGACGTTCGGGATTTCATAGTTCACCACGTGCGGCAGATCGTCGATGTCGATCCCGCGCGCGGCGATGTCGGTGGCCACCAGCGCACGAATGTCGCCGCTCTTGAAGCCGCTCAAGGCCTGGGTGCGCGCCGCCTGGCTCTTGTTGCCGTGCAGGGCCATCGCCTGGATGCCGTTCTTGGTCAGAAACTCGGCCACGTTGTTGGCGCCAAACTTGGTGCGCGTGAAGACCAGCACCTGGCTCCAGTTCTGTTCCTGGATGATGTGCGCCAGCAGCGCCTTTTTCTTGCCGCGGCCGACCGGGTGAATGACCTGGGTGATGCGCTGCACCGTGGTGTTGCGCGGCGTGACCTGGATGCTCTGCGGATTCTTCAGCAGGGTGTCGGCCAGGTCGCGAATCTCGTCGCTGAAGGTGGCCGAGAACAGCAGGCTTTGCTTGTCCTTGGGCACCACGGCCAGCACTTTCTTCACGTCGTGGATAAAGCCCATGTCCAGCATGCGGTCGGCTTCGTCGAGCACCAGGATCTGCACCTGGCCCAGGTCCAGCACGCCTTGCTGCAGCAAGTCCAGCAGGCGGCCCGGGGTGGCGACCAGGATGTCCACGCCCTTTTTGACCTTGGTGATTTGCGGGTTCATGCCGACGCCGCCAAACACCACGGTCGAGGTCAGCGCCAGGTATTTGCCGTAGGTTTGCACCGACTCTTCCACCTGCGCCGCCAGTTCACGCGTGGGCGTCAGCACCAGGGCGCGGATGCCCTTGCCGCCAAACTTGTTCTTGGGCGCCTCGGCCAGGCTCAGGCGATGCAGCATGGGCAGCACGAAGGCCGCCGTCTTGCCGGTGCCGGTCTGGGCGCCGCCCAGCATGTCGTGCCCGTCCAGCACCACCGGAATGGCTTGTGCCTGAATGGCCGTGGGGGTTTCATAGCCAAGCTCGTGCACAGCCTTAACGATGGCCGGAGCCAGGTTCAATTCTTCAAAGTTCATAGTGTTGCGCCATCCAGGGCGCTGGGATATCGGCCTGTCGCGGATGTCAAACAACCGCACCAGTCAAAGGCAGATGGATTTAGGGTTGGGCGCTAAACACATGGTTTTGGCCCCAGCAAAGTGCTGACATTGCGGGCAACTGGAGCGCCGCAACAACGCGTATTGTCGCATGCTGGGATAATTCATGCTTTCCAGCACCAACAGCACGAGATAACCCCCCAGATGGCTCAATACGTTTTCACCATGAACCGCGTCGGCAAAATTGTTCCGCCGAAGCGCCACATTCTCAAGGATATTTCCCTGAGCTTCTTCCCCGGCGCCAAGATTGGCGTGCTGGGCACCAACGGATCGGGCAAGTCCACGCTGATGAAGATCATGGCGGGGCTCGACACGGAAATCGAGGGCGAAGCCACGCCCATGGCGGGTTTGAACATCGGCTACCTGCCGCAGGAGCCGAAACTCGATCCCGAACAGACGGTGCGCGAGAGCGTGGAGGCGGGCATGGGGGCCGTGTTTGCGGCCAAGGCGCGGCTGGAGGAGGTGTACACCGCCTACGGTGCCGAGGACGCCGACTTTGACGCGCTGGCGGCCGAGCAGGCCGAGCTGGAGGCCGTTATCGCCACGGCCGGTACCGACTCCGAGCACCAGCTTGAAATTGCGGCCGATGCCCTGCGTCTGCCGCCCTGGGACGCCAAAATCGGCCTGCTGTCGGGCGGCGAGAAGCGCCGGGTGGCCTTGTGCCGCCTGCTGCTGTCCAAGCCCGACATGCTGCTGCTCGACGAGCCTACCAACCACCTGGACGCCGAGTCGGTCGACTGGCTGGAGCAGTTCCTGCAGCGCTACTCCGGCACTGTGGTGGCCATCACCCACGACCGCTACTTCCTCGACAACGCGGCCGAGTGGATTCTCGAACTCGATCGCGGCTCCGGCATTCCCTACAAAGGCAATTACAGCGACTGGCTGGCGCAGAAGCAGGAGCGCCTGGTGCAGGAACAAAAGGGCGAAGAAGCCCGTGCCAAGGCCCTGAAGAAGGAACTGGAGTGGTCACGCCAGAACCCCAAGGCGCGCCAGGCCAAGAGCAAATCGCGACTGGCCCGGTTTGAGGAACTGTCCGATTTCGAATACCAGAAGCGCAACGAAACCAACGAAATCTTCATTCCCGTGGCCGAGCGCCTGGGCAACGAGGTGATCGAGTTCGTCAACGTGACCAAGTCGTTCGGGGACCGGGTGCTGATCGACAACCTGAGCTTCAAGGTGCCTGCGGGCGCCATCGTCGGCATCATCGGCCCCAACGGCGCGGGCAAGTCCACGCTGTTTCGCATGATCGCGGGCCAGCAAAAACCGGACAGCGGCGAAGTCAAGATCGGCTCCACCGTCAAGATGGCGTTTGTCGATCAAAATCGGGACGCGCTGGCGAACGAGAAGACGGTGTGGGAAGACGTCTCGGGCGGGCTCGACATCCTGAACGTGGGCAAGTTCCAGATGGCCAGCCGCGCCTATTGCGGGCGCTTCAACTTCAACGGCGGCGACCAGCAAAAGCGCGTGGGCACGCTGTCGGGTGGCGAGCGCGGGCGCCTGCACCTGGCCAAGACCCTGATCGCGGGCGGCAACGTGTTGATGCTGGACGAACCCTCGAATGACCTGGACGTGGAGACCCTGCGCGCGCTGGAAGACGCCTTGCTCGAGTTCGCCGGCTCGCTCATGGTGATCAGCCACGACCGCTGGTTTCTGGACCGTATCGCGACCCATATCCTGGCCTGCGAGGGCGACAGCCAATGGACCTTCTTCAACGGCAACTACCAGGAATACGAAGCGGACAAGAGGAAGCGCCTGGGCGAAGAAGGCGCCAAGCCGAAACGGATGCGCTATAAAGCGCTGAAGTAATCACGGCCCCCGTTCTTCATGACCCTCCACGACGCGCAACCGACGGCCCCCTACGCAGCCTTGTTTGACGTCTGCCTGCGTGAAGCGGCCGATGGCGGCGGGTCCTTGATGGAGATGATGGTGGGCAAGCTGCGGCTGCTTTTGCAGCAACAGTTGCGCAGCGCCGGGGCGAAGGAGCGCGAGGCACTGGCCGAGTCGCTTCGCTTGCTGGGCAAGCATGAGCCCCGACTTTGCGCCGGGTACCCGCAGGCCTTGCGGGCGGCCTTTGCGCAAGAGGTCGCCGGCCGACAAGTCAAACCCATGGCTGCGGTCCCGAGTTTTGACGAGCTGGAGCTGATGGACGAAACCCAGGTTCAGGAGAGCGTCGAGGTCGCGCGCGCACTGCAGGTGGCGCTGCTCGCAAGCGACCACCAGCTGACGGATCTCAATGCGCTGATCTGCGCGGCGCAGGGCTTGAGAACGGTTCAGGCCCATCGCAATCCGGTGCGCCCGGAACTCTATGTGCGCACACTGCGCAACCAGCTGGCGCAGACTGATGTGCCACCGCTGGTCTGGTTGAGCTGGATGCAGCACATGGGCGCGACGTTGGGACAGGAGCTGGGCGCCGTTTATGCGTCGTTGTGCAAATCACTGCGCGCCCATGGCGTGACGCAGGCGGCCTACTCCGTGACGCAAACCCCGGATTTGTCCCGTCCCGCGTCGGCGAGCCGGGATGCCGCGGGGCTGACCCTGGCGCAGCTGCGCCGGTTGCTGGCCGGAGAGCTGGACACGAGTGCGGACCCAAACTCGTTCGAAGCCCGATTCGCACGCGAGTTCGAATCCTCCGGCAAAGAGCCAACGCCGCCGGCCTTTGCCCATACCGTGCCGGCTGCGTTCGAAGCGCTGCAGGAAATGAAGCAGGTGGATCAGGTGATGCAGCGCCTGGCCCAGCGGGCCAGCGATCCCGCGCCGACTGTGCCGGCGCCAGCGCAAGCCACGACGCCGGTGAGCGAGCAGCTGCGGCAACAGGCCCGCGGGCTGGGGCAGGCACTGGGGCTCGAGGTGGTTGCCCTGATGGTGGAAAACATCACGCGCGACACGCGCTTGCTGGCCCCGGTGCAGCAGGCGGTGCGCGATCTCGAACCCGCCCTGTTGCGGCTGGCCCTGATCGACCCCCGTTTTTTCAGCCACAAGCAGCATCCGGCGCGGCGCCTGATCGAGCAGATGACGCATCGCAGCCTGGCCTACAGGAGCGTTGACGCCGCGGGATTCGGGGCCTTCATGCAACCCCTGCGCCAGGCGGTCGATGCGCTGTCAAACGTGTCGATCGAGAGTGCCGAGCCTTTCGAGTTCGCCCTCAAATCGCTGGAGGCGGTTTGGGATCGGCAGGAAGAGCATGAGCGGGAGCAACGAAAAATGGCGATGCAGGTGCTGGCGCAGGCCGAGCAGCGCAATGAGCTGGCGCGAAGGGTTGCGAAGGAGATGCGCGGCCGGCCCGAGGCCGCGCTGGCACCGGCGCCGGTCATGACGTTTCTGTGCGGCCCGTGGGCGCAGGTGGTGGCGCAGGCGAGGCTGGCGGACCCGCACCATGCGGTGGATCCTGAAGGCTGCCTCGCCGTGGCCAAGGACCTGCTGTGGAGCACGCAGCCGGGGTTCGCAAAAAAAGATGTAGCCCGGTTGACGGGCATGATTGCGCCCCTGCTCGGCAAGCTGCGCGAGGGCCTGGCGCGCATCGAGTACCCGGCAGCTGACGCGGGCCTCTTCTTCAATCAGTTGATGGCACTGCATCAGCAGGCGCTCAAGTCCGCACCCGGCGCCCCCGCGCCCGCCGACGCCAAGACGCTGGCGCGCGAAAGACTGGAGGCGATGTTTCGCGACGCGGACGAAGCCCGGCTGTGGCTGGCGCCGTCCGAGGCGCAGCAATCGGGGTTTATCGATGCGACGGATTCGCTGTTGTCCAGGCCAGGCTTTGAGCCTACCGAGCCCGCGCCCCGACCGGCCGACGCATCGCCGCAGACTGCCGCGGTGTCCAGCTTCGCGGCTGCGGCGTCCGCCATTGCGCTGCAGACCTGGGTGGAATTGCAGGTGCATGGGCGCTGGACGCGGATGCAGCTGACGTGGGCGAGTCCACGCGGCAACCTGTTCATGTTCACCGGCGTCAAGGGCAGCACCCACTCCATGACGCGGCATTCGCTCGATCAGCTGCTGGAAGATGGAACCCTGCGCATCTTCTCGGACCATGCGGTGATGGACAGCGCGCTCGATGCGGTCGCGCAAACCGCCATGCGCAACAGTGTGGACGTTACGCTTTGAGCAGTTTCTTGCGCACCATTTCAATGTGATTGCGCAGGGCATACAGCTCGTCCGCGTACGACAGCGGAATGCTGACCTTGCCGACATGCCGCTCCAGCGCGTCGAGTTCCTGCACCAGGGTCCGCGATGACCCAGGCTCGATTTCCAGCTGATTCTCGATCTCGCGCAGCCGGCCATACCAGCGGAACACGCGCGAGCGGATCCTGAACTGGTACAGCGGCGGCACGATGCGGCTGAGCGGCAGCAACACGGCCACGATGATGCCCAGCGCCAGCCACATCCGTTCGACCAGATTGGCCAGCCAGAACGGCAGGTAGCGCTGCAGCAGCGGCGCGCCGTTGCGGATGGTGCGCTCGGCCTCCTTGGCCAGCGGGTATTCGGTGTTGTTGGCGTTGGGAAACTCGTGCGCGCGGTTGAACCAGCCGGCGCCACTGTGCAGCGTCTGGGCGGCCTGCGAGAACAGTTGCAGCAGGGCGGGGTGCGTTGCGTCGCGCGCCAGCAATGTCGTGGTCGAGGCCACCAGCCGTACATTCTGTGGCGGCACATCGCCGGCCAGATCCACCACGCCGCGCGGCAGTACCACTGGCGTCAAAAATGCAAAGCGGCGCGAATAGGCCTCGCTCTGGGCAAAATTCATCAACTTGACCCCCGGTGTCTGCAGCAGCATCTGCACCATCAGCGCCTCGGGGGCCGAGGCGAACACGATGGCGTCGAGATCGCCGCCCAGAAAGGCGACGGTCGCCGGCGTCTGTTCCAGCTGCGACAGCTGGATCGATGCCGGATCGACCCGGTTCGCCTCCAGGAGTTTGTCCATCAGACTGGGGACGCCGCTGCCCCTGGTGCCCACATTCACGCGCAGGCCGGTCAGCTGGGTCAGGCCCGTCAAAGTGGCATCGGTCGTGCCGCTTATCTTGCGGGCGGCGTCTTCGCGGTAGAACAGCCAGATGGGCTCCACGAACAGACTGCCCAGCGAGGTCAGGCCGCTTTGCGCGGTGTCCTGGGCGTCACCACTGCCACCCTGCACAAAGCCAAGATCCGCCTTGCCGTCGTGCAGCAATTGCAGGTTGGCCGACGAGCCTTCGCTGGGCAACAGCACGACGTCGATGCCATTGACCGCCAGCGCCGCTTTATAACGTTTGCCAAACTCGTCGTAGGCGCTTTGGGCCGGGCCGGTCGCCAGGGTCACGCGCTTGGGTGGATTGGGGTCGAGCCACCAGTAGGCCAGCGCCAGCAGGGCCACGGTCAGCAGCACAAAGGGGCCGGCCGACACCAGCAGCTCGCGCAGCGACAGCAAGGTATGACGCATGGCTTGGGGCACGGCGCGCAGCCTCAAGACGGTTGACCCGGCGTACGCGGTTGCCGCGCCGCCAGTTCGGCCGCTGCAGGCAGGCTCAAGGCGCCGATGCTGATGCCGCGGGCCGCCTGCACCGCCCGCACCACCGCTCTCGCGGTTGCCTCGGCCGCCATGGTGCCGAGCACCATCATGCCCAGCGTTTTGCCCGACTGGCCGGTGCCCAGGGCAAACAGCGTGTCGCCGTCGAACATCGTGTGCACCGGGTTGATGCTGCGCGCCAGGCCGTCGTGCGCCAGCTGGGCCAGCTTTTGCGCCTGGGTTTTGCTGATCACGGCATCCGTGGCGATCACGCCGATGGTCGTGTTGGTGCCCGCCAGCAGGGGCTTGAGCGGCTCGCCGCGCAGGATGGCGCGGCGGCTGTCGAGCAGGGCGCGGCCATTGGCTGTGCGCGCCCCGGCGATCACGCGGCCGGTATCGGGGTTGATCACATCGCCCAGCGCATTGCAGGCAATGAGGGCGCCCACCGTCACCCCCGCCAGCGTGACCGAAGCCGTCCCGAGTCCGCCCTTCATGGCGCGGTGCAGGCCGAACAGCTTGCCGACCGCGGCGCCGGCGCCGGCGCCCACATTGCCCTCGGCCGGGCGTTTGTGCGAGGCTGCCGCGCAGGCCCGGTAGCCGGCCTCGGCATCGGGCCGGATGCGGGCATCGCCCACCGCTAGATCAAACAGCACGGCGGCCGGCACGATGGGGACAATGCCCACGCCCACGTCGAAGCCAATGCGCTGTTCTTCCAGCCAGCGCATCGCGCCGCCGGCGGCGTCCAGGCCCCAGGCGCTGCCACCGGCGAGCACGATGGCATGCACCTGCTCCACCAGGTTGCCGGGCTGCAGCAAATCGGTCTCGCGGGTGCCGGGCGCGGCACCGCGCACATCGACGCCGCCGACCGCGCCGCCCCGCGCGACGATCACCGTGCAGCCGGTCGGGCGCCGCGGGTCGGTGAAGTGGCCGACCTCGATGCCGGCGACCTGGGTCAGGCTGCCGGGTGAGCGGCGGCTCGCGCGAGTCAGGGTCGGCGTGGCATTGCGAGGGGATGCTGCGGCTTTGGGGGGTGAACGTGTCATGGCGTTTTCATTATCTACGCGGCTGCGCCGCCGCTGACCCGATCTGTTCCGGGGTCTCCAGCGGGACACCCGCGGGGCCCGCCTGAAAGCCGGGTAATCTATCCTCCCGCATGGCGTTTGACCGCCCGACGATAAGAGGAGACTTTGTATGACCGCCCTGACGCCTGTGCAACCCGATCCGTCAACCGCCAGAGTGCCCGCGCACTACCGGTTCTGGCCCAAGCGCCTGCCGTACCGGCTGACGCCGCCCGCCAACTCTCTTTGGCAAAACCTGGCGGTCAGCGCGTTGCGCTACCCCGACAAGGCCGCCCTGGTGTTCTTCGGCCGCACCTTCAGTTATGCCGAGGTGCTACAAAAAGCAGAGCGCCTGGCGGCCTGCCTGCATGGGCTGGGAGTGCAAAAGGGCGACAGGGTGGTGCTGTGCATGCAGAACTGCCCGCAACTGGTGATCGCGCATTTCGCCATCCTGCGTGCCAACGCCGTGGTGGTGCCGGTGAATCCGATGAACCGCGCCGAGGAGCTCAAACACTACATCACCGATCCCGACGCCAAAGTGGCCCTCACCACGGCCGACCTGGCGGATGAGATGGCGCAGGCCAGCAATGCGCTGCCCGCATCCGAGCGGCTGTCGCACCTGATCGTGACGCACTTCACCGATGCCTTCGACGCCTGGATGCAGGGCGACAACGCGCCGCCCGACGCCTGGATGCCGTGGCTGACGACGCGCCACGCGCCGCCGGAACTGGACGGCGGCCAGGTCGTCGCCTGGGACGACGCGCTGGCGGCCACCGGCGAGCCGCCCCGGCACGCGGCGGGGCCCACGGACCTGGCGATCCTGCCCTATACCAGCGGCACCACGGGGCTGCCCAAGGGTTGCATGCACACGCACGCCAGCATCATGCACAACACGGTTGCGAGTTGCCTGTGGGGCACCGGCACGCCGGAAAACGTCACGCTCGCGGTGGTGCCGATGTTTCACATCACCGGCATGGTCAGCCAGATGCACGCCGCCATCTACGCCGCGGCCACCATGGTGGTGATGCCGCGCTGGGACCGCGACCTGGCCGGGCGCCTGATCTCGGCGTGGCGCGTCACCCATTGGACGAATATTCCGACCATGGTGATCGACCTGCTCGCCAGCCCGCACTTCGAACAGTACGACCTGTCCAGCCTGGTCGCCATTGGCGGGGGTGGAGCAGCCATGCCGCAGGCCGTCGCACAGCGCCTGTTCGATCAGTTCGGGCTGCGCTATGCCGAAGGCTACGGGCTGACCGAGACCGCCGCGCCATCGCACAGCAATCCGCCCGATGCGCCCAAGCAGCAGTGCCTGGGCATCCCTTTCATGAGCACCGATGCGCGCGTCATCAATCCCGACACGCTGCAGGAAATGCCGCAGGGCGAGCAGGGCGAAATCATCATCCATGGCCCCGAGGTGTTTGCGGGCTACTGGAAGCGGCCGGACGCAACGGCCGAGGCCTTTATCGAATTCGAAGGCAAGAAGTTCTTTCGCTCCGGCGATCTGGGGCACGTGGACGAGGATGGCTATTTCTTCCTGACCGACCGGCTCAAGCGCATGATCAACGCCTCGGGTTTCAAGATCTGGCCGGCCGAGGTCGAGGCCCTGATGTTCCGGCACCCTGCGATCCAGGAGGCCTGCATCATCTCCGCCAAGGACAGCTACCGCGGCGAGACGGTCAAGGCCGTGGTGGTGCTGCGCGCGTCCCACAAGGGCAAGGTGACCGAGCAGGAACTCATCGACTGGTGCCGCGAGCACATGGCCGTGTACAAAATGCCGCGCATCGTGCAGTTCGTCGACGCGCTGCCCAAGAGTGGCAGCGGCAAGGTGATGTGGCGGCTGCTGCAGGAGGCGGAGCAGACGAAGAAACAGTAAAAAGTGCCTGCGGCCCTTATCCATTCTGCACAGTTAGCTATCAAAACTGTAGTCAATGGAGTGCTGGCCGGCTTGTTTTGAAACCCAGAAAGGACGTCACGCGGTATGAGTTCAACCCCTATCCTCCCCACGACGGAGCCGGCCGAAGTCGGGCTGAGCGCCCAGCGGCTGGATCGCCTGCGGCTCGTGCTGCAGTCCGAGATCGATCGCCAGCGCCTGCCCGGCGCCGTGACGCTGATTGCGCGGCATGGCAAGATTGCACAGTTCGAAGCCCTGGGGCAGCAGGACCCCGCTGCCGGCACGCCCATGGCGCGCGACTCGCTGTTTCGCATCTACTCCATGACCAAGCCGGTCGTGTCGGTGGCGGTCATGACGCTGCTGGAGCAGGGCCGTTTGCTGCTGGGTGACCCGGTGTCGAAATACCTGCCCGAGTACGCGAAGCAGCAGCTGGCCGTGGAGCGCCATGGCGGCCTGGAGCTGCAGCCCGTGACCCAGGGCGCCACCGTGCAGGACCTGCTGCGCCACACGGCCGGACTGACCTACGAGTTTCTGGGCCTGTCGGCCGTGCAGCGGCAATATGGGGCGGCGCGCATCGGCTCGCGGGAGCGCAGCAACGCGGAATTCTCGCAGGCGCTGGCGGCGCTGCCCCTGATCGCGCCGCCCGGCAGCGTCTGGGAATACAGCCGCGCCACCGACGTGCTGGGCCGGCTGGTGGAAGTCCTCGGCGGCCAGCCGCTCGGCGAATTTCTGCGCCAGCAAATCTTCGAACCACTGGGCATGCGGGAGACCGGCTTCTGGGTGCCACCCGAGCAGCATGGGCGCATCGCCGAGCCGTTCGCGCGCGACCCCGACGGCGGGGTGCAGATGCAACTGTTCGACGCGCGGCAACAGCCGCAGATGGAGTCGGGCGGCGGCGGGCTGGTCTCGACCGCGATGGACTATGCGCGCTTCCTGCAGTTCATGCTGAACAAGGGCGAGCTCGACGGCGTACGCCTGCTGGGCCCGCGCATCGTGGACTGGATGACGGCCGACCACCTCGGCACCATCCCGGTGAATCCGAACAGCGGCTCGGCCACGCTGCTGACGCCGGGCCACGGCTTCGGACTGGGCTTCGCGGTGCGCACCGCGCCCGGGCTGTCGGCGGTGCCGGGCTCGGTGGGCTCGTACTTCTGGGGCGGCATTGCCGGCACAACCTTCTTTGTCGATCCGGCCGAAGACCTGTTCGCGCTGATGATGATCCAGGCCCCGAACCAGCGCGAGCACTACCGGCCGCTGTTTCGCGACCTGGTGTATGCGGCCTTGATCGATTGATCCCCATGGCGCCCGCCTGCGCCTCAACCTCGACAGGTATCCCCTCATGAGCAGACCTCATTCCCATGACCCGCATGACCACGAGCACCCTAACCCTGAGGATGCGGCATGGAAGCACGACGGCGTGCGCGTGATCCCCGGCGGCCAGCTCGACGGCAATACGGCCCAGACACCCGGCATGGACCGCAAGGCGGCCATCAACTTCGCGCGCGTCGGTGCGCAAAAGCTCTGGGCCGGCACCGTCACCATCCACGCCAACGCCAAGACCGGCGCCCATCACCATGGGCATCTGGAAAGCGTGATCTATGTCATCAAGGGTCGCGCGCGCATGCGCTGGGGCGAACAGTTGCAGTTCAGCGCCGAGGCCGGCCCCGGCGACTTCATCTACGTGCCGCCCTATGTGCCGCACCAGGAAATCAATGCCAGCCCCACCGAGCCGCTGGAGTGCGTGCTGTGCCGCAGCGATGGCGAGGCAATAGCGGTCAACCTGGCGATCGAGCCGGTCGAGAAGCCCGAAACGGTGCTGTGGGTCGATCCCACGCATCCGCAGGGCGCGGTTTGACCGATCAGCTTTCGGCGACCTGCAGCACCAGCTTGCCGAAGTTCTCGCCCGTGAAGAGCTTGATGAGCGCTTCGGGGAAGGTGTCCAGGCCCTTGACGATGTCTTCCTTGCTCTTCATGCGGCCGTCCTTCAGGTAGCCCGCCAATTCGGCCACGGCCAGGGGGTAGCGGTCGGCATAGTCGAACACCACGATGCCCTGCATGCGGGCCCGGTTCACGAGCAGCGACAGATAGTTCTTCGGCCCTTGAACCGCAGTGGTGTTGTTGTACTGGCTGATGGCGCCGCAGATGATGATGCGCGCGCCGCGGGCGAGGCGCGCCAGCGCCGCGTCCAGGATCTCGCCGCCCACGTTGTCGAAGTAGATGTCCACGCCGTTCGGGCAGTGTTCCTTCAGGCCGTCCCTGACCGCACTGGGGCCGGCCTTGTAGTCGATGCAGGCGTCAAAGCCGAGCTCCTTCACGACCCAGTCGCATTTGGCCTGGCCACCGGCGATGCCCACGGCACGGCAGCCCTTGATCTTGGCGAGCTGGCCGACCGTCTGGCCGACCGCGCCGGCGGCGCCCGACACCACCACGGTCTCGCCTGCCTTGGGCTGGCCGACGTCCATCAGGCCGAAATAACCGGTCATGCCGGGCATGCCGAGCACGTTGAGCCACTGCGTCTGGCTGCCCAGCGCCAGGTCGATTTTCGCCAGGCCGCTGCGCTTGATGTCGGCCTGTGGAATCAGCAGGTATTCCTGCACACCGAGCACGGCAGAAACGACGTCGCCCACGGCAAACGCCGGGTTTTTTGACGCGATGACCTTGCCAATGCCACCCGCGCGCATGACTTCACCGATGCCCACAGGCGGGATGTAGCTTTTACCTTCGTTCATCCAGCCGCGCATGGCAGGGTCCAGCGACAGGGCCAGCGTCTTGACCAGCACGCCACCCTCGGCGGGCTCGGCGACGGCTTCGGTGGTGGTGCTCCAGTTGGCGTGGGTCGGGGTGCCGACCGGGCGCGCAGCCAGGCGGATCTGGTGATTGGTGAGTGCGGTGAGTGTGGACATGAGTGGTTCTTCCTGCAAATTGGATTCGGGCATGGCGGGCGCCGGGCAGCCGCTGCACGCATGGTAGCGACGGGACTCGCCGGGCGGGTTAGCGCAAGTGACAGGGGCCTCTGGCAAATGTCAGGCAAACAGCGCTTCGAAGCCTTCCAGGGGTTCGAAACGACGGTTGCGGTAGCGCAGCCGGGTGGGGCCGGGCAGGGCTCTTTCGCGCAAGGAGTGGCGTTCGTCGCCGGGGTAACAGACGACCCGCGAACCGTCCTGCTCGAACGACTCCGGCTGGATGATCGGGGGCCTGCGGGCGCGCGCCTCCTGCAACACGCTGTCGACCGTGCTGTGGTGCGACAGGTGCGCCAGGCTCATGATCTGCGGCGGCGCCAGCTCGATCTGGCCGTCCCGGTACTGCTCGAGCGCGGCGCGGGGCCGCAGCCAGACGCTCTCGGTGGTTTCGTGGTTATCATGCCGCGCGATCTGGTCCAGCGGCACCGCGGAGACAAAGAAGCGGGTGTCAAAGCGCTTGTTCATCACCGACGGCACCCGGGGCGTGATCCAGCGCGACCACGGCACCACGCTGCGGGTCTGCAGGCGCAGCGCCATGCGCGCCAGCACCTCGTCAAAATCGCAGCCTTCGCGCAGGAGGGCGCCGGCCTGTGTGGCGCGGGCGGCCGACGCATCCTGCGCAAACAGCACGCCGGACTCTTCAAACGCTTCGCGCAGGGCCGCCACATACAGGCTCGCTGCCGTCACGGCGTCGATGTCGGGCTCGTTCAACCCTGCGTGCAGTTGCTGCGGGGACTGGTCCAGCCGGACCGTCATGTCCAGCTCGGCGTCGTGCGCGTCCACCTTGCCACCGGGAAATACATAGGCACCGCCCAGCACGTCCGACAGGCCGTGGCGCTTGAGCAGAAACACTTCCAGCCCCCTGGCGGCGTCGCGCAGCATCACCACCGTGGCGGCGGCACGGGGTGGGGTGGTGATGACCTCGGAGTTCAGTTCCATCGGCAGCTTTCTATCGACGCGCCGCCTCATGAATTAAAGTACAGCGCTGTCCCGATAAAGGCTACCAGAAGCCGGGCGGGGCGAGCATCACCTACATGACAGAAGGAAAAACATGAGCATTGATTTCAAGGGCCGCGTGGCCATCGTTACCGGCGCAGGCGGCGGACTCGGACGGCAGCATGCCTTGGCGCTGGCGGCGCGCGGCGCACGGGTGCTGGTCAATGATCTCGGCGGCGCCGTCGATGGTGCCGGCGGTTCGACGGGTGCGGCGCAGGCGGTCGTTGACGAAATCCGCGCGGCCGGCGGCGAGGCCCTTGCCAACGCGGCCTCGGTCACGGATTTTGCCGCCGTGCAGGCCATGGCCCGGCAGGCGGTCGATGCCTGGGGCCGCATCGACATCCTGGTCAACAACGCCGGCATCCTGCGCGACAAGAGCTTCGCCAAGATGGCTCTGGACGACTTCCGGCTGGTGATGGATGTGCACCTGATGGGCGCGGTCCATTGCACCAAGGCGGTCTGGTCCCTGATGGCCGAGCAGAAGTACGGCCGCATCGTGATGACAACCTCGTCGTCGGGCCTGTACGGCAATTTCGGCCAGGCCAACTATGGGGCGGCCAAGATGGCTTTGGTCGGGCTGATGCAGACCCTGTCGATCGAGGGCGAAAAAAACAACATCCGCGTCAACTGCCTGGCGCCTACCGCCGCGACCCGCATGACCGAAGGCCTGATGCCCGAGGCCGTGCTGCAAGCCCTGAAGCCCGAAGCCGTGGTGCCCGCGATGCTGGTGCTGGCGTCGAGCGACGCGCCGAATCGCACCATCCTGTGCGCCGGTGCCGGCACCTTCGAGGCGGCGCACATCACGCTGACCCACGGTGCGTGGATCGGCACCGACGCCCAGGCGCCCGAACGTCTGGCCGCGCGGCTGGCCGAGGTCACCGCCCGCTTTGACGAAAGCGTGCCGCAAAGTGGCTCGGCCCAGGGCACCAATGAAGTGAGCCACGCCATGGCCAACGCGGTCAAGGCATGACGCGACTGCGTGCGCGTCTCGGCCGGGGCGCCCGAAGTGCTCGTGGTTTTGGGGAAAAGCTACAGTTTTGAACAATTACCGCAAATAAGACTGATTCGCATTTATACTTTCCGCTGATCTTGAACGCAGCCAGCCAGGCGCCAGCACGACGTCAGGGGCTGTTTGTTCACCCGTCAGAGAAAGTAAAACAATGAATCGCAGTCATCGCCCGATGGGCCAGCGCAGACCCGTCGCCCTGTCCCTGCTCGGCCTGTTCTCGGTGCCGGGCGCATTTGCCCAGCAAGCCACGCCGCAAACGCCGGCGACCCCGCCAGCCCAGGTCCAGCCCGCACCGCAGTCTGACACCCAAAATGCGGCGCGGCCGCCGGCGACCGGCGCGGCCGTGCCGCCCACGTTGCGCGAAGTGCAAATCAAGGCGACCACCGACAACAGCAACTTTGGCGCCAACCAGAACTCGATCAGCCGGCTGCCGGCAGACCTGCACGATATTCCGCAGTCGATCACGGTCATCAACCAGGCGGTGATGCAGTCGCAAGGCGCCACCTCGCTGGCCTCCGCGCTGCGCAACGTGCCGGGCCTGACCATCGGCGGCGCCGAAGGCGGCCAGATCGGGACGAACATCAACCTGAACGGGTTCTCTGCGCGCACCGACGTCTTTCTGGACGGCGCACGCGATCGGGCCCAGTACTACCGCGATACCTTCGCGCTCGATTCCATCGAGGTGCTGATGGGCCCGTCGTCGATGCTGTTCGGCCGCGGCTCCACGGGCGGCGTCATCAACCAGGTGACCAAGAAGCCCACGCTGAAAGCGGCCGACGAAGTGCAGGTATCGGCCAGCACCACCGGCCTGGTGCGCACCACGCTCGACCACAACCAGCCGCTGTCCGATACCGCGGCGTTTCGCGTGGCCGTGATGGGGCAGCAGGGCAACGCCACGACGCGCGACCAGACCGAGTTGCAGGACTTCGGCATCGCGCCGTCGCTCAAGCTCGGCATCGGCACGCCGACCGAGATCACACTGACGGGGTTGCTGCAGCACAACCGCGACATGCCCGACTACGGCGTGGCGGCACTGAACGGCGCGCCTGTCAAGGTGAACCCGAAGACGGCCTACGGTTTCACCGACGACCGCACCATTTCGGACATCGGCGCGCTCGGTGTGCTGGTCGAGCACAAGCTCACCCCTACCAGTTCGATTCGCAACCAGACGCAATACAACAACGTCATCACCGATGCGCGCGAAACAGCGCCGCACGCCATTGGCACGCTCACGGCCGCAGGGTTCGTGCCGTTGTCCATGGGCACTACCGCTGTTCCGGCTGCTGCCACCAGCACGCTGCCGCTGAGCCAGCTCTGGGTGGAGCAGCAAAGTCACGACCGCGTCATTCACGACACGTCGCTCTTCAACCTGACCGAGTTCAGCACCAAATTCGAGACGGGCACGGTCAAGCACGCGCTGCTGGCGGGTTTCGAGTTGGGACGCGACACCTACAACAACCAGAATTACTACCGCAATGGCTCGTGCAACGGCATCGCGCTCAATCCTGCGGGCGGCACCAGCGGCTACACGGCCTGCACGCCGCTGCTCGATCCGGCGCAGACCACCTCGCCCGGTGCGGCGCCGAGCGTGGCCGGCAATCTGGCAACGGCGAGCGCCACCTCGGTCGCCGGCTATTTCAACGACACGCTGGAACTGAGCCCGCAGTTCAAGCTGGTCGGCGGCCTGCGCCAGGACCGCTACAGCGCGAGCATCGGCAACTCCATGCCGACCGCCACCACGCTGGCAACGGCCAACCAGACCGTCAACTTCACCAGTGTGAGGGCCGGGGGGATCTGGCAGCCGACCGAGGCGCAGTCGTACTACCTGTCGTACAGCACGTCGTTCAACCCGTCGCTGGAACAACTGGTGTCGACCACCGGCAGCTCGCAGCCGCTGCCGCCGACGACCAACAAGGCCTACGAGGCCGGCGGCAAGTGGGATCTGAATGGGGGCAACCTGTCGCTGTCGGCGGCCGCGTTCCAGATCACCCAGGACAACGCGCGTTCGCAGAATCCCGACGGCAGCTATTCGGCCACCGGCACCGTGCGTGTGAACGGCGCGCGCGCCGGGGCGGCGGGGCGCGTCACCGACAGGCTGCAGATCTTTGGCGGCTACACCCACCTCGATGCACTGATCGTCAATGGCGTCGCGCCGGGCACGAACGGCATGGTGCCGGCGAATACGCCGAAAGACTCCGCCAGCCTGTGGAGCACCTACGCCATCACGCCGCAGTGGGAGGTCGGTGCCGGCGCGACCTACAGTTCCTCGCGCTTTGCCAACAACACCGACCTGGTGCAGGTTGGCGCCTACACGCGCTGGGATGCGATGCTTGCCTACCATCAACCGAAGTACGATATTCGCCTGAACGTATTCAACCTGTTCAACACGAACTACTACGATGCGCTGATTCCGTCCGATGGCGGGCGCGCCGTGCCGGGGCTGGGCCGCTCGGCCACTGTCTCGGTTGCCTACCGTTTCTAACCCCGGAGCCGTGCGCGATTCACCATGCTGATCTGCATCCCTCAAGTACTGGACGCCAGCGAGCTGGCCACGGTCTGCGCACAGCTCGATGCGGCCGGCGACGCCTGGGTCGATGGCCGCGTCACCGCAGGCCATCAGGGCGCACCGGTCAAGTTCAACCAGCAGATCGACGAGCAATCCCGCGTGGCGCGTGACTGCCAGCGCATCGTGGCGGGGGCGCTGGAACGCAACCCGCTCTTCATCAGCGCGGCGTTGCCCAACGTGCTGTACCCGCCCATGTTCAACCGCTACAGCGCGGGCATGGCCTTCGGCCTGCATGTCGACGGTGGCGTGCGCCTGCACCCGCACAGCGGCGCCAAGCTGCGCACCGACCTGTCCGCCACGCTATTTCTGAGCGATCCGGACAGCTACGACGGCGGCGAGTTGCAGATCGAGGACACCTACGGCATGCACAGCGCCAAGCTCGCGGCCGGCGACATGGTGCTCTACCCCGCGAGCAGCCTGCACCAGGTCACGCCCATCACGCGCGGCGTGCGCGTTGCGTGCTTTCTGTGGGTGCAAAGCCTGGTGCGCGACGATGGCGAGCGCGCCCTGCTGTTCGACATGGACAACGCCATCCAGCGCCTGAACCAGAGCGATGCCGACGCCGTGGCGCGGCGCACCCTGATGGGCATTTACCACAACCTGCTGCGCAAATGGAGCGACACCTGATGATGGCGCGCGAGATGATCCTGACCCGAAACGCTGCGGCCGCCCTGCCGCCGCGCGGCGCGGCCGACCGTCCGCACCCGCACCATCGCCGCGCCACCTTCGTGCGCTGGGTGCGCAAGACCCACGGCTGGTTTGGCCTGTGGGGCGCGCTGCTGGGGTTGATCTTCGGCACCAGCGGGATCTGGCTGAACCACCGCGCCGTGCTCAAGCTGCCGCCCATGTCGCAGCAGCGCCTCAACGCGCAACTGGCGCTGCCCGACCCGGCGCCCGCCAGCGCCGGCGAGATGGCCGCCTGGCTGCAAGCCGCCCTGGGCCTGGACAGGCCGCCGAATTCGACGCGCGTCGAACCGGCAAAACGTGTTGGCTGGGCGGGTAAGGGCAGCCATGCAGAGCCTGGCGATGCGCAGGAGCCAGGGGCGCTGGTGCAGCCCGAACACTGGATCTTCAACTTTGGCGGCCCCAGCGCCATCGTGCAGGTCGACTACTGGCGCGGCAACCGCTCGGTCGGCGTCACCACCACGAGCAACGGCTTCATCGCCACGCTGACCAACCTGCACAAGGGTGTCGGCATGTCGCTGGCGTGGATTCTGCTCATCGACACGCTGGCCGGCAGCCTGATCTTCCTGTCGCTCTCGGGCGTGATCCTGTGGCTGCAAACCAGCCGGCGCCGGCTCGCGGGCTTGATGATTTTCTCGTCCTCGGTCGCGCTCACGCTGGGTCTGGTGTTGGTCCGGCTCTGACGCAGCCGGCAGGCATTGGCAGCCTGTGTTACCTTTCAGCCCGGACAGATTCAAGAGCCATCCATATGAGCAGTTTGCAAGAGCGCCTGGGCGCGCTTTCCCCCCAAAGGTTGAAGGATATTCGCCGCGGCATCGAAAAGGAGAGCCTGCGCGCGCAGGCCGATGGTGTGCTGGCCCTGACGCCGCACCCCGCCGCGCTCGGCTCGGCGCTCACGCATCCGCACATCACCACCGATTTCAGCGAGTCGCAGGTCGAACTCATCACCGGTGTGCATGCCGGGGTCGAGGCGTGCCTGGAAGAGCTCACCCAGACCCACCAGTTCACCTATCAGGTGCTGAAGGAAATGGGGGGCGAGATGCTCTGGGTCTCGAGCATGCCCTGCGGCCTGCCCCCGGATGAAACCATCCCGATCGGCCGCTACGGCTCGTCCAACATCGGGCGCTCCAAGAGCGTGTACCGCATGGGCCTCGGCCATCGCTATGGCCGACGCATGCAGACCATCTCGGGCATCCACTACAACTGGTCGATGCCGGACGTCTCCAGCGAAGACTACTTCGCGCTGATCCGCAATTTCCGCCGCCATGCGTTCCTGCTGCTGTACCTGTTTGGCGCCTCGCCCGCGGTGTGCTCCAGTTTTGTCGCCGGGCGTGCGCACGAACTGCAGGCGCTGAACGACCACACCATGTACATGCCCTACGGCACCTCGCTGCGCATGGGGCGCCTGGGTTACCAGAGCGACGCGCAGGCTTCGATCGCCGTCAGCTACAACAGCCTCGATGGCTATGGCGCCTCGCTGCAGGACGCGCTGACCCGGCCCTATCCGGCCTACGAAGCGATCGGTGTGCGCAACCCCGGCGGCGACTACAACCAGCTTGACACCAGCCTGCTGCAGATCGAGAACGAGTTCTACGGCACCATCCGCCCCAAGCGCGTGATCCAGCCGGGCGAGCGCCCGCTGCACGCGCTGCGCGAGCGCGGCGTCGAATACATCGAGGTGCGCCTGATGGACCTCGACCCCTTCATCCCCGTGGGCATCACGGCGCAGACCATGCGCTTTCTTGACGTATTTTTGCTGCATTGCCTGCTGGCCGACAGCCCACCCGACACACCGCAGGAGATTGCCGAGACCTCGCACAGCCGCGACCGCGTGGCTGCGCGCGGGCGCGAGCCGGGGCTGCGCCTGGAGCGCAATGGGCGCGAGGTGCTGCTGACCGACTGGGGCATGGAGCTGATGGAGGCGTTCGTGCCGATCGCGGCCCGACTCGACGCGGTGCATGGCGGCGCGCAGTACAGCCAGGCGCTGGTGGCCGCCCGGGCGGGGCTGGCGGACGCCAGCACACTGCCTTCGGCGCGCGTGCTGGAGGTGATGGCCAGGGAGTTCGACAACTCGTTCATCCGCTTCGCCCGCGCACAATCCCAGCAAACCAGGCGCTCGCTGCTGAATCAGCCCTTTCCCGCCGACATGCAAGCGCGCTTTCGCGCCATGGCGCAGCAATCCATCGGAGACCAGAAAAGAATCGAGGCCGCTGACACCGTGCCGTTCGACGTCTACCTGCAGCAGTACCTGTCGCCCGAGCGCCTGGGCCTGCCGGGCGCCTTGCCGCGCGCCGCGTAGGGCTTGCCGTTATTCCCCGACAACACTCCCGTCCTTGCGGATGGATCGGTGACAATTCGCACTGGCCCTTCGATCCCGCGGTCTTGACAAGAAAGAACATCCCGATGGCCATCCAGTGGTTTCCCGGTCACATGCATCTGACCAAAAAAGCCATCCAGGAGCGCATCAAGGACATTGATGTGGTGATCGAGCTGCTGGACGCGCGCCTGCCGGGCTCCAGCGCCAACCCCATGCTGGCCGAACTCACGAGCGGCAAGCCGGGGCTCAAAGTGCTCAACAAGCAGGACCTGGCCGACCCGGCGCGTACCGCGCTCTGGCTGGCGCACTACAACGCGCTGCCCGCCACGCGCGCGCTGGCACTCGACGCGAGCGAGGCCACGCCCGCGCGGCGACTGATCCAGGCCTGCCACGAGCTCGCGCCCAACCGCGCCGGCATGGCCAAACCCATGCGCGTGCTGATCTGCGGGATTCCCAACGTCGGCAAGTCCACGCTCATCAACACGCTCACGGGCAAGCGCGCGGCCAAAACCGGCGACGAGGCCGGCATCACCAAGCTGGAGCAGCGCATTGCGCTGGCCGACGATTTTTATCTGTACGACACGCCCGGCGTGCTGTGGCCGCGCATCATCGTGGCCCGGAGCGGCTACAACCTGGCGGCCAGCGGCGCCATCGGCCGCAACGCGTTCGATGAAGAAGAGGTGGCGCTGGAGCTGCTCGGTTATCTGATTCAGCATTACCCCGGCGCGCTGGCGACACGCTACAGCGTGGACGTGGCGGGTCTCGCCGATGAGCAACTGCTGGACGCCATTGGCCGCAAGCGCGGCGCGGTGCAGAGCGGCGGGCGCGTGAACCTGCAAAAAGCCGCCGAGATCGTGATCTACGACCTTCGCGCGGCCAACCTGGGCCGCATCACGCTGGAAACTCCGGAGGAGTTTGCCGCGTGGCTGGCCGAGGGGCAGAAGGTGGATGCCGAGCGGCAGCTCAAAAAGAAAAAGCCGCCCCGCTCCACGAAGTGAGCAGGGCGGCCAGGCAAGCCGGAATCAGGTTCAGGCGGCCTTGGCGGCGCGGGCCTTCTTGAACGGCGAGACGCGCTCGGCGGACGTGGCTTCTTCGCCGGCGATCTTCTTCACCAGTTCGGCGGACTTCTCTTCCAGCTGGGCAGCCAGCTTGCTCACTGCCTCGGCGGCGGGCACGGCAGCCGTGGCGAGCTTGCTCAGAGCGGGCACGCCGATTTTTTCTTCAAAGCGGCTGGCGTTGGCGGCCACTTGCTGCACGCCCTTGCCCGCGAACTTGACGATCTCGTTGACCAGCGTGTCGGCGCTGTTGGTCGCCAGGGCCAGGCTTTGCGCGTAGTAGCTGCCGAACAGCTTTTGCGCGGCGGCGGCGTTCTCAACCACGTCGGCGCTCAATTTCGGGCTGGACGCTTCCAGGGCGCGGTCCCAGCGCTGTTCCACGAAGCCGACGATACGCTCGCCGCCAGTGCGATAGGCGTTGATCACATTTTTGGAGGTGTTGCCGTAGGACTCGATCAGATCGGTCACGACGGTGGAGAGGTTCTTGGCAGTCATGTTCATTTCCTTGAGATTGAAAAGTTGATGGACGAATTTTCACGGTTCACCCTAGGGCGCGCGACCTAATAGCGGCCGAAATCCTAGAGGCGGCCGTCTAACTCCGGCCCGGTGCGGGCCGGTGCGCTCCGGCAGGGTTGTGAGTAGAATCGGCCCAAAGCCCTTGTGCATACTGCACAATTAGCTATTAAACATATAGCAGACATGAACCCAACCACAGCCCCGCAACAACCCGCCTTCGAAGTCCTCCCGCGCGACCTGTCGGCCTACCGCCACGGCAACGTGGGCATCGACTATGTGCACCGCTTCGAATCCGGCAAGCCCGGGCCGCATGTGCTGGTCAACGCGCTCACGCACGGCAACGAGTTCTGCGGCATGGTGGCGGCCACGCAGCTGCTCGACAGCGGCGTGCGCCCGCTGATCGGCACGCTCACGGTCAGCTTTGCCAACGTGGCGGCGTACGAAACCTTTGATCCGGCGCAGCCGTTCGAGAGCCGCCTGCTGGTGCACAACCTGAACCGCATCTGGTCGCCCGAGTGGCTGGACGGCCCCGAGGACAGCCCCGAGTTGCGGCGCGTGCGTGAGCTGCGCCCGGTGCTCGCCGCAGCCGATCACCTGCTCGACATCCACTCCACCAGCCAGGACGTCGAACCCTTCTGGGTCTATCCCGGCTTCGCGCGCAACGCCGACGTCGCGCTGGCGATCGGGCGCCCGCAGGTGCACCTGGTCATGCCCGACGGCCTGGGCTCGGGTACGCCGCTGATCCAGTACGGCCACTTTGCTGGCGCCGGCGGCACGGGCGCCGCGATGGTGGTCGAATGCGGCCAACATTTCCGCCAGGCGAGCGGCGATCTCGCGACCGGCGTGGCGCGCGCCTTCCTGGCGCACTTCGGCTTACTGGAGCGTGAGGTGAATGCAGCGCCTGCCGGCGTGCAACGGCGCTTCGAGCTGCTGCGCACCTATGTCGTCAAGACGCCCGAATTCAAATTCAGCCGGCCGTGCGTGGGCTTTGAAGTGTTCACCAAAGGGGAACTCATCGCCACTGACGGCCCGGATGAAATCCGCGCTCCCTGCGACGACTGCACCATCCTGATGCCCGCGCGCACGGCGATCGTGGGGCGCGAGGGCGTGTACCTGTCGCGGCCGCTGGCAATCTAGGAATTTAGAAAAAACAGCCGCAAGCCCTTGAGGGCTCTGCGCGAGTAGCTACGAAATCGGTAGCAATCAGCGCAAGTGCGACTGCACCCAACGCACGATGTCGGCGGCACCCATGGCGCCAGCCTGGCGTGCCACCTCGCGTCCACCCACGAACAGCGCGAGCGTCGGGATGCTGCGAATGTTGAAGCGCGCGCCGAGGTTGGGCACCGCTTCGGTATCGACCTTGGCCAGGCGCACCTTCGGCTCCAGCTGCGCGGCGGCCTGCTCGAACCACGGCGCCATCGTGCGGCACGGCCCGCACCAGGGCGCCCAGAAATCCACCAGCACCGGGATCTGGTTGCGGCCGATGTGCTTGTCAAAGGCCGCCTCGTCCAGCGCGGCCGGGTGCGCGTCAAACAGGGGTTTCTTGCAGTGCCCGCAGGTCGGCGCGCTGCCAAGCTGGTCCGCGCGCACGCGATTTGTGGTGTGGCAGTGCGGGCAGACGATGTGCAGTGATTCGTTCATGGCCTGCAGTTTGGGGACTGGCGGCGGCTTTGCAAGTGCTAGATCTTGCTGGAGGACGCCTTGCGGTCCGCCAGCACCTTCTGCGCACTGGGCCGCTCGCCGATGAGCTTCATGTAAGGCTTATAGTCCACGCCGGCGGCCAGCAGCAGGTCTTCGCCGTACACCGCCTTGGTCGCCAAGCCCACCAGCGGCAGGCTGGTAAAGGCGGCGCAATCGGCCAGCGTGAAGGTGTCGCCGGCCACATAGGGCGCGAATTTGGCCAGGCGCTTGAAGGCCGGGATGTTCTTCTCCAGCTGCTTGCGCACGCGCGCCTGGCTGGACTCGCTCACCGTGCCGCCAAAAAAGGCCTGCGGGTACAGCTCGCGCGCCACCAGCTCCAGGTGCAGGTCGATGAAGGTGATGAGCTCGCGCACCTTGGCGGCGGCAAACGGCTCGGCCGGCAGCAGCGGCGGATTCGGATAGGCGGCCTCCAGATATTCGACGATCGCCTCGCTCTCGCACAGGCTGCCCTGTGGCGTGCGGATGAACGGGATCTTGGCCAGCGGCGAGGCGCTCAGCACCGCTTCGTCGGTGCTCTTGGTGAGCACAGTTTCCTCGGTAAACGGAACGCCTTTTTCAAGCAGCGCGAGCTTGACGTTGTTGTAATAGTTCGAGACGGGAAAGCCGCAAAGCGTGATCATGGGGAAAGTCTCCGGATAGTGTGTAGCGCCCAGTTTAGTGGCTGTGCACTGCCGTCACTTGGCACGCCGGAGACACCGGCCTCATGCGCCCTGGCTGCTGCCCAATTGCGCCGCTTCCTTGGCGCGCATCTTGGCGCCGATGTACTCGCCCTGGGTCACGTAAAGCAGCTCCGCGATCTTGCCGATCAGGCTGATTTCGTTCGCGTCGAGGTGGGCGTCGGCGTAGGCCACCTGCCACATCGCCTCCACCACCTGGATCTTCTGCGCCTGCGTGAACTCCTCGTTCATGCTGCTGGTGAAGCGGTAGTAGTCGTTGGCCGTCTCGGCTGTCTGCCGGGCCTGCTCCACCAACTGCGCCAGCGCGTCATCGGGCAGGGCAAAGCGCTCGCGCAGCGCGCTCATGATGGTGCTTTGCTGTGCGGCGTGCGTGTTGCCATCCACCCGCATCACCTCCACCAGCAGCACCGCCGTGGCCAGCTGCAGCGTGTTCTCACGCGCCTGTGGTGACTGGCTGCCAGCCGGGGCCACCAGACTTTCAAAAAACTCCTTGAGAACTTGCAGCATGCGTCGCGTCCGTCAGTGAATATGGATATATGGAGCAGCGCGTGCGCCATTGGTTCCCTCGAAAGCCCGGGCGAGCCATGCGCGCCCGGGCCTCCTTGTGCCACTGCTTTAGCGGCTGAGAACGATGTTGGCGATCAAGCCCGTGGCGATGGCGATCAGCACATAGTCGCTGCCCACCTGCACCCATTGCTGGCCGCGCGGGGGCGGGCTCAGGCGGTACGCACGGTAGTCGTTCACCACGTACTGGCGGTTGCGGAAATCGCGCGGAATGTAGCCGCCGCGCCTGAATTCCGGCCCGCGTGCGTTGTAGTAGCTGCCACGGTCGTTGCGGCGCATGTCGCCATGGTCAAAGCGGTTGGCATCGCGGTTGTCCATAGGGCGCACATAACGATTCTCGTCAGGCGGTGCACCATGCCACGGACCTTGCTGCTGAGCCTGCGGCCGCGCCTGGGGTGCGTTGCGCCAATCGTTGGTCTGGGCGAACGAGAGCGAACTGAACCCCAGGCTGGCGACGGCGATCGCGCAAACGATGGTGCTGGATTTCATGGTTTTCATGTTGTGACTCCTTGTGTTCATGAGCCTTGATGGTGCACTGCCCATGTGTCCTGTGTGTATACGGCGCGGGCAGTTCGTGCAAAGAAGGGTAGCCAGTTGTGCGCACGGCTTTGCCTGCCTGTGTACGATCATCACTACTCAGGAGGCCCCATGGCAACAACCCACAACGAAAGACTCGCGGTATTGATCGATGCCGACAACGCCCAGGCATCCGTCATCCAGGAACTGCTGGCCGAAGTGTCGCGCTACGGCACCGCCACCATCAAGCGCGCCTATGGCGACTGGACCACGCAGAACCTCAAGGGCTGGAAAGAGGTGCTGCACAGGCTCGCCATCCAGCCGATCCAGCAGTTCAGCTACACCACCGGCAAGAACTCCACCGACGCCTCGCTCATCATCGACGCCATGGACGTGCTGCACACCGCCAGCGTGGACGGCTTCTGCCTGGTCTCCAGCGACAGCGACTTCACGCGCCTGGCCACGCGCATCCGCGAGGCGGGGCTGGTGGTGTACGGTTTTGGCGAGCGCAAGACGCCCGAGCCGTTCGTGGCCGCGTGCGACAAGTTCATCTACACCGAAATTTTGCGCGCCGAGCCCGAAGAGCAAAAGGCGCGCGAGGTCGCCACCGAGGTGGCGGGACTGCCGAAGCTGCGGCCCATGATCCTCACGGCGCTGGACGCCACGGCGCGCGACGATGGCTGGTCCACCCTGTCGGCGCTGGGCAGCCAGCTCACGCGCAACCATCCTTCGTTCGACCCGCGCAACTACGGCGTCTCCAAGCTGGGCGAGCTGATGCGCAAGCAGGCGTATCTGGAGGTGAAGGAAGTGCACACGGGCGAGGGCGCGGCGCAGGTGCATCTGCATGTGCGGCGCAAGGCGGGAGCGGCTTCGAAAGGCGGCTGAGGGGCATCCGCGTGCAAACCCTCGAACTGAAGATCCCGCCCCCCGTCGTGGCCGCGTTGGCTGCCGCCGCCATGTGGGGCATCGCTGTGCTGACCTCGGTGGTCGATGTGCCCGCGGCCATCCGTGTGCCTGCGGCGATCGTGCTGGCGCTGATCGGCGTCATCTTTGATCTGGCGGGCGTGATCGCCTTCCGGCGCAGCCAAACCACCGTCAACCCGATGAAGCCCGAAAAAGCCGCGACCCTGGTGTGCTCAGGCGTGTACCGGCTGACGCGCAATCCGATGTACGTCGGCCTCGTGTTTGTCCTTGTGGCGTGGGCCGTGTATCTGTCTTGCGCCTGGGCGCTGCTGGGCCCGGCGGCCTTTGTGCTGTACATAAACCGCTTCCAGATCCAGCCTGAAGAACGGGCGCTGTCTACCCTGTTCGGCAGCCGTTACGAAGACTACAAGTCGGGCGTCAGGCGCTGGCTGTAGGGGCGTGCGTCCGACCGCAGCCCCTGCAACAGCGCACCCAGCGCGATGCCGGCCAGCGCCCACAGCAGGCTCCAGTTGCCAGCACCCAGGCCGGCAATGGCCGGGCCTGGGCATACGCCGCACAGCCCCCAGCCCACACCGAACAGGGCCGCGCCCACCAGCGTGTCGCGGTTCCAGACGCTGGGGTGCCTGCGAAACACGTCGCCCAGCAGCGGGCGACCCAGCAGGCGGGGTGCCAGCTTGTAGGCCGGCACCACCACCGCCACCGCGCCGCCCATCACCAGCATGAGGCCGAAGTCCTTCAAGTGCAGAAAACTCAGCACCACTTCGGGCCGGATCATGGTGGACAGCGACAGGCCGAAGCCGAACAGCGCGCCCGCCACCAGCGTGGCCAGCGCGCGCGGGAGAGTCTTGTTGGTCACGCTCATGACAGCCACCTTGTCGCCAGGTTGGCCGTGAGGAACGCTGTCGCCATGAAGGTCAGCACCGCCATCAGCGAAGGCCACTGCAGTGAGCCCAGCCCGCAAATGCCGTGACCCGAGGTGCAGCCGTTGCCCAGCCGTGCCCCGTAGCCCACAAAAATACCGCCCACCAGCAGCTGCCATGCCGGCACGTTTGTGGCCTCGCGCACGCCCCCGGCAAAGCCCAGCCACCACACCAGCCCGCCCAGGATCAAGCCCAGCGCATACACCAGCCGCCAGTTGCGCGAATCGACAAACCGCGCCTGCTGGAAAAACGGCCGGCGCACCACGAAAGACCAGGTGCTCGAGAACAGCGTGCTCATGCCGCCGATACGGCCGGTCAAAATGAACAGTAGCGCCGTGCCCGCGCCCACGAGCAGCCCGCCCAGCAGATAGTGCTGCCAGCCGAGGGGGAAGAGAGAAAGAGAGAGGTTCATGAGGCCGGATTATCCGCGGGCAAGGCATGCCACATGGAAGTGGGGGCAAGTCAAGTTTGAGGATGAGAACGGCGTTGTTGCCAAAACCGTTCAAGCAGCCCTGGCCCGGCGCGTCGATTTGGCTTTGTCAGTGGGCAGCAGCCTGGTGTGGCGCTGGGACAGCTCGATCAGATACGCCACACGCTCGGCGTCGTTCTTGTAGTTCTTCTTGCCGCCACCCAGCGCGTAGGCCGCATCCATGGCGGCATCGAGCTGTTGATAGGTTTTGACCAGAGGTAATTAGAATCTGACCCTAATTGTCCGGAATCTGACCCTAATTGTCCGGACCCTAATTGTCCGAAGAACCGGTGCTGTCCACGCTGTTCGGCAGCCGTTACGAAGGCTACAAGTTGGGCGTCAGGCGCTGGTTGTAGGGGGGCGTGCCGGCAGCTTCGAGCAGCCGGATCTTCATGCGATCGATGCAGCTGAAACGATAATCTTGATACTACAAAAAAAGTGGAGGTTTTTCATTCATGGCAATACCCGACTTTCAGACGCTGATGCTGCCGGTGCTTCGAGCGTCGGCCAATGGCGAGATCAAAATTTCCGAGGTCGTCGGCTTGCTTGGTAAGCAACTGGGTTTGACGGAAGCTGAACTATCCGAACTGCTGCCTTCAGGCAAGCAGACCACTTTTGCCAACCGGGTTAATTGGGCCAAGAGTTACCTTGGCAAGGCCGGTTTGGTCGACTTGACCCGGCGGGGTCATTTCGTCATCAGCGAGAGGGGACGCGCCGTGCTGGCTTCTCCGCCGCCGTCCATCAACATCAAGTTTTTGGAGACATTCCCGGAGTTCAAATTATTTCGAGAAGTCAGCGATCAACCTTCTGGCAGCGCGCCGACGCCTGAAGCGAATCTGAAAGACCTGACTCCGGATGAAATCATCCGCTCCGCACATGCCGAACTGGACAAATCCCTGAGCGTGGAACTATTGGCCAAAGTGCTTGCGGCTCCACCAGACTTTTTCGAGCGCCTTGTCGTGCAATTGCTTGTCGCGATGGGCTATGGCGGTTCTGCCGCGGAGGCCGGGCGCGCACTGGGAAAAAGCGGCGATGGTGGTGTCGATGGCGTGATTGACCAGGATGCTCTGGGGTTAGATCGGATTTATGTGCAGGCCAAGCGGTACGCCGACAACAAGGTTTCCGCGGGAGATATACGCGATTTTTTTGGCTCTTTGGACCGCTTCAAGGCCAGCAAGGGCTTGTTCGTGACGACGTCCGGTTTTTCTCCGGCGGCCAAGGAAACCGCCGATCTTCTGAGCAAGCGTATTGTGCTGATTGATGGTCACTTGCTGACACGGTTGATGATTCGCTACGACATCGGTTGCCGCGTCGAAGAAACCATTCAGATCAAGAAGATTGACGAAGAGTTTTTTGACTGAACCCGGAGCTTGCGCTTTCGAAGGCGCTGGTACGCCATGCCGGAAAACGTCGCGCAGAGGGCTGGATTTCAGACGGCCGGGTTGCGCACGGCAGAGCCGGCCCAGTTCTGGGTGGGCAGCTTCAGTCCTTGCGCCATGAGCTGTTTTCGGGCCTGTCTGGATGCTTGGATCAAGGCCTGAGCGACCTTGTCTTGCCCTGTGGCCGGGCGGGTTGATGCACTGTTCTTCTTTACTGGGCGAGTCGTTTTAGATTGAGCCATTTTTCCGGTTCCTCTACGTAAGTGCGGCGTGCAGTGCCGTGGGCAATAGGCTTGAGTGTGCCAGATGCATTATCCAAAATGGTCCAGCGGTCGGCAAGCGGCAGATACAGCGCATGCAGATTGTGCAAACTGCGCTGAAAGCGACGCTCCACGTCTGCTTGCGGTATGGCGTGCCCGCCGAGCTTGACGCGCAGCGCCACCCGGTTCACGGCCAGCTCTGCGCTGGGCAGCGCCACATAAAATATCTGAACGCTGTAACCGCGCGCCTTGCAGCGGGTCAGAAACAGGGCAAACGTACGGCTGGACAGGGTAGATTCGAACGCAAAGCTAACGTTGGCTGCAGCCAGTTCTTGAAGTCGCTTGAGCATGATGCGGCCTGCCTCAAATGACACGGTTTCAGGCGCGTACGCAGACAGCCCCACGGCAATCTGGTCTGCATTCACGAACTCCAGAATGCCCAAAGCTTGTCTGAGTAAAAACGGTGCTGCGGTCGACTTGCCCGCGCCATTGGGCCCGGCAATCACCACCACAATGGGGTGCTTGAGACCGCTGGAACGAGGGGGGCTCATTTGCCCCAACTATCCTTCAACCCCACCGCCAGATTGAACACCGATTTCGCACCCGAGTGATCCACCCGATCCGCCACAAAGTACCCATGCCGCTCAAACTGAAACTTGTCATCGGCCTTGGCATTGGCCAGTGACGGCTCTACTACGGCCTGGATTACTTTCAAGCTATTGGGGTTCAAGCTGGCCAAAAACTCCTTGCCGCCGGCGTCGGGCTGCGCCTCGGTGAACAGGCGGTCGTACAGGCGCACTTCGGCCGGGATGCCGTCGGCCGCGGCGACCCAGGTGATGACGCCCTTGACCTTGACGGCGTCGGAGCCAGGGGTGCCGCTCTTGGTGTCGGGCACCAGCGTGGCGTGCACCTCTAGCACCTTGCCCGCGGCGTCGCGGGTAGCACCGGTGCACTCGATCACGTGGCCGTATTTCAGGCGCACCTTGTTGCCGGGGAACAGGCGGAAGAACCCCTTGGGCGGGGTTTCTTCAAAGTCGCTGCGGTCGATCCACACCTCTTTGCCGATCTTGAAGCTGCGGCGGCCCAGCGCGGGCAAGTGCGGGTGCACGGGGGCCGAGCATTCGTCGAGCGCCCCCGCGCCCATCACGGCGTCCCAGTTGGTGAGCACCAGCTTGACGGGGTCGAGCACGGCCATGGCGCGCGGGGCCGACACGTCCAGCGTTTCGCGCAGACAGCCTTCCAGCGTGCTGTAGTCGATCCAGCTGTCGCTCTTGGTGACGCCGATGCGCTCGGCAAACAGCTGAATGGCTTCGGGCGTGTAGCCGCGCCGGCGCAGGCCGACGATGGTTGGCATGCGCGGGTCGTCCCAGCCCTTGACCTTGTGGTCGTACACCAGTGCGGCGAGCTTGCGTTTGCTGGTGACCACGTAGGTCAGGTTGAGCCGCGCAAATTCATACTGGTGCGGGTGCGGCGTGCTCAGCAGGCCGCCTTCGCACAGGCGGTCCAGCAGCCAATCGTAGAACGGGCGCTGGTCTTCAAATTCGAGTGTGCACAGGCTGTGGGTGATGTTCTCCAGCGCGTCCTCGATCGGGTGCGCAAAGGTGTACATTGGGTAGATGCACCATTTGTCGCCGGTGGCGTGGTGCGTGGCGCGGCGGATGCGGTAGATGGCCGGGTCGCGCAGGTTGATGTTGGGCGAGGCCATGTCGATCTTGGCGCGCAGCACCATGGCGCCGTCTTCGTGGCCACCATCGCGCATTTCGCGAAAGCGCGCCAGGTTCTCGGCCGGCGTGCGGTTGCGAAACGGGCTGTCCACACCGGGCGCGCCGAAGTCGCCGCGGTTGATGCGTATTTCCTCGGCGGACTGCTCGTCCACGTAGGCGTGGCCGGCCTGGATCAGGTACTCGGCCGCGCGGTACATGAAGTCGAAGTAGTCGCTGGCCTGGTACAGATGCGTGCTGCTCACGCCATTGAAGCTGGCGTTCCAGTCTAAGCCGAGCCAGTGCACGGTGTCGATGATGGCGTCGACGTATTCCTGGTCTTCCTTCTCGGGATTCGTGTCGTCAAAGCGCAGGTGGCACACGCCGCCATAGTCGCGCGCCAGGCCGAAGTTCAGGCAGATGCTTTTGGCGTGGCCGATGTGCAGGTAGCCGTTGGGCTCGGGCGGAAAGCGCGTGCGGATTTTGGCCGGGTCGCTGGCGCCGGCGGCGTGGTGCGCCGCGTCGCCGGGGCTGCCGCCCCAATGGCGGGCGGTGTAGGTGCCTTGGGCCAGGTCGTGTTCGATGATCTGGCGCAGGAAGTTGCTGGGTTTGGCGGGGGCAGTAGCGGGGGGGTTGGCAGCAGGAGAACTCATGCCCCGATTCTAGGCGGGCCGGTCGATTTGTAACCGTTTCGCCTGTTACAGCGCTTATCCGCCGTGTTTGTTACGTCTGGCAATGATCTTCACTGTGCAGTCGGTAGTCGGGATGGGCGCTGGTGCGTTTAAATAAAGGCAAGGGCAGCTGTGCCTTCTCAAGGAGATCATCATGAAAAACAACCGTTCTGTTTACGCCACCGCTGCAGCGGCCGTGCTGGCCGTGGCCGCACTCGGTGCCACCAGCGCTGCCCAGGCGCATGTCGCTGTGTCTGTGGGCATCGGCCTGCCAGGCATCGCCATCGGGTTCCCCGCGCCGATGTATGCGGCGCCCCCGCCCGTGTATTACCAGCCAGCCCCCGTTTACGTGCAGCCGCAGGCGTATTACGCGCCGGCGCCCGTCGTCTATGCGCCGCAAGTGATGGTCGCACCTTACCCGATTTACCGCGCCGGCTGGGTTCGCCCCGGCTACTACGGGCACTATGTGCGGGGGCACGGTTACTATCGTTATTGACGGTCACCTGGTGACGGTACCTTGAAGCCCGCAGACGTTTGTCTGCGGGCTTTTTTGTTGTGAGGCTTTGAGCCGGCCAGTCTATTGCCCGAAGCGCGGGCCTTTCTCCAGGAACTGCTGCTCCTGCGCCGTGTTGGCGCGCCCCAGCGCCGCGTTGCGGTGCGGGAAGCGGCCAAACCGGATGATGATGTCGCGGTGCTGGCGCGCAAAGTCCAGGTGGCTCGCGATGCGGGCCTGCAGCACGGCGGGCACCTGGGCCGCCAGCGCGCTGAAGCGGCGCACGCATTCTTCCTGCAGCGCCAAGTGCTCGGCGTGCATCAGCGGCATGTACAAAAACACGCGGGCGATCCACGGCAGGCGCGCGTCCAGGCCCTGCGCCAGCGCTTCGCTGACGAGTTGCTGTGCGCGCGCATCGCCGGCAAAAGCCTGGGCCGTGCCGCGGAACATGTTGCGGCTGAACTGGTCGAGCAGGAGGATCAGCGCCAGCCGCGTACCCCCCGGGGTGCTGGCGGGCGTGGCGCCGGGCGCCGCGTCCTGCTCCCAGCCTTGCAGGCCGCCGGCCAGCGCCAGCCGCACCCACGGGCCGAATTGCTGGTCGATTTGCCGGTCCAGCGCCGCGTCCGCGCCGAACCACTGCACGCTCAGGTCGCGGCTGGGCCAGCCCAGCGTCAGGCCGTCGGCAAACCAGAAGTCGAGAATGGCCGCGGCATGGGCGGGCGCGGCAAGGTCGTCGGGGGGCGGCAGGGGCATGCTTACATCGCCTTGAACAAATGGGCATAGAGCCGGCTCACGGGCAGCTGGTCGGCACGCCCGCGCAGCGTCAGGTGCAGCTTGCCGGCCTCGTCGCGCGTCACGCTGTCGATGGCGTCGGCGCGCACCACGGTGCCGCGGTGCACCTGCCAGAAGGTGCGGGCGTCGAGCTGGGGCAGCAGTTCCTTGAGGGGGGTGCGGATCAGGTACTCGTGGCCGCCGTCGGGGCCGGATGTGAGCACGCGCACGTATTTGTCGGCCGCCTCGAAGTACATCACCTCGTCGATCGGCACCAGGCGGATCTGGCTGCCCACGCTGGCCTGGATCACCTTGAGCGGGCCGGCGCTGGCGGCGGGCGGCGGCGTGCCGGTCGCGTCCATCAAGTGGCGCAACTGGCTCAGCGTGGTGGCCAGGTTTGCTTCCAGATTGATAGCTGGTTGTGCACGCTGGGCAAGGGCCTGCTGCACTTTTGACACTGTTTTTTGCAGGCGCGCGGTCTGCACCGGCTTGAGCAGGTAGTCGATCGCCTGCGCCTCGAACGCCTGCACCGCGTACTGGTCGTAGGCCGTCACAAACACCAGGGCGGGGAAGGGCGCGGACGCGGGCCATTCGTCGGCCAGCTCTGTGGCGGCTTCCAGGCCGCTCTGGCCCGGCATGCGCACGTCGAAAAACAGCACATCGGGCCGCAGTTGCAAGGCCTGTTGCACGGCGGAGGCGCCGTCGCCCACGCTGGACAGCACACGCAGCTCGGGCCACACGCGCGCCAGCTCGGCCTGCAGCGCCTGGGCCAGCAGCGGCTCGTCTTCGGCAATCAGGGCGGTGGGGTTCATCGGATGCATCTGGACGCGACCCGGGGCGTCAGGCCATGGGTGTCTGCTGCGGCAATCCAGCGGCGTGGCCGGCCCCTGCGGTCGGCGATGTGATGGCCGCGCGCGCGCGCAATTCCTCGGTGGTCTCGCCCGGCCCTTCGGCGCGCCAGCCCGGCGGCTTGAACAGATGGCCCCAGACGGCGCGCAGCGAGCGAGCCGCGCGCAGATCGCGCCACAGTGCGCGCCATTGCGCGAATTCGATGTGGAGCAGGTTGTGGCCGACCACCGGGGTGACCAGCCCGTAGCGGCAGGGCACTTCGGCGCGCTCGCGAATGTAGGTGCCGAACAGCCGGTCGAACACGATCAGCACGCCGCCGTAGTTGCCGTCGAGGTACTCGAGATTCGACGCGTGGTGCACGCGGTGCGCCGAGGGCGTGTTCAGCACCCACTCCAGCGGGCCGAGCCGCGGAATCCAGGTCGCGTGGATCCAGAACTGGTACAGCAGGTTGAGCGTGAGCATCAGCAGGATCACGCGTGGTGGCATGCCCAGCAGCGGCGCCAGCGTGAAGAACAGCAGCGTGCCGGTGAGCTGGCCGGTCCAGCCGAAGCGGTAGGCCGCCGACAAATTGAGCTGGTTCGGTGAATGGTGGATGGAGTGCGTGCACCAGAACCAGCGCACCCGGTGCGCCGCGCGGTGGTACCAGTAGTAGCAGAACTCCTGCCCGACGAAGCACGCGGTCCAGCCGCGCCAGTCGTCCATCGGCAGCGTGAACAGCCGGTGCTGCCAGAACCAGTCCATGGCGCCGAGGTAGAAGACGCTGACGGGCAGCAGCCAGCGCAGCGGGTATTCGCGCACCAGGAAGTCGACCACCGAGATGCCGGCCGCCTTCCAGTCGTAGGCCGCACCGCCCCGGTGCGCATGGCGCCACGACAGCACCAGCGCCTCGGCGAGCGAGGCGGTCAGCACCACGAGCACGGCGATTTTCAGGATCAGGATGAGCACATTCATGACAACGGATTCTTCACGAAAATTTCGGCAATCGGGGCGGCGGGGTTCATGGCGCGCCGGAGCGGACTGTGGCTGTGGCCGGGTCTTTGTAGGGAAACCGGAGTGTAGCCCTTGTCCCGCCTTCACTGGGTGCTATGAATTCAAGAGTGCATTGGTTGCCGTAGGCGGTGGCCAGGCGCTCGCGCACCTGGGCCACGCCAAAGCCGCCGGCCGGCGTGCCGTCGATCCCGGCCTTGACGCCGACGCCGGTGTCGCTCACTTCCAGCGTCAGCCAGTCGCCCTCGCGGCGCGCACTCACCTCGATGCTGCCGCCCTCCACCTTGGGCTCCAGCCCGTGCCGGATGCTGTTTTCCACCAGCGGCTGCAGCAGCAGCGTGGGCACCGGGTGGTTTGAGAGTTCGGGCGGCAGGTCCAGCGTGTACTGCAGGCGCGCGCCCATGCGCACGGCCATCAGCGCCAGGTAGTCGCGCAGGCGCTCGAACTCGGTCTGCAGCGCGTGTTCGCTCGCGCGCGAGGCCCCCAGCGTGGCGCGCAGGTAGGCGATCAGGTGGTCGAGCATCTGCTGGGCCCGGGCCGGGTCGCTCTTGATCAGCACGCGCAAATTGGCCAGCGTGTTGAACAGCATGTGCGGCTCGAGCTGGGTTTCCAGCAGCTTGAGCCGGGCCTCGGTGGCTTGGCGCTGGGCCCGCTGCATCTGGTCCTGCAGATAGTGGCTCTTGCCTTGGGCGTAGAAGTAGTAGCAGATGGCCACACCAGCCAGTACCGCGACTAGCAGCGAGACGCGCATCTGCGCCGGGCTTTGCTGCCACGACGACCAGCCGAACCAGCTGTCAGCCGCGAAAGTTCCGATGAAGAAGCCGCCCGCGATGCCCGTCAACGCCAGTAGCAGCGCGGCCACGCCGCGCGGCCAGCCGGTTTCGGGGTCGCGAGGGAACGCCAGGCGACCGAGATCGATGATGGCCCAGGTGGCCGAGCCGATGCATAGCGAGTACACCAGCGGCACTTGGTACGGCTTGTCGGGCGAGGCGAAATACTGGAAGGCTGAAATCGCCAGGCAAAAGGCCAGCGTCTGCAGATAGTGGCGCAGCAGTGCAATGCTGTCGATCCTGCCCGCCACGAGCGTCCTCGGGGTGCTTTGCATGAGGCCGCCTCAGCGTCCGCCCTGCTGGCGACGTTGCAGGCGCTCGCGCTCTCTTTGCACCATGCTCTCGCGCAAGCCGCTGCCGTTGCCGAGCAAAAACACCGAGACCCAGTGCAGCGCCAAACCCACGCCCCAGCCCAGTGCCGGGTAGATGGCCCAGTGCCGCTCGCGCAAGCCGTAAGTGGACATTACGAACAAAAACGTATTCACGATCAGATACACGGCCGCGTGCATGTACCAGCCGAGCTTGGCCTTGGCGCGCCGGATGGCAAGCCGCTCGATCTCGTCGGGGGTCAGGGGGGTGTTGGCGGATGTGTTCATGGCAGGAAAACTCATTCTAGGGCCGCCCTTTAAGGCAGCAGGTGTTGGCGAAAGAACTGCACGATCTGTGCGTGCGCTACGGGTACCTGGCGGCGGTCAAAGCCTGGCGGGTCGCCCAGCAGTTCGGCCGCCAGGCCCGTCAAACCCACCGGCTGGGGAGACAGGAGCGAGCCGTGGCCCGCGTTCGGCACGTCGGCCACCCCTTCGCAAGTGGCACAGGCCGCCCGCACCGCGTCGATGTGAAAGCGCGGCACCAGCCAATGGTCCTGGCCGGCGCGCACCAGGCCCAGCGGCACGCGCGGCGCGGCCAGTGATTGCATGTCGAAGTCCGCCGCGAATGGCACCTCGGCCACCACGGCCTTGACGCGCGGGTCGTCGTGGCTGTACCAGGCGGTGTCGTCCAGCTTGTGGCGGATCACGGCCAGGGCCACGGTTTTCTTGATGCCGTCGAACAGGTTGCCGCGCAACTCGGTGGACAGGCCCACGCAGCTCTGGAAGTCCTGTGCCAGGTCCGACTCGCAGTGCTTGAGCAGCAGCGAAGGCGACCAGCGTCCGCCCGCCATGACGAGCGCCGTGTGCCCGCCGGCCGACATGCCGTACATGCCCACGCGGTCCCCCGCCACCAGCGGTGCAAAGCGCGTATCGTGCAGCACCGCGTCGATGGCGTGCGAGACCTCGACCGGCCGCAGCTTCCAGCTCTTCGGGCCGACCATGGACATGTCGTGCCAGTTGTCGCCCCGGTGCTCGGGCAGCGCGACTACGAAGCCGGCCTCGACGAAGCGCCGCGCCAGGTCGCTGTGCACGATGGGCGAGCCGCCCGAGCCGTGCGACATCACGATCAGCCGGCCATTGCCGCGCACCGGCTGGCCTTGCGCGGCGGCGTCGAGTGTGTACGGGCCCTGCTTGACCGGCACGGCCGCGCTGCTGGACGGGTAGAACACGGTGACCGGGCCGTCGCTGCCCGAGCCCGCGATTTGCGTCCACCCGACGCTGGCCTGGGCCGCCGCCGCCAGCAGCGCCAGGGCGCAGATGAGCAGGTAGCGCACGACCGGTCCAAGTGACACGGCGCGCCGCAGCAGAGGTATCACGTGCCGGTTCCACCATGGGTGGCCCGGGTCTCGCAGCAATGTCAAGGCATTCATGGTGCTTCCTCTCAAGCGTTCAGGGTGGTGCCGGACAGCGTGGTGCGCTCGTGCTGCAGCGCCAGGCGCCACAGCCGGGCGCCGCGGGCGGCAAACACGCCGCTGAAGGCGCCATACAGCGTACCAAAGGCCAAGGTGAAGCCGGCGTCGTGCGCCAGCGCCCGCTGCATGGCCAGGGTCACACCGACGAAGTATTTGGTCAGGAAGATGCCCATCATGAGCGCCAGCGGCACCCAGCTGCCGGGCAGGCTGAAGCGGCGGGTGGCGGCATCGAAGCGCGTGCGGGCCGGCAGCGGTCGCTGCAGCACCAGCCACCCGGCCAATGCGCCGGCCACCAGCCAGGCGAGCACGATTTGCGGCGCGGCGCCGAACGCCGAGATCGCGCCATACAGCGACAGGGCGACCATGGCCAGCGGCAGCAGGGTGGCGCGACGCAGCGGCACGGTGCGCGTGAACAGTTGATTGGCGCCGAGCCAGACGAGCGCCAGCAGCAGGCCCCAGACCCAGGCCGGGGTGTGGATGATGATTTGGTAAAGCATGGTGATCTCCTTCAAGAGGGTGGCGAGTTGAAAAAGTGTCTTCAGTGGCGTGATCAGTCCGTGGGGTGAACTGTGCCGCGGCGCAAGCTGGCGCACCACCGGTTTGCGACGAACTGCAGCGCAGGCGGCGCGAAATGCAGCGCTCCGGCGTGAAAAGCGTGCCGCACGCGCCGGTGGGGCGCCGGTGGGTCCGGCGGCGCGGCGATAATCGCGGCTCTTTGGATGGGAGCGTGCGTGGATATTGTTTTGCTGATGAAGGCCGCCGTCATGGGCGTGGTCGAGGGTCTGACCGAGTTCTTGCCGGTGTCGTCAACCGGTCACCTGATCCTCACGGGCGCCCTGCTGGGCTTCGACGACGACAAGGCCAAGGTGTTCGACATCGCGATCCAGACCGGGGCCATCTTTGCGGTGATCATTTACTACTGGCAAAAGATCCGGGAAACCCTGGTGGGCCTGCCCAGCCAGCGCCAGGCGCAGCGCTTTGCGCTGAACGTGCTGATCGGCTTCCTGCCGGCCGCCATCATCGGTCTGCTCGTTTACAAGACCATCAAGGCCCATTTGTTCAACCCCGGCGTGGTGGCGGGCGCCTTCATCGTCGGCGCGCTGATCATCCTGTGGGTGGAGAAGATCGCCAAGCCGGTGCCGCGCATCCAGAGCGTCGACGACATGAGCGCGCTGGACGCCCTCAAGGTCGGTTTCGTGCAGTGCCTGGGCATGATTCCCGGCACCAGCCGCAGCGGCGCCACCATCATCGGCGGCATGCTCTTGGGCCTGTCGCGCAAGGCAGCCACCGAGTTCTCGTTCTACCTGGCGATTCCCACGCTGATCGGCGCCGGCGTGTACAGCCTGTACAAGGAGCGCGCGCTGCTGTCGGTGGCGGACATTCCCCTGTTCGCGGTGGGCCTGGTGGTCTCGTTCATCGCCGCCTGGCTGTGCATCCACTGGCTCATGCGCTACATCGCCACGCACACCTTCGTCGGCTTTGCCTGGTACCGCATCGCGTTCGGCCTGGTGGTGCTGGCCACGGCGTGGAGCGGCCTGGTGAACTGGTCGGCCTGACCCGCCTGGTTTGTTGCCAGGCCCCCTGTTGGCCGTAGCCGCGGGCCGGGGTGTTTCGGCAGTGCTTTTATTTATACAAAGCAACCGCTTGCTATAAATAAACATCTCTGCTATCTTTGCGGGCATGTCAAAAATCCCGCACGCTTCAGCAACCGTCGATGCCGGCGCGACGGCTCCCGGCATTTCCCCTTCGTCCGGGCCAACCCTGCGTGGGCGTCGTTCCACGGCGAGCCTGCCCGGCCGGCCCCGGGGCCGGCCGCGCAAGCTCGACTCCGAACTGGACGAGGGCAACCGCCGCCGCCTGGTCATCGAGGGCGCGGCGCGGCTGTTCCGCACCAAGGGCTTCGCGGCCGCCAGCACGCGCGACATCGCGGCCGCGGCCGGCATGCGCGGCGGCTCGCCGTTCTATCATTTCGAGAGCAAGAACGCGCTCTTGTATGTGGTGATGCAGGAGGGCATGGCGCAGGCCGCCCAGAGCCAGCAGGCGGCGCTGGATCGCGTACCGGCCGATGCTGCGCCGCGCGAGCGGCTGCGCGCGCTGATTCGCAACCACTTCGAGGTGCTGCTGGGCCCCGGCAGTGACTTCATCCCCGTGATGCTCTACGAATGGCGCTCGCTCAACGACGCGCAGCGCGAGGGCATCTCCCAACTGACGGGCGCCTACGAGGCGCAGTGGATGCCCACGCTGCGGGCGCTGCACGAGGCCGGCGCCCTCAAGGCCGATCCACGTACCGCGCGGCTGTTCATCTTTGGCGCGCTGAACTGGTCGGTTCAGTGGTTTTCGCCGCAGGGTTCGCAGTCGCTCGACGGCTTGAGCGCGCAGGCCCTGGCGCTGTTCACAGGAGAAGCTTGATGTATCAATCCATTTTCGCGCCCGGGCTGTTTGCCGGGCAGGTCATCGTGGTCACGGGCGGCGGCTCGGGCATTGGCCGCTGCACGGCGCACGAGCTGGCGCGCCTGGGCGCCCACATGGTGCTCGTCGGGCGCAATACCGACAAGCTGCAGGCCGTGCAGGACGAGATTGCCCTGGATGGCGGCCAGGCCAGCTGGCACAGCTGCGACATCCGCCAGGAAGACGCCGTGGTGGCGCTGGTGCAGGCGGTCATGGCCGCGCGGGGCCGCATCGACGGCCTGGTCAACAACGCGGGCGGGCAGTACATGACGCCGCTCGAAGCCATCTCGGCCAAGGGCTGGGAGGCGGTGCTGAACACCAACCTCACGGGCGGCTTCCTGATGGCGCGCGAATGCTACCGCCAGGCCATGGCCGCGCACGGCGGCGCCATCGTGAATATCGTGGCCGACATCTGGGGCTCCATGCCCGGCATGGGCCACAGCGGCGCGGCGCGCGCCGGCATGGTGAGCCTGACCGAAACGGCGGCGCTGGAATGGGCCCGCAGCGGCGTGCGCGTGAACGCGGTGGCGCCGGGCTACATCGCGTCGAGCGGCATGGACCATTACCCGCCCGAGGCGGCGGAACAATTGCGCGCCATGCGCAAGACCGTGCCGCTGGGGCGCTTCGGCAATGAGGCCGAAGTGTCCGCGGCCATTGTCTTTTTACTCAGCCCCGCGGCCAGCTTCATCAGCGGGGACACGCTGCGCGTAGATGGGGCGCGGCCGCAGGTGCGCATGGGCTGGCCCTTTGTGCTGCCGGACGGCGAGGCGTGCCAGCGCCCGGCCATCCGCGAATTCGGCGGCTTTCATCGCGCCGTGGTGCCGGGCGTGTTTCAGGATGCGCCCAAGGCAGCGGTCGGAGGCAAGGTATGAGCGCTTTCGAATCGCGCTGGAACCCCCAGTCGCCTGTCGCACAGCAGCGCCGCGCCGCCATGCTGGAACGGCTGGACGCACTGCGCGCACTCGAAGATCGCGCCGCCCATGCCTCGGCCAAATCAAAACCCGTGTTCGACAAGCGCGGCCAGTTGCTGCCGCGCGAGCGTGTGGCCCTGCTGCTCGACCCGGGCAGCCCATGGCTGCCGCTGTGTTCCCTGGCGGGCTTTCTGCACGACCACAAGGACCCGGCGCTGTCGGTGCCGGGCGGCGGCGTGCTCGCGGGCATCGGCTTCGTGAGCGGCGTGCGCTGCATGGTCGTCGCGAGCGATTCGGGCATCGAGGCGGGTGCGATCCAGCCCATGGGTCTGGACAAGATCCTGCGCGTGCAGGAGATCGCGCTGCAGAACAAGCTGCCCTTCATTCACCTGGTCGAGAGCGCTGGCGCCAACCTGATGCGCTACCGCGTCGAGGGCTTCGTGCACGGCGGCGCGCTGTTTCGCAACCTCGCGCGCCTGTCCGCCGCGGGCATTCCGGTGATCACGGTGCAGCACGGCTCGGGCACCGCGGGTGGCGCCTACATGCCGGGGCTGTCGGACGTGGTCATCATGGTGCGCGGCCGCTCGCGCGCCTTCCTGGCGGGGCCGCCGCTGCTCATGGCCGCCACCGGCGAGGTCGCGACCGAGGAAGAGCTGGGCGGCGCCGAGATGCACACGACTATCTCGGGCCTGGGCGAGTACCTGGCGGAGGATGACCGGCAGGCGTTGGGAATTGCACGGGAGGTTGTTGAGAAGTTGTCATTCCCGCGCAGGCGGGAATCCACCGTTGAAAGCGCGTCACCGTGGATGCCGGGTCAAGCCCGGCATGACAGTCCGAGATTCGATGCCGACGAATTGCTCGGCCTGATGCCCCCGCACCACCGCGAGCCGGTGGACATGCGCGAGGTCATCGCGCGCCTGGTCGACGACTCGGACCTGCTCGAATTCAAGCCGCTGTACGGCGCGCAAACGCTGTGCGTACAGGCCCGTGTGGCCGGCCATGCGGTGGCGTTCATCAGCAACAACGGGCCCATCGACGTGGCCGGCGCCAACAAGGCCACGCATTTCATCCAGTGGATGTGCCAGCGCGGCCAGCCCCTCATCTACCTGCAGAACACTACTGGCTACATGGTCGGCAAGGACGCCGAGCAGGGCGGCATGATCAAGCACGGCAGCAAGATGATCCAGGCCGTGACCAATGCCACCGTGCCGCAGATCACCATCCAGTGCGGCGCCAGTTTTGGTGCCGGCAACTACGGCATGTGCGGGCGCGGTTATGCGCCGCGCTTTTTGTTCAGCTGGCCCAGCGCGCGCACGTCCGTCATGGGCGCCGAGCAGGCCGCGCGCACCATGGAGATCGTGAATGACGCGGCCCTAAAGCGCAAAGGCCTTGCGCCCGATCCCGAAAAATCCAGGGCGCAGTTTGAGCGCATCGTGCAGATGTTCGAGGCCCAGGCCGACGTGGCCACTACCAGCGGCCTGCTGCTGGACGACGGCGTGATTGACCCGCGCGACACGCGCGACGTGCTGCGCCAGTGCCTGGACATGTGCGCCGAGGCCGAGGCCCGCACCCTGCGCCCGATGCAGTTTGGCGTGGCGAGGATGTAGCCGCCGCCCGATCCCCATTCGGTTCCTGATTTCAGCCCCACCACTCCGGAGACACACGATGCAATTCACGCACGAACACCGCGAAATCCAGAAAACCCTGCAGCGCTTCATCGAGCAGGAGATCAACCCTCATGTGGACGAATGGGAAGAGGCCGGCATCTTCCCCGCGCACGAGGTCTTCAAGAAGCTCGGTGATTTGGGCATGCTGGGCCTGACCAAGCCCGAGGCCTTTGGCGGCGCCGGGCTCGACTACTCCTACGGCCTGGCCATGGCCGAGGCGCTGGGCCACACCACCTGCGGCGGAGTGCCCATGGCGATTGGCGTGCAGACCGACATGTGCACACCCGCCCTGGCGCGCTTTGGCAGCGACGAACTGCGCCGCGAGTTCCTGGCGCCGGCTATTCGCGGCGACATGGTGGGCTGCATCGGCGTCTCCGAGCCGGGCGCGGGCAGCGACGTGGCCGGAATCAAGAGCCATGCGCGCAAGGATGGCGACGACTATGTCATCAGCGGCCAGAAAATGTGGATCACCAACAGCCTGCAGGCCGACTGGATGTGCATGCTGGTCAACACCAGCGACGGCCCCGTGCACAAGAACAAGAGCCTGGTGATGGTGCCCATGCGCGACGGCCCGAACGGCAAGCTCACGAAGGGCATCGAGGTGGCGCAGAAGATCCGCAAGATCGGCATGAACAGCAGCGACACCGGGCTGATCTATTTCGACGAGGTGCGCGTGCCGCAGCGCAACCTGATCGGCCAGGAAGGCCAGGGCTTCATCTACCAGATGCAGCAGTTCCAGGAGGAGCGCCTGTGGGCGGGCGCGAGCTGCCTGGTGTCGCTGGACCAGTGCATCCGGGCCACGATCGAATGGGCGCAGGAACGCAAGATGTTCGGCGCCACGCTGGCCGACCAGCAATGGGTGCAGTTCAAGCTGGCCGAGCTGCAAACTGAAGTGGAGGCGCTGCGCGCGCTGACCTGGAGCGCTTGCGATCTGTATGTGCAGGGCCAGGACGTGCTGCAGCTGGCCAGCATGGCCAAGCTCAAGGCCGGCCGGCTGAACCGCATCGTCGCCGACACCTGCCTGCAGTTCTGGGGCGGCATGGGCTTCACCTGGGAGAACCGCGCCTCGCGCCTGTTCCGCGACGGCCGCCTGGGCTCGATTGGCGGCGGCGCCGACGAGGTGATGATGGGCATCATCGCCAAGACCATGGGCATCGCCAAACGGCACGGCGCCTGATCGAGCGCGCGCATGAAAAGAATCCTGATTGCCAATCGCGGCGAGATCGCCCGGCGCGTCATCCGCACGGCGCATGCCATGGGCATCGAGACCGTGGCGGTGTATGCCGAACCCGACGCGCAGGCGCTGCATGTGCGCGAGGCCACGCTGGCCTTTGCGCTGGGCGGCACCACCTCGGCCGAGAGCTACCTGCGCGTGGAGCGGCTGCTGGAGGCCGCGCGCGCCACCGGCGCCGACGCCATCCATCCCGGCTATGGTTTTTTGAGCGAGGACGCGCGCTTTGCCCAGGCCGTGCAGGACGCCGGCCTGTGCTGGATTGGCCCGCCGCCCGCCGCCATCCGCGCGCTGGGCAGCAAGTCGGCGGCCAAGGCGCTGGCCGCGGCGCAGGGCGTGCCCTGCCTGCCGGGCTACGCGGGCGAGGACCAGAGCGAAGAGCGCTTTGTGAGCGAGGCTGCGCGCGTCGGCTACCCCGTCATGGTCAAGGCCGTGGCGGGCGGCGGCGGGCGCGGCATGCGGCAGGTAGCGGATGCCGCGCAGTTGCCCGCCGCGCTGGCCAGTGCGTGCTCCGAGGCGCTGGCCGGCTTTGGCAATGGCGAGCTGCTGATCGAGCGCGCGCTCTTGCATCCGCGCCATGTCGAGGTGCAGGTGTTTGCCGACACGCACGGCCATTGCATCCATCTGGGCGAGCGCGACTGCTCGGTGCAGCGGCGCCACCAGAAAATCATCGAGGAAAGCCCCAGCCCGGCGGTGGACGCCGCCCTGCGCGAGCGCATGGGCGCCTGCGCCGTGGCGCTGGCCCAAGGCGCCGGCTACGTGGGCGCGGGCACGGTGGAGTTTTTGCTGGAGGGAAAAGATTTCTATCTGATGGAGATGAACACCCGGCTGCAGGTCGAACACCCGGTGACCGAAGCGCTCACAGGGCTGGATCTGGTCGAGTGGCAAATCCGCGTGGCGCGCGGCGAGCCGCTGCCGCTGGCGCAGCACGAGGTGCGGCTGCAGGGCCATGCGATCGAGGTGCGCCTGTGCGCCGAGGACGAGCGCTTCACGCCGCACACGGGACGCGTGCTGCACTTTGCCGCGCCTGCCGCCAGTGCATTTGCTGTCGCACCGTTGAGTGCAGATGCCCGCCCCACGCTGCGCTTCGACCACGCGATCGAGCGCGGCCAGGAGGTCACGCCGTACTACGACGCCATGCTGGGCAAGCTCATCGTGCATGCCGCCACGCGCGAGGCTGCCATCGACGCGTTGTTGCAGGCGCTCGGGCAGACCGAATTGCTCGGCTTGCCGACGAATCGCGCCTTTCTGGCCGAGTGCCTGGCGCACCCGCAGTTCCGCGCGGGACAGGCGCTGATCTCCTTCCTCGCCGGCGAGGCCGATGCGGTGCGCGATGCGCTACAAAAAAAGGAGCTTCACGCGCATGATGCATGCGGGCTGGCAGCTGTTTTTAATCAAAATATGGTGAGACAGGGCTTGCCCTGCGCGTTTCCGCGGCCGCTGCGGCTGCGCCATCGCGACACCACTACGGCGCTGGCGGTGCAGGAACTGGGCGCGGGCCGCCTGCAAGTTCAGCCGCTGGGCCCGCAGGCGCCGCCGGCCCGGCATATGCAGCTCACGCGCCTGCCCGATGGCGCCGTGCAATGCGTGCAGGACGGTTTGGCGCGCCGCGTGCGCGTGGCGCACGCGGGCGGCCGGCGCTGGCATCTGCAAGCCGGTACGGTGGACTGGTGGCTGGAAGATGTTTCGCTGCTCCCGGCCGCGCGTGCCGGCGCGGGCGCGGGCGCCACGGAACTGCGTGCGCCCTTCAACGGCCGCGTGGTGCAGGTGCTCGCCGTGGCGGGCCAGACGCTGGCCGCGGGCGACACGGCCGTGGTGATCGAATCGATGAAGCTGGAGCACAGCCTGGCCGGCGCAGTCGCCGCCACTGTGGCCGAGGTGCTGGTCAGCCCCGGCCAGCAGGTCGCGCCCGGCCAGGTGCTGGTGCGCTTTGCGGCGCTCATGCCAGCCGCCACCGGGGAGGCACGCGCATGACACAGCAAACCGTATCCAGTGAACTCCAGGCCGACCGCGCGGCGCTGACCGACACGGTCGAGCGCTTCGCCCGCAGCGAGATCGCGCCCCACGTCACCGCATGGGACGAGGCCGGCGAATTCCCGCGCAGCCTGTACCGCCGCGCCGGCGAACTGGGCCTGCTCGGCCTGGGCTACCCCGAAGCCTACGGCGGCACGCCCGCGCCCTACGCCCTGCGCATGGATATGTGGGTGGCGCTGTGCCACTTTGGCGCCAGCGGCGGCGTACTGGCCAGCCTGCTGTCGCACAACATCGGCCTGCCGCCGGTGCTGGCGTATGGCAGCGAGGCGGTGCGGCGCGAGGTGATTCCGCCGGTGCTGGCGGGCGAGCAGATTGCCGCGCTGGCCATCACCGAGCCCGGCGGCGGCTCCGACGTGGCAGCGCTGCGTACCACGGCGCGGCGTGACGGCGACGACTACGTGATCGATGGCGAAAAGGTCTTCATCACGTCGGGCATGCGCGCCGACTGGATCACCGTGGCCGTGCGCACGGGCGAAATGGGTGCCCCCACGCTTCCTGCTTCGCATGGTGCGCTGCCCCCCGAGGGGGCTGGCGCCGCCTTGGGGCGGCCCGGCGGTGGCGCCGGCAGCAAAGGCGCGTCCGGTATCTCGATGCTGCTGGTGCCTGGCACGAGCGCGGGCCTGTCGCGCAGCCGGTTGGACAAGATGGGCTGGCTGTGCTCCGACACCGCGCACCTGCGCTTTGATGGCGTGCGCGTGCCAGCGCGCTACCTGCTGGGCGAGGAGGGCGCGGGCTTTCGCATCATCATGAGCAACTTCAACGGCGAGCGCTTCGGCATGGCCGCCGCCGCGCTGGGCTTCAGCCGGGCCTGCTTCGACGAGGCGCTTGCCTGGGCGCGCCAGCGCAAGACCTTTGGCACAGCGCTGGTGGGCCATCAGGCGGTGCGCCACAAGCTGGTCGATATGCAGATGCGCATCCATTCCACCGCCGCGTGGCTGGAGGCGCTGGCCGCCCGCGCCGATGCAGGCGATACCAGTCCGGACTGGGTCGCGCAGGTCTGTGTACTCAAAAATCACGCGACCCAAACCATGCAGTTCTGCGCAGACCAGGCGGTGCAGATCCTGGGCGGCATGGGCTTCATGCGCGGCACCGTCAGCGAGCGCCTCTACCGCGAGGTCAAGGTCATGATGATCGGCGGCGGCGCCGAGGACATCATGAAAGATCTGGCCGCGCGCCAGTGGGGGCTGTGATGGCCGCTGCCGCAATGAAGTCTGTTTTTACGCCGCTCAACTTCGAGGAGACCCCAAAATGATCGACATGCCCGTTTCAGCCGAGGCCCGGCGCATCCGCCGCATCGCCCTGGGCGATCTGGTGCACCGCACCGCACAAAAATACGGCGCGCGCAACGCTGTGGTGGACGGTGACGTGCGTCTGAACTACACCGAACTGGATGCGCGCAGCTCTCAGTTCGCGCACCACCTGCTGCAGAGCGTGGGCAGCGGCCGGCAGATCGGCATGCTGTGCGCCAATTCGGCCAACATGCTGGTGGCGATCAACGGCATCCACAAATCCGGCAACGTCTGGGTGCCCGTCAACATCAAACTGGAGCCGCAAGCCATCGACTACGTGCTGCGCCACGCCGAGGTGAGCTGCGTCGTCGTCGACGAGGCCATTCGGGCGCAGCCGGGCATGGCGAGCGTGCTGGACGCGCTGGCCGTGCCGCTCATTTTGACCATGGCCACGGCGGGGGCTGCCGGCGGCACTTCGCTGCAGCAGGCGCTGCAGGGGCGCGCCACGAGCCTGCCGGAGATCGACATCGACGGGCAGCAGCCGGCGCTCATCATGTACACCAGCGGCACCACCGGACACCCCAAGGGCGTGGTGCATTCGCACGCCTCGGCCTACAGTGCGATCGTCGGCAATCTGGCGGATTTCGCGATGACGCCCAATGATGTGTTCACCGGCTTGCTGCCGCTGTTCCATTGCGCGCAGCACGTGATGGCCGCCAGCGCCTGCGCCATCGGCGCCAGCGTGGTGCTGGCCCGCGCGTTTGTGCCCGGCGAAGTGGCGCGCCTGGTCACTGAAGAAAAAGTGACGGTGTTCGTGGGACTGCCCATGATGTACACGGCGCTGCTGGCCGACACCACGTATGCCACGCCCGACTACTCTGCCATGCGGCTGTGCATCTACGCCATGGCGCCGATGCCGCGCCCGCTGATCCAGAAAATTTGCGAAAAAATGACGCACAACATCATGCTGGCCACGGGGCAGACCGAGGTTTACCCGGCCACCATGAGCTTTCGGGCGGTGGAGAACCCGCAGCGCGACGCCAACTACTGGGGCACCTGCGGCGTGGCCTGCGAAGCCGCCATCATGGACGACACGGGCCGCCTGCTGCCCCCGGGCGAAGTCGGCGAGATCGTGCACCGCGGCCCCAATGTGATGCTGGGCTATTTCAAGGACCCGCAGGCCACTGCAGAGGCACAAAAATACGGCTGGCACCACACGGGTGACCTTGGCATGTTCGACGATGGCGGGCAGATGCTGTTCCTCGACCGCAAGAAGGACATGATCAAGACCGGCGGCGAGAACGTCGCCAGCGTCAAGGTCGAGGCCGTCATCCTGGCGCACCCGGACGTGGCCGGCGTGGCCGTGCTCGGGCTGCCGCACCCGCACTGGAGCGAGGCCGTGTGCGCCTTCGTCGTGCGCAAGCCCGGCGCCACCTGCGACGAGGCGGCCATTATCGAGCACTGCCGCCCCCGCCTGGGCACGTTTGAAGTGCCCAAGGCGGTGCGTTTCGTGACCACACTGCCGGCCACGGCTACCGGCAAGGTCCAGAAGAACCTGCTGCGCAAGGAGCATGCGCGGCTCTGGGACGGCGCCGCCGATGCCGCCCGTTGAGAGACAAGGAAAAAGACAAGGAAAAACCATGACTCAAGACACTCCCCCCGAACTGATTGAAGAGATGCGCGGTCCCGTCATGTGGCTGACCATCAACCGCGAGGACCGGCGCAACGCGATCAGCCCGGGCGTGCTCACGGGTCTGTCCGATGCGCTGGCACGCGCCGGCAAGGGCCGCGACGTGCGCGCCATCGTCATCACCGGGGCCGGCACGCGCGCCTTTTGTGCAGGCGCCGACCTGCAAAGCGGCAAGTCGTTCAAGTTCGACTACGCCGAGCCTCATGCCGGCTTCGCCAACCTGTTCCGCCAGGCGCGGCAATCAACCGTGCCGCTGGTCGCGCGCGTCAACGGTGCCTGCATGGCCGGCGGCATGGGCATCATGGGCATGTGCGACATGGTGGTGGCGAGCGACCAGGCCATCTTCGGATTGCCCGAGGTCAAGGTCGGCCTGTTCCCGGCGCAGGTGCTCAGTGTGCTGGGCCACCTGATTCCGCGCCGCGTGCTGGCCGAGATGTGCCTGACCGGCGAGCCGCTCACCGCAGCCCAGGCGCTTGAATATTCGCTGATCAACTACGTGAGCAGCGACCTCGACGGCAAGCTGCAATGGCTGCTGGAGCGCCTGCTGGACAAATCGCCCGCCGCGATTCGCCGCGGCCTGTACACCATGAAGACGATCGAGGCCATGTCGTTCGAGGAGTCGATGGCCTTTACCGAGAGCCAGATCGGCCTGTTTGCACTGACCGAAGACGCGATGGAGGGGCAGCTGGCCTTTCGCGAAAAGCGCAAGCCGGTGTGGACCGGCCATTAATTTCAGCTTAGCGAGGAACACCGAATGATTGAGAACAGCAAGCGGGCCGGCAAGGTGGTGCGCATCGGCGGCGCCTCCGGCTTCTGGGGCGACAGCAGCATCGCGGCGCCCCAGCTGGTGGACAGCGGCCAGGTCGACTACCTGGTGTTCGACTACCTGGCGGAGTTGACCATGTCGATTCTGGCCGGCGCACGCCTCAAAAAGCCCGAGCTGGGTTACGCCACCGACTTCGTCAGCGTGGCGATGAAGGCCGTGCTGCAGGGTGTGGTTGCCAAGGGCATCCGCGTGGTCAGCAACGCCGGCGGCGTGAACCCCGAGGGTTGCGCAGCCGCGCTGGCCGCGCTGGCGAAAGAGCAGGGCATTGAGTTGAAGATTGCCGTGGTGACGGGCGACGACGTGATGCCGCTGCTGCCGGCGCTGCGCGCGTCGGGCCAGGTGCAGGAAATGCAAAGTGGTGCGAAGCTGCCCGACAAGGTGCTCACCGCCAATGCCTACCTCGGGGCGCTGCCCGTCAAGGCGGCACTGGACGCGGGCGCGCAGGTGGTCATCACCGGCCGCTGTGTGGACTCGGCCGTGACGCTCGGTGTGCTCATGCATGAGTTCGGCTGGGGCAGCGACGAGCATGACCTGCTGGCAGGCGGCAGCCTTGCGGGCCACATCCTCGAATGCGGCTGCCAGGCAACGGGCGGCCTGCATACCGACTGGGACACGGTTCCCGGCTGGGACAACATGGGCTACCCCATCGCCGAGTGCCACGCCGACGGGAGCTTCGTGGTGACCAAGCCGCTTGGTACCGGCGGCAAGGTCACGCCGGCCGTGGTTGCGGAGCAGATGCTGTACGAGATCGGCGACCCCGCCGCCTACATCCTGCCCGACGCGATTTGCGACTTCACGCAGGTCACGATGCAGCAGGCCGGCGAGCACCGCGTTGAAGTGCGCGGCGCCCGCGGGCGGGCGCCGTCGGCCCGCTACAAGGTCTGCGCGACGCATGTGGAGGGCTTCAAGACCTCCGCCCAGCTCACCATCGTCGGCTTCGACGCGGTGGCCAAGGCGCGCCGCACCGGCGCGGCCATCATCGGCCGCACCACGGCGCTGCTCGACAAAGCCAGGCTCGGCCCCTACACCGCCACCCACATCGAAGTGCTGGGCGCCGAGTCCTGCTACGGCCCGCATGCCACGGCGCTCCAAACGCGTGAAGCCGTGCTGCGGCTCACCGCCACTCATTCCCGCAAGGAAGCGCTGGAATTGTTCGCGCGCGAAGTGGCGCCGGCCGGCACCTCATGGGCGCCCGGCACGACGGGCGCGGGCGGCCGTGCCTCGGCGTCGCCGTCCATCCGGCAGTATTCGTTTTTGCTGGACAAGTCAAAACTCGCGCCCATCGTGACGGTCGATGGCCAAGCCATTGCGGTGGCCCAGCCGCCTGGTGAGGCCAGCGCTACTGCGGTAGCGGTGGCGGCGTCCGCTCCAGCCGATGCCGCCATGGCCGGGGGCGGCGTCGCCAGCGACCTTCTCGAGGTGCCGCTGATCCGCCTGGCCTTCGGGCGCAGCGGCGACAAGGGCGACACCTCCAACATCGGCATCATTGCGCGCGAGCCGCGCTTTCTGCCGGTCTTGCGGGCACAGGTCACCGAAGCGGCGGTGGCCGCCTGGCTGGCGCATCTGGTCAAGGGCACGGTGACGCGCTTTGAGGTGCCGGGCATTCACGCCTTCAACTTCGTCTGCACCCAGGCGCTGGGCGGTGGCGGCATGGCCTCGATGCGCAACGACGCGCTGGGCAAGGGCATGGCGCAGATCCTGCTGTCCATGCCGGTGCGGGTGCCGATCCCGCTGTTGTCCGGAGCGTGAATAATCGGGCGTATGACATCGCCCCAACTTCATCCCGCCCAGTGGTTCAGATTCGCCCGTAGAAAGGCACGCCGGGCCTGGCTGAACTACGGGTTTTTCTGGTTTGGCGCGGTGCTGGTGGGCCTGGTGGCGGTGCTGTTCGCCCGCGGGGCCGATCTGGCCCAGGCCCAATTTGTCCATTGGATCGCGGGGCGGCCCTGGCTCGCGCTGCTGATCACGCCGACGCTGACGGCACTGTGCGTGTGGCTGACGCGCAAATTTTTTGTCGGCAGCGAGGGCAGCGGCATTCCGCAGGTGATTGCCGCCATGCACGCGCCGGCGCGCCGGCAACTGATTCCCAGGCTGTTCGGGCTGCGCATCATCATCGGCAAGATTGGTTTGGGCCTGCTGGGTCTGATGGGCGGATTGACCATTGGGCGGGAAGGGCCGACCGTGCACATTGGCGCCTCGATCATGTACGAGATGCGCCGCTTCTATCCGCGCGTCAGTCCGCAGCTGGAGCGCAGCCTGCTGCTGGCCGGTGCCGCCGCCGGCCTTTCCGCCGCCTTCAACACGCCGCTGGCGGGCATCGTCTTTGCGATCGAGGAGCTTGCCCGCAGCTTCGAGAGCCGCACCAACGGCACACTGATCACGGCGATTGTGTTTTCCGGGCTGGTATCGGTGGCACTGGCCGGCAACTACCTTTACTTTGGCCAGATCAGCTCGGCCATCACGCCGCAGGCGTCGTTTGTCTTTCCGCTCATCTTTGCGGCAGTCCTGTGCGGTGCGGCCGGCGGCATTTTCAATCTGCTGCTGCTGCGTCAGAAGCGCTGGATTCCGCAGCGCCTGCAGGTCATTCGCGCGACCAGGCCACTGGTATGGGGCGCTGGCCTGGGCCTTTTGATTGCCGTGGTTGGCATTGCCAGCGGCGGCGAGACCTGGGGCAGCGGTTACGAACAGGCGCGGGCCCTGCTGATGAACCAGAAGGAAACGGTCGGTTATCTGTACCCACTGGCCAAACTGGGGACGATGGTGCTGACCTATTTGGCCGGCACGCCGGCGGGCCTGTTTTCGCCATCGCTGTCGATTGGTGCCGGTTTTGGCCATGCGGCGTCCGCGCTGTTTCCGGCTGCATCCGCCTCGGCCGTCGTGGCGGTGTGCATGGTGGGTTACCTGGCGGCCGTGACGCAATCGCCGCTGACGTCATTCATCATCGTGATGGAAATGATCAACGGGAGCGGCCTGGTGATTCCCTTGATGGCGACTGCGCTCATCAGCAGCCGCGTTGCGAACTTCTTCACGCCGCCCCTGTATGACGCTCTGGCGCACCAGAACTACAGCGCCACGTCCGACCCGGCAAAGGCACCCGAAGAAGAGGTGGTGCCTGCGGCTGAGGACGCCGAGCTGGTCGCTGAAGATGTCGTGCTGCCCGACCGCGCCGCTGCCGACGAAGGCCCCGCCCGCTGAATCAGGCCGCCATGTTGCGCAGCGCGGCCTCGATGGCCGCCGCGCTGGCCAGCGGCTTTTCCATCGGGAACAGGTGGCTGCCGTCGAGCATCATGATGCGTCCGGGCGTGTCGCCCTGTGCGCCGACGATCTGCTCGGTCATGCCCATGCCGACCTGCCGCATCTCCTCCGACTGGCGCCCGCCGATGTAGGCCACGGGGCACTTGAGCGGATGGCGTTTGATGAGCCCGTCGAGGTTGTCGGGCATGGTGTTGTAGATCGCGGTCTCGACCGCGCGGTCGAAGCTGAGCACGCGCTTGCCGTCCTCCTCGTGTGTGCCGTGCGCAATGTAGTCCTGCAGCACCTGGGCATCCCATTTCGCAAAGGACTTCTTGTGGCGGAAATGCTCCAGTGCGGTGTCGGCATCGGGCCAGCTGTTGCGCCGCGTGCGGCTGACCTTGCCCGGCGTGACCGATTCCACCAGTTGCGTGCGTTTGACCACGCGCAGCGTATTGGCGCGCCAGCCGCCCAGGATCGGCGAATCGATCAGCAGCACGCCGTGCGCGAGTTCGGGGTGGCGCGCCGCCGTCATCAGACTCAAAAAACCGCCCAGCGAATGCCCGACCAGAAACGCCGGTTTGCCGGCCTTGTCCACCTCGCGCTGCGCGAAGTCGGCCAGCTGCTGCACCAGGTGCGGCCAGTTGTTGCTGACCGGGTAGGCCGCGTCGTGGCCGAACTTCTCGACCGCTTTCACGCTGAAGCCGCGCGCGCGCAGGCTCTTGAACAGCACGCCGTAGGTGCTGGCAGGGAAGCTATTCGCGTGAGAGAAAATGAGCAGCATGTCTTGAATTCAGATCAACTTCTCTTCCGGCGTGGTGATCTTCTTGAGCGGCTTGGCGCGGCTGGAGGACACCATCAGCGGCACGTCGGTGTGGCCGCCGTCCCACGTCGGGTCCTCGATGCTGTCGAACACCTCGCGCAGCTTCTGCCCCCAGTTGCCGTGCATCATCCTGAAGTAGGGGTTGTTCTCGTCGATGCAGACCACCTTGTCGGTCTGGAACTGGTTGGCTTCGTACACCACCAGGTCCAGCGGCAGGCCGACCGACAGGTTCGACTTGAGCGTCGAATCCATCGACACCAGCGCGCACTTGGCGGCCTCGTCCAGCGGCGTGTCCGGCGTGATCACGCGGTCCAGCACCGGCTTGCCGTATTTGGATTCACCGACCTGGAAGTAGGGCGTCTCGGGCGTGGCCTCGATGAAGTTGCCGGCCGAATACACCTGGAACAGCCGCATGCCCTCGCCCTTGATCTGGCCGCCGAAAATCAGCGACACATTGAAGTCCACGCCCGACTTCTTGAGCGAGGCGGCGTCGCGCTCGTACACATGGCGCACCGCCGCGCCGAGCACGCGCACCGCGTCGAACATGCTTTTGGCGTTCCAGATCGTGATGGGCTCGCTGACGTCGTGCTCCTTGAGCTGCTCGACCTGCAAAATCTCGCGCACCGACTGCGAAATGCTCAGGTTGCCGGCCGACAGCAGCACCATGAAACGGTCGCCCGGCTTCTCATAGACGATCATCTTGCGAAAGGTTCCGATCTGGTCCAGCCCCGCGTTGGTGCGCGAGTCCGAGAGAAAAACCAGCCCGGCATTGAGTTTGAGGGCGACGCAGTAGGTCATACGTGCTCCGCCTGCACGCTCAGCTTCAGGCCAAGCGCCTTGATCACCCGCATTACCGTGGAGAACTCCGGGTTGCCTTCGGGGGACAGCGCCTTGTACAGGCCTTCTCGCGCAAGGCCCGTATCCCGCGCGAGCTGGCTCATGCCGCGCGCGCGGGCGATGGCGCCCAGCGCACTGCGGACCAGACTGCCGTCGCCGGGATCTTCCTCCAGGCAGGCTTCAAAATACAAATCAATGTCTGCTTCGGTTTTGAGGTAGTCCGCGCTATCCCAGCGGGAGAATTTTTCAGTCATGGTTTACTCCTTCCAGTCTTTCGCCATTGCAATTGCGCGCTCGATGTCAGCATCCTGCGTACGCTTGTCACCGCCCGCCAGGAGCACGATGACCAGCGGGCCACTTCGCATGAAATACACCCGGTAGCCGGGGCCAAGGTCAATACGCAACTCGGAAATGCCGTCGCGCAGAGGTTTGAAATCTCCAGCGTTACCGCTGGCCAACCTGTCAATGCGCGCCTGAATGCGAAAGCGCGCCATCCGGTCCTTCAGGTCAAGCAGCCAGCGCTCGAAAGTTTCCGTTTTGATGATCTCAATCATTGATATTGTAATCCATAGTTTACAAAAAATCCATCACCTAAGCCGCTTTTGCGCGCTCCAGGTTCAGCGCCAGCAGGCGCTTCAAAATTTCATCGTCGGGCATCGCGGGCGTGTAGTCGCTCCAGCCGTAGGCGGCGGCGACGGCTGCGTCGAGCTGCTGGTGCGCCATCGCGAGCCAGGCGGGGCGCTGGTTGTAGAGGTTGGTGAGCGTGCGTTTTTGCAGCGCCTTGAGGTCCGCTTCGGCGAGGCCCGGTCTGGGTTCGATGCGGTCGGGGTAGGGCGATGTGCTCATGCCCAGCGGGATGACTTCGGGCACGGCTTGCGTCCACTCGGGCGGGTTGAGCCAGTTCTCGCGCAGGTCGGCGAGGCGTTTGGCGGCCTGGGCGATGGCGATGGCTGCGGTGCGCGGGGAAGTGTGCCCGGCGGTTTGTGGGCGATGGTCCGGCGAGGATGGGGCGGACGCCGGGGGCTCATACGCTTCGCTTTTTAAAATCGCCCCCGACATCCGCCCAATCCTCGCCTCGGTGTGCTTTATCGGGAGGTCAGCGGGGATCAGCGCGCCGCCGTCGATGGATTCGATGCGCTGGTGCGCCGTATCCAAGGGGGTGAGGCCGGCGGGGAAGGGGAAGGTTTCGAAGCAGGTGGTGGGGGTGTAGCGCGGGTCGTTGCCGACGCCAAGCCAGGTGCACATGCGCAGCGACCAGAGTTCGTGGAAGCGGCTGTGCAGGATGCCGAAGGTGGCGTCGTCGGCGCGGGTGATAGCGACCACCTGAGAATCAGGGACTACTGACGCTGGTTGCCACATGAACAAACGGTGCTTGCCATTTCTGGCTGTTGCGACGTATCGCGACAACGGACGAATAGAGGCCTTCATCTCGGGCCGGGCCCGTTGGAGTAGCCACCAACGTTCGCCTGTACGTTCCTCTCGATTAGCGACCCGAGTCTCACGCACTTTTCTGTCGCAATAGCCCCATGGGGATTCGAATAACGCAGATTCGTCTGCGTTCCTGGTGTTGAAATCAACTATCCAAAACCCTTTGGGGCGGCGAGTTATGTCTAGTCCGTTGATCCACGGAGCAAGCACTTCCGCATTCGAGCGCCCATGCGGATTCGGTTGTTGGAGCCAGTCGCGGGCAATGCTTCCAGGAACGTCGAATGGGCCGCCTTTTTGAGTTCCGATAAAGCTGCTTCCAGAATTGTTTATAGAAGTCGCCTGCGAAAGGTCAAGCGAAGCGCCTTCGTCAGCGCCAGCCGTCAGGTCAGCATGGATCGCAGCAGCTTGGTTTCCATCAAGCTTCGCCCCTTGCGACACATGTCCAAACGCAACCAGCGACACGCGCACCGCCGCGCCCTCGTTGACCCAGCCCTCATCGCTCCACGCCTCGAAGATGCGCGTCGTCTTGCAAATCGCGTCGAGCACGGCGCGGTTCTTGCCGCCGCGAATGGAGTTGGTGGCGACCAGGCCAGCGGCGCTCAGGCCGTTGCTCTCGATCGCCTGGCGTGCCTTCTCGAACCAGTAGCAAACCAGATCGGCACCGCCGGGCACACGGCCTTCATAGGTTTTGCGAAGGGTCTGGGTGTAAGTGTCGCCCAGTTCGCCGCGCATTTTCTTGTCACCCAAAAACGGCGGATTCCCGATCACTACATCCGCCCTGGGCCAGTTGGCTTCGGATACGCCGGAGGAAACGGAGTCAGAGCCCGAGTTTCGCTGCGCGAAATCGCGATCCGACCCCGTTTCTTCCTCGGTCGTGGTGCCGCCGCCAGTCTCCACCGCAGCGCCACCGCTCGGAGGTGCAGGTGGGGCGGATGTCGGGGGCGATTTTAAAAAGCGAAGCGTATGAGCCCCCGGCGTCTGCCCCGCCTGCGCCTCTGAGCCACCAACGGAATGTGCGGAATAGCAAAGCAGCGCATCCCGGCACTCGATGTGGTCCAGCGGCTCCAGCACCGGGTTGGTCTTGAACTCGTAGCCGTGCGCCATGCGCCATTGCAGCTCGCCGATCCAGACCGTCACGCGCGCCAGTTCGGCGGCGTATTCGTTCAGCTCGATGCCCAGCACGTTGTGCGGGCCGGTCACCAGATCGGCCTCGCGGTCCAGGCCGAGCGCGGCGGCCTCAAGGTGGCTGCGGTGCTCGATGTCCTTGAGGCATTTGAGGCCAAGGAACAAAAAGTTGCCGCTGCCACAGGCCGGGTCGAGCACGCGGTAGTTGGTCAGCTTGTCCAGCCACTCGACGAATTTGGCCTGCGCGGCGCGGTAGTTCTTGTCACCTTTTTTGGTGCTTTTGGCCAGTAGCCCTTGCAGGGCCTGCGCAGTCTGCTCCCAAAGCTGTAGCAGCGGGCGCTGCACCACGGGCTCGACGATGCGCAGGATGGTGGCCGGGTCGGTGTAGTGCGCGCCGAGCTGGCTGCGCTTGGCCGGGTCCAGGCCGCGTTCGAACAGCGTGCCGAAAATCGACACATCGATCGCGCTCCAGTTCAGCGCCGCCGCGTTGCGCAGCTCGGTCACGTCGAGGATTTGCAGCCGCGGCACGTCAATCGTCTTGAACGGGCCGCCGTTGAACCAGGGGATGTCGTCCGCGCCGAACATGCCGCCGCTTTGCATCGCGGTGAACAGGTCGTTCAAACCCTGGGTGAGCTTGTCGCTGGTGATGTGCCGGTTGTTGACGAGCCGCTCGAACATGCGCCCGGGCAGCAGGCCCACGTCTTCGGCAAAGAAGCAGAACAGGCATTGCGTCAGGAAGTGGGCGACCTGGTTGGCGCGCTGCTGCGGGGTGTCAGGCCCTTCGGCGGGTTCGACGCGCCGGCGCAGGCCCTCGGCCAGCGTGGAAAAGCTGCGCGCGGCGGCCTCGGTGATGTCACGGTTCGTCTCACGCGGCTTGAAGCTCTCGGGATCAAGCCAGATGCGGCGCAGCAGGGCCAGCTTGTCGGGCTGGTCCATCTCCGCGATGCGCACTTCGTGCGTGCGGCTCGGGTGGCCGGTGAACTGCGTGTGGATGCGGATGCTGAGCCGGTCCGACACCACCAGAATCGGCGGATTCGACAGCGCCAGGCTGTAGCTCAGCAACTGCTTGAGCGCGGCGTCCAGGTTCTTGCCGGGCGCCTTGTTCTCCCACGCGAACACGCCGCGCATGAACACGTCGGCGTAGCCGGTGCGGCCACCCACGACGTTGCTCTTTTCCTCGAAGCGGTAGCCCTCCACGCTGCCGGGCTTGGGCACGCCCAGCAGCTCGCACAGGTCCAGGAAATGGCTTTGCGCGCCTTGCTCTTCGTTGAGTGCGTAGGCGGGGCCCGGCACGCCGCCCGGCGCGCCCCATTTGGCGATGAAGTCTTGCGGGGTCATGCGGGTGCGGCGGGCTGGGCGTTATTGGGCGGCATTGATTTTCTTGAGTTGGTACAGCGCGTCGAGCGCCTCGCGCGGGCTCAATGCATCGGGATTCAGTGCTGTAACGGCCGTCTCCAAAGGGCTGAGCGCTACTGTTTCAGTAGCAATCGGCGCCGCGAACAAATCCACCTGGGCGCGACTCTCGGTTTGCTGCGTCGTCAGCGCGGCCAGCGCGGCGCGCGCGTGGTTCAGCACGGCAGCGGGCATGCCCGCCAGCTTGGCGACCTGGATGCCGTAGCTCTTGCTGGCCGGGCCGGCCTGGATCTCGTGCAGGAACACGATGTCGGCGCCGGATTCGGCGGCGCTCACATGCACGTTGACGGCCGCATGGTGCTTGGCCGGGAATTCGGTGAGCTCGAAGTAATGAGTGGCAAACAGCGTGAAGGCCTGCGTCTTGTCGTGCAGATGCGCGGCGATGCCGCTGGCCAGCGCGAGCCCGTCGAAGGTCGAGGTGCCGCGGCCGATCTCGTCCATCAGCACCAGCGAATGCGGTGTGGCCGCATGGAGGATGTGCGCGGCCTCCAGCATCTCCAGCATGAAGGTCGATTGCGCATTGGCCAGGTCGTCGGCCGCGCCGATGCGGGTGTGGATGGCGTCGATGGGACCGAGCCGGCAGGCCTGCGCCGGCACGTAGCTGCCCATGGCGGCGAGCAGCACGATGATCGCGACCTGGCGCATGTAGGTGGACTTGCCGCCCATGTTGGGGCCGGTGATGACCTGCATGCGTGCCTTGAGCCCCAGGTGCGTGTCGTTGGCGATGAAGCTGCCGCCGCTGGTCTCGGCCAGGCGCGCCTCCACCACGGGATGGCGCCCGCTCTGGATCTCGATGCAGGGCTCGCGGGCAAACACTGGCGCGCACCAGCCCAGCGTGAGCGAGCGCTCGGCCAGCGCGCACAGCGCGTCCAGCGCGGCCAGCGCGCGCGCCAGTTGACTGAGCCGCGTGATGTGCGGCTGCAACTGGTCCAGCACCTGCTCGTAGAGCCATTTCTCGCGCGCCAGCGCGCGGTCCTGCGCGGAGAGTGCCTTGTCTTCGAAGGCCTTGAGTTCGGGCGTGATGAAGCGCTCGGCGTTCTTCAGCGTCTGGCGCCGGCGGTAGTCATCGGGCACCTTGGCCGCCTGGCCCTGCGTGACCTCGATGTAGAAGCCGTGCACCTTGTTGAACTGCACGCGCAGGTTCGCGATGCCGGTGCGGGCCTTCTCGCGCGACTCCAGGTCGAGCAAAAACGCGTCGCAGTTGTCCTGGATGGCGCGCAGCTCATCGAGTTCGGCATCGAAGCCCGTGGCGATCACGCCGCCGTCGCGCACCAGCGCGGCCGGCTCCTCGGCAATGGCGCGGGCGAGCAGTGCGGCGCAACCCTCGGGCGGCTGCAACTGCTCATAAATTTGAGTCAAAAGTGGCACCAGCCCAGAGCAGGCGGGCGCCAGCAGCTCTGATTTTTGTAGCGCGAGCTGCAGCGCCACGAGTTCACGCGGACGCACCTGGCGCAGCGCGATGCGGGCCGTGATGCGTTCGACATCGCTGGTGCCCTTGAGCTGCTCGCGCAGCCGCCGCCAGGGGCCGCTGCCGTCGCTGCCGAGCAGGGCCGTGATGGCGGCGAGACGCGCTCGCGCCTCGCCGCGGTCGCGCCGCGGCTCCAGCAGCCAGTTTTTCAGCAAGCGGCTGCCCATGCCGGTCATGCAGCTGTCGAGCAGCGAGAACAGCGTGGGGGACGTCTCGCCGCGCAGGGTCTGCGTGAGTTCCAGGTTGCGCCGGGTCGAGAGCGGCAGGTCTACGGTGTCGTCGTCGCGCTCGACCTTGAGGCTTTGCACATGGGACAGCGCGCGGCCTTGCGTGTGCTCGCAGTAGCCCAGGAGCGCGCCGGCGGCCGCATGGGCCTGCGGCAAGGCGTCTGCATCCCAGGCGGCCAGGCTGGCGACCTGGAGCTGCTCCTGCAGCTTGCGCTGGCCCAGCGCCGCGTCGAACTGCCACTCGGGGCGCCGCGTCAGCGACAGGGCGGAGCCATTGCTGGATGCCTGGCGCAGCGCCTTGAGTTTTTGCTCGAAGCCGGCCGTCACGTCGGCGCTGAACAGCAGCTCGCTGGGGGCGATGCGCGCGACCCAGGCATCGACCTCGTCGGGGGCGCATTGCGCCAGGTGCAGTTCGCCCTGCGTCACGCTGAGCCAAGCCAGGCCGCAGGTGTTGCGCGCGCCCTGGTGCAGCGCCAGCAGGATGGATTCGGTCTTGTCGTTCAGCAGTTCGCTGTCGGTCAGCGTGCCGGGGGTCACCACGCGCACCACCTTGCGCTCGACCGGGCCCTTGCCCGTGACCTCGCCGACCTGCTCGCAAATCGCCACCGATTCGCCGCGCTGGATGAGCCGCGCGAGGTAGCTCTCCATGGCGTGGAATGGCACGCCCGCCATCACCACCGGCTCGCCGGCCGACTGGCCGCGCCGGGTCAGCGTGATGTCGAGCAGCCGGGCGGCCTTTTCGGCATCGCCGAAAAAAACCTCGTAGAAATCCCCCATGCGGTAGAAAACCAGGGTGTCGGGGAAGTCCGCCTTGATGCCGAGGTACTGCTGCATCATCGGCGTGTGGGCGATTGGCTCCTTTTTAGATGTGTTCAATTTTAGAAATTCGTTTAAATTCAATGGGTTGCTACGCCTTGGTTAAAGTTATGCACTCGGTATAAATATTAATTTCAAAAATAATCGCCATATGACGTATTGGCTTGCCTTGAAAACAAAAGCCCTTTATAAAACAATGAGTTACACTATTTTCGCATAGTCACTCCACTCGGGAATATGACATTCTTATTTAGATAAGGCCAAAAAATGGCGTCAAAAATGGGGACCATAGGGGGGGCTGATGGAAGGTTTCTGGCATCGGTAAATGTTTTGTCCCCCTCAATGTTGAATGCGTATCCGGGCCTCATGACTTTGTTACAAGTCGGGCTCCGTCAACATCAAGGACGCCGTCGTCTTGCATCCGACGCAGAGTGCGATAAAGCGATTCATGAGTCAGCCCAAGCTCTGCCGCCCATGACATGCGGGATTGGTACAACGTCAAAACGCCATTGACCCCTTCCGATTCGATGTAATGATTGATTCTGTCAGCCGCTTTGTTGAGGCTCAGGCGTTCGCACTGCGCTCGAAGTTTTCGGACCTCCTTGGCCAACTGAGATTGCCAAGCTCTGCGGAACATGGGGTCTTCTTCCAAAGCTGCGCGAAACGTGGCGGCGGGAACCAGCAGGATAGTCGTGGGCTCGGTCGTGATCGCGTCGCAGTGGTAGGAGCGGGAGTCGAGGCTTGCCTCGGCGATGAAGCCACCGCGCGAGCGCTGCAAGATCGCCTCACTGCCGTTACGAGCCAGTCGGACCAATCGTGCTTCGCCTGAGATCACCAAATAGACATAACGGACGGGATCGCCAGTGCGAAACAAAGTCTCGTGGGCCAGCGCGTCTAGGCGTTCTGCTTGTTTACGCAGGCTGATGGGGATCAAACCTGCTGCTGGTTGCACATCAATGAGTGAGGGCCAGCCCAGTTCGTCGATGTTGTGCTTCATGTGATTTGGATCATATCCATAAAAAACATGGAACCATAGGATGGTGGCAACGTCAATTTCGGAGAAAGACCGTGATCAAAATCATCATCGCCACGTGCGCCATCGCCGCTATCGCGTCGGCAGCACAAGCCCAAACCATGGACCCTTCGGCTATGGATCACACCAACATGGACCATGCCGCCCATATGAAAATGATGGAGCAGGCCCAGCGCCAAGCGGTCGTCGCCGAGCGTGGCAAGGATGTCATGCCTTTTAACCTCGCGGCGACGACGCACATCTTTACCAAGACGGCGGAGGGTGGCACGCAGCAAGTGGTAGCCAAGAAAACCACCGATGCGGCGCAAGTCAACTTGGCTCGCGGCCACCTGCGAGAGATTCGCGAGCAATTTTCGAAGGGAGATTTTTCAGGTCCGTCGCACATTCACGGTCAGGACATGCCCGGCCTTGCTGAGCTCAGGGAGGCGAAGCTAGGCCAAATTGCGATCGACTACAAGGACGTCAAGGGCGGCGGCCAGTTGACTTACAAGACTGCAGATGCCACCCTCGTGGCAGCCCTGCACAAGTGGTTTGATGCCCAGCTTTCAGACCACGGCAAGGATGCCATGGAAGGACACGCCCACCATGGCGAAATGATGAAACCGTGAGCCCAATAGTAGATCGAGAATAAAGGAGGTATGCGATGAAAAATCAGCAGGCGCACTGGGAAAAGGTCTATCAGACCAAGGGGGCCGACAAGGTGAGCTGGTTTCAGGAGCACGCGACCCGCTCGCTGGAAATCATCCGTTCGATCGGCTCATCGAAGGACGCTCGCATCATCGACGTGGGGGCGGTGCCTCGACTTTGGTCGAGGATTTGTTGGTCGGTGGGTTCGAGCATGTCTGCGTGCTGGATTTGTCTAAGAGCGCTCTTGATGTCGCCCGCGCGCGGCTGGGTCCACTTGGCGATTCTGTGGAGTGGATAGCAGGCGACATTCGAGACATTGATTTGCCTGTGCAGGCCTTTGACATTTGGCACGATCGCGCCGTATTCCACTTTTTGACCGACCCTGCGGACCGATTGGCTTACGTGAGTCAGGTCATGAAGTCAGTCAAACCAGGCGGCCATGTCATCGTGGCGACTTTCGCGCCAGACGGCCCCGAGCAGTGCAGTGGATTGCCTGTCGCCCGTTACGCCCCCGAGCAACTTCATGGGGAGTTCGGTCCTCAATTTCAGTTGCTCGAGCACACCAGCGAGGAACACAAGACACCCTGGGGATCAGTTCAGAATTTCGTCTATTGCCATTGCTTCAAGCCTCATTGATTTGTCAATATCGAAATTCAACGCCGCTTGCTGCAACCCATTGAGCATGACCAACAGTTTTTCGACTCGGTCAGGCGACTTGCTTGCCGTTTTCGTCGATCACCTTTTCGCCATCTTCCTTGGTGAAGGCTTCCTTTTCCAGCTCGTCATAGGGAGTTCCCTTCTGGCGCAGAACGTCGCGAACTGGGATTCCCATCGCCGCGACAAGCGCGACCAATTCGGTCCGACTTGGCGGTGTTTCCAAGTAGAGGACAACGCGCGGCTCAGTGCGGGAGTTGCGGATCAACGCCAAGGTGTTGCGCGATGTGCCGCACTTTGGGTTGTGATAGATGGTGATTTCGCTCATGCCGACTTGGCCTCCGACCGCTCATACCAACCCTTGCTGTTGTTGACAATGCTCACGACCAGTAGCATGACAGGCACTTCGATCAGCACGCCCACCACTGTCGCAAGGGCCGCGCCGGAGTTGAATCCGAAGAGGCTGATGGCGGCGGCCACCGCCAGCTCGAAGAAGTTGGAAGCTCCGATCAAGGCGGACGGGCATGCGATGTTGTGCTTTTCGCCCACGGCGCGGTTCAGCCAGTAGGCCAGCGCGGAGTTGAAGAAGACCTGAATCAGGATGGGCACCGCCAGAAGCGCAATAACGAGAGGCTGCTTCAAGATGGCTTCGCCCTGGAAGGCAAACAGCAGAACGAGCGTTGCAAGCAGGGCCGTGATCGACCAGGGACCGATCTTTGCCATCGTGGCGTCGAATGCCGCTTGCCCCTTGGATAGCAGAGATTTGCGCAGCACCTGCGCCAGGATCACAGGAATCACGATGTAGAGCGCTACGGAGGTCAATAGCGTGTCCCACGGCACCGTGATGGCGGACAGGCCCAGCAGAAACGCCACCAGCGGCGCGAAAGCGACCACCATGATGCTGTCGTTGAGCGCAACTTGCGACAGCGTGAACAGCGGATCGCCGCCAGTCAGACGGCTCCACACGAATACCATGGCGGTGCATGGCGCGGCGGCCAGCAGGATCAGTCCTGCGATGTAGCTGTCCAACTGGTCTGGGGGCAGAAGCGGAGCGAACCAGTGGCGGATGAAGAGCCAACCGAGAAATGCCATCGAGAACGGCTTGACCAGCCAGTTCACAAAGAGCGTCACGCCGATGCCCTTGACGTGCTTGCGCACGTCGCCCAGTGCGGAGAAGTCCACCTTGACCAGCATCGGGATGATCATCACCCAGATCAGCAGGCCCACCGGCAGGTTGACCTGCGCGATCTCCATGCGGCCAATCGCTTGAAATACGCTTGGGAGGAATTGACCCAGCGTGATGCCTGCGACGATGCAGAGAAAAACCCAGACAGTCAGATAGCGCTCGAACACGCTCATGGGCGCGCCTGCCGCCTGCTTGGCGATTGTTTCGCATTGGACGCTCATGTCAGTCCTTTGCGAGTTCACGGGCAGTCGACTGCAAGACGGCCTTTTCGAGCTTGTCGGCGGGCAGATTGATCAATAGCTCCAACCGGCGCCTGATCAGGTGAGCAGTCTTTCGGAAGGCTTCGAGCTTTTCCTCGTCGGGCGCGTTGCCTTCGGATGGGTCGGCGTAGCCCCAGTGCGCCGTGGCGGGGTGTCCCGGCCAGATGGGGCAGACCTCGCCAGCGGCGTTGTCGCAGACGGTGATGATCAGGTCCATCTTGGGCGCGTCGGGAGTCGCAAATTCATCCCAGCTCTTGCTGCGAAGGCCTTCGATGGGAATGCCGGCCTTTTGCAAGACCTGCAAGCCCAGTGGATTGGGCTTCTGGTTCTCGCGCGGGCTGCTGCCAGCAGAGTAGGCATGGAAGCGGTCACGGCCCATGGCGTTGAGCAGGGCTTCGGCCAGGATGCTGCGCGCTGAGTTGTGCGTGCAGAGGAACAGAACGTTCAAGGGATTGCTGGTGTGGGTCATGGCGATGAGTTAGCAGCAGGCTGATTTGGACGTGTTGGGTCCGCAGCACGCGCCTGCTTCGACCGCCTTGCTGCTTTCGTTGAACACGGGAATGTTGCCCAGCGTGTGGAAGTGCTCCCACGCGATGCCTTGCGGGCCCGTCACCCAATGCTTTTCGCTTCGGGCATAACAGCAAGTCGTTGCGCCTTCGTCAAGCAAGGCCATGTCGGCGGATTCGGCGCGGGCTTTGAGGTCGGCCAGCTCCGAGGCGTCGTCCACCTGGAAACCCAGGTGATCCAGGCCTGGCTTGTTGCCGCGCGTGGAGATCGCAAAATTCACGCGGGGGTCGTCAAGCATCCATTTGGCGTAGTCAACCTCGACACGGGCGGGCTCGGCCGCAAACAATTTGGAATAAAAGCCAATGCTCTTGGCGAGGTCGTCGACATGGACATGGACATGGAATCTTTTCATGGGGTTCTCCTTGGTGTGGGTTTAGCAGTCGCAAGCCGCCGCCGCTGGGCTGAGGCAAGCGGCTCCCTGGCAGCAGTTTTCAGTGAGGTAGCTCAGCAGTTCGTTCATGGTGGCGAACGACGCGCGATAGATCAGGTTGCGCCCTTGCCGCTCCTGGCTGATGAGCCCGGAGTGGACGAGCTCTTTGAGGTGGAAGGACAGCGTGTTGGGCGCGACCTCCAGTTGTTCGGCCAGAATTCCCGGAGTGAGGCCGTCATTGCCTGTCACGACCAACGCGCGGAAGACTCGCAGGCGCACTTCCTGGGCCAAGGCAGCGAGGGAGCGCACAACGTCTATTTCTTTCATGAGACAACTATACAACGATAATTGAATTGTTGTAAAGTGCTTTTATTGTCTTATTGAAGTCCTCCAAAGTGATCTGGCAAACAGTCCGAGCCAGGCTTTGCGACAACCATCGGAATAAGGAAACCCATGCCATCCCATTTCACTCTTCTCGACGCTCCAACCAAGTATTTGTTCTTTACCGGCAAAGGCGGGGTCGGCAAAACGTCGGTGTCGACGTCGGTGTCGATTGCGCTGGCCGACTCGGGCAAGAAGGTCTTGTTGGTCAGCACGGATGCAGCGTCCAACCTTGGTGAAATGCTCGGCATCGAGCTGAGCAATCAGCCCGTGGCGGTGCCCGGCGCTCCCGGCATGTCGGTTTTGAACATCGACCCTGACGCGGCCGCTCAAAGCTACCGCTCACGCGTTGTCGAACAGATGGGGCCGCAAGCAAGCGCCGAGGACGTATCGACTGTGCGCGAGCAGCTTTCGGGCGCTTGCACCACGGAAATTGCCACCTTCGATGAGTTTTCCAACTTGCTTTCGCGAGGGGGCGCAGCCTATGACCATGTGGTGTTCGATACTGCGCCAACCGGCCACACTCTGCGACTTCTAAGCCTGCCAAAGGCTTGGAGTGGATTTCTGAATGGGAATGACCGTGGCGCTTCTTGCCTCGGGCCGCACTCTGGCTTGAAAATGCAAGAGCAACTTTTCAATCAAGCGTTGGCGTCCCTCAACAATGCAGCGCTGACGACCATCGTTCTGGTGGCGCGTCCCGATGCCGGAGCGCTCAATGAAGCGGCACGGTCATCCGACGAACTGCGTGAGCTTGGCTTGTCCAATCAGCGACTGGTTGTGAACGCGGTGTTTAAGGCAAGTGGCGACGACCCGATTGCCAAGGCCATTGAGGCTTTGGGGCAAAAAGCTGTGAACGAAATTCCCATGCAATTGCGATCAATGACAGTTGACATGATTCCGCTGCGGGCGGTCGATTCGGTTGGGCTGGCAGCGCTTCGCGGGCTCTTGTCGCCACTTCCAACGGAAGTATCGAAAGTTGTGGTTCATGAGTCGCGTTTCGACCACCGCAAGCTGTCCGAGTTGGTCGCCAAACTTGCGAAAGGCGAGCGCGGATTGATCATGGTGATGGGCAAAGGCGGGGTCGGCAAAACCACCATCGCCGCAGCAATCGCGTTGGGTTTGGTCAAGAGCGGAAAGTCCGTGCATCTAAGCACCACCGATCCTGCGGCTCATTTGGCGGTGACGCTCAATGGCGAGGTCCCCGGTTTGTCTGTCGGGCGCATAGACCCCAAGGCGGAGACCCAGAAATACGTGGACAAGATCGTGGCGGCGAAGTCTCCTGGCATGACCCCCGCTGAGAAGGATTTGCTCATAGAAGACCTGCGCTCGCCTTGCACCGAGGAGGTCGCGGTCTTCCATGCTTTCTCTCATGTGGTGTCGCAGGCCAGAAGCTCGTTTGTGGTGCTCGACACCGCACCCACCGGCCACTCGTTATTGCTGATGGATGCCACTGGGGCCTACCACCGCCAGATGGTCAGGGAATTTGAAGGCAAGGGCTCTGGCCGAATCGTTACGCCCTTGATGCGGCTTCAGGACGCTGATTACACCAAGATCATTCTGGTGACGTTGCCCGAAGAGACGCCAGTCTCGCAAGCGGCGGCGCTGCAAGATGACCTGCGCAGGGCCAAGATCGAGCCGTTCGCATGGGTGCTCAACAAATCACTGATGGCGACTGATACGCAGGACCCTTTGCTTCACGCTCGTTTGGAGGGTGAGAGAAAGCAGATTGAGCGGGTCAGGAAATATGCGACACATGAGGTGTTCATGGTCCCGTGGGCAGCCCAACCGCCGGTTGGAGTGGCCGCAGTTGAGGCGCTGCTCAACTCCACACCCCAATAACGAATCGGTATTTGGGTCCCGGTTTTTGGTCTCTCGAAGGCCTAACAAGCTATTGCCGCACAGTGCCGGAAATCACCCAATACTGCCGTCTTTTATCTACACAACTGAGGGGCCTATAGCTTCATCGAGGTGGTTTGCTGCAAGCCGGGTTGACTCGCCATCAACGGTTGATGGGTCACGGGGAGTCTTTCGTTTTCCCGGGTGTGGCAGTCGGACCAATCATGTATTCGCGCACCAATTCGCGGGCGCGGTGCAGGCGGCTTTTGATGGCGCCGTCCCGTTCGCCAAGGCGATCTGCAATTTCCGCGATGGTGAGCTCTTCAAAATCCCGGAGCAACACCACTTCGAGGTAATGCGCGGGCAGCGACTCCAAAGCGGCGGCAAGGTCGATGCGCAGGTCATTGTCGGTCTTGCAAAGCAGTTGGTGCTCCGCCTTGTCCTCGTCGAGCGCGTCGGTTTTGAACATCATGCGTTCGAGCTTTCGGCATTCGCGCTTGATGACGGTGAAGAGCCACGAGGAGAAGGCGGCCGCTGCTTTGAGCCCCTTGACCTTGCGCGAGATGACCAAGAGCGACTCTTGGACTGCATCATCCACGTCGCTCACTTGGCAGTGCCTGCGGGCGTAGCGGCGGGCGTCGGCCTGGCAGACGGCGAGCAGGCGGCCAATGGCGACCGGGTCTCCCGTCTGCGCGGCGAGGATCAAGCTATCCCTTTCGACGGTTCCGCTGGCCGACATCGTTACGCCTCCTTGTCGAGCTTGCGTCCGGCCATGGCGCACATCGGGCAAAAACCGAAGAGGCCGGTCATCGACAGTATGGCGCCCATGACGCCGGCGCCGACCGCCAGAGGGCTGCCCCAACTCATGGCGGCGAAACCCAGAGCCATCAGGCCCATGACGATGCGAAGAACGCGCTCCCAGGCAGGGACATTTTTAACGTAGAACATGTTGATCTCCTTTGATCCGTTGGTGTGTGAGGACAGCCCTCGCAGACTAAGAGGCTGCTGGTTCGCAAAACGGTTCGCGGGAGTTGAAATAAACATGTTGCCTTGCTTGGTTTACATCTGGGCGGCCACGAGATTGCCGTCGAGGATGAAGATGCGGTCGGTCGGGTTGGCGGATTTGATGTGCAGGGTGCCAGCTCCCTTGAGGCCCTTGAAGCTGCCGGTGCCGGAGACCACTTCCCAGAAGCCGTGGTCATTGAGCTCTGGCTTGCCATCCTTGCCAGGCAGGAAGATCGCGCGCACGGTCCACTTGATGTAGGCGACGTTGCCCTCGCCCTTGGTGGCGACGAGATATCCCGAAGGGTCGCCGGAGACGCCAGGCACGATGTCATGGCGGCCGAATTCAACGAACTGGGCGCCGTCAAGCAGGCCGGAACCGGCTGCATTGCCTTCTCGGCGCACCATCAATACAAAGTGGCCCGAGCCGTCCTTGAAGTCGAGCTTGATCTGTTCCTTGGGGACCATGGTGGCCTGCACGCTGAGAGGATCGGCCATGGCCGGTCCTGCCGCCAATGCCGCCGCGAAAGTCGTGAGCGCAACGAGCTTGATCAGGTTTGCCTTTGTGGTTTTCATGAAAGTCCTTTCGATAGTTGTTCAGATAACAGGATTAGTAGCGCGTTGTCAATTTGGTGAGCCAAGCGGGCGAGTGGTCCACCAGCCAGGATTCGATCGGCTTGTCGGCCCCGGAAAGGATCATGGCCGCCAAGGCGATCATGATGGCGCCCAAAACCATCTTGCCGGTCTTGCCCGCTTGCATGAGCTTGCCGCGCATCTTTGCCATGGCGCTGCGGCTGACGTATGCGAGGACAACGATTGGAAGCGCCGCCCCGATGCCAAAGACGCCCATGAGCAGGGCGACTTGGGGAAGGTGGGAACCTTGGCTGGCGAGCACCACGGCCGCTCCCAATGTCGGCCCCACGCATGGGCTCCATACGACACCCAGCACAAGGCCGATGGCAAATTGGCCCCAGAGGCCGTCGAGGTTCATGCGTGAGAGCAGGTTGTTGCCCGCGTCCCCAATGCCGGAAGTGGCCGATGCAAAGCGTTGCTGCAAACTGCCCGACATCAGCACGAAACCGAGCAGGCCAAGGATGGCAGCGCCCACGTTCCGAAATATCGAGGCGTCAAGGTCCAATGCGGCGCCAGCCCACGCCAAGCCCGTGCCGATGATGGCATAGGAGATAGCGAGTCCCCCGGCCAAGGCCAAGGGTGCGCGCGGGTGCGCATTCGCCGCCGACCCCAGCAGGATTGGGATGATCGGCAGCACGCAAGGCGAGAGCGTCGATAGCAGCCCCGCCAGAATGCCAAAGCCGTAGGAGCCGAGTCCGAACTCCATCAGTTGACTGTCTTCTTCACGAGTGCTTCAAGGCCTTCGGACGTGGTGTCGCCCACCGAACGTCCCACTTCCTTGTCGCCCTTGAACGCCACCAGCGTGCTCTGCATCGTCACCTTGAACTTCTTGAGCGTGGGCTTGGCCGAGTCGAAGTCGATGCCCATGAGCGTCACGTCCTTGTAGGCGCGCTGCTTCATCAGGCCGTCGATGATGGGTTTTTGCGCCTTGCAGGTCGGGCACCACGTCGCGCTGATGTCCAGCACCACGGGCTTGCCGTCATGGGTCAACTTGTCGAAGTCCTGTTGGTTGAACGGCTTGATCTCTCCGGCCATGGCCATCGACATGATCGAGGACAGGGCAAGCAGGGCGGCGGTTTTGGTAAGTTTCATGGAAGTGTCCTTGGAGGTTAGTGGGATGGTTTGAATGTCTTTTGAACGGTCAGCAGGTAGGCGGTGAGTCCCGCCAGCTCCTTGGAGTCCCAAGGCAGCGGCTTGGCCGCCATGGGCATGACCATGCAGCCTTGGATCATTTCGTCGAGGTAGACCGTTTTCCGGCCCAGTTGTTCCTTGGCCATGGCGACGGTATGCGGATAGGGCTTGGCGAAGCTGGCCTGAAAGGCGCCATGATTGGCGTGGCAGCTCGCGCAACTCATGCCGTTGGTGGAAAGCCTGGCGTCATTGAAGAGTCTTTCGCCCAAGGCGGCATCCCCCGCCATCGGCTTGTATCCAGCCGGCCGGGTAATCTGGGCGCCGGGGTCATCCGCCGCGAACGCGGCCGGGATGGCGAAGGCGATGTGGGCGGCGGCGAACAAGGCAATCAAGAGTTTGGGCATGGCGATCCTTTGGTGGTTCTCCCGCTAAGAGGCGGCAGGCAGCCAAAACGGTTCGCGGATATTGAAATATTTTTATTGGTCGCCAAACAATCTGATTCCTTACAAATTTCAATCCGTTTTGAAACTGGCTTCGGACATTTCGCCTTGTTTTGCATCGGTTGAATTTTTTTCGTGGCTGCGAACCCGATGGCATGGTTGCTGCCTCTTAGCTTCCGAGGGTCAACCTCGCAACCCAAATCAACGAACTCAAGGAATCGAAATGAACACACGTTTCAAGATGGCATCCCTGGCGGTCCTGACCGCCGCAACCCTCGCCTTGCCTGCAGCCGCCCAAGACATGAAGGACGGCGCCAAGTGCGCGCCAAAGACGGGTATGTCCAAGTGCTGCGCGAAGTGCGCGGGCAAGTGCTGCGCCAAGGACATGAAGCAGAGTAAGTGCGCCGCCAAGAAGAGCGCGGCGAAATGCGCGCCCAAGTGCATGCCGAAGTGCGCGCCGAAGAACTGATGGGCAGGGCAGGCCGTCTTTCCTCGCCGGCAAACGACAGCCACGAGAGGGCGGCCTGCCTGCGCCTGCTTGCAACCTACGCGGGCCTGGCGGCGCGCGGATCCCACCTGTTTGGCGATTTGCTGGGCGGTCAGATGCCGAAACAGTGGAGCCACTACCCTGAGGACGATGCCATCGACCAAGGCAGCGGCTTTCATTGGTTCTACCACTCGCATTCCCCGGAGGATCGGCCGGACGCGTCCGAGCACGGGCACATCCATTTGTTCGCGCGGCGCAAGCTGTGGGAACGAAGGCTCAGGTCGGCCCGCGAGACTGCATTTGCGAAGTTGACGGGCGAACCGCCCACAACGCAAAACACCCGCCACCTTCTGACCATTGGCTTTGATGCCAAGGGCATCCCGACGACGCTATTCACAGTCAACAGTTGGGTGACAGGCGACAGGATGCTCAGCGCGGGCCTGACGTCTGAACTGTTGGCCGACATGAAGCTCGACACAGGCAACAATGCTGTCGATTCGGTCATCGAATCGTTGACCCAGCTATACCTCAAAGAGATACGACAGTTGCTGGATCGACGCGACAAGGCCCTGTTTGCATGGCAAGGCGACAGCGTTTTGTCCGATGAAAAGCTTGAATTGCTTTCCGAGATCTCGATCAATGTGGACGCCCGGTTGGCTTTGATACTCCAATAACGAATTGGTATCAATGTGTCGTCTTGCCTCCCGCACGCTCAGGAGAACCAGCGCAGAAACGCGGCCGCCGCCAGTGCGGTCGTGCCCAACGCCGCCAGCATGCGCCAGATCAGGGCGGCGCGATGATCAATCCGCACAGCGCGCGCGCGCAGCAACACGATGATCGCTGCAACCGCCGCCAGCGCGCACAGGACCTTGACGACTAGCGCCGCAACCGCGATGCCGTGGATGTCAGGCAACTGGCTGTAGAAATGCAAGCTGACCAGCCCGAACAGCGCGCCGCTGGCAATCTGCACGCCCCATCCCGACAGCACCAGCCAGAGCACAGGCCGCTCGCGCTCGGGCCGGCCGGCGCTGACGACGTAGAGCGGCACGGCGACCACGGTCACGGCACCGAAGTTGTGGGCGACCTGGGTCAGCGCATAGGCGAGGTTCTGCAGGTCCAAGCCGGCTACTCGACGCTGACGTTGACGCAGCGCTGCAGGCCAATGGGCGTGTGCGCCTTGTTGACGACCTTGATGCAGATGGCGTGCTGGCCCGCGGACAGGGACTCCAGGGTATAGCTGCCCTTGAGCTGGCGCAGGATGCCCACCTCCTTGTCGTCCACGTAAACGTGCACATGGTCGCCCCGGGGTCCGGGCACCACGTCGTACACGAGCTGGTTCTGGTTCATCACGTCGAGCTTTGCGCCATCCTTGGGCGACACGATCGTGACCGAACCTTCGGCCGCCATGGCGACGGGCGTCACGAACAAAGACCCCGACAGCAGGGCGATAAACAAGGTGGCTACGGGCAGGCGGATCATGGCGTCTCCAGGGCAGTGGGCGCAGCCGAACGGGCTGGCTGAGCGCCCGAGCATAGCCCGGCTTGTCTCCCTGCGCTCTTTAGCCCGGGTTGGTTGGTTTATGCTGGCGGCCTTACTCTTGAAAAATCGAGAAAATTTCATGCCCCTGTGCCTGCGACGCGCGTTGTCGTGCGCCATTTTGCTCATCGCCGCGCAGGCCGCGCTGGCGCAAGGGTCCGCGAGCGTGTTCCTGGAAGACGTGACCTGGACCGAGCTGCGCGACCTGCTTGGCGCGGGCAAGACGACGGTCATTGTCCCGATCGGCGGGACCGAGCAAAGCGGCCCCTACGTGGCGCTGGGCAAGCACAATGCGCGCGTGAAGGTTCTGTCGCAGCGCATTGCGCAAGGGCTGGGCAATGCGCTCGTCGCGCCCGTCATCGCCTATGTGCCGGAGGGCAGCTATGCGCCGCCCACTTCCCACATGAAGTTTCCCGGCACCTTGACGGTATCTGATGACGTGTTCGAGAAGACGCTGGAATCGGCGGCGAACAGCCTGAAGGTCCACGGCTTCAGGAACATTGTTTTCCTGGGCGATCACGGAGGCTATCAAAACGACATCCGGCGCGTGGTGGTCCGCCTGAACAAGGCGTGGTCCGGCTCGCCGGCGCGGGCCTTCGTGCCGCCGGAGTATTACGCCGCCAGTTCCGACGGTTATGCGCAGATCCTGCGCCAGCACGGTGTGCGCGATGACGAGATTGGCACGCACGCGGGGCTGGCCGACACCTCGCTGCAGCTCGCGGTCGCGCCCCAGATGGTGCGGCTGCAGCAATTGCGCAGCGCGCCCAAGCCCGGCGCTGCCGACGGCGTGTACGGCGGCGATCCGCGCCGCGCGTCGGCCGAACTCGGCCAACTGGGCGTGGATGCGATCGTGTCGCGCACCGTGGCCGCCCTGAAGAAAGACACGGCGGCGCGCTGATGCGGCGCCGGGCACGCCTCCCTTTCATCCACTCCTTTACTTTCGAACGGAATCCACCATGACCCTGATTTCTCGTCCCTTGTCCCGCCTGGCGGCGCTCGCGCTGGCAGGCCTGTGTAGTGCCGGTATTGCCGCTGCCGCCGCGCCGGTTGTGACGGTGCCCGGCATGCCGCCCGTGGTGAACCCGGACAACCTGTACAGCGAAGTAGGCGCCGGCCACCTCAGCGCCGCGGTGGCGGGTGCGCTGCCACGGGTGTATGTGCCCAACGTGCGCTCGAACGACGTCTATGTGATCGACCCGGCGACGTTCAAGGTGGTCGACAAGTTTCGTGTCGGTTTCAGCCCGCAGCACGTCGTCCCCTCGTGGGATCTGCAGACCCTGTGGGTCGCCAACAATGCCGAGGGCCGGCCCGACGGCAGCCTGACGCCGATCGACCCGAAGACCGGCAAGCCGGGCAAACCGGTCAAGGTGGACGATCCCTACAACATGTATTTCACGCCGGACGGCAAGGAAGCCATCGTGGTGGCGGAAGCCCATGCGCGGCTGGATTTTCGCGATGCGCACACGATGGCGCTGAATTCAAGCCTGAGCGTGCCGCAGTGCAAGGGGATCAACCACGCCGATTTCTCGATCGACGGCAAGTACGTGCTGTTCACCTGTGAATTCGGCGGCAAGCTGGCCAAGATCGATCTGGTGAACCGCAAGGTCGTGGGCTACCTTGAACTCGACAAGAAGGGCATGCCGCAGGACATCCGCAGCTCGCCCGACGGCCGGGTTTTCTACATTGCCGACATGATGGCCGACGGCCTTTATCTGGTCGATGGCGACAGCTTCACGAAGGTGGGCTTCGTCAAGACCGGCGTCGGCACGCACGGGCTGTACCCGAGCCGCGACGGCACGAAACTGTATGTCTCGAACCGCGGCACCAACCGCATTCACGGGGCGCGCCGCGGCAAAGGCAGCGTCTCGGTGATCGACTTCGCCACGCGCAAGGTGCTCACGACCTGGCCGATCCCGGGCGGTGGCAGCCCGGACATGGGCAACGTCAGCGCGGACGGCAAGATGCTGTGGCTGTCCGGCCGCTTCGACGATGTGGTCTACGCGATCAACACGACGACCGGCGAGGTCAAGTCGATTGCGGTCGGCATGGAGCCGCACGGCCTGACCGTCTGGCCGCAGCCCGGGCGCTACTCGCTGGGCCACACCGGCAATATGCGCTGACCGGGCTTACACCTTGACCCGGTCCGCTGCCAGCCGCAACTCGCGCGCCATGGCGCAGGCCAGCGCCAGGCGCCGCAACAGCCAGGGCGTGAGGTCGGCGGCCACCAGCGGGTCGGGCCGGGGCTGGAACGGCTGGCCGGCGACGGCCGGCGCGGGGCCGGGCTCGGCACCCGTGCCGGTGCCGGCCAGTTCCGCCTGGATGCGCTGTGACGCCTGCTGCAGTGCTGGCGTCGCCACATCCAGGTCGAGTTGGGCGCGGCGCAGCAACAGCAGTGATTTGATGGCCGTGAACTGCGCCAGCAACTGATAGCTGCGCGCCTGCAGCGCCTCGAGCGGCTCCAGCGGGGGGCGTACCTGGCGCGGCTCGGCCATGGAGCGCTGGATCGCCAGCGTCACGGCCGAGAGGCTGTCGTAGGCTTCGCGGCGCGCCAGCCGCCAGGGCAGGTCGTTGGTCTGCTCCTTGTTCAGCAGGGCCAGGGCCAGCCGCGCATGCTGGCTCTGGGCCTTCAGGCTGCGCTGCACCAAAGCGGGAATCTGGCTGCGCTCCCAGGCCGGCAGCACGTAGCTGAACAGCCAGGCGATGGAGGCGCCGAGCAGGGTGTCGGCCAGGCGCTGGCCCATCGCCATGGCGGGCAGCAGGCCGGTGACCAGCAGGTGCACCATGAGTAGCGCCCCGACCGTCGCTGCGGCCGTGGTGTAGAGGTAGCGGCGCAGCGCAAAGGCGTGGGCCAGCCCCTGGCTCAGCGCCACCACCAGCAGGATGGTGAAGCCGCCGGGGTGGGTCGCCAGCAGCGCCAACACCAGCAGGCAGCCGAGCATGGTGCCGGCCACGCGCGCATTGCGCCGCTGCACGGTCTGCGCCAGGTTGCCGCGCATCACCACCACAACGGAGAAAAGGACCCAGTACCCGTGCCCATCCCACGGCAGGTGCAGGGAGATCAGGTAGCCGGCGCCGACCGCCAGCGTGGCGCGCAGGGCGTAGCGCAGCATCGGGGCGCGCCAGGTCAGTTGTCCCAGCAGCGGCTGCCACGACCAGGTGGTGGCACTCACGAACAGCTGCCACTGCGTGCGCACGGCGGCCAGTTCGGGGCGCACGTCGCCGCGCGCCAGGGCGGTCATGCGCACGGCTTCGTCGTGCAGGTGGCCGATGCGGTTCGCCATGCTGTGCAGCAGGGCGGCTGCATCGGGCTCGCCGGCGTTCAGGGGCGAGGGCTCCAGGCTCTCGGGGGTTTGCGGCGGCAGTGCGCCGTGCAGCCGCTCGCGCAGGTCGGGTATCGGGACGATCGCGCTGCGGGCGCGCCCCAGCAGCAGGTCCAGTGCCAGTTGTTCCAGCTCGGCGGCGATGGTGTTGAGGGCGCTTTGCAGCAGCGGCAGCGTGGGGGCGCTGGCACTGGCGTGCTGGCTGAGCAGAACGTCCAGGTCCAGGTTGCAGGCCAGCTGGTGGTCGCGCGCCTCGAGCAGGGCGAGCAGCATGGCCGCCAGCCGCTGGCGTTTGGCGGTGGTGGGCGACTCCAGCACCACGTCGCGCGTGCCCTGCAGGTAGTCCGCCAGCGTGATCTGCTGGCCTAGCATGGCGGCCAGCAGGGCCTCGTGATCGGGCTGGGGCGCCAGGCGCTGGGCCTGGGTCCGCAGGATCTGCGCGAACGTGATCATGCATTCGGCCAGCAACTGGGTGCGAAAGAGCTGGTTCAGTGCATGGGTGGTGAGCACGCCCCAGATCAGGTACGCCACAGCGCCGACCCCGTACCAGCCGGTGTTCACTGCGATTTGTTCGAGCGATGACGGGGGCGCCGCCGCCATGGCGAACAGCATCGAGAACAGCATCGAAAAAGTGATGGGGCCGCCGCGCTTGCCCCATGACATCAACATGACGGACAGAAACGTGCCGGCCACCAGCACCAGTCCGAGCTGCACGGGGTCCTGGTGCACCAGTTGCACCAGCACGAACAGCGGCGCACCCAGCAGCGGCGCGGGCAGCATCTGCGTCAGCTTGCGCCGGCGCGGCGCCGGCACGTCGGGCAGGCTGGTGATCAGAATCCCGACCACTGCGCTGGAGACCGCGACCACGCCGGCCAGCGCGAACACGCCCAGCGAAATCACGAACAGGCCCAGCGCCACCGCGAGGCCGTTGGTGACGTACTGGCTCAGCGCAACGCGCAGCACCCGGTGCGTGGCGGCGCGCAGCCGGGCGGCCAGCGTGGAGGGGAGGGTCAGGTCAGGCGGGTTCCGGTTCATCATGCGCGGAGCACACTTTACCGGACTGGCGCGTCAGGGCGCCGCAGAATCGGCGCCCTCGGGCCGGGCGGGCGCCGGTGCCGTGGCTGCGGGCGACGTGGCCCCTGGCGCCGTGAGCGTCTGGCGCAGCGCGGCCTTTTCGCCGGCGCTGGCAAACTTGCTGTACTTCGCCAAAAGCGGCACCAGCTGGCCGTAAATCCTGGGGCTCGCGGCCAGGCATTCCTTCTGGTCCATGAAGTCGGCCTCGCCGGTGAGGTTGCCGACCAGGCCGCCGGCCTCGGTCACCAACAGCGAGCCCGCCGCCACGTCCCAGGGCTGCAGGCCGGTTTCGAAAAAGCCGTCGGTGAAGCCGGCCGCCACATAGGCCAGGTCCAGCGCGGCGGCGCCGGGGCGGCGCAGGCCGGCGGTGCGCGGCATCAGATCGGCCATCATGGCCAGGTAATTCTTGAAGTTGTCGCCCGGGCGGAACGGGAAGCCGGTGGAGATCAGGCACTCCTGCAGCCGGGTGCGCTTGGACACGCGCAGGCGCCGGTCGTTCATGAAGGCGCCGCGGCCGCGCGTGGCGGTAAACAGGTCGTTGCGGCTGGGGTCGTACACCACGGCCTGCTCGACCTTGCCGCGCGTGGTCAGTGCAATGCTCACGCAATACACCGGAAAGCCGTGGATGAAGTTGGTGGTGCCGTCCAGCGGGTCGATGATCCAGATGAATTCCGAATCTTTCGCGCCATGCTCGTTGCCCGACTCTTCGGCCAGGATGCCGTGGCCCGGATAGGCGGTGAGCAGCGTCTCGATGATGGCCTGCTCGCTCGCGTGATCGACTTCGGTGACGAAATCGTTGACCTGCTTTTGCGAAATGCGGATGGCTTCGACATCGAGCGCGGCGCGGTTGATGATGGCGCCGGCGGCGCGGGCGGCCTTGATGGCCACGTTGAGCATGGGGTGCAGATTGGGCGACATGAATTGTGAACCTTTGCGGGACGGACGCCGAAGCGCTGTCCCCAACTGTTGAAGAGCAAAAAATCTGCCCGGCGATGCGGGCAGCGGCAATGGCGTGATTTTACCCAATGCCGCGGGAATCCCCCGACCAGGGCTCTGGCGCGCGGCGATTCAGTACAGGTAGGTGCAGGTGAGTTGCAGCAGATTGAACCCGGGATTGGGTTGCTTGATGTCGGCATTGGAGAAGTGCGAGAGGCGCAGGCTGGCGCGGATGGCGGGCGTGAACTGGTAGCCCATGCCCAGGTGGTCGCCGAACTGAAATGCCGTGCTGATGTCCTCGCCGGCAAAGTGGGTGCGGTTGACCAGCGTCGGACCGATCCCGCCTTCGACGAAGAAGCGCCCCCCGCCGGGCCACCAGCGCAGCATGGGAATGGCGCTGAGCTGCCACATGCTGGCGGGCTCGCGCGCGTGTGTGGCGCCCCAGTACGACACACCGAACTCGCCGGTCAGCTCGACACGGCCCGGGCCGCCCGGGGCCTGATGAGTCCACAGCACCGGCGTTTCCCAGCCCAGCGTGGCGCGCAGCGCACGGGGGCCGCCGGCCATCTGCACGATGACGCCGCCGCGGTCCTGCGGGTCGGCCGTGACTTGCGCGTGAGCGTTTGCTGCCAGCGCCAACGCGGCGCTCAGCGCGAGAAACCCGGGGACGGCAAGACGAGGCATGGTCAACTTCCTGAAGTTATTTTTTTTCGATGAAGCGCCATTGTCCGGCAACTTGTCCACGGCGCGCCCGCCGTGCGGGCCCGTGCGGCGACAATGGCAGGCTGCATCCATTCGCTTGCCCTGACTCTACTGCCCTGGCGCCATGAAGACCCGTTTCATTCTGATCAACACCAGCCACGCCGGCAACGTCGGCGCCTGCGCGCGCGCCATGAAGGTCATGGGCTTCGACGACCTGGTGCTGGTGGCGCCGCGCTGGGCCAACGTGCTGCGCCGCGAGGAGACCATCCAGCGCGCCAGCGGAGCGCTCGACGTGCTGAAGAACGCGCGCCTCGTGGCCACGCTCGACGAGGCACTGGACGGCATGACGCACCTGTGCGCCACCGCCATGACGCCGCGCGACTTCGGCCCGCCCACGGTGGCGCCGCGCGAGCACTTCGAAATGCTCTCAAAAATAGAGCAAACAGTTCATGCCACACAAGGGCTGGAGCCCGATAACATCAAAAATCCCGAAGCGGGCGTGGCGTTCCTGTTCGGCTCCGAGCGCTTCGGCATGAGCAACGACGATGTGTACCGCTGCCACGCCTGCCTGAGCATCCCGACCAACCCGTCGTTCGGCTCGCTGAATCTCGGCGCCGCGATCCAGGTCGTGGCCTACGAGTGGCGGCTCGCGCTGGGCGGCTTTGCCGTGCAGGAGCGGGCCGCAACGCCGGTTTATGCCGACGCGCGGCAGGTTGGCGGCATGCTTGAACATTGGGCGCAGGCGCTCATCGACATCGACTTCCTGGACCCGGCATCGCCCAAAAAACTCATGCCACGCCTCAACCAGCTGGTGAATCGCGCGCACATCACCGTGGAAGAAATCCATATCCTGCGCGGCATCGCCAAGGCGGTGGCGCAGGTGGCGGCGCGCGCCAAAGCCAGTACCGGCGCGGCTGGCGAAGCGCCGGCGCCAGCAAAGGCATTGCCGAAACGCTAGACTTGCCGGATGTTTTCGCGCCTACGTTCCGACATTCAGTGCATTCTTGACCGCGACCCCGCTGCGCGCAGCACCTGGGAGGTGCTGACCTGCTATCCGGGGCTGCACGCGCTGGTGTTCCACCGGCGCGCGCATTGGTGCTGGGAGCACGGCTTCAAATGGCTGGGGCGCTTTGTCTCGCACATCTCGCGCGGCCTGACGGGGATTGAAATCCATCCCGGCGCCAAAATCGGCGAGCGCGTGTTCTTCGATCACGCCATGGGCGTGGTGATCGGCGAGACCGCCGAGATCGGCGACGGCTGCACCATCTACCAGGGCGTCACGCTGGGCGGTACCTCGCTCTACAAGGGCGTGAAGCGCCACCCCACGCTGGGGCGCGACGTGGTGGTGAGCGCGGGCGCCAAGGTGCTGGGCGGCTTCGAGGTCGGCGACGGCGCCAAGATCGGCAGCAACGCCGTGGTGATCAAGCCGGTGCCCGCCGGCGCCACGGCGGTGGGCATTCCGGCGCGCATTCTTTTGTCCAAGCCCGGCGAGAGCGCCGATGTGGCGGCGCCGGAGCGCAAGTTCTCGGCCTATGGCATCACACAGGAAGACGACCCTTTGAACCAGGCCATGAAGGGGTTGATCGACAACGCCTCCTCGCACGAGCACCAGATCGCGCTGCTGTGGCAGGCCGTCGAGACGCTCTCCAGCACCCGGCAGACCCGTGACTGCGTGCCGGTCGACGCGACACGCAGCGAAGCCTTCGAGGCCGACAAGCTGAACCAGCTGGTCGGCAAGTAACCGCGACTCCGCTCAAGGCGTGCCGGGCTTCATGGGTTGCAGCGTGCCTTCGGCCCAGCCCCAGCCGTCCCGCGCCACGAAGCGGTAGTCCAGCGGAATCACCCGGGCGCCGTCGGCCTGGGTCACGGTCAGGTGCAACTGGTAGCGCGTGCCGGCCTCCAGCTGGCCGAGATCCAGCGTGATGCGCGGGCTGTCGCCCCTGGCGGTGGCCTGCGCGATGCGGGTGGCGGCCGGTGTGTCGGCCGTGACCGTGGCCACGATGGTGTGGCTGGCATCCAGCCCGACCTGGCTGAACTGCAAAATCTGGTGCCCCGAGGCCACGCTGAGCCGGTCCTCGCCGATGCGCCATGGGGTGGGCGGCTGGGGAACCGGCGGGCGCAGCACCACTTGCACGGCCTTCACGCTGTCAAAGCCTTCGATGCCGCTGGCATCGATGCCGCGCACCCGTGCAAACCAGCTGCCGTTGGGCACACTGGAGAAGTCGGCATTGCCGGTGGTGACGACCATGTCGCGCACAATTTTGTCGAAACTCTCGTCGCTGGCGACCTGAACCCGGAAGCGGCTGGCGCCATCGAGCGTGGGCATGGGCCACAGCGCCTCGGGCTTGAAGATGTCGAAGGGTGCTCCCGACAGGTCAGGTGCCTTCAGCAAGGCCACCACCTTGATGTCCTTGACGGCTGGGTTCAGCAGCGCGCCCTGGCCGCGTGCAACGTCGGCAAAGCTGCTTTGGGCCGTGTTGTCGGCCTTGACCAGGCCCTCCAGCACTTCGGTGCGGGCATTTTTAGTGGCCGGGTCGTCGTAGGCCACGCGGAACTGGGTGCCGCGCACACCGACCAGCGAGGTCGGCGTTTCAATCTGCAGCGGCGTGGCCCGGTGTGCCGCCTTGTTGGCCACGGTCTGCAGCGCGCCCTGGGCCAGCCGGACCAGGCCGGAGAACCAGGTGGTGGAGCCGCTGGCGGCCGCGTTGCGCAGGGCGTAGCTGCGGCTGGTGACGACCTCCGCCAGCGTGTTGGGCAGCATGGTGATGCGGCTGCCGTCGGCCAGCTCGACTACGGCCGAGCTGTTGGCGCCGGTCTGCAGCTTGCCGCCTTCGGGGACGGCGCTGCCGACAGCGGCCGGGCTGCCCGCCAGTTGCACGTCGCCGAAGGTGCTGATGATCTTGCCAATCGCGGACTGCGACTGCAGCAGGTGCAGCGGAATCTGCAGGATCTGGCCGGGGCGGATGACGTTGGGGTTCTTCAGGTGGTTGAAGCGGGCCACCTCCGTCCAGTCGTCCGGGCCGGGGAACAGGTGCGCGGCCATTGCGATCAGCTTGTCGCCCGGCTTCACGGTGTACGGCACGCTGGGCTCGTCGGCCGCCATGGCCAACTGGCCGATCGCTACAAAAAATATAGCTATGAGTGCCCTCAGGTTAAGGGTTAGATATCGTTTTTGCGTACTTATTTTGAAACTCCCGAAATACATCCTGATTCCCGATTTTCGACTAGGGCCGCGCGGGGCGCACCGCACTCTTGGGCCGGAAGGCCTTGCACACTTCGTCGTTCGTTTCCAGATACGGACCGCCAATCAGGTCCACGCAGTACGGCACGGCCGCAAATATCCCAGGCACGATGGATTCGCCGCTGGCGCCCTTCAACCCTTCCAGCGTTTCCTGGATCGATTTGGGCTGGCCCGGCAGGTTGATGATCAGGCTTTGGTCCCGAATGACGGCGCACTGGCGCGACAGGATGGCCGTGGGCACGAAGCGCAGGCTGATCTGGCGCATCTGCTCGCCAAAGCCGGGCATCGGCTTGTGCGCCACCGCCAGCGTGGCCTCGGGCGTGACGTCGCGCGGGGCCGGGCCGGTGCCACCGGTGGTCAGCACCAGTGCGCAGCCGGCGTCCACCAGCGCGATCAGCGCGGCGCTGATGGCGGCCTGTTCGTCGGGGATCAGCCGGGCTTCGAACTGCACCGGGTTCTTCAGCGCGCGCGTCAGCCAGTCCTTGAGCGCGGGCAGGCCCTTGTCTTCGTACACACCGCTGGAGGCGCGGTCGCTGACCGAGACGATGCCGATCTTGACGGCGTCAAACGGGGTGGCTTGCGGCGTGTTCATGGTGTCTGTTCTGCCGGTGCGGCGCCGGCCTCCTTGTTGGCGAGCTGCTCTCTCACCAGCTGGAAGATGTCGCGGTAGGCGCGGCCGTGGCGCGGCGCCTCGCCGGGCTTGCCCGGCTTGGCGTCCTTGCGCGCCTGGCGGATCAGGGCGCGCAACTGTTGGGTGTCGGTTTGCGCAAAGTCGGCGAGCCAGCGGCCCAGCGCGTCTTCGTCGGCAATCAGCGCATCGCGCCATTGTTCGGCCAGGTGCAGATTGAGCGTCTCGCGGGCCGAGCCGCTGTGCTGCTCATCGAGCGCGGCGCGGATGGCGACCAGCGTCTCGGGCGGCAGCAGGCGCATCAGCTTACCGATGAACTGCATCTGGCGCCGCCTGCCCTCGAAGTTGGTGATGCGCTTGGCCTCCTGTACCGCGTCGCACAGTTTTTCCGACAGGTCCAGCCGCTCTAACAGGTCGGCGCGCAGCGTCAGCAGGTCTTCGCCGAGCTTTTGCAGCTCGGTGCTCTCGCGTTTGAGATCGGTCTTGCTCAGCGCGTCGGTGCCCTTGAGCTCGCGCTTGAGTTCGAGGTCGAGCTCGCTGCCTTCGGCAACGAATTTGCCGTGGACGAAGTAGCCTTTGGTGGGTTTGCGTGACATGGTAGGGTGATCCAGAGGGGCGGCGGCCCCCGGGGCCACTGCGGCAAGTATCATAGCCGTCGATATGAAAAAACCATCCCAAGCTGCCAGCGCCAGCCCCGCGCGCATCGACAGCGGCTTCAGTTACAGCCGCCCGTTTTTCGAAGACCTGGTGGACAGCGCCCTGGCGCACGCCAAAAAGCTGGGCGCCACCGATGCCGGCGCGGAGGCATCCGAGGGCTGCGGCCTGAGCGTGTCGGTGCGTAAGGGCGAGCTGGAGAACGTGGAGCGCAACCGCGACAAGTCGCTGGGCGTGACGGTCTATGTCGGCAATCGCCGCGGCAACGCCAGCACTTCCGATTTCTCCAGAGCGGCGATCGAGCAGACCGTGCAGGCGGCCTATGACATTGCGCGCTTCACGGCCGAGGATCCGATGGCCGGGCTGCCGGATGTGGAGGACATTGCCACGGTGCAGCCGGATCTGGACTTGTTCCACCCCTGGGCCATCACCAGCGAGCAGGCCGCTGCGCTGGCCATGCAGTGCGAAGCCGCCGCATTGCAGACCGACCGGCGCGTCACCAACAGTGAGGGCGCGGGCGTGTCGGCGCAGCAGTCGCATTTTTTCAGCGCCCACACGCACGGTTTCCGCGGCGGCTACGCCAGTTCGCGCCACAGCCTGTCGGTGGCGCCGATTGCATCAAGCCCCGGCAAAAAGCAGGACATGCAGCGCGACGCCTGGTACAGCTCGATGCGCGACGCCAACGAGCTGGCCTCGCCCGAGGCGGTCGGCCGCTACGCCGCCGAGCGGGCGCTGAGCCGCCTGAAGTCGCGCAAGATCGCCACCACCGAGTGCCCCGTGCTGTTCGAGTCGCCGCTGGCGGCGGGGCTGCTGGGCGGCCTGGTGCAGGCGGTCAGCGGTGGCGCGCTGTACCGCAAGAGCACGTTTTTGCTGGACTCGCTGGGCAAGCCGGTGATGCCGAAACACATCGACGTTCTGGAAGACCCGTTCGTCAAGCGCGGCAAGGGCAGCTCGCCGTTCGACGACGAAGGCGTGCAGGTCAGGGCCCGCACGGTGGTCGATGCGGGGCGTCTCGAAGGCTATTTCCTGAGCACTTATTCGGCCCGCAAGCTGGGCATGAAAACCACCGGCAACGCCGGCGGCTCGCACAACCTGACCTTGACGTCGCGCCTGACGCGCCCGCAGGACGACCTGGACGCCATGCTGCAAAAACTCGGCACCGGCCTGTTCGTGATCGAGCTGATGGGGCAGGGCGTGAACTACGTGACGGGCGACTACTCGCGCGGCGCCAGCGGCTTCTGGGTGGAAAAGGGACGCATCGCCTACCCGGTGGAGGAAATCACCATTGCCGGCAACCTCAGGGACATGCTGATGGGCATCGATGCGGTCGGTGCCGACGCCTACAACCACGGTGCCAAGACCGTGGGCTCGATATTGGTGAACCGGATGAAGGTGGCGGGCAGCTGAGCGCCGCCGTCAGGCGTCAGCCCGCCAGCGCGGCCTTCACTGCGGCGCTGACCTGGCCCATGTCGGCCTTGCCGGCCAGTTTCGCTTTGACGGCGCCCATCACCTTGCCCATGTCGCCCGGGCCTGGATTTCGACCGAGTTCAGCACCGAGTTCGGCGACGATCGCCTTCACCTCGGCGGCCACTTCGTCGGCGCTCAGGCGCTGCGGCAAGTAGGCCTCGATCACCTTGATCTCGGACGCTTCCTTGTCGGCCAGATCCGTGCGGCCGGCCTGGGTGTAGGCGGCAATCGAGTCCTTGCGCTGCTTGATGAGCTTGTCCACGATCGCGATCACGGCCACGTCATCGACCACGACGCGCTCATCCACCTCTTTTTGCTTGATGGCGGCCAGCAGCAGGCGGATGGTGCCCAGGCGCTCGCTGTCCCTGGCGCGCATGGCAGTCTTCATGTCTTCGGTGATCTGGTCTTTGAGTGACATCGTGTTCTCCGGAAAAAGGCAGGCGTCATGGACGCCAAAAAGCAAAAAGCCCGCCAGAGCGTCCCCGGGCGAGCTTGTCTTTCTTCTGATCGATTGCCGCGCGGGCAATCAAGCGGGAAGAGGAATCAGTACAGCTTCTTGGGCAGCTGCATCGAGCGGATGCGCTTGTAGTTGCGCTTGACCGCAGCGGCCTTCTTGCGCTTGCGCTCGGCGGTGGGCTTCTCGTAGAACTCGCGGGCGCGCAGTTCGGTCAGCAGGCCGAGTTTTTCAATGGTGCGCTTGAAGCGGCGCAGGGCCACGTCAAACGGCTCGTTTTCTTTCAGACGGATGGCGGTCATTACGTAATGGTTTCCAAAAATTTGCTGAAACATCACTCAGGGAAGATCAGGCCCTGCAATGCGTGTCCAGCGGTGTTCCCCGTCTCAATGTGGATCAGGCCGACGGGGGTTTGCCAGCAAAGCCCTGAATTATAGCCTTTTCCGGTGCAACTTCAACGCCGGTTTGCCAGCGCCTGCGCGCAGGCGAAGCCGCTGGCCCAGGCCCATTGAAAGTTGTAACCGCCGAGCCAGCCCGTCACATCGACCGCCTCGCCAATGAAATACAGGCCCGGCTGCTTGGATTCCATGGTCTGCGACGACAGGTCGCGGGTGTCCACGCCGCCCGCCGTGACCTCGGCTTTTTTGTAGCCTTCGGTGCCGGTGGGCGTGAGTTCCCAGCGCGCCAGCCGTTCGGCCAGCAGCATCAATGCCTTGTCCGGGGCGTCGCTCACCGGGCGCTGCCAGTGGCTGTCCTGCTGCACCCAGGCGTCGGCCAAGCGCGACGGCACCAGGGAGGCCAACTCGTTGGCGATGAGTTTGCGCGAACTGGCCTTGGCCCGCGCCAGGGCTTGCGCCACGTCGTGCCCGGGCGCCAGGTCGAGCCGGATCGGGGTGTCCGCCGCCCAGTAGCTGGAAATTTGCAGCACCGCCGGGCCCGACAGGCCGCGGTGCGTGAACAGCAGGTCTTCGAAGAAGGTGGTCTGGCTCTTCCTGCTGCCGGTTGAAATCTGTACCGGCAGCGACAGCCCGGCCAGCTGCGCATAGGACGCCCAGCCGGCGCCGTCGAAGGTCAGGGGCACCAGTGCGGGGCGCGGCTCCACCACGCGCAGGCCGAACTGGCGCGCCACGCGGTAGCCAAAATCGGTCGCGCCGATTTTCGGGATGGACAGGCCGCCCGTGGCCACCACGATAGAGCGCGCCGAAATGACGCCCCGGCTACTATCAATTTCATAGCCTCCAGCGCCCGCTGACTCGGGGGTTCGGATGCTTTTGATGCTGCAAGGCTGCCAGCGCTCTACGCCGCCGGCCGCGCACTCGGCCAGCAGCATCTGGATCAGGTCTTCGGCCGAGCGGTCGCAAAACAGCTGGCCCTTGTGCTTCTCGTGAAACGGGATGCGGTGGCGCTCCATCAGCGCGGTGAAGTCGCGCGGCGTGTAGCGCGCCAGGGCCGAGCGGCAAAAATGCGGGTTCTCGCCCGAAAAGTTGGCCGGCGAGACGTCGCGGTTCGTGAAGTTGGCGCGCCCGCCGCCCGAGATGCGGATTTTTTCGGCCACCTTCTCGCTGTGGTCGAGCAGCAGCACCTTGAGTCCGAGTTGCCCCGCGACGCCGGCGCAGAACAGGCCGGCGGCACCCGCGCCAATGATGACGGTGTCAAATGAATGAGTCAAACAGCCCCTTAACGCTTGCCGGACTTTGGCAAGGGCGACGAAATATAGCGCACGCGGGGAGCAGCGGGTCCGCTCGGCGTCATGGGCCAGCGCCGGCAACCCCGATCAAAGCAAGCCTTTGCGTTTGCTCGCCGAGCGAGGACAGCAACATGACCAGTGCGACCGCTCCCACGACCGACAACAGGACCACGCCCATCCACTGGAGCAACTGCCGCTTGACCTGGGAGGTGTGCTGGTTGCCGGGCAGGGTGTGCCTGCCATGTCTTGATTTTTTCCGGGTGTGCATGAAGTTTCTCCTTCACGCCAATGTCGAGAACACTCAATCGGGGGTTAACCTTTTCACGGCCACTGCCGTGCTTCCTGGCTGACAACGCGGTCAGTCCTCTAGCCCTAGCCTTGCATCACGCATTGAACTGCGCATTGAATTTGTGCGGTGTGCCACGAGTTCTAGTTCACCAATTTCCAAATGCAAGGCAACGCCCGCGCCTTGGGCAATAGTTCACACGAATACCCGTAAAGAGCGGCGCCTGAATGCGCGCCGGGGTCAGGCGCCCCGAGTTCGCTGCGAGGCGAGGGGCGCGCGGTCGCTGGTTTGCGCGCCCGGCATCGCGGCAATGGCGCGCGTCACGTCGCCCACCACGATCACCGAGGGACTGGCCATGTGCTCACGCTCGATCGCGGCCGACAGCTCGCCCAGCGTGCTGGTGATGTGGCGCTGCGTCGGCAGGCTGGCGTTCTGGATCACGGCCACCGGTGTGCCGGCCGGCAGCCCGCTCAGCAGGTCCTGCTGGATGCGCTGTGCGCCGCGCACACCCATGTAGATCACCAGCGTCAGCTTCGCGCTGTGCGCGGTGGCGGCCAGCGCGCGCCAATCGGCGCCGTCGCCCGCGCCCCCCACTGGTGCGTGACCGGTGATGAACACCACGCCGTGCGCATGGTCGCGGTGCGTCAGCGGCACGCCCAGCGAGGTGACGGCGGCGAGGCCAGCGGTGATGCCATTGACCACCTCCACCTGGATGCCGGCGGCCTGCAGGTGTTCGACCTCCTCGCCGCCGCGCCCGAAGATGAACGGGTCGCCGCCCTTGAGCCGGACCACGGTTTCGCCCTCGCGCGCGGCCATGATCATGAGCTTTTCGATGAAGGCCTGCGGCGTGGACTTGCAGCCGCCGCGCTTGCCGACAAACACGATGCGCGCCTGCGGCGAGGCGTAGGCCACGATGCCGTCGCCGACCAGGTCGTCGACCAGCAGCACGGTGGCGGCCGCGATGGCTTTCACGGCCTTGAGCGTGAGCAGTTCCGGATCGCCGGGGCCGGCGCCCACCAGCGTGACTTGTCCCGTGCCGCCAGCGCTGTTTTTGAGTGAATTCATAGTGGGGAGACCAGACGCAAGATATGTTCCACCTGCCGGGCGATCGGCGCCGGCACCGCCTGCTTGCCCGCCATGACAGCCCGGATATAGGCTGCGGTGCTGGCGGCATCGATCGCCTTGGGCAGATCGGGCAGCGCGGTCAAAGGGCCGCTCCGGGCCTCCTCCAGCAGCACACGCCGGCCGGCCACGAAGCCCGTCATCTGCGGCATGCGGCGCGGGTCGGCGACCCCCTCGCCCTCGGTGCCGCGCAGCAGCAGCGCGTTGGCCTGCACCAGCTCGAACACCGCCGCCATCGAGGTGGCGTATTCGGGATGGGTGTAGCTGCCCACGACCAGACTGGGGCCGGCGCAGGGGTTCATCAGCTTGACCAGGCTGTGCGCCGGGTTGCGCAGGCCGACCGCGCGGCGCACGTCGAGCAGGCGCTGCAAGCCGGCGCTCAGCAGCCTCGTGGGGACAAAGGCCACTTCGCCAGGCGCTACTGGTTTGATAGCTGTCTGCGCCCGTATATCAATGGCTTCCAGCACTTCGGATGTATAGACCCGGGTGTTTTCGGTGGCCGTGCCGTGCACCAGCACCGGCAGCCCCTCGCGCGCCAGCAGCAGCGCCAGCAGCGGCGTCAGCAGCGGCAGCTTGCGCGCGCCGTTGTAGCTGGGCAGCACCACCATGGGCTTGTCCGTCGCCGGCAGTTTGTTCAGGCGTGCATGGGCCGCATCGAGAAAACCCGCCATCTCGGCGGGCGTCTCGCCCTTGATGCGCATGGCCAGGCAGAAGCCGCCCACTTCAAGGTCGGTCACCGTGCCGTCGAGCACCTGGCCAAACAAATCGGCGGCCTGCTCGCGGCTGAGCGCGCGCGCACCATCCTTGCCGCGGCCGATTTCCCTGAGGTACTGACTGATTGCCATGACCCCGATTGTCTTTGATGCCTGATGACTTTTGGTTATGAGCTGATATTTGTCGCGAGCCTGGCGCACCGGCCTATCAGGCGGCCTGCCTGGCAGGCACAGTCGCCCGGATGATTTTGCGCAACTCAGGCACGCAGGAGCCGCACTGGGTGCCGCATTGCAGGCTGGCCTGCAGCGAGGCCAGGCGGCCGTCCTCCGGGCCCTCCACGCCCGCCAGATGGGCGCGAATGGCCGTGTCCGTCACGTTCAGGCATGTGCACACCTGTTTGCCGCGCGATTGCACCGCGACCGGCGCCTTGGCGCCGGGCACCAGCAGCAGGCGGCCGTACGCCTGCGCCGGCAGCTCGTCCTGCAGCAGGGTCTTGATCCAGCTCTCGGCGCTGATGTCGCCGGCCAGCACAAAGCCCGTGAGCCGGGCCTGATCGCCCATGCGCGCGAGCCGGGCCGCGCGGCGCTGGCCCTTTTTCTTGTCGGCGTAGCGCAGCACGTCGGTGCCGCCCAGGCCCAGCAGGCGCTCGATGCTCGCAATCACTTCGTCGGGTGCCGCTTCGTAACTGGCCGCGCGAAACAGCAGGCCGGTGCGCTCGCGGCCGAACGGCACGCAGCTGGCAAACGGAAACAGCGCCATCAGGCGCTTGAGCTCCTCGCGCGCCGCCAGCGCCCGCTCATCCGGCAGCCAGGCCACGCCGAGCAGCGACCACGGCAGCTCGGCCTTGAGGATTTTTACCGCCGCGTGCTTGAGTTCGGGCTGTTTCGAGCTCGGGCAAAAGGCCGAGGTGGTCAGCGCATTCACGCCGGCCAGCCGCACGCCCATGCTGCTGACGCCGCCGAGAAACTCGTCGCCCCAGTGCATGGCAATGAAGGCCTGGGACAGGCCCAGTTCGCTGGCGCCCTGCACCGGCAACAAGATCGAGCCGCGCCGGCTGGTGACGTGGACCAGGTCGCCTTCCCTGAGGCCGCGGCGCGCCATGTCCTGCGGGTGCAGCTGCACGGCCGGTTCGGCCACATGGCCGAACAGCCGGCCCAGCGTGCCGGTGCGGCTCATGCCGTGCCACTGGTCGCGCAGCCGGCCGGTGGACAGGCTGAACGGGTAGCGCGACTCGCGCGGCTCGGCCACGGGCCGGTAGGCGGCGTCGGCGAAGCGCGCCCGGCCGTCGGGCGTGGGGAAGACGCCGTCTTCGTACAGGCGCGCCTTGCCGATCGTCTCGCCGTCCGGCAGCGGCCACTGCTGTGGGCCTGTGTCGTCGAGCCGGGCGTAGCTCAGGCCCGTGATGTCGAGGTCGCGGCCGCGCGTGGATTCGCGGTGCTCGTTCCAGATGGCTTCGGGCGTGTCGTAGGGGAACAGGCTCCTTTCGGCACGAACAGGCAGTAACTGCTCCAGGCGCCGCGCGAAATCCACTGCAATGCGCCAATCGTGGCGCGTCTCGCCCGGCCCGGGCACGGCGGCGCGCACCTGGCTGATGCGCCGCTCGCTGTTGGTGACCGTGCCTTCCTTTTCACCCCAGGTCGTGGCGGGCAGCAGCAGGTCGGCGTAATCGCAGGTGGCGGTGGTGGCAAAGGCTTCCTGCACCACCACGAACTCGCAGCGTTCCAGTGCGCGGCGCACCAATGCCTGGTCGGGCATGGACTGGGCCGGGTTGGTGCAGGCAATCCACAGCGCGCGGATTTCGCCGTCGGCCGCGGCCTGGAACATCTCGACCGCCGTCTTGCCGGGCTTGTCGGGCACTGAAGGCACGCCCCACAGCGCGGCCACTTCGGCGCGATGCTGCGGATTCGCCAGGTCACGGTGCGCCGACAGCAGGTTGGCCATGCCGCCGACCTCGCGCCCGCCCATGGCATTGGGCTGGCCGGTCAGCGAGAACGGGCCGGCACCGGGCCGCCCGATCTGGCCGGTGGCCAGGTGCAAATTGATCAGTGCGGCGTTCTTGGCGGTGCCGCTGCTGGACTGGTTCAGGCCCTGGCAGTACAGGCTGAGCGTGGGCGCGCGACGCCCCGCATCGCCCGCCGGAGCGCCGGCGAACAGCTGCGCCGCGGCATACAGGTCTTCCTTGGTGATGCCGCAGATTTGCGCCACGAGGGCCGGCGTGCAGTCGCGCAGCGTGGCCTTGAGCGCGTCGAAGCCGCCGGTGTGGGCCGCGATCCACGCGGCATCGATCCAGCCTTCCCACAGCATGATGTGCAGCATGCCGTTGAACAGCATCACGTCGGTGCCGGACTGGATCGGTAGATACAGGTCGGCGATCGCGGCGGTGTCGGTGCGGCGCGGGTCGACCACGATGATTTTCAAGGCCGGGTTGGCAAGCTTGGCGTCCTCGATGCGGCGGAACAGGATCGGGTGCGCCCAGGCCGTGTTGCTGCCGACGATGAAAAGGCACTGCGCGTGCTTCACATCGTCGTAGCAGGCGGGCGGTGCATCGGCCCCGAGCGTCTGCTTGTAGCCCGCCACCGCGCTGCTCATGCACAGGCGCGAGTTGGTGTCCACGTTGTTGGTGCCGATCAGGCCCTTGACCAGCTTGTTGAAGACGTAGTAGTCCTCGGTCAGCAGCTGGCCCGAGAGGTAGAAGCCCACGGCATCGGGCCCGTGCTCGCGGATGATGCGCGCGAAGGTCTGGCTGGCCAGGCCAAGGGCGGCGTCCCACGCCAGGGGAACGGGCGCCTCGTGCCGGCGCAGGCGCTGCATCGGCTGCAGCAGCCGGGTCTGCCGGGTCACGGCCGCGCTGGCCGTCAGGTGCAGCGTGGCGCCCTTGCTGCAGAGTCGGCCGAAGTTGGCCGGATGCTCGGCGTCGCCGCGCACGCCGGTGATCTGGCTGCCCTGCGACTCGATGATCACGCCGCAACCTACACCGCAGTAGGGGCAGGTGGATCGCGTTTCAGGCATGTCTTACTCCTTCCCCCAGCGGGGGAAGGCGCAACAGCCGCTTACGCTCCATGCGGCGCCTGCACGTCGTAGGATTCGTCGCCCAGCTTGCCCGCGGTCGCGAAGCCCGGGCCCGCGTGCGGCGCGGGGAGATCGAGCCCCAGCGTCGCGAGTTCGCGTGCGTCCAGCATGACCTGGCCGGCCTCGACCTTGACGGCAAAGCGCGGCGTGCAGCCCTCGTCGGGCGCCTTGGCGCAGCCGTCGTCCAGACCAATGACGCGGTTGTGCAGCGGGCAGGCCACGCTGGTGCCGAACACGATGCCCTGCGACAGCGGCCCGCCGCGGTGCGGACAGCGGTCGAGCAGCGCGAACACCTGGTCCTGGTCGTTGCGGAACACGGCGACGGCCACGCCCTTGGGGCGCGCGACCCGGCGCGAGCCCAGCACGGGGATGTCTTCAACGCGGCAAATGGCTTTCCAGTCGTTCATGTGCTATCTCTTTCGTAGCTGACTGCGCCCTGTGGACAAGGGCTGGCAGCGGTTTTCATTCAATATGAGGTGGTCAAGCGTTCAGCGGCTCGAACTGCCGCGTGTCCACGCCCGCCTTGTCCGTCTCGAACCACGGGTCGGGCTCGCCATCGACGCTGAACTGCAGGCGCTCCCACAACGCCTTGCGACCCTCGGCGTCGTCCAGGATCCGCTTCTTCACGTAGTCGAGGCCGACCCGCTGGATGTAGTGCACGGTGCGCTCCAGGTACCAGCCTTCCTCGCGGTACAGCTGCAGGAAGCCGCCGGCGTACTCCAGCACTTCCCCGGACGTCTTTACCTTGACGAGGAACTGCGCGACCTCGGTCTTGATGCCGCCGTTGCCGCCCACATGGATTTCCCAGCCCGAATCGACGCCGATCACGCCCACGTCCTTGATGCCCGATTCGGCGCAGTTGCGCGGGCAGCCGCTGACCGCCAGCTTGACCTTGTGCGGTGCGTACATGCGCCACAGCGCGCGCTCCAGGTCCTTGCCCATCTGCGTGCTGTCCTGCGTGCCGAAGCGGCACCACTCCGACCCGACACAGGTCTTGACCGTGCGCAGCGCCTTGGCGTAGGCGTGGCCCGAGGGCATGCCGATGTCCTTCCAGACGTTTTGCAGGTCTTCCTTCTTCACGCCCAGCAGGTCGATGCGCTGGCCGCCCGTGACCTTGACGGTCGGGATCTTGTATTTGTCCACCGCGTCGGCGATGCGGCGCAACTCACTGGCCGTGGTCTCGCCGCCCCACATGCGCGGGATCACGCTGTAGGTGCCGTCCTTCTGGATGTTGGCATGGCTGCGTTCGTTGATGTAGCGGCTTTGCGGGTCGTCCTTGGCCTCCTTCGGCCAGGTCGAGAGCAGGTAGTAGTTGACGGCCGGGCGGCACGACGAACAGCCGTTCGGCGTGCGCCACTCCATGAAGTGGAACACGTCGGCAATGGCCAGCATCTTGTGCGCCTTGATAGCCTCGCGCACCTCCTGGTGGCTGTGCTCGGTGCAGCCGCACAGGGCTTTTTTCTTCGGCGTGGCCGAGTAGTCGCCGCCGGCCGTGGCCATCAATAGCTGCTCGACCAGCCCGGTGCACGAGCCGCAACTCGCGCTGGCCTTGGTGTGCTTGCGTACCTCGTCGAGCGTGAACAGGCCCTTGTCCTTGATGGCCTTGCAGATGGTGCCCTTGGTGACGCCGTTGCAGCCGCAAACTTCGGCGTCGTCCGGCATGGCGGCGGCCTTGCTGTGGCCCTCGTGGCCGCTGTCGCCGATGTTGGATTCGCCGAACATCAGCTTGTCGCGGATGTCGTGCACGCTGCGGCCGTCGCGCAGCAGCTTGAAGTACCAGCTGCCGTCCACCGTGTCGCCGTACAGGCAGGCGCCGACCAGCTTGTCGTCCTTGATCACCAGCTTCTTGTAGACCCCGCCGAACGGGTCGCTCATCACCAGCTCTTCGGTCCCTTCGCCGCCCATGAATTCGCCGGCAGAGAAGAGGTCAATGCCGGTGACCTTGAGCTTGGTCGAGGTCAGCGAGCCGGTGTAGCGGCCAATGCCGAACTGCGCGAGGTGATTCGCCGCCACCTTGGCCTGCTCGAACAGCGGCGCCACCAGGCCGTAGGCGATGCCGCGGTGCGCCGCGCATTCGCCCACCGCGTAAATGCGCGCGTCGGTCACGGTCTGCAAGGTGTCGTTGACCACGATGCCGCGCTCGCAGTGCAGCCGCATGGTCGTGGCCAGTTCGGTGTTGGGGCGGATGCCGACCGCCATGACGACCAGGTCGGTCGGCAACTCGGTGCCGTCCTTGAAGCGGATGGCCATGACGCGGCCGTCCCGGTCGGGGATCAGCGCTTCGGTCTGCGCGCCAATCATGAACTTGAGCCCACGGTCTTCCAGCGATTTCTGCAGCAGCTTGCCCGCCACATCGTCGAGCTGGCGCTCCATCAGCCAGGGCATCACATGCACGACAGTCACGTCCATGCCGCGCAGCATCAGGCCGTTAGCCGCTTCCAGTCCCAGCAGGCCGCCGCCGATGACGACTGCGCGCCTGTATTTTTGCGAGGCATCGATCATCGTGTTGGTGTCGGCGATGTCGCGGTAGGCGATCACGCCTTCCAGATCCTTGCCCGGCACCGGCAGGATGAACGGATTCGAGCCGGTGCACATCAGCAGGCGGTCGTACGGCTCCTCGGTGCCGTCCTCGGCGCGCACGATGCGGTGCACGCGGTCGACCTCCACCACCTTCTTGCCGGCATGCAGCGTGATGTGGTTGTCCCGATACCAGTCCCAGGAGTTGAGCACGATCTCGTCCAGCGTCTGCTCGCCCGCGAGCACCGGTGACAGCAGGATGCGGTTGTAGTTGGGATGCGGCTCAGCCCCGAACACCGTGATGTCGTAGAGCTCGGGTGCGATCTTGAGCAATTCCTCGATGGTGCGAACCCCGGCCATACCGTTGCCCACCATCACCAGCCTGGACTTTTTCATACTGTGTCTCCGTAACGAGTCAAGTACTTCCAGCAAGTCCTGTGCCAACTCGCTCGCCATGGGTGCGCGGGCCCGCCACGCCGGCTGCGCTCCTGTTTGTTGCATTGCACCAATCTGGACGGAAAACATGCCTGCCTGTGGTGCATGCGTATGCAACGCGGCATCGGCTTGCCCCATGACCGGCTTCGTGGCGGTGCATCGGGATCGTTGGTCACGAACGAAAGCGAACGGAAGCAGGGCGGTTTCTGTGGGCCGCTCACCCTTGTCAGCAGGGCCTCGGGCGATTTCGAAGGCGCTTGGCGCATATCTTGCTCACAGCCTGCACAAGCACTCAATCCCGGTTTGATGCTGCGCCGGGGGCCGGGCGTTCAGGTGCGGGGCGTGATGCGCAGTTTTTATTCGTAGAGGACTATCCATGAAGAATGTCATTGCTTCACTGAAGAGCGGAGACTGGCGGGCGTTGCTGGCCTGTTTTTTGTATTTCGACTCGGGATTCACCGTCTGGGTCATGCTGGGCCCGCTGGCGCCCTTTATCAGCAAGGACATCGCGATGTCCCCGGCGGAGCAGGGATTTCTGGTGGCGGTGCCCGTGCTGGCGGCCGCGATTCTCCGGGTCACTTTGGGGAATCTGTTTCAGTCGGTGGATGGCCGAAAAATCGCGCAGATGGGGGTTCTGCTGTCCGCGATCCCTGCCTTTGTTCTGCTGCTGATGCCGGGCGCACCCTCGTACCTGATGCTGCTGGTCCTCGGGGTGTTTCTGGGCATGGGCGGCGCCAGCTTCGCCGTTGCATTGCCGATGGCCGGCAGCAACTACCCGCCCCGGGTGCAGGGTCTGGTGCTGGGGCTCGCGGCGGCGGGCAACATCGGCGCCGTGCTGGACGGCTTCATGTTCCCGACGCTGGCCGGTGCGTTCGGGTGGCAGCGGGCGACCGCTGCAGCCTTGCCCTTGCTGGCGTTGACCTCACTCGCGATTTTCTTCTGGGCGAAGGACCGCAGCCCGAAAACCGGCAGCGCCCTGCCGGCGCTTGGCGGCTTCGCGGTGACCCTGTTCGGGCTGATCGGCATGGTGCTGCTGGTGCATGCGGGGGCCCTCGGCGGCGGCAAGGCCGGGCTGCTGTTGCTGCCTTTCTTCGGCGCCATCATGGCCGTCGCGGTGCTGCCCAAACGTTACCGCGCCGTGCTGGCCGAGCGCGACACCTGGGTGATCATGCTCGTCTACAGCATCACCTTCGGTGGCTTTGTCGGCATGTCGTCCTACGTCTCGCTGCTGCTCACCAGCCTGTATCAAATGTCAAAGATCAATGCGGGCCTGCTGATGGCGCTGATGGCCTTCACCGGCGCTGTTCTGCGCCCCTTTGGCGGCTTGATCGCCGACCGGGTGACGGGCGTGCGGGCGTTGCTCTTCCTGCTGGCGGGCATCTCCCTGCTCGACTTCACCTTCGCGGCCACCATGCCTCCGCTGGCCGGTGGCGTGGTGCTGCTGCTCGGTCTGTACACCTGCTTCGGGCTGGGCAACGGCGCGACCTTCCAGCTGGTGCCGCATCGCTGGCAAGGAAAGACCGGCGTGATGACGGGGATCATTGGCGCCGCCGGTGGCATTGGGGGCTTCTACCTGCCCGTCGTGATGGGCATCGCCAAGGAGAGCACCGGCAGCTACCAGATGGGGTTTGTCACCTTCGGCGCCATCGCGGCAATCGCCTTCGTGCTGGTCGTCGTGCTGCGACACAAATGGCTCGCGTGGGCTGTGCCCGAGCAGCATGCACAGGCCGCGCGACCGGCCGCCATGGCGATGGTACCCGCCATGGAGTAAATCCGGCAGATCGCGTGGGGCGTGGTGTGGCGGATCGTCCTGAGGGTCGACACACGCAAGCCTGACAGGTACCGCGTCCCCGGGTCGGGGCCGGCGCGGTGGCCGTGCTTCAGGCCGCGCCGGAGCCCTGGCGGCTGGCCTCGAACAGGAACCAGGTGCGCCGCTCGGTCTCGTCGATCCAGACTTCGATCAGGCTGGCGGTGGCGATGTCGCTGTGCTCCTCGCACACGCCATGCGCCTCGCGCAGGCTTGCGGCCAGCGTCTTGTTGTCCTCGCGCAGCTCGGCCAGCATGTCCTGCGGCTCGACGTAGTCGGCATCGTTGTCCAGCACGCGCTGGGTGCGCGCGATGTGGCCGATGGAGCGCAGCGTGGTGCCGCCCACCTTGCGCACCCGCTCGGCGATGGGATCGGTCATGGCGAAAAGCTGGTCGCCCTGTTCGTCCAGCAGCAGGTGGTAGTCGCGGAAGTGCGGTCCGCTCATGTGCCAGTGGAAGTTCTTGGTCTTGAGGTAGATCGCGTACACGTCCGCCAGGATGGCGTTCATGGCCCCGGCGATGTCCCGGGTGGCTGCCGCCTTGAGGTCGCTGGGCGTGGCCAGCGGGGCTTTCTGCCGGACCTTGAGGGCCTGCGTCTTGTTGACTGCATTTTTCTTCATGAGTGGTTCCTTGTCGGTGGATGACCCTCGCCTGAATCGTTGGCGCGGGGTTTCAACATACTACAAAACCGTGCGCCCGGGCGGCGATTTTCGTCACGCAAGTCTGACGCAGGTCAAGCAAGCGCAGGCGGCGCAGCGACCGCCTCAGGGGGCTTCCCCTAAACTCGGAACCCATGACGACAAACTTGCTGGTGTTGGGCATCGAATCCTCGTGCGATGAGACCGGCGTGGCGCTGGTCGAGGCGCGCGGCCCGGGCGTACCCCGCCTGTGCGCGCACGCGCTGCACAGCCAGATCGAGATGCACCAGGCCTACGGCGGCGTGGTGCCGGAACTCGCGAGCCGCGACCATATTCGCCGCGTGCTGCCGCTCACGCAAAAAGTGCTCGACGAATCCGGCCGCGCGCTCACCGAGGTTGATGTGGTGGCCTACACGCGCGGCCCCGGACTGGCCGGCGCGCTGCTGGTCGGCGCGGGCGTGGCCTGCGCGCTCGGCGCGGCGTTGGGCAAACCGGTGCTGGGCGTGCACCACCTGGAGGGACATTTGCTGTCGCCGTTCCTGAGCCTTGATCCGCCGCAGTTCCCGTTCGTGGCGCTGCTGGTGTCGGGCGGTCACACGCAGCTGATGCGGGTCGATGGCGTCGGGCGCTACGAGCTCCTGGGCGAGTCGATCGACGACGCGGCCGGCGAGGCCTTCGACAAGTCAGCCAAGCTGATGGGCCTGGGCTATCCAGGCGGGCCCGCGCTGTCCCGGCTGGCCGAGCAGGGCCACGCGGCCGCGTTCAAATTGCCGCGACCGCTGCTGCACAGCGGCAATCTGGATTTTTCGTTTGCCGGACTCAAGACGGCGGTGATGGTGCAGGCCAAAAAACTGGGTGACCAGTTGGAGGCGCGCAAGGCCGATCTGGCGGCATCCACCGAGGCGGCGATCGTGGAGGTGCTGGTGAAGAAGTCGCTGGCGGCGCTCAAGCAAACGGGCTTGAGGCGGCTGGTGGTGGCCGGCGGCGTCGGGGCGAACCGCAGTTTGCGGCTGCAACTCAATGCAGCTTGTGCCGCCGTGGGTGTGCGCGTGCACTACCCCGAACTCCACTTGTGCACCGACAACGGCGCCATGATTGCGCTGGCGGCCGCGATGCGGCTGCAGGCCGGTCAGCAAACGGCCAGCGAAGTTTACGCGTTCGACGTAAAACCGCGCTGGCCGCTCGATTCCCTGAGCAGGAATTCATGAAAAAGATAGCTGGCGGCCCTGATGTACAAGCGGCGCTGTGTCGTCATGCCCGCACTCTATCTGTCATTCCCGCGAAGGCGGGAATCCAGTGCATGCGAGCCGTGGATTCCCGCCTTCGCGGGAATGACGAAACGCTCGAGTAGCAACTCAGTTGATGGCGAGTTGCGTGACGTTGCTCACCGGCACCTTCTTGACCAGCTTCAGTGTGAGCACACCGTTTTCCAGCTTGGCATCGCTGGCGCTCACGTCGATGTCCTGCGGCAGTTCATACGCGGCCTTGTAGTGGCGCGGCGCGCCTTCCAGGCTCTCGATGCGCACCACGCTGCCTTCGATGCCGATGGACAGCTGATCCTTGGCAATGCCGGGCATATCAAAGCTCATCGTGACGGTCTTGTCGTCCTGCTCGATCGAATAACCCTTTTGGCGGGCGGCGAGCACGGTGTCGTCGAGAAAGCGCTCCAGCGAGGGGGCGTAGGCGGTGCGGCGCAAAACTGCGGGGGCAACAGGGGTAAAGAACATGGTGGAACTCCTAGTAAACTGCGCGGCTTTCAACATCGATCGCCGCATGCATCGAATCTAGGTGCGATGCGTTTGTTTTCAAGACAAATTTCCCCATGAATATTTCGCGTCGCCGGCTCTTGAATTCCCTCACGGCGGCGCTATGTGCACCGGCTGCAGCCTTGGCGCAGGCGCCGCAGGGCAGCCCCATCAAGATCGCCTTGATCGAAGGCCTGAGCGGCCCGTTTGCGAACGCCGGCGAGGCCGTGTACCGCAACCTGCTGTGGGCGGTGGAGCGCGTCAACGCGCGCGGCGGTGTGAAGCTGCCCGAAGCCGCGGGCGGCCACCGGCTGCTGCAGCTCGACCGCTACGACAACAAGGGGCAGAACGAAGAGGCCCTGTCGGCCTTGCGCTCGGCCATCGACGACGGTGCGCGGATTGTGCTGCAGGGCAACTCGTCCGCCGTTGCCGCGGCACTGATTGATGCGATCAACAAGAACAACGAGCGCGAACCCGACAAGCAGGTCATCTTCCTCAACTACTCGGCGGTCGATCCGGCCCTGACCAACGAGAAATGCAGCTTCTGGCACTTTCGCTTCGATGCCCATGCCGACATGCGCATGGCGGCACTGATGCAGGTGATCAAGGGTGACAAATCCCTCAAGCGCGTGTACCTGATCGGCCAGGACTACAGCTTTGGCCAGGCCGTGCTGCGCGAGGCCCGGCGCCAGCTGGGTGTGCAGCGTCCCGACGTGCAGATCGTGGGCGACGAGCTGCACCCGATGGGCCGCATCAAGGACTTCATGCCGTACGCCGCCAAGATCAAGGCCAGCGGCGCGCAGGCAGTCATCACCGGCAACTGGGGCAACGACCTGACCTTGCTGGTCAAGGCCGCCAAAGAGGTGGGTTTCGAGGGCAAGTTCTACACCTTCTACGGCAACGCGCTGGGCGCACCCGCGGCCATTGGCGACGCCGGCGTGGGCAAGGTCGTCGCCGTGGCGGACTGGCTGCCGAATGTGCCAGGTGCCGCCAGCGAGGCGTTCTACCAGGTGTTCCGCCAGCGCTTCCCGAAGCCCGCGGACGACTATGTGCACATGCGCATGCAGCTCATGGTGCGGGCGCTGGCGCAGGCGATCGAAAAGGCGGGCACTACCAATTCAATAGCGGTTGCGAACCAGCTGGAGCGGGCTAGCGTCAGCTTTGCCGGGCAGACCGGCAAAATGCGGGCGCTCGATCACCAGTTCCAGCAGCCGCTGGTGGTGGGCGTGATGGAGCACCAGGGCGCGCCCGGCGTGAAGTTCGACGTCGAAGGCTCGGGCTATGGCTTTCGCGTGATCCGGCAAATCAGCGCCGCGCAGGCCGAGCAGCCCACGACGTGCCGCATGGCACGTCCCTCCTGATACAGGTGCCGCATGGCACGCCCCTTCTGATACGGGTGCCGGATGGCCCGGCCGTCCTGGCTACGAGCCGTAACCCAGGCAGGCGCCCGCGTTGGGCATGCCCTTGCACTCGCGTTGCAGGCGCCGGTCGCGCTCGGCGCGGGTTTCGCCAGAGCCTTTTTCAAACTTGATCCGTCCCGCCTTTTTGGCCTTGGAGGCGTGCGTGGTCTGCGCCCCGCTTTTTTTGACCTTGGCCTCAGTGGCATGGGCGGCATGGGCGCTCCAGCAAAACAGAGCGGCGGCGCACAGCACCGCGATGGCGCTGCCCGAGCGCGAAACCTGTGGAATCGTGAAGTACATGCAATCTCCCTGTCGGCATGGATGCTGCCGTCAAAGCCATCATAGCGGCAGCACTATTGCCCAAGCTGCTGCAGGCGTGTCGGCGACAATAAAGACCTGTTGCACCACTGCCCGTCCGTCTGACCATGCGCCAAGCCATTCAAAACCTCGAAGAATCCAAAATCCGTGAAGTCGCCAATGCCGGTATGGGCCGCAGCGATGTGCTGGCCTTCTGGTTTGGCGAGAGTGACGAGGTCACGCCCGATTTCATCCGGCAGGCGGCCATCGACTCGCTGGAGCGCGGCGAGACCTTCTATGCGCACAACCTGGGCCTGCCCGAGTTGCGCGAGGCGGTCGCCGGCTACATGAGCGCGCTGCATGGCAAGGTGGCGGCGGAGCGCATCGCCATCACCTCGGGCGGCGTGAATGCGCTGATGCTGGCGATGCAGGCGCTGATCGATGCGGGCGACGAGGTCGTGGCGCTCACGCCGGTCTGGCCCAACCTCACGGCGCAGCCCCTGATCCTGGGCGCGAAGCTGCGCTGCGTGCCGCTGCAGCCGGTGCGCAGCGGCCCGCAGCAGGGCGCGTGGTCGCTGGACCTGGACGCGCTGCTGGCCGCGATCACGCCGGCCACCAAACTGCTGATCCTGAACGCACCGAACAACCCGACTGGCTGGACGCTGACGCGGGCCGAGCAGCAGGCCATCGTCGAACACTGCCGCCGCACCGGCACCTGGATCCTGGCCGACGAGGTGTACGAGCGGCTGTACTACGCGGGCGACACCGCGAACGGCAGCGCGCCGAGTTTTCTGGACGTGACCACGCCGGAGGACCGGCTGGTCGTGGTGCACAGCTTTTCCAAGAGTTTCCTCATGACCGGCTGGCGCCTGGGCTGGCTGGTGATGCCGCCCGCCATGACGCACAACATGGGCAAGCTGATCGAGTTCAACACCTCGTGCGCCAGCGTCTTCACTCAGCGCGCGGGCATGGTGGCGCTTGAGCGCACGGCCGAGGTCACGCCGCGCGTGGTGGCGCACCTCAAGGCCTGCCGCGACACCCTGGTGCCGCTGCTGCAGGCCGTGCCCGGTGTGCAGGTGGCGTCGGCCCGGGGCGGGATGTACGCCTTCTTCAGCCTGGAGGGCCATGGCGATTCCCTGGTCACCGCCAAACGGCTGGTGGCCGAGGCCGGCCTGGGGCTGGCGCCGGGCAACGCCTTTGCGCCCGAGGCCCAGGGCTGGCTGCGCTGGTGTTTTGCCTCGAAAGACCCGCAGCGGCTGGTGCAGGGCGTGGATCGCCTCAAAAACTGGCTCGAGGTATAATCGACGGGCTTTGCACAGTGCAGGGCGCACGTCGGCTGCAGTTCCAGCTACCGACGCAAGTCAAACATTCACAGGAAAATTGAAATGATCGCATCCAGTATCAAGGCCGAAGTCGTCAAGGCCAACGCGCGCAGCGCTACCGACACGGGCAGTCCCGAAGTGCAGGTTGCACTGCTGACCGCCCGCATCAACGAACTCATGCCCCACTTCAAGACCCACGCCAAGGACCATCACGGTCGCCGGGGTCTGCTGCGCATGGTGAGCCGTCGGCGCAAGCTGCTCGACTATCTGAATTCCAGAGACCACGACCGTTACGCCGCGCTGATCGTCAAACTCGGCCTGCGCAAATAAGCGGTCCATCGAATACAAGCGCCTGAGTTAGTTCACTAGCTCAGGCGTTTTTTACTTCGGAGCCGGGCAACACGAATACGCGCTGTGTCATTCCAGAAGAAATCAAAGGTTTTGCATGATTTTTTCTGGAATGGCATCGTGTTCTGACAGCCAGACTCCGGGCCATTGGCGCAGCCTCATGCGCCGATTTCTTCAGGAGCTATCCACATGACCATCTTCAACAAAGTCACCAAAACCTTCCAGTGGGGTGCCAACACCGTCACCATGGAAACCGGCGAAATCGCGCGCCAGGCCAGCGGTGCCGTGCTGCTCGATATCGACGGCACCGTAGTACTGGCCACCGTGGTCGGCAAGACCGAAGGCAAGGCCGGCCAGGACTTCTTCCCGCTGACCGTCGATTACCTTGAAAAAACCTATGCCGCCGGCAAGATTCCCGGCAGCTTCTTCAAGCGTGAAGGCCGCCCCAGCGAGTTTGAAACCCTGACCAGCCGCCTGATCGACCGCCCCATCCGCCCGCTGTTTCCCGAAGGCTACTTCAACGAAGTGCATGTGGTGATCCACACCCTGTCGCTGAACCCCGAAGTGGACGCCGACATTGCGGCCATGATCGCGACCAGCGCAGCGCTGTCCGTCAGCGGCATTCCGTTCAGCGGCCCGATCGGTGCGGCCCGCGTCGGTTACATCAACGGTGAATATGTGCTCAACCCGGGCCAGACCGCGCGCAAGGACTCCAGCATGGACCTGGTGGTGGCCGGGACCGAAGCTGCCGTGCTGATGGTCGAATCGGAAGCGAAGCAATTGTCCGAAGAAATCATGCTCGGTGCCGTGGTGTTCGGCCACGAGCAGAGCCGCATCGCCATCAATGCGATCCATGAGCTGGTGCGCGACGCCGGCAAGCCGGTGTGGGACTGGAGGGCTCCGGCCAAAGACGAAGTGCTGATCGCCAAAGTGGCTGCATTGGCCGAAGAAAAGCTGGCTGCGGCCTACCAGATCCGCAACAAGCAGGCGCGCACCCATGCCACACGCGAGACCTACACCTGGGTGATGAAGGGTCTGAAAGCCGAGGGTGTTGAATTCGACACCGTTGCCGTCGAAGGCCTGCTGTTCGACATCGAAGCGCGCATCGTGCGCAACCAGATTCTGGCCGGCGAACCGCGCATCGACGGGCGTGATACGCGCACCGTGCGTCCGATCGAAATCCGCAACAGCGTGCTGCCGCGCACCCACGGCTCGGCGCTGTTCACGCGCGGCGAAACCCAGGCGCTGGTGGTCACGACGCTGGGCACCGAGCGCGATGCGCAGCGTATCGACGCGCTGTCCGGCGACTACGAAGACCGCTTCATGCTGCACTACAACATGCCTCCGTTCGCCACCGGCGAGACCGGCCGTGTCGGCAGCCCCAAGCGCCGCGAAATCGGCCATGGCCGACTCGCCAAGCGCGCCCTGGTGGCGGTGCTGCCGAACAAGGACGAATTCCCCTACACCATGCGCGTGGTGAGCGAGGTGACCGAGTCCAATGGCTCCTCGTCGATGGCCTCCGTCTGCGGCGGCTGCCTGTCGCTGATGGACGCCGGCGTGCCGATGAAGGCGCACGTGGCCGGCATCGCCATGGGCCTGATCAAGGACGGCAGCCGCTTTGCGGTGCTGACCGACATCCTGGGTGACGAAGATCACCTGGGCGACATGGACTTCAAGGTGGCCGGCACCACCAACGGCATCACGGCGCTGCAGATGGATATCAAGATCCAGGGCATCACCAAGGAAATCATGCAGGTGGCACTGGCGCAGGCCAAGGAAGCGCGCATGCACATCCTGGGCAAGATGCAGGATGCCATGGGCGAGGCCAAGGCCGAAGTCTCCAGCTTCGCACCACGCCTGTTCACGATGAAGATCAACCCCGAGAAGATCCGCGACGTGATCGGCAAGGGCGGCTCCGTGATCCGTGCGCTGACCGAAGAGACCGGCTGCCAGATCAACATCGACGAAGACGGCACCATCACGATCGCCTCGACCGACCCGGAAAAGGCCGAAGCGGCGAAGAAGCGCATCGAGCAGATCACGGCCGAAGTCGAAATCGGCAAGGTCTATGAAGGCCCGATCACCAAGATCCTGGACTTCGGTGCACTGGTCAATCTGCTGCCGGGCAAGGACGGCCTGCTGCACATCAGCCAGATCGCGCACGAGCGCGTCGAGAAGGTCTCCGACTACCTGACCGAAGGCCAGATCGTCAAGGTCAAGGTGCTGGAGACCGACGAGAAGGGTCGCATCAAGCTGTCGATGAAGGCGCTGCTGGACCGTCCGGCGCAGCCTGGCTATGGCGCCGATCATTCGGGTGCTGTCAACCCGTCGTAATTTGCTATTGAAAATATAGCTAATAACGCCCTTGTACCAAGGGCTGCGAGGCTAAAAGACCATGAAAGCGATTGAAATCACAGCCTTTGGCGCGCCTGACGTCCTGCGTCCGGGCGAGCGCGATGCACCGGTGGCCGGCGCGGGCGAGCTGCTGATCCGCGTGGCTGCCTCCGGCGTGAACCGGCCCGATGTGCTGCAACGCACCGGCAACTACCCGGTGCCGCCCGGCGCCTCGGATATTCCGGGGCTGGAAGTGGCCGGCGTGATCGAGAGCGGCGACGCGAGCGCGATGGCACAGGCCGGCCTCAAACTGGGTGACCGCGTGTGTGCGCTGGTGGCCGGTGGCGGCTACGCCGAGCTGTGCGTGGCGCCCGTGGGCCAGTGCCTGCCCGTGCCCCAGGGGCTGAGCGATGTGCAGGCCGCTTCGCTGCCCGAAACGTTCTTTACCGTGTGGAGCAACGTGTTCGACCGCGGCCGCCTGCAAAAGGGCGAGACGCTGCTGATCCAGGGCGGCTCGAGCGGCATCGGCGTCACGGCCATCCAGATGGCCAAGGCGCTGGGCGCGACGGTGATCGTCACGGCTGGCAGCGACGACAAGTGCGCGGCGTGCCTGGCGCTGGGCGCCGACCATGCGATCAACTACAAAACGTCCGACTTTGCCGAAGAGGCCAAAAAGCTCACGGGCGGCCTGGGCGTGAATGTGATTCTCGACATGGTGGCCGGCAGCTACGTGGCGCGCGAAATCGACTGCCTGGCCGAGGACGGCCGGCTCGTCATCATCGCGGTGCAGGGCGGCGTCAAGAGCGAGATCAATGCCGGGCTGGTGCTGCGCCGCCGGCTCACGGTGACCGGCTCCACGCTGCGCGCGCGCCCCGTGGCGTTCAAGGCGGCAATTGCGCAGGCCTTGCGCAAGAACGTCTGGCCGCTGATCGAAAACGGCCGCATCAAGCCGGTGATTCACAGCACCTTCGCGGCCGCAGAGGCCGCCAAAGCACACACGCTGATGGAGTCGAACCAGCATGTGGGCAAGATCGTTTTGACATGGTGATCGCATGACGCAACAGCTCATCGCCGGAAACTGGAAGATGAATGGCAGCCTGGCTGCCAATCAGGCGCTCTTGCAAGCGATGCTGGCCGGCCTGGGCTCGCCCGCCTGCGCGGTGGCGGTTTGTGTTCCGGCACCTTATCTGGCGCAAGCCAGGACGGTGCTTGCGAGTGGCGCTATCAGTTTGGGAGCGCAGGATGTGTCGCAGCATGAGGCCGGTGCCTACACCGGCGAAGTGTCTGCTGCGATGCTGAAGGATTTCGGCGTGCGTTATGCGATCGTGGGCCACTCGGAGCGGCGCCAGTACCACGGCGAGACCGATGCCGTGGTGGCCGCCAAGGCACAGCGCGCGCTGGAAGCCGGCGTCACGCCGATCGTGTGCGTGGGCGAGACCCTCGTCGAGCGCGACGCGGGCCAAACCGAGGCCACGGTCACGCGCCAGCTGGCCGCGGTGATCGATGCCAATGGTCCGCGCATCGGCGACATCGTGCTGGCCTACGAGCCGGTGTGGGCCATTGGCACCGGCAAGACGGCATCGCCACAGCAGGCGCAGCAGGTCCACGCCGTGCTGCGCGCCCAGCTGGCCGGCGCCTGCGACCAGGCCGACCGAATTGCCATTTTGTACGGCGGCAGCATGAATGCGGCCAACGCGGCGGAACTGCTGGCCCAGCCCGACATTGACGGCGGCCTGATTGGCGGCGCCTCGCTCAGCGCCCCGGATTTTTTGAAAATTATTGCTGCAGCCCGCTAAGGGTAAGCGGTTGATGCTATAGATTTAGGAGTTAAAAGATGCACATCGTACTCAACATCCTGCTGGTCGTCCAGATCCTGGCCGCCATAGGATTGATTGGCCTGGTCCTGGTCCAACACGGCAAGGGCGCCGATATGGGGGCGGCTTTTGGCAGTGGCGGCTCGGGCAGCCTGTTCGGCGCCAGCGGCAGCGCCAATTTCCTCTCGCGCTCCACGGCCGTGCTGGCCACGGTGTTTTTCGTGTGTACGCTGGCACTGGCGTACTTCGGGAATTTGCGTCCAGTCAGCAGCAGCAGTGGCAGCGTGCTGGAGCGCGCGGCCGTGACCGCTCCGGCGCCCGTACCCGCAGCGTCCGGCATCGCTACGCAGATTCCTGGCACCACTGCACCGGCACCGCAATCCGGCGCGGCACCTGCCACCGCCGTACCCGCAGCACCCGCGGCGTCGGGTGCGGGGCAGATCCCGACCCGGTAAACGCTTCTGAAAATCGCCCTGGCGCGTCCCGGATGCGGGATATTTCAGGGTAAACTACTAGAGTGTCTGGAGAGCTAAAGCCGCAAGGTGCCTCATGCCATCCGGACAACAAAAAGCCGCCGTCGTGGTGAAATTGGTAGACACGCTATCTTGAGGGGGTAGTGGCGAAAGCTGTGCGAGTTCGAGTCTCGCCGACGGCACCAAACAAGAATAGCTTGCCGGGCAGGGCGCCGGCGGGCACAAGCGGTGATCAGAACCTAAGATGAACCTCGAACAGTACCTCCCCGTTCTCTTGTTCATCCTGGTTGGCATTGGTGTTGGTGTGGTGCCCCAGGTGCTCGGCTACATCCTCGGCCCGAACCGGCCCGACGCTGCCAAAAATTCCCCTTACGAATGTGGCTTCGAGGCGTTTGAAGACGCGCGCATGAAGTTCGACGTGCGTTACTACCTCGTGGCCATTTTGTTCATCCTGTTCGACTTGGAGATCGCGTTCCTGTTTCCGTGGGCGGTGTCGCTAAAGCAAATTGGCGCGCTCGGCTTCTGGGCCATGATGATTTTTCTGGGCATCCTCGTCGTGGGTTTTATCTATGAGTGGAAAAAAGGCGCCCTGGATTGGGAATGAAGCATAAGGCGGGAGAGCGGTATGGCCATTGAAGGTGTTTTCAAGGAAGGCTTCGTCACCACCAGCTATGACTCGGTGGTGAACTGGGCCAAGACCGGCTCGCTGTGGCCGATGACGTTCGGGCTGGCCTGCTGCGCGGTCGAGATGATGCACGCGGGCGCCGCGCGCTACGACATCGACCGCTTCGGCATGCTGTTTCGCCCCAGTCCGCGCCAGTCCGATCTGATGATCGTGGCGGGCACGCTGTGCAACAAGATGGCACCCGCGCTGCGCAAGGTCTACGACCAGATGAGCGAGCCGCGCTGGGTGCTCTCGATGGGCTCGTGCGCCAATGGCGGTGGTTATTACCACTACAGCTATTCGGTGGTGCGCGGTTGCGACCGCATCGTGCCCGTGGACGTGTACGTGCCCGGCTGTCCGCCGACGGCCGAGGCCTTGCTCTACGGCATCATCCAGCTGCAGCAGAAGATCCGCCGCACCAACACCATTGCGCGCGCTTGAAGGGCACACCCGATGACCGCTTTTGCCGTAAATCCCGAGACCCTCAAAGACACCATTGCCGCGGCGCTGGGCGAGAAAGCCAAACACATCAGCCTCAAGCTGGGCGAGGTAACCGTGGTGGTGGCCGCCGACGACTATCTGCAGGCCGCCACGACCCTGCGCGATGCGCCGGGTTGCCAGTTCGAGCAGCTCATGGATGTGTGCGGGGTGGATTACTCGCAGTACAAGGACGGCGTCTGGGACGGCGCGCGCTACTGCGTGGTGCTGCACCTGCTGTCGGTGAGCCTGAACCAGCGCGTGCGTCTCAAGGTGTTCGCGCCCGATGACGACCTGCCCGTGGTGGCGTCGGTGACCGGCCTCTGGAGCGCGGCCAACTGGTTCGAGCGCGAGGCGTTCGACCTGTTCGGCATCGTGTTCGAGGGGCATAACGACCTGCGCCGCATCCTGACCGACTACGGTTTTATCGGGCATCCGTTCCGCAAGGACTTCCCGACCTCGGGCCATGTCGAGATGCGTTATGACCCGGAGCAAAAGCGGGTGATCTACCAGCCCGTCACCATCGAGCCGCGCGAGATCACGCCGCGCATCATCCGCGAAGACAACTACGGAGGCCTGCCATCATGAGAGCCACGTCTTTCGTCGCTTGCGGGTATTTTCAAGCGAACACCGCGGAACCGGCTTCGCCGGGCCGCTGGTGTTGCCCCCTTGAGGGGGAGGCGGCCGCTGGCCGCTTCGGGGGGGAGCATCCACATGGCTGAAATCAAGAACTACACCCTCAACTTCGGGCCGCAACACCCGGCGGCGCACGGCGTTTTGCGTCTGGTGCTCGAGCTTGACGGCGAGGTCGTGCAGCGTGCCGATCCGCACGTGGGCCTGTTGCACCGCGCTACCGAAAAACTCGCCGAGAGCAAGACCTACATCCAGTCGCTACCCTATATGGACCGCCTCGACTACGTGTCGATGATGGCCAACGAGCATGCGTATTGCCTGGCGATCGAGCGGCTGCTGGGTGTCAAGGTGCCCGAGCGCGCGCAGTACATCCGCGTCATGTTTGCCGAGATCACGCGGCTGCTCAACCACCTGATGTGGCTGGGCGCGCACGGGCTCGACTGCGGCGCCATGAACGTGCTGATCTATTGCTTTCGCGAACGCGAGGACCTGTTCGACATGTACGAGGCGGTCTCGGGCGCGCGCATGCATGCGGCGTATTTCCGTCCGGGCGGTGTGTACCGCGACCTGCCCGACACCATGGCGCAGTACAAGGTCAGCAAGATCAAGAACGCCAAGGCGATCGGGCAACTCAACGAAAACCGCCAGGGCTCGCTGCTCGATTTCATCGATGATTTCTGCACGCGCTTTCCGGCCCTCGTCGATGAGTACGAAACCCTGCTCACCGACAACCGCATCTGGAAGCAGCGCACGGTGGGTATCGGCGTGGTCACGCCCGAGCGTGCGCTCAACCTCGGGTTTACCGGCGCCATGCTGCGCGGCTCCGGGGTCGCCTGGGATCTGCGCAAGAAGCAGCCGTACGACGTGTACGACCGCATGGACTTCGACATTCCGGTAGGCAAGACGGGTGACTGCTACGACCGCTACCTGGTGCGCGTGGAAGAGATGCGCCAGGCCAACCGCATCATCAAGCAGTGCGTGGACTGGCTGCGCGTCAACCCGGGCCCGGTGATTACCGACAACCACAAGGTGGCGCCGCCCGCGCGCGAAGCGATGAAGTCGAACATGGAAGACCTGATCCATCACTTCAAGCTGTTCACCGAAGGCTTTCATGTGCCCGAGGGCGAAGCCTATGCGGCGGTCGAGCACCCCAAGGGGGAGTTCGGCATCTACATCGTGAGCGACGGGGCGAACAAGCCCTACCGGCTCAAAATCCGTCCGCCCGGATTCGCCCATCTGGCCGGGATGGACGAGATGTCGCGCGGCCACATGATTGCGGACGTCGTCGCCATCATTGGCACCATGGACATTGTGTTTGGAGAGATTGATCGATGATCTCTGAAGTCATGAAAGCGCGCTTCGACAAGGAAGTCGCCAAGTACCCGCCCGAGCAGAAGCAGTCGGCCGTCATGGCCTGCCTGGGGTTGGTCCAGCTGGAATACGGCTACGTGAGCCAGGACAGCGAAAAGGAAGTCGCCGCCTACCTGGGCATGCCACAAATTGCCGTGCACGAGGTGACGACCTTCTACAACATGTTCAACCAGCAGCCCGTGGGCAGGTACAAGCTCAACGTCTGCACCAACCTGCCGTGCCAGTTGCGCGACGGGGACCGGGCGCTGCAGCATCTGGAGCAGCGGCTGGGCATCAAGATGGGTGAGACCACGCCGGACGGAATGTTCACGCTGCAGCAAAGCGAGTGCCTGGGGGCCTGTGCCGATGCGCCCGTGATGCTGGTGAACGACCGCACCATGTGCAGCTTCATGAGCAACGACAAACTCGACCAGATGATTGATGGTTTGCGGGCCGCCGACGCTGTTGTGCAGCCGGCCGCTGAGGTGAAGTGATGTCTCCAGAAAAAATCCTGTCGCAATTCGCCGCCACCGGCGCCCAGACCTGTTTCCACGGTCGGCATATTGAGCCGCAAATCTACGCAGGGCTGGATGGCTCCAACTGGCGCCTGAAAGACTACGTGGCGCGCGGTGGCTACCAGGCGCTGCGCAAGATTCTGGGCAAGGACGGCGTCGCCGGCAATGAGGCGGGCCTGACGCAGGACCAGGTGATTGCCACGGTCAAGGAGTCCGCGCTGCGCGGTCGTGGCGGCGCGGGTTTCCCGACGGGCCTGAAGTGGAGCTTCATGCCGCGCCAGTTTCCGGGCCAGAAGTACTTGGTCTGCAACTCCGACGAGGGCGAGCCGGGCACCTGCAAGGACCGCGACATTCTGCACTACAACCCGCATATCGTGATCGAGGGCATGGCGATTGCCGCCTATGCCATGGGCATCACGGTCGGCTACAACTACATCCACGGCGAAATCTTTGCGACCTACGAGCGGTTTGAAGAGGCGCTGGAGGAAGCGCGCGCCGCCGGCCTGCTGGGCGACCGCATTCTGGACAGCAACTTCAGCTTCCAGCTGCACGGGTTTCACGGCTTTGGCGCCTATATCTGCGGTGAAGAAACGGCCTTGCTGGAATCGCTCGAAGGCAAAAAGGGCCAGCCGCGTTTCAAGCCGCCGTTCCCGGCCAGCTTCGGCGTGTACGGCAAGCCCACCACCATCAACAACACCGAGACCTTTGCGGCCGTGCCCTGGATCATCCGCAATGGCGCGCAGGCGTACCTGGCGTGCGGCAAACCGAACAACGGCGGCACCAAAATCTATTCGATCAGCGGCGACGTGGAGCGGCCCGGCAACTACGAAATCCCGATGGGAACGCCGTTTGCCACGCTGCTCGAGCTGGCGGGCGGCGTGCGTGCGGGGCGCCAGCTCAAGGCCGTCATTCCGGGCGGCTCGTCGGCCCCGGTGCTGCCGGCGTCCATCATGATGAACTGCACCATGGACTACGACTCGATCGCCAAGGCCGGCTCCATGCTCGGTTCGGGGGCGGTGATCGTGATGGACGACACGCGCTGCATGGTCAAGTCGCTGCTTCGGCTGAGCTACTTCTACATGCACGAGTCCTGCGGCCAGTGCACGCCCTGCCGCGAAGGCACGGGCTGGCTCTGGCGCATGGTGAATCGCATCGAGAACGGGCAGGGACGCCAGGCCGACCTGGATGTGCTGGACTCGGTGGCTGACGGCATCATGGGTCGGACCATTTGCGCGCTGGGCGATGCCGCGGCCATGCCGGTGCGCGCCATGATCAAGCATTTCCGTCCCGAATTTGAACATCACGTAGCGCACAAGACCTGTCTGGTCCCGGCCTACGTCTGAGTGAGCCGTCCCATGATTGAAATCGAACTCGACGGAAAAAAAGTAGAGGTTGCAGAGGGCAGCATGGTGATGCATGCTGCCGACAAGGCCGGCACCTACATTCCGCATTTTTGCTATCACAAGAAACTCAGCATTGCCGCCAACTGTCGCATGTGCCTGGTCGACGTGGAAAAGATGCCCAAGCCCATGCCGGCCTGCGCCACGCCCGTTGCGCAGGGCATGATCGTGCGCACCAAGAGCGACAAGGCCATCAAGGCGCAGAAGTCGGTGATGGAGTTTCTGCTGATCAACCATCCGCTGGACTGTCCGATCTGCGACCAGGGCGGTGAATGCCTGCTGCAGGACCTCGCGGTCGGCTATGGTGCTTCGACCTCGCGTTATCAGGAAGACAAGCGCGTGGTGTTCCACAAGGACGTGGGACCGCTGATCTCCATGGAAGAGATGACGCGCTGTATCCACTGCACCCGCTGCATCCGCTTTGGCCAGGAAGTGGCCGGCGTGATGGAGCTCGGCATGATTCACCGCGGCGAACATTCCGAGATCACCACGGTGGCCGGTGACACCATCGACTCCGAGCTGTCGGGCAACATGATCGACATCTGCCCGGTCGGCGCGCTCACCAGCAAGCCCTTTCGCTACAGCGCCCGCACCTGGGAGCTGTCGCGCCGCAAGTCGATCAGCCCGCACGATGCCACCGGTGCCAACCTGGTCGTGCAGGTCAAGAACAACAAGGTGTTGCGGGTTGTGCCGCTGGAAAACGAAGAAGTCAACGAGTGCTGGATTGCGGACCGCGACCGTTTCTCGTACGAGGCCTTGAACAGCGACGAACGGCTCACCAGCCCGATGCTCAAGCAAGGCGGTGAATGGAAGGCCGTGGACTGGCAGACGGCGCTCGAATACGTGGCCAATGGCCTGAAACAGATCAAGACCGAGCACGGGGCGCAAAGCATTGGCACTCTGGCCAGCCCGCACAGCACCCTCGAGGAGCTGTATCTGGCGGGGGCTTTGATGCTCGGCCTGGGCAGCGACAACATCGACACCCGTTTGCGCCATGCCGAATTCCCGGCGTTCGAGGGCGTGCGGCACCTGGGCACGTCGATCGCCTCGCTCTCACACCTGCAACGTGTGCTGGTCATCGGCTCGAACCTGCGCAAGGATCATCCGCTGCTTGCACAACGGATTCGGCAGTCGGCCCGCGCCGGCTGTGCGGTGAATGCTATCAATTCTGTAGTTGAGCTGGCATCCCCCAACGCTTGGGCCATGCCCGTCGCCAACACGCTGCTGGCCGCGTCGGCTGGCTGGGCACAGGCACTGGCGGATGTGGCCACCGCGGTGGCAACCGAAAAAGGCGTTGCGGCGCCGGCTGCGGGCAACGCCACCGATGTGGCCAAGGCCATCGCCCAATCGCTGCTGGGTGGTGAACGCAAGGCCATCCTGCTGGGCAATGCGGCGGCGCATCACGCCAAGGCTTCGAGCCTGCTGGCGCTGGCCAACTGGATTGGCGCGCAGACTGGCGCCACGGTGGGCTATCTGACCGAAGCGGCGAACACTGTGGGGGCGCAACTGGTAGGGGCCTTTCCGCACGGCGATGGCGATGCTGCGCGCGCCGGTCTGAACGCGGGCCAGATGCTCGCCGGGAGCTTGAAGGCGGTTCTGCTGCTGAACAACGAGCCCGAATTCGATTCGGCGGCTGGCGCCTCGGCCAAGGCGGCCTTGGGTCGGGCCGACATGGTGGTGACACTCAGCCCGTTCAAGGCCAACCTGGATTTCAGCGATGTGCTGCTGCCCATCGCACCGTTTACCGAGACGCCTGGCACCTTCGTGAATGCCGAGGGACGCGTACAGAGTTTCCATGCCGTCGTCAAACCCCTGGGCGAGACCCGTCCCGCCTGGAAGGTGCTGCGCGTGCTGGCCAATCTTCTCGGCCTGCCGGGATTCGAGTTTGAGTCGTCGCAGGATGTGCTGGGTCACCTGCGTGGTGCGCAGCACGCCGAAATGACCCACGTTCCCGCCGACAAGCTGAGCAACGCCACTGGCGCAAGCATTGATCTGGCTGCGACCGGGGTGGCGGCGCCCGCGGTGGCCAGCATCTACCAGCTTGATGGCCTCGTGCGGCGTGCGTCTTCGCTGCAGATGACGGCAGATGCAAGGAATGCAGCAAGCCTGAAAGGGGTGGCAGCATGATTGAAGCGTTCTACAACACCGGGCTCGGCCTCGCCAGTGCCGCCTGGTGGACCGCGGTGGTCTGGCCCGTGATCTGGGCCTTGATCAAGATTGTGGTCGTGCTGGTGCCCTTGATGATTTGCGTGGCCTACCTCACGCTGTGGGAGCGCAAGGCGATTGGCTTCACCCAGATACGGTTTGGCCCGAACCGGGTCGGCCCCTCGGGCTTGCTCACGCCGATTGCCGATGCGCTCAAGCTGCTGACCAAGGAAATCATCACGCCGGCTGCGGCCAGCAAGGGCCTGTTTCATCTGGGTCCGATCATGACCATCATGCCGGCGCTGGCGGCCTGGGTGGTCATTCCCTTTGGCCCCGAAGTGGCGCTTGCCAATGTGAATGCGGGCTTGCTGTTTCTCATGGCCATCACCTCGCTCGAGGTGTACGGCGTGATCATCGCGGGCTGGGCGTCCAACTCCAAATACGCCTTTCTGGGCGCCATGCGGGCCTCGGCCCAGATGGTCAGCTACGAGATCGCCATGGGCTTTTGCCTGGTCGTGGTGCTCATGGTCTCCGGGTCCATGAACATGACCGACATCGTCATGGGGCAGGGCAAGGGGTACTTTGCCGGCATGGGGCTGAATTTCCTGTCTTGGAACTGGCTGCCATTGCTGCCGGTGTTCGTGGTTTATTTCGTCGCTGGCCTGGCCGAAACCAACCGGCACCCGTTCGACGTGGTCGAAGGGGAGTCCGAAATCGTGGCCGGCCACATGGTCGAGTACTCGGGCATGGCGTTTGCCATGTTCTTCCTGGCCGAATACGCCAACATGATCCTGGTCGCCATCCTGTGCGCGGTCTTGTTCCTGGGCGGCTGGATTTCACCGATCGACAGTGCCGTGTTCAACTGGATTCCGGGCTGGATCTGGCTGGGACTCAAAACCTTTGTCGCGGCCACCATGTTCCTGTGGGTGCGCGCCACCTTCCCGCGCTTTCGTTATGACCAGATCATGCGCCTGGGCTGGAAGATCTTCATTCCGGTCACGCTGGTATGGCTGGTCGTTGTCGGGGTCTGGATGCAGACCTCCTGGAACATCTGGAAGTAAGCCGGAGTTGATATGACTACATTGACGTCCCCCCCAGCTGAATCGACTTTTTCGCTGCGCGACTTCCTGTCGAGCTTCATGCTGCTTGAAATGTTCAAAGGCATGGCGCTGACCGGAAAATACATGTTCAAGCGCAAGATCACGGTGCAATTTCCCGAGGAAAAAACCCCGGCCAGCCCGCGCTTTCGGGGCCTGCACGCGCTGCGCCGCTATGAAAACGGGGAAGAGCGCTGCATCGCCTGCAAGCTGTGCGAAGCGGTCTGCCCTGCGGTAGCCATCACCATCGAGTCAGAGTTGCGCGACGACGGTTCGCGGCGCACGACCCGCTATGACATCGATCTGACCAAATGCATTTTTTGCGGGTTTTGCGAGGAAAGCTGCCCGGTCGACTCGATTGTCGAAACCCATATTTTTGAATACCACGGTGAAAAGCGAGGGGATTTGTACTTCACCAAGGACATGCTGCTGGCCGTGGGCGATCGCTACGAAGCCGAAATTGCGGCGAACCGGGCGGCAGACGCCAAGTACCGCTGACCGATTGCCTGAAAGAAGCTTCGATATGGATGTCAAAACCGGTCTGTTTTATGTTTTTTCAGCAGTGTTGCTGTTCGCTGCGTTCCGGGTGATCACGGCCCGCAATCCGGTGCATGCGGCGCTGTTTCTGGTGCTGGCCTTTTTTCAGGCCGCCATGGTCTGGATGCTGCTCAAGGCAGAGTTCCTCGCCATCACGCTCGTGCTGGTGTATGTCGGCGCGGTGATGGTGCTGTTCCTGTTTGTCGTGATGATGCTGGACATCAACCTCGACGGCATCCGTCAGGGGTTCTGGAAGCACTTTCCGTTGGCAGCCACGGTCGGGGCCCTGATTGCGCTGGAGATGGCAGCCGTCTTGATGGGTGGGTTCGGGGGCGGTGAGCCGCCCAGGATCGTCGTGACGCTGGGACAGGCACCGGGCCAGTTTTCCAATACCCGGGAGCTGGGGGTGCTGTTGTACACGCAGTACCTGTACCCACTCGAGGTGGCGTCCGTCATTTTGCTTGTGGCCATCATCGCGGCGATTGCGCTGACGCTGCGCGAGCGCAAGGACAGCAAGTACCTCAGCTCATCCGAGCAGGTGCGCGTGCAGGCGCGCGACCGTGTGCAGGTGCTCAAGATGACGGCGACCCAACCCGCCGTTGCGGCGCCAGAAGGTGCGGATGCCGCCCCGGCCGATACGGAGAAAAATGCATGACGTTGAGCCTCGGACACTTTCTTTCGCTGGGCGCCATGCTGTTTGCGCTCTCCATCATCGGGATTTTTTTGAACCGCAAGAACCTGATCGTGCTGCTGATGGCGATCGAGTTGATGCTCCTCGCGGTCAACATGAATTTCGTGGCCTTCTCCTATTACCTGGGCGACATGGCGGGGCAGGTCTTCGTGTTCTTCATCCTGACGGTGGCCGCCGCCGAATCGGCCATTGGCTTGGCCATTCTGGTGCTGGTGTTCCGCAATAAGTCCAGCATCCGGGTGGATGAACTCAACATGCTCAAGGGCTGAACCCGCACGGTTCATCAAATTCAAAGAATATGAGTCAAACCCTCTCGGCTTCAACTCTGCTGGCAGTACCGCTGGCACCTCTGGCCGGCGCCTTGCTGGCCAGCATCTTGGGCACCCAGTTTGGCGGCAACGTGATCGGCCGCCGACTCAGCCATACCTTCACCATTCTGGGGGTGCTGGTCGCCTTCGTCATCTCGGCGATGACGCTCTACAGCGTGGTCGTCGATGGCGCCCGCTTCAACGAAACCATTTACACGTGGATGGTGGTTGGCGGCCTCAAGATGCAAATTGGCTTCCTCGTCGATGGCCTGACCGCCATGATGATGTGCGTGGTGACCTTCGTGTCGCTGATGGTGCACATCTACACCATCGGCTACATGGAAGACGACGAGGGCTACGACCGCTTCTTCGGCTACATCTCGCTGTTCACCTTCTCGATGTTGATGCTGGCGATGAGCAACAACATGCTGCAGCTGTTCTTCGGCTGGGAGGCCGTGGGTCTGGTGTCCTATCTGCTGATCGGTTTCTGGTACACCCGGCCGACCGCCATTCATGCCAACCTGAAGGCCTTCATGGTGAACCGGGTCGGCGACTTCGGTTTTATTCTCGGCATCGGCCTGGTCGCCGCCTACGCCGGCACGCTGGACTATGCCGAGGTCTTTGCCAAGGCCGATGCGCTGTCCAAACTGACCTTTCCGGGCACCGGGTGGATGCTGATCACGGTGATCTGCATTTGCCTGTTCATTGGTGCCATGGGCAAGAGCGCGCAATTTCCGCTGCATGTCTGGCTGCCCGATTCGATGGAAGGCCCGACCCCCATCTCCGCGCTGATTCATGCGGCGACCATGGTGACGGCCGGCATCTTCATGGTGGCGCGCATGTCGCCGCTGTTCGAGCTCAGCGATGCGGCCTTGAGCTTCGTGATGGTCATCGGTGCCATTACGGCCCTGTTCATGGGCATTCTGGGCATCATCCAGAACGACATCAAACGGGTGATCGCCTATTCGACGCTGTCGCAGCTCGGCTACATGACGGTCGCGCTTGGTGCCTCGGCCTATTCGGCGGCAGTATTTCATCTGATGACGCATGCGTTCTTCAAGGCGCTGCTATTCCTCGCCGCAGGTTCGGTGATTCTGGGCGTGCATCACAACCAGGACATCCGCTGGATGGGCGGCTTGCGCAAGTACATGCCTGTGACCTGGATCACGTTCCTGCTGGGTTCACTGGCGCTGATTGGCACGCCGTTCTTCGCAGGTTTCTATTCCAAGGACAGCATCATCGAAGCGGTGCATGAGAGCCACCTGGCTGGCGCGGGCTTTGCTTCGTTTGCGGTGCTGGCTGGCGTGTTCGTCACGGCCTTCTATTCATTCCGTCTGTACTTCCTGGTGTTCCATGGCAAGGAGCGGTTTGACCAGAATCCAGAAGCGCACCATGACGCCCACCACGATGATCACCATGGCGAGCACCACGCACCCCACGAATCTCCATGGGTGGTTACGGTGCCGCTGATCCTGCTGGCAATTCCCTCGGTGGTGATTGGTTTCATGACCATCGAGCCGATGCTGTTCGGCCAGTTCTTCAAGGACGCCATCTTCGTCGATATCGCCAGGCATCCGGCGATGGAGGAGCTGGCGCATGCCTTCCATGGCCCGCTGCAAATGGCGCTGGACTCCTTTGCATCGGCACCGTTCTGGCTGGCGCTGGCGGGGGTCCTGTCGTCCTACTACATGTACATGGTCAACCCGGCGTTGCCCGCCGCCATCCAGCGCGCCGTGCAGCCGCTGTACACCTTGCTCGACAACAAATATTACATGGACTGGTTCAACGAAAACGTGCTCGCGCGCGGCACCCGTCTCATTGGTACCGGTTTGTGGAAGGGGGGGGATCTCGGTTTGATCGACGGCCTGATCGTCAATGGCTCGTGGAAGCTGGTGCGCCGGGTCTCGGGTGTGATGCGCTGGATGCAGTCCGGCTACCTCTACCACTACGCGCTGGCGATGATCGTAGGCGTGTTCGTGCTGATGACCTATTTCGTCTGGCTCAAATAAGGAAATAAGAAAAATGGGATTGCTGAGCCTTGCCATCTGGATACCGATTTTTTTCGGCATCGCTTTGCTGGCGTATGGTCATGACGACCACGCCAGGGTTGTGCGCTGGATTGCCTTGATTGGCGCCACCGTCAGTTTCCTGGTCACGCTGCCTTTGTACAGCGGCTTCAAGCTGGGCACCTCGGCCATGCAGTTTGTCGAGAACGGCAGCTGGATTTCGCGCTTCAATATCAATTACCACCTGGGGGTGGACGGCATCTCGCTCTGGTTTGTCCTGCTCACGGCCTTCATCACGCTGGTGGTGATCATCGCCAGCTGGGAATCCATCACCGAGCGGGTGAACCAGTACATGGCCGCCTTCCTGATTCTCAGCGGCTTGATGATCGGCGTGTTCTGCGCACTTGACGGCATGCTGTTCTACGTGTTCTTCGAGGCCACGCTGATCCCGATGTACCTGATCATCGGCATCTGGGGCGGACCCAACAAGATTTACGCGGCCTTCAAGTTCTTCCTCTACACGCTGCTCGGCTCGCTGTTGATGCTGATCGCATTGATCTACCTGTACACCAAATCAGGAGGCAGCTTTGACCTGACGACCTGGTACGCGTTGCCGTTGGGCAGTACCGCGCAGACCCTTCTGTTCTTCGCTTTCTTCGCGGCGTTCGCCGTCAAAATTCCGATGTGGCCGGTGCACACCTGGCTGCCCGACGTGCACGTCGAAGCCCCGACCGGCGGCTCCGCCATTCTGGCGGCCATCATGCTCAAGCTCGGTGCCTACGGTTTTGTGCGCTTTGCCATGCCGATTGCGCCCGACGCGGCGCACGAATGGGCCTGGCTGATGATCACGCTGTCGCTGATTGCGGTGATCTACGTGGGCGTTGTGGCGCTGGTGCAGCCCGACATGAAAAGGCTCGTGGCTTATTCGTCCGTGGCTCACATGGGGTTCGTGACGCTGGGGTTCTTCATCTTCAACGAACTGGGCGTGGCGGGCGGCATCGTGCAGATGATTGCCCACGGTTTTGTATCGGCGGCGATGTTCCTGTGCATTGGCGTGCTGTACGACCGGGTGCATTCGCGCCAGATTGCCAGCTACGGCGGGGTCGTCAACGTCATGCCCAAATTTGCCGCGTTTGCCCTGTTCTTCGCCATGGCCAACTGCGGCCTGCCGGGCACTGCAGGGTTTGTGGGCGAGTGGATGGTGATTCTGGGCGGCGTCAAGTTCAACTTCTGGGTCGGCCTGGCGGCTGCGTCAGCCCTGATCTGGGGCGCGGCCTACACCTTGTGGATGTACAAGCGGGTCTACCTCGGGCCTGTCGCCAACGACCACGTGAAGGCCATGCTGGATATCAACAGCCGCGAGTTTTTCATGCTGGCGCTGCTGGCCATTGCCGTGCTCTACATGGGTATCTATCCGAAGCCCATGACCGATGTCATGAATGCTTCCGTCGTAGATCTGCTCAAGCACCTGGCAACGTCCAAGCTGAATTGACGACATTGAATTGAGAACTAGAAGATGATTGACAAACTCAGTTGGATCTCGGTCTACCCCGAAATCGTGCTCCTGATCATGGCCTGCGTGATCGCGTTGGTGGATCTGGCCGTGACCAGCGCGCGCCGCACTGCCACCTATGTGCTGACCCTGCTGGCGCTCGGCGTGGTGGCGTTGCTCGAGGGCCTGTACGCCAGTGGCGGCAACACCCTCTATGGCTTTGGCAACATGGTGGTCAGTGACCCGATGGGCAACTGGCTCAACTGTTTCGTCAGTGTCGCGATGATGGCCACGTTGGTGTATGGCCGCCCCTATGGCGCCGATCGCGGCATGATGCGCGGCGGGGAATTGTTCACCCTCAGCCTGTTCTCGGTGCTGGGCATGTCGATCATGATTTCGGGCAACAACTTCCTGGTGATCTACCTGGGCCTGGAGCTGCTCACACTGACCAGCTATGCGCTGGTGGCTCTGCGCCGCGACCATGTCGTCTCCACCGAAGCGGCCATCAAGTACTTCGTCCTCGGCGCGCTGGCCAGCGGCTTTTTGCTGTACGGCCTGTCGATGCTTTATGGCGCGACCGGCACGCTGGACATCACCGAGGTGTTCAAGGCAGTCAATTCGGGCCACCTCAGGCACCAGGTCCTGGTGTTCGGCCTGGTCTTCATCGTGGCCGGGCTCGGGTTCAAGCTCGGGGCGGTGCCGTTCCACATGTGGGTGCCCGATATCTATGAAGGTGCGCCGACGGTGGTGACCCTGATCATCGCGGGCGCGCCCAAGCTGTCGGCGTTTGCCATCTGCATCCGCCTGCTCGTGGAGGGCCTGCTGCCGCTGGCGATCGCCTGGCAGCAGATGCTGGCGATTCTCGCGATCGGGTCGCTGCTGATCGGCAATGTGGTGGCGATTTCGCAAACCAACCTCAAGCGCATGCTGGGCTACTCCACCATCTCGCAGATGGGGTTTGTGCTGCTCGGCCTCATGTCGGGGGTCGTCAACAACAACACGCTCTCGGCGGCCAACGCCTACAGCTCGGCGATGTTTTACGCGGTGGCCTATGTGCTGACCACGCTGTCGGCCTTCGGCATCATTTTGCTGCTCGCGCGTGAGGGGTTCGAAAGCGAAGAGATTTCCGATCTGGCGGGCCTGAACCAGGTGAGTCCGCTGTATGCGGGGGTCATGGCCGTGTCGATGTTCTCGTTCGCCGGCATTCCGCCGCTGGTGGGTTTTTACGCCAAGCTGTCGGTATTGCAGGCACTGGTCTCGTCAGGTCTGCCGCTGTATATCGCGCTGGCGGTGTTTGCCGTGGTCATGTCGCTGATTGGCGCGTTCTATTACCTGCGCGTGGTGAAGGTCATGTATTTCGATGCGCCCATCACGGCCGCCACGGTCTCGGCACCGGTCGATGTGCGCATTGTGCTGTCGCTCAACGGCGCACTGGTGCTGCTTCTCGGTGTGCTGCCGGGCGGCCTGATGACGCTGTGCGCGCAGGCCATCGTGGCAACTCTGGGAACTTGAGCGCACCTCGGACGATCTCTTGCAAGTGTCTCAATCCATTTCGGTCTGGCTCGTGATTCTGGTGGCGTTTTGTGCCGCCAACCTGCCTTTCGTCAACCAGCGCCTGCTGGCGGTCATTCCCTTGTCCCACCCGAAGATCCTGGCGGTGCGGCTGGCTGAATTGGTGGTCTTCTACTTCATTGCGGGCGGCCTGGGGCTGGCTCTGGAAAATCGCGCCGGGCAGATTGCTCCCCAGGGCTGGGAGTTTTATGCCATTACCGGCGCGCTGTTTCTGACCTTTGCGTTTCCGGGTTTCGTCTACCGCTACCTGCTCAAGCATCGGGACTGATCCGATGAGGTGTCGTCGCAATGGATGATCGCCATCTGGTCGAAGAAAAAACGGCTGGCATGGAATTGTTCAAGGGCCGGTTTCTCCATGCCTTTCGCGACACGGTACGACTGCCCGACGGCAGCACGACGTCGCGCGAGTATGTGGTGCATCCCGGCGCCGTCATGATCATTCCGCTGCTGGAGGACGAGCCCGGCTCTTTGAGGGTCGTGCTGGAGCGCCAGTATCGTTACCCCGTGCACCGGGTCATGATTGAATTTCCCGCGGGCAAGCTCGATCCCGGAGAAGACGTGCTGGCTTGCGCGAAGCGCGAACTGCTGGAGGAAACCGGCTATTCAGCCCGGCAGTGGGCGCGTGCCGGCGTGCTGCACCCGGTCATTTCGTACTCCACGGAGTTCATCGACATCTGGTTTGCCAAAGGGTTGAGTCTGGGCCAGCGCCAGCTCGATGCGGGGGAGTTTCTGGACGTTTTCACGGCGACCCCGGCCGAACTGCTGCGATGGTGCCGCGACGGGGCCGTGACCGACGCCAAAACGCTGACCGGCGCGCTCTGGCTGCAAAACGTGCTGTCGGGCGTGTGGCCGTTGCACTGGCAGGACACCGCGGCGCCGCGCGCGGGTCGATAATCCTGTCATGAAAGTCCTCAACCTCCAGTGCGTGCGCCAGAAGCATTCGTTCGAAGGCTGGTTCGCGTCGGAAGATGATTTTCAGGACCAGCTGGCGCGCGGCGTGCTCGAATGTCCGCTGTGCGGCGCCCGGGAGATTCACAAGCTGCCCAGCGCGCCCCGGCTCAGCCTGGGTATCGGGCGTGAGCGCGAGGCAACGGCGCCTGATGCCGTGCCGGCGCGCCCGCCCGCGTCCATGACGGATATGCTCGCGGCCGCTGGTCCAGAGAATCAGGCCGCGGTGCTGCGGGCCTTGCGCGAACTGGTGGCCCGCACCGAAGATGTGGGCGAGCGTTTCGCCCAGGAAGCCCGGCGCATCCACTATGGGGAAACCGACCATCGCAACATCCGTGGCCGGGCCAGCGCCCGCGAGGCCATCGAATTGCTGGAAGAGGGCATCGACGTGATGTCGCTGCCCGCCGCCGTGAAGGATACCCTGCAGTGAAGTGGGGCCTGCGGGCGCGCAGGCCCGCCCCGATCAGGGGTAAAGCCCGCGCAATTCGCGCGTGTGCAGTATCCGTTTGCAGGCCACGATGAACGTGGCGGTACGCAGGCTCACCTTGTTGTCCTGCGCGACTTGCCAGATGCCGGCGAACGCCTCCCTCATGATGCGCACCAGCCGGGCGTTGATCTCGGCCTCGTCCCAGAAAAAGCTGGAAAAGTCCTGCACCCATTCAAAATAACTGACCGTCACGCCGCCGGCATTGGCGATCACGTCGGGCAGCACCAGCACATTGCGGTCGTGCAGTATGTCGTCGGCCTCGGGGGTGGTCGGGCCGTTGGCGCCTTCGATGATCATGCGCGCCTTGATGCGGCCGGCATTCGAGCCGTTGATTTGCTGCTCCAGCGCCGCGGGAATCAGGATGTCGCAGTCGACATCCCAGAACAGGTCGTTGGCAATCGCCTCGGCCTGCGCAAAGCCGGCCACGCTGCCGGTATGTGCGACGTGCCTGAGCAGGGACGGGACGTCCAGCCCGGCTTCGCGAAAGATCGTGCCAGCATGGTCCTGCACGGCGACGACGCGCGCACCGGCTTCGGCAAACAGCTTGCCCGCAATGCCGCCCACGTTGCCAAAACCCTGCACCGCCACACGCGCGGTGGAAATATCCATGCCGATGTGCTTGGCGGCTTCGGCGCCGACGGTAAACACGCCGCGGCCGGTGGCTTCGCGCCGTCCCAGCGAGCCGCCCAGATCCACCGGCTTGCCGGTCACGACGCCGGTCGCGGTGGAGCCCTGGTTCATGGAATAGGTGTCCATCATCCAGGCCATGATCTGCTCGTCGGTGTTCACGTCGGGCGCGGGAATGTCCTTGTTCGGGCCGATGATGATGCCGATCTCGCTGGTGTAGCGGCGCGTCATGCGCTCGAGCTCGCCGCGGGACAGCGTTTTCGGGTCCACGCGGATACCGCCCTTGGCGCCGCCGTAGGGCACGTTCACGGCCGCATTCTTGATCGACATCCAGGCCGACAGCGCCATCACTTCGGACAGCGTCACATCCTGGTGAAAGCGCACGCCGCCCTTGCCGGGGCCGCGCGAGACGTTGTGCTGCACCCGGTAGCCTTCAAAGTGAGCCACCGTGCCGTTGTCCAGGTGGATCGGCACATCGACGATGAGGGAGCGCTTGGGGCGTTTGAGCGTCTCGACCCAGCGCGACAGATTGCCCAGGTAAGGCGTCACGCGATCGACCTGTTGCAGGTAAACCCCCCAAGGCCCGAGGTTATTGGCCTGCAGGTAGGAGGGAAGGGGATGGGACGCGGGCGCCGCGGACATCGGGGTGCTGGGTGCTTGGGACATGAACAAACTCCTGGTGGGAACGATCAAGCCCCAGAGCTTAAGAGCCTGCGGCCCAACTGTCCAAGACATTGTTCAAACTACTTCATGCATAAATTGCATAATTTTGCCGCACTCTATCGAACTTTAGAATTTAAAGAAAAAGTGCCTGTAGCCATTGTCCAGTATCCGCATCATGCTACTATTTTCATAGTAACCACGAAATTCCGGGGTCAACCCGATCGTTCCTGGGTGAGTGTGCGATGTGGTGCCGTGCACCTGTGTCGGCTTCGCCCGCCGCCGGCACGGCCGCCACAGACAACAGTCATGGTCCTGTGCTGTAATGAATCCGGCGTCGACGCGACTGACGTGTTGATTCCCTGCTCAGGCTCACCCAGACGGAGCCTTGCAGTCTCTGGAGGTTTTCCGCATGTCCCCATTTCCGTCGGCCGCCGATCCATGTCTCGAAGCCCAGGGCCCGCGTGAAGCCTTGGCGCGGCGGTTTGCCGAGGTGCGGGCGCACAGCCTGGCGCTGGCTGAACCTCTGTCGGCCGAAGACCAATGCATCCAGTCAATGCCCGATGCCAGTCCGACCAAGTGGCATCTGGCGCATGCCAGCTGGTTTTTCGAGACGGTGGTGCTGCGCGCGCATGTGCCCGACTACACGCCGTTTGACGAGCGTTTTTTCTATCTCTTCAATTCCTACTACGAAGCCCTGGGCCCGCGCCATCCACGGCCGCTGCGCGGCTTGCTGACCCGCCCGTCCCTGGCGCAGGTGCTGGCCTACCGCGCGCATGTGGACGCCGCCGTGCAAAGCTTCATCGCCCGGGGCGGCGAGGCCGTGTGGCAGCGGGCGCTACAGCTGCTCACGCTGGGCCTGCAGCATGAGCAGCAGCACCAGGAGCTGATGCTGACCGACATCCTGCACGCCCTGTCATGCAACCCGATGCTGCCCGCGTATGAACAAGCCGCACAGGCGTCCGCCCTTTGGCTTGCGCCCACCAACCCGCCGCTGCGCTGGCTTGCCGGGCCGGCCGGCACCGTGCAGATCGGGCACGGCGGCAGCGGCTTTGCCTTCGACAACGAAACCCCACGCCACAGCGTGCTCTTGTCGCCATATTGCGTGGCGGATCGGCTGGTCAGCTGCGGCGAATACCTGCAATTCATCGAGGATGGGGGCTACCGTCGCCCCGAGTTGTGGCTGTCGGATGGCTGGGCCGCGGTGCAGGCGCATGGCTGGGCCTGTCCGCCTTATTGGCTTGCCCCCGGCGACGTCAGGGCGCCCACCGGGCACTGGCAGGTGTTCGGTCTGCAGGGCGTGCGTGCGCTCGATGCGTCGGCGCCGGTCAGCCAGGTGAGCTTTTATGAAGCCGCCGCCTATGCCGAATGGGCGCGCGCGCGCCTGCCCACCGAGTTCGAGTGGGAGGCGGCCTGCGGCGTGCCGGGTCTCACGCAGATGACGGGCGTGGTCTGGCAGTGGACGCGCTCGTCCTACGATCCCTATCCCGGTTTTCGTCCGCTGGCCGGTGCGGTGGGCGAATACAACGGCAAGTTCATGGTGGGGCAACTGGTGCTGCGCGGCGGCAGCAGCGCGACCCCGGCCGGGCACACGCGGCCCAGCTACCGCAACTTTTTCCCGCCCGGGGCGCGCTGGCAGTTTTCGGGCATTCGTCTGGCGAGGGACGCTTGATGCAGACCGGCACCCTGAGCAAAACCCAAGTGCAATTGTCGGGCGACGAGGCGCCGGGCGAGTTCGCCCGCGACCTGCTGGCAGCGCTGTCGAGCACGCCGCGCAGCATTTCCCCCAAGTACTTCTACGATGCGCCGGGCTCTGTCTTGTTCGACCGCATCTGCGAGCTGCCCGAGTATTACCCCACGCGCGTCGAACTGGGCCTGCTGTCTGCCCATGCGCGCGAAATTGCGCGGCAGATGGGGCCTTGCGCCGAGATTGTCGAGTTCGGGGCCGGGTCCCTGCGCAAGGTCCGCTTGCTGCTCGACGCCATGGACCGTCCTGTGCGCTATCTGCCCATCGACATTTCGGGCGACCACCTGAGCGCCGCCGCTTTGGTGCTGCGGCGCGACTACCCCGGCCTGCACGTGCAACCGCTGGTGGCGGACTACACGCGCCATATGCTGCTGCCGGCGCTGGGCGAGGGCGCCGGGCAGCGCGTGGGATTTTTCCCGGGCTCCACGATCGGCAATTTCATGCCCGCAGAAGCCCTGCATTTCCTGCAGATGGCGGCGCAGGTGCTGCGCGGCGGCGCCCTGCTGCTGGGGGCCGATCTGGTGAAGGATCCGGCCGTGCTGCATGCCGCCTACAACGACGCGCAGGGCGTGACGGCCGCGTTCAACCTCAACCTGCTGGCGCGCGCCAACCGCGAGTTGGGCTGTGACTTCGATCTGGCCCGGTTTGCGCACAGTGCCTTTTACAACGCGCCCCTGCAGCGCATCGAAATGCACCTGGTGAGCCGCCGCCGGCAGCGGGTTCGTGTGTGCGGCCAGCATTTCGAGTTCGCCGAGGGCGAGACATTGCACACCGAGAATTCGTGTAAATTCACACTTGACAGCCTGCAGGCGCTGGCGCGGCAGGCGGGTTTCACGCCAGGTCCGGTGTGGACCGATCCGCAGAAACTCTTCAGCCTGCATTGGCTGAACGCACCCCTTTAGAAGGAATTCTCATGAAAGCAACCTGGAACGGCGCCGTGATAGCGCAAAGCGACGACACGGTCGTGGTGGAAGGCAACCACTACTTTCCGGCGGACTCGTTGAACCGTGACTACGTGACCTTCAGCAACCATAAGACCACCTGCCCCTGGAAGGGTCAGGCGAGCTACTACTCGCTCATGGTCGATGGCGAATTGAACGCCGATGCCGCCTGGTACTACCTTGACCCCAAGCCCGAGGCCGAGGCCGTGCGCGGCCGCGTCGCGTTCTGGAAGGGTGTGAAGGTCGCCGCCTGAGGTGAGGCCCGCGATAAGCTTGACCCCCTCATGTCCACTGCCACACTCTCCCCTGTATTTTCGTCGGCCAGCGAACTCATCTCCGACCTGCGCCGGCAAGGTTATGCCGTACTCAGCGCCGCGGGCGTGAGCGAACTCACTCATTGCAGCCTCGCGTCACTCGATGCGCTGCGACCGAGCTGGGACAACCTGCTGCCCGATACTTACCTCAAGGATGGAGGCCACTACCGGCGCCGGCGTCACTCCTGCTTTGTCGTCGAGGGTGAACGGGTGACCTCGGTGCCGCATCGTGCGCACTGGCAGCCGCTCGAATACAACGCATTGCACGGTGGCATGCGGCGCTGGTTCGAGCCGATGGAGCCGCAGGTGGTCGCGCAGGCGTCCTGGGGGCGGTTGTTGTGCGCGCTGAGTCAGGTGTGCTCCAGCCTGCGCCCCGAGCCGCCTGGCGATGCCCAGGCCGGCGTGCGGCCCTGGTACGTGGAGGCGCACCAGTTCCGTATTGACACCACCGACGGCATCGGTCGCCCGACGCCCGAAGGCGCGCACCGCGACGGGGTGGATTTTGTGGCGGTGTTTCTGGTCAGCCGCACCGGCGTCAAGGGTGGCGAGACGCGGGTCTTCGAGGCCGCCGGCCCGCACGGCCAGCGCTTTACGCTGACCGAGCCGTGGTCGTTGCTGTTGCTCGACGACGCCCGGGTGATCCACGAGTCCACGCCCATCCAGCCGCTGGCCGCAGATGGGCACAGGGACACACTGGTTTTGACCTGGCGGTCTGGCGGTTTTCAGGGTGAAGGCGTATAACTTGACCAGGGTCAACACGGTGACGGCGCCCTGGTGACAAAGTGAAACGGTTGTTGTGACTCAAGGAGGTGTACATGTTCAAACATATTCTGGTCCCTGTGGATGGCTCGCCGACGTCGGAGTTGGCGATAGACAAGGCGGCCTCGCTGGCCAAGGCGTTCGGCAGCGCTGTCACTGCGATCTACGTGATTGACCCCTATCCGTTTACCGGCGTCGGGACCGATTACGCCTACGGCCAGGCACAGTACCTCAGTGCCGCCACGGCCGAGGCCAACGAGGCCATCAAGGGGGCGAAACAGGCCTTTGAAGCTGCCGGTATTGCGGTCAAGACGGCCCTGGTCGAAGGTCACACGGTTTACAAGGGCATCTTGCAGACGGCCGAGTCCAGCGGCGTAGACCTGATTGTCCTGGGCTCTCATGGGCGGCGCGGCATTGAAAAACTGGTGCTCGGCAGTGTTGCGCAGCGCGTCCTGTCACATGCGCACGTGCCGGTGCTCGTGGTGCGCAGCTAAGCGGCCTTGGGGCGGCCCGGCGGCAAAAAATCAGTCGCGCACGTCGCCCACGGGGTCGGCGCCAAAATTGGGGCGGGCAAGATAGCCGAGCACGCGGCGGGCCGCCTCGGCCGGCGACGACAACTGATCGCTGGCCTTCAGCTTGGCGAAATTGCGTTGATCCGGAAACGCCGTTGCATCGGCACCGCGCAACTGGACCTGCATGTCGGTATCAATCACGCCGGGGGCCAGCGAGCAGACGGCCGCGCCATGGGGCTTGAGCGCTTCGTCCAAGGCCACGCAGCGGGTGAAGTGATCCATGCCTGCCTTGGCCGCGCAATAGGCCGCCTGGGAGGCCATGGCCCGGCGCCCCAGTCCCGACGAAATATTGAGCACCTTGCGGGTGGCAGCCCAGTGCCCGGTGGCCTGCAGGAATGCTGCGGTGAGCTGCATGGGAGCCTCCAGCCCCACGCGCAAGGCATGTGCCAGATCGGCGGCGTCCGCGTCGCTCAATGGCCCGATACGGGGAATGACGCCGGCGTTGTTAATCAGCGTTGCACTGGCGCAGGCGCTCCCGCCTTGCTGATCCAGCCACTGCTTGAGCCGTGCGCTGGCCTGCACGCCGAGGGCCAGGTCCTGCGACCACTGCACCAGGGTGGCACCCGCGGCCTTGGCGCGCGAGGCCAGCTCATCGTTTGTACTGCGCGCGATGCACAGCAGGGTGTTGCCCGGCTGGAGCAGTTGTTCGGCAATGGCCAGGCCCATGCCGCGCGAGGCCCCGGTGATGATGTAGAGGTGTTGGTTCATGTCCTGCACTTTAGCGCTAGAAGGGCGCGGGGCTGGTGAGCGTCAGAATTTCCCGGGTCACCGGGTGTGTCATCGTCAGCACGCAGGCGTGCAGCAGCAGGCGGTTGGCCTTGGCCTGGACTGGAGCGCTGGCATAAAGCGCGTCACCGACGATGGGATGACCCAGCGCCTGCAAATGGACGCGCAGCTGATGCGAGCGGCCCGTGATGGGCGCCAATTCCAGGCGCGTCGTGTTGGCCGCCGCGTCATGCGCCAGCACACGCCAGTGCGTGATGCTCGGCTTGCCCTGGTGGGCATCAATCATGCGCAACGGCCGCCTCGGCCAGTCCACGATGATCGGCAGGTCGATCACGCCCCAGCCGTCAGGATCGTTTGCAGGCGGCAACAGGTGCCCGTCAACCACCGCCTCATAGCTTTTGTGGACCGCCCGTTCGGCAAAGGCCTTGCTCAAGCTGCGCTGCGCGTGGATGCCCCTTGCCATCAGCATCAGCCCCGACGTGGCCATGTCCAGCCGGTGCACGATGAGGGCATCCGGATACAAGCGCTGTACCCGGGTACTCAGCGCGTCCTGTTTGTCGGCGCCACGGCCGGGGACGGCGAGCAGGCCGCTGGGCTTGTCCAGCACCAGCAGGGTGTCGTCAACAAACAGGGGCTCAATCAAGAGAAGAGGTGAGGGCGGGCGCGGCCGCAAAGAGGGACATTCATGCCTGCTGTCGTTTGATATCGCGCAGCATGAAGAGGTACAAGCTTTCGACTTTTTCCCGCGCCCAGGGCGTTTTGCGCAAAAACTTCAGGCTGGAGGCGATGCTGGGCTCGCTGGTGAAACAGCGGATGTTGATGCGCTCACCCAAACCGGCCCAGCCATACTGGGCCACCAGCGCGCCCAGCAGCGCCTCCAGCGTGAGGCCATGCAGCGGATTGCCCGGCTGGTCAGTCATGTGGCGGCGTTACTTCTTGACCTTGCCCCGCGCCGGCACGACGGTGGTGATGGTGGGCCGCACCGCGTCGGGCGATACGGGTTTGGGGGGAGACAAGTCTTTCTTGGGTTTTTTGACTTGCTTGTTGCTCTTTTGCTCGCCTTTGGGCATGGTGCTTCTCCGGTAGTGATGCGGCTATTGTGCCGCCGATCCGGGCCGTTTTCCTGGCCGGCCCGATTCCGCTGCGAATCCACCCCTCAGTGCAGCTTGATTCGCGGCCGGTAGGTATGGTCGAGCAATTCCGACAAGGTGATCAGCAGCGTTTTTCGCAGGCCGCCGAGCGCAAACTGGTGCTGCTTGTGAAGGCCCCAATACATCAGTTTGGCCAGCTGTCCTTCTATGAAAAAACTGCCCCTGGTCAGGCTCCCCATCAGGCTGCCGACCGAGGAATACTCCGACAGGGACACCAGCGAGCCCTGGTCCGTGTACACAAAGGCGGGGACCGCCCTGCCTGCCGTCAGCTGCGGCAGTGCGCGCACCAGGTACATGGCCTGCTGATACGCCGCCTGTGCCCGTGGTGGCACCCAGGTGCCATCGGGCTGCTGGTACGCGGCGCAGTCGCCAAAGGCGTAGATGCTGGCGTCCAAGGTGCTTTGCAAATTGCCGTTGACGAGCAGCTGATTGAGCTTGTTGGTCTCCAGCGGCTGCTCACCCCCCAGGGTCTTGAGAAAATCCGCCGCCTTGACGCCCGCCGCCCAGACGGTGATGGTGGATGGAATCACCTTGCCGCTGGCCATCTTCAAGCCGTCGGCCGTGACTTCGACAACCTTTTCGCTAGTATGCACCTCCACCGACAGCTTGCGCAACTCGCGCAGCGCGGCTTCGCCCAGCCGCTGCGGCAACTGCGACAACAGGCGCGGCGCGGCTTCCACCAAAACCAGTTGCAGATCCTTTTCGGGATGAATGTAGTCAAAGCCGAAGTTGGCCAGCATGCGCGCCGAGGCATGCAGCTCCGCTGCCAGCTCGACGCCGGTCGCACCGCCGCCGACGATGGTCACCGTCAGGCGCCCGCTGCCTGCCGTGCGCGGCACAGCCTGGGCGCGGATGCAGGCATTGATCAGCCGGTCGTTGAAGCGCCTGGCGGCTTGCGGCGTGTCGAGTTTGATGGTGTATTCGGCGGCCCCCGGTGTGCCGAAGTCGTTGGTCTGGCTGCCCACCGCAATCACCAGCGTGTCGTAAGCCACCTGTTGCGCGGGCGTGATCTCGGCGCCGGCATCGTCATGGCTGGCCGCCAGCTGCACGGTCTTGCTGGCGCGGTCGACCCCGACCAGGCTGCCCAGCCGGAATTTGAAGTGGTTCCAGCGCGCCTGGGCCAGGTATTCAATTTCTTCCGCGTGGGTGTCATAGCTGCCGGCCGCCAGTTGATGCAGCAGCGGCTTCCAGACGTGGGTGCGGGCCGAATCGACCAGGGTGATTTCAGCCAGCCCCTTGCGGCCCAGACGTTTGCCCAGCTGCGTCGCGAGGGCCAGCCCGCCTGCGCCCCCGCCCACGATCACGATGCGTTGCATATGCGGCTCTCTTTGTAGCGGCCTGTCAGCTCGCCGGCTGACTTCGCATCACCGCGATTGCGGCGCCGAGCGGGTCGATCAGCACGCTGAAGCGGCCGATGCCCGGAATATCGCGCGGCGGCATCGCGACGCGTGCACCCAGCGACTGGGCTTTCGCGGTCGAGGCGTCGCAGTCGGCCACCCGCACATAGGGCAGCCAGTTCGAACCGTCCCGGGGCTCGGGGGCTTTCAACAAGCCGGCCCGCGGCGTGCCGTCCTTTTTGAGGAGGTAATAGGTTCCCATCGGTCCCATGTCCACGCCTTCACTGGTGAAGCCGAAGGCGCTCTCGTAGAAGGCCAAAGCCTTCTTTTCGTCGGTGGTCACCAGCTCGTTCCAGTACCAGTCGCCCAGGGCGATTTCGGCGGCATCGGGTGGGTCGCCTCGCGTGCTTTTCCAGATGACGAATTCGGCCCCGGTCGGGTCGGCCAGCACGGCGCCACAGCCGACGGCACCGTACTCAATGGGCGGCATGAGGGGTTTTGCACCGGCGGCAATCGCATCCCTGAACGAGACATCGATATCCTCTACGGACAGGTAGGGCATCCATCGCACGGCGGTGCCCACCGGCGCTTCCCGAAAGCCGCCGATGCCGTGTCCGCCATGATGAATCATCGGATAGGGAACACTGCCAGGTATCTCGACCCTGTCGGTGCGCCAGCCGAACAGAGCGTCGTAAAAGGCGCGCGCCTTGGGAAGGTCGCGCGACAGGTGCTCAAACCAGACGAATTTGCCGTGATGGTAGTCCATGGTGTGCTCCTCGATTCAAGGTGTTGCGTTGCTGCGCAAGTGGTTGACTTCCAGTTCGGTGACCTGCTCAGCCTGGTTGCCCCAGGACGTGCGAATGTGGGTCAGCACGGCGGCAATCTCGCTGTCGCTCAAGACCAGCACGTAGGGCGGCATGCCGAACGGGCGCGGGTTGCCTTCAGTGGCCGGCGGGAAGCCGCCATACAAAACCATTTGCACCAGGTTGGCCGGCGAGTCCATCGTCACGGCGCGATTGCCGGCCAGCGCCGGATAAGCGTGCGGCACGCCCTGACCCGCATCGCCGTGGCACTGGGCGCAGCTGTCCTTGTACAACTTGGCGCCCAGAGCCGCCACGGCAGCGCTGACCTGGGTATGCGGCCGCGCCGTGGGCGCCGCGCCAACATGGGCGCCAGGCAAAGCCTTCAGATACTGGGCGATGGCGACCAGATCTTCCTGCGACAAATACTGGGTGCCGCGCAGCACCGCCTCGGCCATCGGGCCGGTGACCCAGCCGTGCCGGGTCGCGCCGGTTTTGAACAGCTCGACAATGTGCGGTATGTCCCAGTCGGCCACGCCCGCTTCAAACGGCGACTCCAGCGACGGCGCGTACCAGTTTTGCAGTGGAATCAGCCCGCCGGCCAGGTCCAGCGAGTCGGACGTGGCGCCCAGCGCGTTGCGCGCAGCGTGGCAGGCGCTGCAATGGCCCAGGCCCTGCACCAGATAGGCGCCGCGGTTCCATTCGGCCGTGTGGGCGGGGTTAGACACATAGGCCCCGGGTTTGAAGAACAGCGCGCGCCACACCGCCAGCGCCGCCTGCGTGCTGTACGGCCAGCGCAGCGCATGCGGGCGGTTGGCCTGGTGCACCGGCGGCAGCGTGCGCAGCCAGGCGTAGATGGCATCGGAGTCTTCGCGCGTGACCTGCGTGTAATTGGTGTACGGGAACGCCGGGTACAGCAGGCGGCCATCCTTGGCGCGGCCGTTGTGCAGGGCGCGCCAGAAATACGCGGACGACCAAGTGCCAATGCCGGTCTCAACGTCGGGCGTGAGGTTGGACGTGTACACCGTGCCGAACGGCGTGGCCAGACCCAGCCCGCCCGCAAGAGACGCACCGCCGCGCGCGGTGTGGCAGGCCATGCAGTCGCCGGCCCGCGCCAGGTATTCGCCGCGCGCCACGGTGGCGGCTGCCGGCGCGCTGGCTGATGCCGCCAGGGGCGCCGACACATCGGGCTCGTCGCGCACATTCAGGTGCCACACCAGAGCAGCCAGGGCGGCCAGCACGACTACGCCAGCGAGCAGCGCGATACCCAGTTTTTTCATTGGCGCGCCCCTTCAGGCGGGGGCGCGCTGCCGCACGGCAGGGGCAACGGGGCCGGCAAGGACGTCGCCGGGTGGGTGTCGGCGGGCAGCGCCTGCGTGGCCAGCCAGCTGGAGGCGGCATTCACCTCGGCCAGGCTGAGCCGTCCCGCCACCTTCGCCATGCAGTCGGGCGCGTGGGCGCGGCGCTGTCCGGTACGAAACGAGCCCATCTGGCCGTTGATGTAGTCGCGCGGCAGCCCGAGCAGCCCCGGAATGTTCGGCGCCACGCCCGTAAGCGCCTGGCCGTGGCACTGCACGCAGGCCGGAATCTCGCGCGCCGGGTCGCCGTGGGTGACCAGCAGCTGCCCCTGGCGCAAGATCTCGGGCGTGGCGGCCAGCTGTGCCGCGGAAGAGGGCGGCGGGTAGGGCACGTCGATCGAGGAAAAGTACTGCGCAATTTCCAGCAGATAGGTGTCCGACAGCAGATCCACCATGCCGGTCATCAAGCCATAGTGGCGCCGCCCCTCGCGAAAATTGATCAACTGGTTGTACAGGTAGCCCGCCGGCTTGCCCGCGATGCGCGGGTAGTAGCCATCCGGTCCGGCCCGGCCCTGCTGGCCGTGGCAGGCCGTGCACGCCTGCGTGCGCTGGGCAATGGTGTCTTCGAAGGGAGCCGCCGCCACGGGGCCGCCACCGCCCAGCGCGAGCAAGCCCAGCAGGGCCAGCCGGCGCGCCAGCGCGGCGAAAAGCAGCGGCGAAAAAAGAGAGCGCTTGAAATTCACGATGAGCGAAATCATGCCTCATCAACGGCGGGCTTGAAAGTGCTGCGCAACGCGGCCAGCGCGCCGGGTGAGCGTGTTGCAGCTTGGTTTCAAGCCGAAAAGGCCTGTAGCCTATTTGTAACAAGGATAGGCATCTATTAAAACAATAGCAGTCTATCGACGGAGCAACTCGATGACCACGCTTGACGCAGGGTATGCCACGCAAGGCAGGATCAATCCCTCCTGCTTTTCCTCCAGGCTCAGCCCCGGCCATTCGATCCGGTACGCAATGCGTCCTTCGAGCAGGCGGCACATGCAGGTGCGACAGGTTCCGTTGCGGCACGAACTGGGCAGCTCGATGCCGGCGCGCAGCGCGGCTTGCAGCAACGGCACGTCGGCCGGCGCGTCGAAGCGCGTGCCCGCGGGCTCCAGCCGCGCGGCAAAAACCTCAATCGACTTGTTCTCGACCGGACTCATCAGGTAACTTGCGCGCTACCCGCTGCGGTAGTCGCCTTGGGCGCGGCCCCGCGGCTCATGCCGCCCCACCTGTGTCGGCTAGTTGACCTTGCTCCATGCGCGTGAACACCAGCAGCAGGTTGTTGGCCGGCATGGCGATCTGCTCGCGCAGTCGCAAGCCGGCCTGGGCCGCCTCGTGCGCCACGTCGGTTAGATGCCGGATTCCCCAGGCCGGGTTGCGCGCGCGCAGGCTCTGATCAAACGCCAGGTTGCTGGGCGCCGCGGCGACGCCGTCCACCCAATAGGGGCCGTAGGTCAGCAGCACGCCGTGCGGTGCCAGGTGCCGCGCGGCACCGCGCATCAGCGCCGCGCAGGTCGCCCACGGCGCGATGTGCAGCATGTTGGCGCAGAAGATGGCGTCCGCCACATCGATGCCGGGCCAGCTGGGCGCCATCACGTCCAGACGAACCGGCGGGCGCACGTTGGGCAGCGGGGTGCCGGCGCCATCCTGCACACACCAGGCGGCGATCGACGCCAGCGCACCGGGTTCCGGGTCACTCGGCTGCCAGGTCCAGCCCGGCAGGCTGGAGGCGAAGTGGGCCACATGCTGCCCCGTGCCGCTGGCAATCTCCAGCGCCGTGCCGCGCTTGGGCAGCAGGCGCTGCAAGACTTCCAGAATGGGTTGCCTGTTGCGCTCGGCGGCGGGGCTGTGCTGGCGCAAATCATTCATAAACTTGGCGCGCTGGAGGCCAGCAGTTTCGAGAACTCGGTACCAAACCGGTGCGCATCGCCGGGCCAGCGCGCCGACAGGTAGTGGCCGTCGAGCACCGTGAAGCCGGGCTGCAGGTTATCAAGGCTGTCGCGCCTGAGCGCCGGCGGCCCTTTGACGAAATCGGAGGGGCGGGCCAGCGCGCGCCTGACCTCATCTTCAACGCATTCGTCGTAGGTGCGGTAGTAGCGTCCCAGCCAGGTGCAGGTGGCCGCCCAGGCGCTCATCTCCAGCAGCTTGGTCAGTGCGGTCGTCGTTTTGCCCGACAGCACTGACTGGCCGGCCTTGTTGCGCGAGCGTGCGGCCAGCAGCACGCCGTGGCAAATGGCGCCCACGGGCTTGCCCTGCGCAAAAAACTCTGCCACGCGTGTCTGCAGCAAGGCCGACTCCAGATACGGCCGCATGCCGGGCGCGTGGCCGCCCGCCAGCAGCAGGGCATCGAAGTCGCCCGTCTTGATGTCCTCATAACGCAGCGGCTGGCGAAAGGCCTCGCTGCGTTCCATCGACTCGTAGGCGCGCCGGCCGTTGGCATCGGCCATCAGGATCGGCGCCAGCATGCCCAGTCCCTGGCCCGTGAGCATGCGCGGATCGGCCTGGCCGGGCGTGCCGTCCGGTGTGGCAAACACCAGGCGGTGGCCGAGCGAGGCGAGGATCTGCCACGGCACGGCGGTCTCGGTCGGGTCGAAGTCGGTTGCCGGAATCGGGAAAAGAATGGTGGCCATAAGATCCTGGTGCTGCAAAGTGACCCGCAGGCGGCCACGAGATTTACAAGAAAATGGCCGCAAGCCCTGATCGGCTGTCCACAGCTAGCTATTGAATATGTAGCATACGGGTGCGGGGCGCGGCCGCCGCTGGCCGATTATCCGTCGTGCCCGGCAGCGGTGCCAGTCGTCCCTGGCATCGCCCCCCGGACCATCCGGCAAACCGCAGCCAGCCAGGGCGGGTCAGCGCACCGCGTAGCCTGCGCCGACAGGCGCGGGCGGCTCCGGCAGGGGCTCGATCCTGCCCAGCAGGAAAACGAAAGAGGCCATGCCAATCAGCAGAACCACGCCGGCCACGATGAACGCATTGCTGAAGGAGTGCGTGCTGCCCACGATGTAGCCCGTCACGATCGGCGCGACCGCGCCCATCATGTTGTTCGCGAAATTCATGATGCCGCCCACGGTGCCGACGCCGCCTTTGGGGGCGACCAGCGATGGCAGCGACCAGCCTACCGGCGCGGCCGCAGCCAGGCCACTCAGGGCAATCGAAATCCAGATGATCGCGATCACCGGATCGGTCGTCGTGGTGGCGCCAAACACCGCCAGGCCGCCGAACATGCCGGCGAGCAGCACGCTTTTGCGCACGCGGGTTTCGTCATGCCCTTTGGCAATGAGGTGGTCGATCAGCCAGCCGCCGACGACGAGGTCGGATACGGTGGCGCACAGCCAGGGAATGGCGGCAAATGAGGCAGATTTGAGAATGCTCATGTGCATGGTCTGCACGAGATAGCCAGGCAGCCAGGTCAGGAAGAGATAGAAGCAATAACCATAGGCCGAAAAACCGATGGACAGCCCCCAGATCTTGCGGCTCTTGAGCAGATAGCCGAGCATGCCGGCTGGATTGGCGGAGAGTTCACCCTCCGGGGTGGCGCCGTTGGCGGTGATGTACTGGTGCTCCTCCGCGCTGAGCTTGGGGTGCCGGCTTGGATCCTGGTAGATCAGGAAGAAGGCGATGAAATACACAAAGCTCAGCACGGCGACGATGCCGAAGCCCCAGCGCCAGCCCAGATGCACCACGGCCAGCGCGATCAGCGGGACGCCGATCACGTTGGAGAACTTGGCGGCGGCGTCGAACAGCGCGGTGGACAGTGCGCGCTCCGTGCGCGGAAACCAGTAACCGGTGGCCTTGGAGTTGGCCGGAAAGCTGGGCGCCTCGGCGATGCCGAGCAACACGCGGGCGAGAAATATGCCGGCGAACCCGCTCGCGCAGGCGGTGATGGTGGAGGCAATGCCCCACAAGAGCGCGCTCCAGCGGCCAATGCGGGTCACGCCGAACTTGTCCAGAATCAGGCCGGCCGGGATTTGCAGCAGGGCATAGCTCCAGAAAAAGGCGCTGAACAACAGGCCCAGGTCGGCCGGGGTCAGGTTGAAGGCCTGCTGCAGTTGCGGCCCGGCAACCGAAATGCTGATGCGGTCGAAATAATTGATCAGCACCCCGGCCCCAATCAGGCCACCGATGCGCCAGCGAAGGCGGGGAATGATTTTTGTGGTGAAGGCGTTCATGGGGTTTCGTCCTTGAAGTGACCGGGCTCGGTGGTTTGATGCGCGAGCCAGCCGCGGGCGGCCTCGCACAAGGTGGAAAGTGGTTGGGTGGCGTCCAGTCGCAGCACCCCGGCTTCGCCGGTCGGTGCTTCGAGCGCTTCAAACTGGCTGTGCACCAGGGCAGGGTGGAAGAAGTGTTCTCCCGCCCGCGCCTGAACGCGCGCCAGGGCGTGCTCCAGGTCGATGTACAGAAAAATGAAGCGCAGTCCCGGCGAGGCCGCGCGCAGGGTCGCGCGGTAAGCTCGTTTGAGCGCCGAACAGCTGAGCACGGTGCCACGGGCGCGCTGGCCCAGTTGAAGGCCCAGGGCTGCCAGCCAGCCGGCGCGGTCCTCGTCCGTGAGGGCGACGCCGGCATGCATCTTGGCCTTGTTGCCGGCGCTGTGGAAATCGTCGCCTTCGATCAGGAAGCCACCCATGGATTGGCTCAGCGCTGCCGCCAGGCTGGATTTGCCGCAACCGGACACGCCCATCACGACCAGGTTGCAATCGAGCGCGGCGGCCAGCGCCGGCTGGCTGGCACAGGGCGTTGCAGGCCCGGTGCCCGGGTCAGCAGAAGGGTGAACTGGCGTCATGTGGGGGTTCATTCACGATAGTAAGATAGCGCTATCTTTTCGAAACGAAATCTGGAAAATGGAATTGATGCAGACATGAATCAGGAGAAAATTGCCAATGAGGTAGCGCTATCTTAAGAGTTTTTCGACGGCCAAATACTGGGGTTTACACTGAGATCATGAAGAGCAATGTTTCCCGCTCCGGGCGCGCGACAGGGCGGGCCACCCTCGCGGATGTGGCGCGTGTGGCTGCCGTCAGCCCCATGACGGCTTCGCGTGCGCTGCGCGGGGCGTCCACCGTCGACGCGGCGCTTGCCGAGCGCGTCACGGCGGCCGCACGCACGCTGGGCTATGTGCCCGATCCGGCGGCGCGGGCGCTCGCATCGCACCGCAGCAGCCATGTGGCCGTGCTGATTCCGTCCCTGACCAACCGGCTGTTCGTCGAGTTGCTCGAGGCGGCCCAGCACACGCTGCGCCAGGGCGGATTCCAGACCCTGATCGGCATCACCCACTACGACCCGGTGGAAGAAGAGCAGCTGGTGCGTGAACAACTGCTGCATCGGCCCGCGGGCCTGCTGCTCACCGGCCTCGATCAATCGAAGGCGACACGCAAGTTGATCAAATCCAGCGAGACGCCGTGCGTCACCATGATGGAAATCGACAAACACGCACAGGCCTTCAGCGTGGGCTTTTCGCAAACCGAGGCTGCAGCTGCCATGACGCAGCACCTGCTCGGGCGCGGCCACAAGCGCATTGCCTTTGCGGCGGCCCAACTCGATGCCCGTACCCTGCAGCGCCTGCAGGGCTGGCGCGACACTTTGTCCGCGTGCGGCCGCCACGATGCGCGCCTGGAGTGGCTGGACCAGGCGCCTTCGTCGGTCGAATTGGGCGCGCGCATGTTTGAGCAGATCGTCGCGGCCAAGCCCCGCGTCGATGCCATTTTCTTTTGCAACGACGACCTGGCGCACGGCGCCTTGCTGCACGCGTTGCGCATGGGCATCGAGGTGCCGGGCCGCATCGCGGTGGCCGGGTTCAACGACCTGGCGGAAAGCGCCCAGATGGTGCCGCCGCTGACCACCATCCTGACGCCCCGCACCGAGGTCGGCCGCGAGGCTGCACAGGTCCTTTTAAGTTTGATGAACAAGCAGCGACCGGCCATCGCCAACCGGGATCTGGGTTTTGAATTGGTCGTCAGGCAAAGCACCTGACACCCGATCGGCAGCGTGGCCGCGCGGCCCGAATGACGAGGCCGGTTTTTGCGGCGACAATTTGGCTCCTGCGGAGTCTTTCGATTCCCGATCCAATCCATCTCAACCCTTTTCAACCATTCATCCGTCATGTCCAGCACGCCCATTTACGAGGTTCGCCCCGCCACCCTGAACGAGGCCCAGGCCGTCGCCGATATTCATGCCAGCGCGTCGCAGGCCGCCTACAAGGGGCTGGTGCCCGACGAACACCTGGGCAGCCTGCCCGCCATCAAGCGCCTGGCGCTGTGGCGCGAAGCGATCGAATACGGCGACCCGCAGGTAGTGGTGGCGCTGGACGGCGACAAGGTCGTGGGCTTTGCCGGTTTCGACCGCTCGCGCGACAAGGGCACGCCGGCCACCGCCGGAGAAATCTGGGCGATCTACGCGGCGCCCGCGCACTGGGGCCAGGGTGTCGGCCTGGCGCTGTGGGACGGCGCGCGCGAGGGGCTGCTGGAAGAGGGTTGCACCAACGTGACGGTCTGGGTTCCGCTGCGCAACGAGCGCGCCCTGCGCTTCTTTGAGCTGGCCGGCTTCAAGCGGGAAATGTCCACGGCCAAGACGGTCGTCATGGGCACCATCAAACTCGAAGAGATTCGCCTCAAGCGCCCGCTGGCCTGACGGCCAAAGGCTTTGTCAAAGGGCAGGGCAGCCCGCTTCAGGCGGCCTGCATGCGCAGCAGCCGGGCGGCTTCTTCAGCCCGCGCGTCGCCAATCTCGCGCAGCACGCCATCCAGGTCCACGGCCTTGCGGCTGCGCTCGAAACGGCCGGTGAGCGCCGCGTCGGGGTGCAGCGCGCTGGCGGCATACAGGGCCCAGATTTCGCGCCCGTAGTCGGTGCTCAACAGCTCGGGCGCAAACTGGCCGAAATAGTTCCGCAGGTTGGCCACGTCGCGCTCCAGCATGGCAGGCGCATGGTTGTTGCCCGCCGCGTCGATGGCTTGCGGCAGGTCGATGATCACGGGGCACGCGTGACCGTCGGCGTCCACCCCCATCAGGATGTTGAATTCGCTCAGGTCGCCATGCACCACGCCGGCACACAGCATGCGCACCACTTCCTGGATCAGCGTGTGGTGGTGCTGGCGCGCCTGCTCGGGCGTGAAGGCGAGGTCGTTGAGGCGCGGGGCCGCGTCGCCGTCGGCATTGGTCACCAACTCCATGAGCAGCACGCCCTCGTGAAAGTGGTAGGGCCTGGGCACGCGCACGCCGGCCGCGGCCAGCCGGTACAGCGCGTCGACCTCGGCGTTTTGCCAGGCCTGTTCCTGCACCTCGCGCCCGTAGCGCGTGCCCTTGGCCATGGCGCGCGCCTGCCGGCTGTTTTTGGTCTTGCGGTTTTCGGTGTAGTCCACTGCCTGGCGAAAGGCCCGCTTGTTGGCTTCCTTGTAGACCTTGGCGCAGCGCGTCTCGGCGCCGCAGCGCACCACGAACACCATGGCTTCCTTGCCGCTCATGAGCTGGCGCACGACGCTGTCGATCAGGCCGTCTTCCATCAGCGGCACCAGTCTGGGGGGTATTTTCATGGAGCCATTTTGCGCCGCGTGCGTCAGTGCAGGTGCAGCAGAACCGCCAGGTAGTCAAAAAACAGGCAGTACAGCGCGATTGGCAGCGGGAGCCCCAGCATCGTGCCGGCCAGGTATTGGCGGAATTTGACACCCGACAGGGCCAGCGCCGCGTTCAGTGCGGGCAGGGTCTGGAGCATCGTGCGCAGCAAGGCGATGCTGGTGACCGGCTGCGCGTGCAGGCGGCCGAGGATCTGGCGGGCCCAGCGGCTTCGGAGCTGCAGCAGGGCGTCGCCGCCCATGAACCGGATGATCAAAAACGTGATGGCGCACGACATGACGGCCGCGATATAGGTCACCACGCCGCCCCACACGCGGCCCAACGCGAGCACGGCCGCGGCCAGGAAAATCAAGCCCGGTATCTGGATCAGGTTGCCAAGCGAAAACATGGCGACAAAGATCAGCACGCCGCCCAGCTTGTGCGCCAGAAAGGCGTCGCGCAAAAACGCGAGGCTGAAGTTGTCGCGCAGGCCGGTGAACTGGAACACGGCGAGCAGCACGCCGAAAAAAACGACCACGCCGAGCAGTCGCCGGTATGGGTTCATGATCGGCTTCTTAAGGAAAATAGCCCCGTAGCCCTTGCCAGATATAGGCAGGCAGCTATCAAAAAAATAGTCATCCGATCAACTTCGCATACATCTGGCGCAGCTCGCGCTTGAGCAGTTTGCCGCTGGGGTTCTTTGGCAGCGCCTGGGCAAACACCACGTGCTTGGGACTCTTGAAGCTGGCCATGCCGGCGGCGCAATGCGTCATCACCTCGGCCACGCTCAGCGCGTGGCCGGCCTTGATGACCACCACGGCGGTGACGGCCTCGACCCAGTGCGGATGCGGCAGGCCGATCACCGCGACCTCGGACACCTGGGGCAGGCGGTAGATCATTTCTTCCACCTCGCGGCTGGCGACGTTTTCGCCGCCGGTCTTGATCATGTCCTTCTTGCGGTCCACCACCGTGATGTAGCCCTCGTCGTCAATAGTGGCCAGGTCGCCCGAGTGGAACCAGCCGCCCTCGAATGCCGCCCGGGTGCGCTCGTCGTCGTGGAAGTAGCCCAGCATCAGGTGCGGCGAGCGGTGCACGATCTCGCCCACCGCGCCAGGGGCCACGTCGCGCATCTGGTCGTCTACCACGCGGGTTTCCACGTTCAGCACGGCGCGCCCGCACGAGCCCGGTTTGCGCAACTGGTCGTCGGGGCCCAGCATGGTGGCCAGCGGTGCGATCTCGGTCTGGCCATACAGGTTCCACAGCCGCACCTTGGGCAGCCGCGCCGCCAATTCGCGCAGCACCTCCACCGGCATGATGGAGGCGCCGTAGTAGCCCTTGGCCAGCGACGAAAGATCGGTCTGATCGAACAGCGGCGAGCGCAGCAGCGCGATCCACACCGTCGGTGGCGCGAAAAAAGAGGTGATGCGGTGCCGCGCGATCAGCGGCAGCAGGTTGTCGGGCACGGGTTTGGACGTGATCACATTGGTCCCACCCACATAAATGGCGGGGCCGAAGAACACATCGAGCTGCGCGCAGTGGTAAAGCGGCAGCGCATGCAGCGTCAGGTCGTCGCTGGCAATGCCGGCGTCCACCACGCAGCTCACGTATTGCCACAGCACGGCATCGTGCGTCAGCATGGCGCCCTTGGGGCTGGACTCGGTGCCGCTGGTGTAGACAATCTGCGCCAGGTCGGTGCCGTCCAGCGCGACTTCGGGCACCGCGCCGGTGCTGGTGGCCAGCGCGTCGAACCTGGTCATGCCGGGCGCCGGCTCGCTCGGGTCCTCCGAGGGCAGCCAGATCAGTTCGCGCACCGAGGTGTCCAGCGCGGCCCCCGCGCGGGCCAGTTCGGCCAGTGCGCTGTCGGTGGCCAGCATCTGCGCGCCCGCATGGCGCAGGATGTAGGCCACCTCGTCGGCTTTGAGCATGAAGTTGATCGGCACCAGCACTGCGCCGAGCCGCGCCAGCGCAAAACGCAGGGCGGCAAAGGCATGCGAGTTGCGCGCGAGGATGGCGACCCGAACTCCCTTGCCGACACCGCGCCCGGCCAGGCCGGCCGCCACGCGTTCGGTAATGCGCTCGAATTCGGCGTAGCTCCAGGTCGTGCTGCCGCAGATGACGGCTGTTTTGCCGGGGGTGCGGCGCGCGCTGCGGCGCAGGATATCGGCCAGCGTCTGGCGTCGGATCAACGGGTTCATGGCGTCTCCTTTGTCGGGGCCTGCGGCCAGGCCCCAAGACGCACTTTACCCGCCGTCTGTGGTTCCGGCTCTTTGCATCCGGGTCAAGGAGACGACTGCATCGGGGCCGCGTTTGCCCGGATCGGCCTGAAGGGGCTCGAAAACCTGTTGCCCGGATGAGACATAGGGCATCATCGAGTCGGCGATTTGCTGTTGCAGCCGGGCAATCCGTTGCGTGTACATCGTTGCCAGCGCGGCATGATGTTCCGCTGCCGCCTCGTGCTCGATGCGGGCGAGATTGGCTTCTTCCAGGTATTCCTGGGCCTTGCGGATATGCGCCTCAGGGCGCGTGTGGAAAAGATCGAGTCGCATATCAACCTCCGAAAGCGAAGAGCCAATGGAACGTGTGACCGAAACGCAATCTATTGAAGCAGAAACAACACCTTTTGCGCAAGTCCTGGCGGCCCCGCATGTGTGGCTGCCGCCTCAATGCTTGACCTTGATGCGACTGATTTTCGTGCCTTCGATGCTCAGGGTTGCCATGAGTCCCTGCTGGTCAAAAATGAAGGCATAGGCATCGTTCTTCAATGTTGTTGTTGAAAGATTCTTGGCAACTCCTTCATCGACGACGACCACGGAGGGCCCGACACCGATTTCCCATCCCTTGGACTTGTCCAGATAGTTCACGGCCTTGTTGTTCATGAGGAATACGACGTAACCGTACGACTCGGCGCCGGCCTGCCAGCCCCAGGACGCGGAAACCGAGTTGTAGTAGCCGGCGACTTGCGAATTCTTCATGAGAACGCCTTCACCATAGCTCCCACCGAAGACCAGCCCGGCCTTCAGGATTTTGGGGAAAACCAGGATCGCCCTGGCCTTTTTGGAAATGGCTTCGGCGGCAGGATTGGTCTTGTACAAGGTTTGCAGGGCCCGGGCGGCGTCTGCGTTCAGATCCTCCGCGGTGGCGGCATTCGCCTGGACGCTGATGGCACCCAGTGAGAGGGCGGCGGCAGCCACGAGAAGAAACTTGTACAAAGTGCGACGCATGGTATTCATGTTCCTATCCTTTTGTGGTTTTGACATCTTGACGGGTGAACTCGAGAAAGTCTGCAGTTGAATCATCCTGGTTCTCCTGTGGCTGGATTGATGGAAGGCGACTTCAAATGGCCTGGCACCGGCAGCGCTACTCCAGCCGGAAGCCTACCTTGATCGTGACCTGGTAGTGTGAAACCTTCCCGTCCACGATATGGCCTCGCGACTCGAGCACTTCATACCAATCCATGTGCTTGACCGTGAGCGCTGCCTTGGCAATCGCATCGCGTATCGCGTGATCGCTACCCTCGGTTGAGGTGCCGACCAGTTCGAGAATCTTGTAAGTGTGTGCGGACATGATGGTTCCCCCATGGTGAAAGCCCGACCTGAAAAGACTGTTCTTCGCCAGCCTTGTGTCATGTTGCTCCCGAACGCCGGAACCTGTCAACGCATGCCAGCGGACCGCGGCTTCCCTCGAATCGGCAGCACAAACCAGGCCACGGCAATGGCGAGAACGGCACCCGTGCTCAGCGCCATCAGGCGTGTTCCGAGCAAAGCCGCCGCATCCTGCCCCTGGTAGCTATAGAGCAGGGAAAGGCTGGCCGTCAGACCGGCGACCCACCAGGCGTAACCAAGGGGTCGCAGCCCAATCGAAACCGTCAAAATCGCCAGCAGTGCGGCAAGCGTGGCCGGGCTGTTCGCGGCGAACACGCCAGCGACCATCGATGCGCCAACGGTGCCGGCTGCCGCGCCGACGAGTCGGTGCACACCCTTGTTCAGAACTTCCGCCCTGACCAGAGTGCCGTTCAATACCAGGAAGGCAGACAGGGCTGACCACGTCCAGTGGTCGGCAAACAGGGCGCGGCCCAGCACGCATGCGCAGGCCATCGCCAGGGCCATCTGCACCGTCCCGCTTCGACGGCTCTCGTTTCTTTTTGCTAGCCCGGCGGCGTGGAGCGCCGGTTTCGCAGGCAAGGAGCTCTCCCGAGGTGCGGTGGTCTTGCGGGGAATGAGCCAGTCCAGAATCCCGACCCACCCGTAAGCCAGCACGACCACTGCGATCGTGAGTACGACCCGCGTGGGCTCGTTGGTGCTTCCATGGGTCTGTGGCGTGATCAAGGCGAGGCGCACGGCGAGCCCAGCCCCGACACCTGCGATCGCAAATGCCCTGCCTCGACCGCGCAGCCACTTCGAGGCCGCCGCGGCCAGGATCAGCAGCCCCATGCCCACAACCGCATTCCAGCTGAGCAAGGCCGGCAACTCCACCGCCAGGATGGACATCAGCGCTATCACGGCAAAGCTGATGGCACGCTCCGACATTCGAAAGTCATGTGGCAAGCGAATAACGACGAGCGGAAGCAGCACCGCCAGGATGGAAAGCTCAATGTCGACGGGGACGAACTTCGAGAGGAGCGCCAGCGAACCGACGCTGAGCAGCATGGCGGCGACGGTGCGCGCCGAGCTGCGCGCCGAGTTCCGAAGTCGCGCGAGGCCTTGTGCAAGTTTTGGCGGCATGGGGCTGGCTTATCGAGCGACGGCAGGGCGAACCACGATATGGGTGTCTCGCGCCAGGACGGAGTCCGTGAAGCGAAGCATTTGGCCGCTTGCAAACTGCTCGGCGGAACAGGGGCTGGCCTGGGCGCCGATGCAACCGAGCGCCAAGAAGGACAAAAGGAGGGCAGACAAGAATCGTTTCATTGTTCAATGGTAGTTGACGATCAAATGAACTCGGACACGCGCACCGAAGCTGAGTCCGTGATTTGTGAAACCACGCCACGCCACGCAGCGTTTCACTTCAGGTACGAGATCGCCTGATCCGCCTGAGCCATGAACATCCGGGGCTGTGGCCAATTTTGTTGAGGTGGCATCTTGATTACCTAGACTGACTATGAAATCGGGCAACACCGCGTCAACTATCCCGCGTGCGATGGCCGCAAGACACTGGGCATCAAACGCATCAACCTGCTGGCTTATCGGGCATGCCCACTCCAGCAAAGCTGTCGAGGCTACCCCGCATGGGTTAGGGAAATATGCGCAACATCACACGCTGCAGACCCTGATTCCGGTCTCGTGAACAAGCATTCCAGCATAGTAAACAGTGACTCCGGTCACTACTCCAAATCGTTCACGATCGGCCAGAATCTCCGTTCACGGTCGACCGGAATACCCACCAACGCAATCTTGACCCACCTGCCGGGATTTCGTTGACCCAGACACATGCTTCGCAAACCGTTGCTGCAGGCCGGATTGCAGAGATTCGCATTGGGTCAGCCCAGCGTCAGCACCTGGGGGGCAAGATTGCGTTGGCGCCAACGCTCGATTCCTTATCGGAATTTCCAACAAGTTCAAGGGCAACCTCGCAGGCTGCTTGCGCAGCTCTGGGGTAAGCATTTCCGACATCGAGCCAAGGTGTGCCCGTCGGTGGTCTGCACCAGAGAGCAGTATCGCGCGTGTCGGCGAACAGACCACCTGACTGGGAAATCCGTAACGGTTCACTGCTGCTTCAGGTCGCCCCTGCCTTGTGCGGCCCTAGGAGATTGGCGGCTCAGTGCACGAAGCTTCGGTATGGGCATTCGGTAGTTGATGGCCACGGCGGTTCCGGATCCATCGGCGTTCTGCCAGCGCATAAGGGTTGGCTCCGCTCCCGGCGCGCCCTCAATGTACTCAGGTTCGCCCTTCACTGGCAGCCGGCCGCAGGCCTTGAGTGCCAGACCAAATTGGTCCGTCCAGAAGTACTGCTGGTAATCCAACTCGGGAGCCGCATCGCCAATCAGTAAAGCTTGGGCGGCAACCTTGGCCTGCTCAATCGCGCTGGTCCAGAGCGGTACCCGGGCGTGTCCGTGCTCGCCGGGGATGGCTGCGACATCCCCCGCAGCCACCACATTGGAGGCCAACCTGCAACGGCTGTCTACGCGGAGTTCGCCGTTGTTCAACAGACCAGAGTTCTTGAGCCACTCGATATTCGGCACATCACCGATGGCACTGATGACCAGATCAGCCAGCACCGACGAACCATCCGCCAGCACCACCTCGCGGGCACCTAATTCGCTCGCCGACTCTCGAACGTCCACGGCATGGGGGTTGACTATTTCTACCCCCTGGCGACGGGCTGCTCCCACTATTACATCTGCCAGGAAGTCGCCCAAGGTTGAGCGCATCGGCTTGCTGCGACAGATCACGGTCACGCGGCTACCCGCGGCGGCACAAGCGCTTGCCAACTCCATGCCCAAAACACCGGCTCCAACCACAGCGACCCGCGGTTTTGAGCGCAAAAGTGTGCGCAACTCCTGCGCGTCCTCCACTTTGCGAAAGGTGAGCTCGAGGTCAAGGTCCGGCCGCAGTTTGCGCGGGCGAATTCCACTTGCAATGATGAGGCCATCGAAGTCGCGAGTACTTCCGTCGCTGAGCTTCAGCCGGCGGTTGGCCAGATCAAGGCCGATGGCGGCCATGCCCGACAGCACGTCTGCATCGTGGTCCGCTACAGGCAACAGGTGTGAACTGAACCCGCCAGCTTCAGCGAGCGCCGACTTGGAGAGCGCTGGGCGGCTGTAAGGCTCATGTGTCTCGGCACCAATGATAGTGATACGACCACGATAGCTGTGGTCGCGCAGGGCGGTTGCCGCCGTGGTTCCGGCAATTCCATTGCCAACCACTACAACGTTTTCCATAGCAGGAAGCGGAGAAAAATTAACGAAGTTTCAGGGCAGCAACCGGGCAAACCCGTACGGCTGCCTTTGCCGCGTCCACCGCAGCCTGATCGGCGTCGTCCACAAATTCCACGTCCAGAATGAGTTCTCCCTTGTCGTCGAGGTGCATGAGCTTGGGAGCCACCTCGGCGCAGAGTCCGTGGCCTTCGCAGCGAGGGCGGTCCAGAATGATTTGCATGTTCGTCTCCTGTGGTTTTGAGAAAAGTCTGCTACGTTGCCTGCTCCGGTGGATGTGATTATTTTTGGGTTTCCCCTTGCCAATCGGCTAATCGTTGCATTATTATAATAATACTATGTAAGTCAGTTTGCGGCAATACGACGAACTTGGCCACATCTAAAGGAGATGCTATGGATGCCTCCCTCCCCACGGGGAAGGAAATGAGAGCGCTGAGTGCTGAGGACACGAGCAACCGTCTATCAGGAAGAGAAACCCCGATCAATCGAGGTGGATCCTCTGATGGATACGGCATCAAAGTGCCCAGCCCTCACCGCGGCCGGCCGCATGCTACTTGGGTCGCAGTACCAGGTTGGCCAGGCGCTGGATCCAGCGTCTGTGGAGAAACTACTGAGTTTTCAATCAGTAACAAACTAACCCTAAAGAGGAGATACCAATGAACAGCAATGTACCTGCGTCAGACATCGACCTGTGGTCGGACGAAAACTTGAGCAATCCGTACCCCGCCTACGCCAAGTTGCGAGATCAGGCCGCGGTCGTGAAACTTACTCGGTCGAATGTGTGGGCGATCACGCGCTATGAGGCGATTCGCGATGCTCTGGGTGATTGGGCCACCTTTTCATCCGAAAATGCGGTGGGATTCAACGATGGCGTGAACCAGGCACTCACCGGCACCACCCTTGCCACCGACCCACCTCTGCACACGAAACTGCGCGCCGCCCTATCGGAAAATCTGACCCCGCGTGCGCTGCGTGGAATGAAGGACTCCATCGATCAAAAGGCGGAGAGGATTGTGCGCGATCTGGTGACCAAGGGGGCGTTTGATGGGGTCCAGGACCTCGCTCGCGAACTGCCACTCCAGGTTGTGGTGGACCTCATTGGTGTGAAGGACGAATATGTCCGCAACCACATCCTGGACTGGGGATCGGCCGCCTTCAATGTGCTAGGCCCGATGAACGCTCGCACCGGCATGAACTTTCCGCTTGCCGGCGAGCTCTATCAGTGGGCTTCAAAGCTCACCATTGATCAGCTGGAGCAGGGCAGTATCGGTCATGGCATATTTGCAGCCGCAGAACGTGGAGAGATCCCGGCAGATAGCTGCGGTCACATCATCCACCAGTACGTTGCCGCCGGCATGGACACCACGATCGCCACGATCGGAAACGCATTGCAGTTGTTCGGCGAGCACCCAGATCAGTATCAGTTGCTGCGCCAGGATCCCTCACTCATTCCAGCCGCCCTCAACGAGGTGCTGCGCTACCGTGCGCTCATGATTGCGCAGGGCCGCCGCGCCACCCGGGATGTGGAGATCGATGACACCGTGATTCCGAAGGGCGCGCAAGTCGCCATCCTGTTTGGCGCAGGCAACCACGACCCACGGCACTACGAGAATCCGGAGGATTTCTTGATTCAGCGCAACCCAATGGATCACCTCTCGTTCGGCTACGGCGCGCACAGTTGTGCCGGGCAAGGCCTGGCTCGCCTGGAGATCTACGCCGTGTTCGAGGCGCTGATCAGGCACGTGAAAGGCTTCAAGATCGGCACCCCCGTGCGTAAGATCAACAACTCGAGCTTGGCGCTCGACAAGTTGCCCGTTTTCGACGTCGTGCCCGTCTAGCCGAGCCTCACCCGCTTGAGGGCCTCTTTGGGCCCGTTTCACTTTAAGGTCAAGCGACATAGCACTCGTCTCCGTCACCATCCTCACCGGCTTTCTTGGTTCCGGAAAAACCACGCTGCTCAAGCGCGTGCTCAGCGAAGCGCACGGTCAGAAAATTGCCGTCATCGAAAACGAGTTCGGTGAGGAAAACATCGACAACGACATCCTGGTGGCCGATAGCGAGGAACAGATCATTCAGATGAACAACGGATGCATCTGCTGCACCATTCGTGAAGATCTGCGCAGCACGTTGTCGATGTTGGCCGCAAAACAGCACGAAGGCCTGCTGGACTCCGAGCGCATCGTCATCGAAACCACGGGGTTATGCTGGCGCAGTCGCTGGTTTGAAACGCCAGGCCCAAGCGCAGCGACAGGACGTTCCATCGCCAGCGTCCGTAACCGGGGTCAAAGTGCTGGGTTTCAAGGGGCTTCAACTTCACAAAAGATGTTGCGTTAGTGAATATAAATAGCACATTGGCATAACAATGGACTAATATACTCACTATGCAAGATGCCATCGACCGAAGTTCTACTGTCCCCTTATACAGTCAGATCAAGCAAATCTTGATCGGAGAATTGCAAGGTGCTGGTCGCGCGACCGCGCCAACTCTCACTGAAGTCAGCTTGATCAAGCGCTTTCACGTCAGCCGCGCACCCATTCGCCAGGCACTCAAAGAACTGGTCGATGAAGGTTACGTCGTTCGCCAAAGAGCCAAGGGAACCTTTCCTGTTCGCGGCGTGAATGTGCGCCTGCCTTCTGCCTTGGAGCTCGGTGGTCTGACCCGCTACCTGGCAGAGCAAGGATTGAAGCCAACCTCGCGTATCACAGGCCTTGCGCGGGTTGACGCACCCAAGGAAGTTAGGGAGGCGCTTGCTCTTGAGTCGCCTGAGAAGCTGCTCTACGTCGAGCGAATCATATCCGTCAAGGGCGCCCCCCTGGTCTTGGCACGTACCTATCTTTGTACGCCACCAGACTTTCTTCCAGATATAGAAGAGCTTGAGCGTATGGGCACAGTGATGGTGTTGATCGAGAGGTCGCTTGGCGTGATATTCAAGCGTGGAGAGCAGCACATCTGGGCTTCTGGCGCCAGCCGAGAGGAGGCTCAAGCACTTGAGGTCAAAGTGGGCGCCCCCGTCCTTGTCACTGTGACAACCATGTTTACCAGTGATGGGCATCCAGGCGGTTGGCGGCGTGCCGTGCATCGCGCTGACGATTTCAAGTGTTCGTTCAACCTGGGCCGTTGACTGGTCGCGTCCCAATTCATAGTGTAAGTCCACAGCCCGGACTGGCTGAGATGCACGTTGCTCAGCATGCCACAGCGGACTGAATCGCCCCGGCTATCGAGGAGGCCCGTTGGGTTAAGTCAGACCGACATGACGGCCTGACTGGTTAATTGCCGATAGTAGTTGTCTTCAGCTTCGGCAGGGGGAATGTATCCGATGGGCTCCAGCAGTCGGTGGTGGT